>JASHOH010000053.1 GCA_030041215.1 Candidatus Sulfotelmatobacter sp. | reverse complement strand
CCTCGACAGTGTGTACACGCCCCAAATGGTCGTGGACGGCGCTACCGAATTTGTCGGCAGCAATACGGCGCTTGCCGACAAATCCTTCGCCAAGGCGGTGAGCACGACGAAGATTGCAGTCCGCCTATCCTCGGTTTCGCTGGGCCCAGCTGACACGATTCGTGCCCGGGTCGAGGCAGAAGCGCTGCCTTCGTCATCGCGATGAAAGTTCGCCCATCGGACTCGTCGATCTCGTAGATGGTGCAAATGTTCGGGTGGTTCAATGCGGAAGCAGCACGAGCTTCGCGCCGGAACCGTTCCAAAGCGTGCGGATCATTCGCTAGGTCATCAGGCAGGAACTTGAGGGCAACGAACCGACCAAGCTCAGTATCCTCAGCTTTGTAGACGACACCCATCCCGCCGCCGCCCAGCTTCTCGACGATGCGGTAGTGCGAAATGGTTTGCCCAATCATTAGGGTGGATATGCCCATTGGCGGGAATGGTAGGTCGAGTTATGCGGAAAACGTCAATCGACGAGGCGTGGCAAAATCCGGACTGGCTCTGAGTCCAAATAAAAAAAATAGTCCTCAAGCTGTCGCAAGCAAACATGAAAAAAGCCCCGCTTGAAGATGCACGCTCCAAGCGAGGCAAATCAAGATGAATGGTAAATCAGCGGCAGTATACACGAAACCGTCAACTTTGGTTGGTGTAATGCGATTTATGCGACCGCCTGAGATGTAGCCCGTGCGCCAAACGACTTGATTGCACTAGCCTCGTCTTTCTGTATATCGAAGACCGCAGACAGCCTTGTCATCTGAAGCAAGTCACTTACCCTTTTGTTCAGGTTGGTGAGCTTCAGTTCGCCTCCCTTGTTCCGAATTGTCGTGTGAGTCTTAACCAGCTCTCCTACACCTGAACTGTCTATGTAGCTAACTTCACCCAAGTTCAAAACGATTCTCTTGTTCCCTTTGTCGGCCAGATCGCGAACAATCTCGCGGAGCATTACATTTCCCTCACCCAGCGTGATCCTTCCGCTGATGTCAAGCACAGTGACGTCACCGATTTGGCGCGTGTCCGTTTGCATCTTCGTCGGCGTCTTGCCCTGCATACCCAGCCCCAACCGATCAAGGATGCTACAGGCTGACGTAGCAATCTCCCGCGACTCTGTGCGAACCACGATCAACGAGCGCCCTTCTTTCAGGACTTCTCGGAAAAAAGCTGCATCTTCCGAACACTTCTCATCCGGCGTAGGCTGAGGAGCTTCGGCGTCGCGGGTAGCAGCCGCCCCCACAGTGGCGCCCGCGCCTGCTCCCGCTAGCCCCAAGAGTGCGGCTGCGCCGACTCCGGCTAGCCCCAAGAGTGCGGCTGCGCCGAAGACGACCTCAAACACCGGCCCTATGCCCGGAAGCAGCAGTTTGGCGGCAACGGCGCCAGCCGACATGCCCGCAGCTCCGCCGACAAAGCCGTCGAAATAGGCACCCATCTCCTTGGCAACGGTCTTAGCCTCGCTTTCTGAACGCGTGAGATAGACAATGGATTGCTCCGGTACACCCCGTTGCCGTAATTCCCTTACAGCCTCTTCCGCGTGATCGCGTGAAGAAAAAACTCCAATTGCAGTTTCCATATGCCCTCCTAATCCGGCGATGTTGGGAGCCTAGCTGACCTGCTGCACCGCCCACACGAATGCAGGCTGCATCGGCGGAAGTCCCCTCTCTGGCGCAAAACTCTGTACCTGACGTACCAAATTGTCAAGCGCAAACTAGGCAAACTTGGGGTATGGGACTTTCATCTCCGATTCCGCACGAGTGAATTGACTTAAGAATCGTGGAGAGCTATTGCAGCCTCGCGTACTCGGCTTTGGCTTGCTTCAGGATGGGAATGTCGGGGTCGGCATCTTTCCAGAGGGTGAGGAAATCCTGATACGCCGCCTTGGCCTTGGCGGTGTCGCCCTGCATGGCATAGGCTCTGCCGATTTGGAGATGCGCCAATGCGCCGATGGGTTCGTTGAGCACAATTCCGCGATGGTCGAGGATTTTCTGAAATTCGGCGGCTGCTTCGTTGCCCTGATGCGCTGCTAGATGGGCTTCGCCGCGCACATATATGGGATACAAGGCGGTCCAACCGTAAGTACTGAATGTCGTCTGTCCTAGCTCATACGGTGCAGCAGCCCTGAGAGTCTCAATAGCCTCAGAAACATTTCCTCGGCTCACCGCAAGCTTTGCCCGGAGGGTTGGGAGGTAGTTCAACTGCACGATTGTGTCCTCCGGGAACCTCTTGCCCAAATCGTCGGTCAGCGTTCGCACTTGCCCATCGTCCCCCGCATACGCTAAGGCAAGCGCAGAGCCGTACTGCACATCGTGGTCTGTCGAGCGCCCCATTGCCGCCGTGGCAAGCTGTCGTGCTTTCTCTGCGTTGCCAAACAACGCTTCTCGCAGACCAGACAGGGCAGTATATGTTGCGGCAGATTCCTTCTCTTGTGCCCGTTCGGCGGAATCCACTGCTTGACGGGAAAACTCTCGTGCGTTCCTAAGCCGACCTGAATAGGCGGCGGTATCGGCTTCCAAGCCCAGTAGTTGGTCCTCTAGTCCCGGCGTGCCAGCCGACACTGCTACCTGCTGCTGCATCCCCGCCGCATCGTCCTGCAAAAAGGCAATCGGATACAGGGCAAGACGGATGAAAGGGTGCTCCAGTTTGCGCTCTAAAGCTTGCTCGTGCGTGGTCTTCGCCTCATCGAGGCGATTCAGAGCGGTGTAGTTGAACATGAGGAAAGCGTAGGAGACAGGATTGTCCGGATTCAAACGGATTGAGGCTTTGGCTTCCGCAACCGCTTTCTGATATTGTCCAATGACGGGGTAGATTGCCCCCGACAAATAAACATGTGGCACGTCCGAGCGCGGATAGGCCTGTATCCAAAGCTCGCAGGTTTGTTCGGCGGTTTCGATGTTTCCGGTGACCTCCTTATGGTAGGTAGCCGAGATGAAATACTTCTCCGACTCACTGGTTCGGTCGCGCAGTTCGTATGCCTTTCGGAAGTAGTCAGCAGCGATACTGTACTTTCCAATATCGGTAGACGCTAAACCCAACTGTGCGTAGGCGAGCGCAAAGTTTGGGTCGAGTTCGGTGGCACGCTTATAAAACGCAATCGCGGCGGCACCTCCTATTGTGTTGTGAACTTTGCCTCCCGCGCTGAAAGCTTTAAGGGCCTCAAGCGACGGCGTAGTGACCTTTTCAAGAGGGGTATCGAACTTCTGTACAGTGCCCAACGACTCGCCCAGTTTGTTCCGAATTTCCGAAGCTGTCTTTCCCAGAGCATCAAGCACATGGTTTTTGTCACTCGCTTGAGCTTCCGTGCTCGCCAGCAATTCCCCGTTTGAACAGTTGATAGCCTTGAGAGTCAGAAGGTACTGCGATCCAATCTGCGCTATCGAGCCGTCGAGGACGGCTGTACCTCCCGCCCGTTGGCAGAGGTCTTGAGCAAGCTCCGGCGTGAGCTTCGCATCGGCTGGCTGACCCATCAAGCGCAGTCCTTGTTGAATGCCCGCTTCAGACACAAGGCTGAAAAATGGGGACTGTTCAAGTTGCACAGACAAGCCCTGTCGCAGAGTGCCGTCAAACACCGCGTCGCCAGTCGTGTTGATGAAGTCTGCCAAGAGAATGGTGTCCTTGTCGGTGAGTCTGGGGGTGCGGTGGAAATAGAAGTAACCACCGAGTGACAACGCCAGTACGACCACCGCTCCTGCAAGTGGAATAATCACTTTCCAGCGTTTTCCAAAGCGACTGCTGGCAACTGCCTCCGCTGCTCGTAGCCGTCCCGACTCGGTATCGCGCTTCGCCCGTTGCAGATCAGTGCGGACGTCGGAGGCGTGCTGGTAACGCAGGTTGCGATCCTTTTCCAGACACTTCGCAATGATCCGTTCCAGTTCGGTGGGAAGATCGGGATTGAGACGCACCACTGGCGTTGGTGTGCCGTCCAAGATGGCTTTGAAGATCACGCCTGAACTCTCTCCACGGAAGGGCAACTGCCCGGTCGCCATCTCGTAGAGGACCGCACCGAATGAGAATAGGTCTGTGCGTGCGTCCAGTTCTTTGCACCTGACTTGCTCCGGCGACATGTAGGCAATGGTGCCAACTGCCTGACCGGGACTCGTCAGGTGTTCTTCCAGCGTCACCGTCGATGCGGCAGTCGCGCCAGCATCTCCCAAAGCGCTGAGAGCAGGCACCACCTTGGCGAGACCGAAATCGAGGATTTTGGCGTGTCCGCGCTTGGTGACGAAGATGTTCGCGGGCTTGATGTCCCTATGCACGATGCCAGCAGTGTGGGCAGCATCGAGCGCGTCGGCGATCTCGATGCCGAGCAAGAGCACCGCCTCGTTCTCCAGCGGCTTCCCGCCGATCCGGTGTTTCAGCGTCAGCCCATCCAGATACTCCATCGCGATGAAGGACTTTCCTTCGTGCTTGCCGATTTCGTAGATGGTGCAGATGTTCGGGTGGTTCAATGCGGATGCGGCTCGGGCCTCTCGGCGAAATCGTTCGAGCGCCTGCGGGTCATGAGCGACATCTTCCGGCAAGAACTTCAGCGCGACGAAACGACCAAGGTCGGTGTCCTCAGCCTTGTAGACCACACCCATCCCGCCGCCGCCGAGTTTTTCGATGACGCGGTAATGCGAGATGGTCTGCCCGATAAGTTGGGTGGATATGCCCATTGGCGGAAATGTTAGGGATTAGTTGAAGGCAAAGTCAATGGACACAGCACAGCAGAAAAACCTGCCAAAAAGTGTCGTCGCGTTTCTTTTCTTGCGCTTGCAAGCTGGTGGTCAAAAAGGGATTTGCCGCAGCAGCCAAAACTCGATTATTTTCAACGCCGATTTTTTCGATTTTGATGGTTCGCCCGGTATACCTTCTGAGATGAAATTCGGGTAGAGCTGCAACAAGGCGTGTTTGACGGCGCTCTTGCCTGTAGCGTGAAATCGGTGAATTAACGAAAGCACTTGAGTATCATGTGTTTATGCTGTGCGTGATGGAGGAACGGGCGCTATGAAAAAGACCCTGTTCTTGGCAACACATGGCCGTGACCGGACGCAGCCCGGTGGACGAAAGCCGAGACTCGCGAAAGTCAGCGTGCTCTATCCAAACCTACATCAATCATCACATTCCAATGGTTCGGCGGTTGCTGGGATCATCGTTGAAGGGAGTGTCGGTCGAGCACGGGATTTCCGGCGAGCCGGGATCGCCTGCTCCCTACATAGCAACCTGTGAAGGGCGTCACAGCGTAGCCGTTGGCAGAGGGAATAGATTGTCGGCATCCGAGTCCGAGCGTCGTGGAGTTGTGAAATTGGACGCGTCAATAACCTCACTTCTAACTAAGGACTCGGCCTATTGAATCGAACTTGCCGCGTCGCAGAGCAAACTCAGGAAGGAGGGTTTATGTCCCGTTTGCGGATGTTGCAAATTTGGATCGCGACGATAGTGCTTAGCGCGGGATTGACCGTGCTGACTCTAGCCGCCAGCACCCAGACGTTTACCGGAAAGGTCAGCGACACCAAGTGCGGCGCTAATTGCGCTAAACTCCACGCAGGCATCCCTCCGGCAGACTGCGTTCGCGCCTGCGTGAAGCATGGTGCCAAGTACGCTTTGGTCGTCGGCGACAAGGTTTATACCCTTGATACCTCGGATCAAGCCGCGCTGGACAAACTCAACAAGCTGGCTTGGGAGGAAGCCAAAGTCACGGGCACAGCCAACGGAGACACCATTTCGGTGAAATCGGTGACTGCAGCCAAGTAGGAGCCGGGGAACGGTTGCTCCCCAGAGTCGGTTCAGGCTAAGGGGTGTAAGACGGTTGCTGCGGGATTCTGCACTCGTGCTCGGCGGGGTCGGTGAGGAATGGAGCCGTGCCGTTGAAGCTCTCGCCCGACCGATGGACAGCTTGATCCGCGGCGTCTTCTGCACGTTCTGCACCCACTGGCGCTTCGCGTTCGCGGTGCCAATGAAGAGCTTGTCCTGATCCAGAACGAACCAGATCGTGACATCGTGGGGATTCGGGCAGCGGCAACTAAGACGTGTAGTCTTGTGCAGAACCGGGAGAACGCTGTCGTCCCTTTAGCGCCGGACGCTGCTCACGGTTTTCTTCTGCGGCGACCGCAATCCGCTTCGATTGGCGATAGACATTGACGACCGCCATCGTCCAGAAAGGAACCAGATCGACTCCGGGTACGAGCTTGGCAAGAAACGACGGCAGAAACTCCCAGTGCCAGCCAAGAAGGTGAAACAGCACGGCTCCAACTGCAACATCGAGCACGTCATCAGCGGGTGACAAAGCGCCTTCAGCAAACAGGGGAAACACAAAAATCTGAAGTGCATCGGCCGCTATCGCCAAAATCATGGCGGCTCGAAAGCGCGGACCCGGCGAAATTGTGACGGTTTCGTGAATCGCGGCAATGCGGCTTTCGTGCTGCATGTTCTATTCTAAACCGACGCGTTAAACGTCCCTAAGTTGTTCCTCAGTCATGCCGAAATAGTGACCCAGTTCATGGATGAGCGTCTGGCGGATTTGCTGGCGAACTTCTGCCTCGCTACAACAGACCGCTTCGATGTTCTTTTGATAAAGCACGATGTGGGCAGGACCGACCGAAAGATCAAAGACGCTCCTTTTTGTTGCGGGCACTCCGTGGAAAATGCCAAGAAGCAGCCGCCTCTGCTTCCCCCGTTAGGCTGATTTCTGGTTGGGCGGAAAATCCTCGACGAGAATCGCGATGTTCTGGATACGGCTGCGAAACTCTTCCGGCAGGGAGTCCAAGACTTCTTCTGCAACGCTGACGAACTCTTCGCGTTTCATCGTGCGAACGCTCACACGCGAATCTTAGCAGCGACGGCTCTCATTGGAGCCTCTCGATTCTCAAACACCCTGCTGAGCAAATTGGTTGTAGAGCCAAGCAAAGACTGCACCAGCGATAAGACCATCCACTGCTCCGTAGAGAGTCCCGACGATGACTTCTGCGATGCTGCGAGTAGCATGGTAGCCGAGATAGACCGATGACATTGTCTGGAGGAATTGCTGACCATAGCCGTCCCAGATCAAGTTGGCTGTACCCATGCCCAGCATCGCCAATCCCCACAGGATTCCCGACGCCAAAGCCAGACCCTTTATGCTGAATTTCATGACTCACCTCCCACTCTTATGTATACAATGCGATGCCGTCCAATCGCTGAAACGTTTTCCGTTTCTGGAGCGCCACTTGGCTGCGACCCTCACCGCAACCAGTGATTGGGATCACTGAAGTATCTACCTGGTGGAAAGAAAATTATGTTCAGGTTAGCAAGCGGTGACTGGTTCGACAGGGTGGGCTACAACGTTGCCGTGTGCTACCGCCGCTACAAGGAGGCTGTTAATGAACTCCTTGGCTGCACCAATCCGCATTGCACTCCAAAATATCCTGCTCCCAACTGACTTTTCGTCTTGTTCGGAAACCGCACTCGCGTACGGTGTTGCCCTGTGTCGCCGTTACGACACCACACTGTACACCGTGACTGTGGTTCCCGAAGAAATTACCGACTATGTTCAGCCGCCCGACCCCTTCTACCTCCGGCACTGCGCCGAGAAGAAGATGGCGCACCTTGCAGAAATGAAACTCTTTCAGGGAATCAAGCACCGTGAGTGGGTCAAAGAAGGCTTCGTCTCAGATGTGCTTTCGGACTTGATCGATAGACTTGAGATTGATCTGGTCGTGCTCGGCACCCACGGTCGCGGTGGAATCAAGAAGCTCGTGCTTGGCTCCGTGGCAGAAGAAATTGTCAACTGCGCGACTTGTCCTGTGCTGACGGTTGGGCCACAGGTCTCGCCGAAATTGGGAGCGGAACTGAAGCTGCGGAGAATTCTGTATGCAACTGACCTACTTCACGATTCAGCGAGGGCGCTCGCGTACGCGTTCTGGTTAGCTGGGCAGGAGCAAGCTCATGTGACTTTGCTTCACGTTCTCAATATGCCCACCGACGTTTCTGTGGAGAATCGACAATCACAGAAGGAGATGGCGTTAAAACGTCTCGTGCAGTTGCTTCCGCCCGAAACGTCCGCTTCCGTGGGAACAGAATTCATCGTTGAGATCGGTGTGCCGGGAGAACAAATCCTGAAGCTGGCTGAAGGTCAAAACGCAGACCTGATCGTGATGGGCCCGCATCATACGTCTTTCGCACGGGTCTCAACGCATCTGCCGTGGATTGTTCCTCATCAGGTGCTCTGTCATGCGCATTGCCCGGTCTTAACAGTGCGGGACTGATATTTTGAGGACTTCTGGATATGTGCGATTGCAGAGGGAATCGCCCAAAATGAGTGATTCCCCCAACGAGGCAGAAGAAGCCCGGCTGCGGCAGATAGCTCCCTTTCAGCAACGCGAGAACCGAATATTTTTTCTTTTAACGCTGGCAATTGGTGCCTTGACGGGTCTTGCAGTTGTCGCGTTCATCGTGCTGACTGAACGACTGGGAATGCGGCTCTATCCAGTGGGCAGTGAGGCATGGCGACGGGTGCTGATTCCCGTTGCGGGTTCGCTCGGCATCGGGTACTTGCTCTTCCGCTATTTTCCCGACGCACGGGGCAGCGGCGTTCCCCAGACCAAAGCTGCGCTATTCGCACGCGAAGGCGTGATTACGTTAGCCACGGTTCTCGGCAAATTCTTCTGCACCTCCGTCACTCTTGCTAGTGGGATTCCGCTGGGGCGCGAGGGGCCCGCCGTCCAAGTTGGCGGTGGTATCGCATCGGTGCTCGGTCGCCGCTTGGGACTGCCGCCCGAAAAGGTAAAGGCTCTCATACCAGCAGGGGCTTCGGCGGCAATTGCGGCTGCATTTAACACCCCTCTGGCGGCGGTGCTGTTCGCGCTTGAGGAAGTCATGGGCGATCTCCATGCGCCGGTACTAGGTTCGGTGGTACTTGCCTCCGCGACTTCTTGGGTTGTGCTGCGCCTGCTTCTCGGCAACAACCCACTTTTCAGTGTGCCGCAATATCGACTGATCCATCCCTTGGAATTCGGGGTCTATGCGGTGCTCGGCGTAATTGGCGGTCTGGTCTCAGTGGCATTCACCAAACTCCTGCTCGGCATGAGGAAACGATTCCTGCAATTCTCAGAACGGACTGTGTGGTTCCAGCCAGTCGCCGGGGGTTTGTTGGTCGGGCTGATGGGCTGGTTTGTTCCACAAGTCCTTGGCGTCGGCTACGGATATGTCGGCGATGCCCTGAATGGGAGGATGGCTCTCAAAGTGATGGCTCTCTTGGTAATCCTGAAACTCTTCGGTGCCTCCACCAGCTACGCATCGGGCAATGCGGGCGGAATCTTCGGTCCGAGTCTATTCATTGGTGCCATGCTTGGCGGTACAGTCGGTAGTGTGGCACATCGCTTGTTGCCGACCTTTACCGCCACACCCGGAGCCTACGCTCTAGTCGGCATGGGCACGGCTTTCGCAGGTATCGTGCGTGCTCCCATGACCTCGGTGCTGATGATCTTTGAGACGACGCGGGACTATACGGTTATCGTCCCTTTGATGATCTCGAATCTTGTGAGCTTCTTCATTTCCTCCCGATTGCAGCGGCAGCCTATCTACACGGCTCTGGCATTTCAGGATGGCATTCACCTGCCCACGGCTGAGACCCGCCAGCGGCATCGCCTACATCAGGTCGCTCAGGCGATGCGAGCCGCGACGGAGGTGCTGCCGTCTCACATCGGTATCTTCGAGGCGCTGGAACGCGTTAGCTCAAGCACCTTGCGTGCGTGGCCGGTAACTGATCGGCGAGGAGTAATAGGTGTCATCAAATTGGCAACACTCGAACGAGCGTGCGCGGAGGGTACTTCTGCCAAGCAGTTGAGCGATCTTGTGGACGCGCACACTTTCCCACACGTCCATGCTGACCAAGCGCTTGACTTGGCGCTTGAGCGTATGGGCGCAGCGGACCTAGACCTCCTGCCGGTTGTCAGCCGGGCTGACATGAACAAGTTGGAAGGCGTCATAACCTTGCAAGACCTGTTGAATTCATTTGGCGTGAGTCCCATCGCTCAGCGCAGCAGTGTGGCGAAGGCGGTGAAAATCACATAGTGTGTCATCGACAGCAAGTCCTAGACATCGGAACTTTTTCCTTGCTTCACCACTCTGCGGGGGGAACGCCGTTAAAGAAGCTACTCTGGGTTGCAGGCGGGCGTTGGCGGATCGACTGGGTGAGGACGAACCAGAAATTCGAAAGTACACCCCGGTTTCACGAAGGCGTGGCAGTCGGGGCTTGGTAGGTCTCAAAGGTTTACCCGCCGAACCAGCAAAATCCGAAATTCTGGGTCAAATGGATTCAGCCGCTTGCGGCTACTGCGGCAGAAGCCTTTCTGACCAGTGGTTGATTCCATTGGGTTTGTCCCCTGCTCGGCGGTGAGGAGACCCGGAAATGGGGGCGATTGGCGTCACGAGGCGGAACAATGACGGCTGGCGTTCAGCGGTAGGCAGCGGGGATTCTATCAACAACGATCCGGCAGAAATCAGCCCCCTGATCGTGTGATAGAGATCACTGACTACAGAGGTGGGAACACTTGTAATAGTAAACTGAATACCACTTTCCCGAATTTGCCCGGCTCCGCGCAGGGTGCAGAAATGTATCACTCAACCCGCCGCTCGGCGGCTAGGGGCCGGGCCGCCGTACCTGAAAGGAATCTTTTGACCATCGCGCCGTGAGTGTAATCCGGAGCGCGGTGCTGCAGGGGAAGGGCGCCCCTTCCCCTGCACCCCATCCCCGAAAACGCAGATTTGCACACACCGGAAAAGACTGCGCTGCTGTGCAAATCCTATGTCGGAATTTCTGCGGTCTGACCAACTATAAGGCGATTGCACTCATTGATTCGGCCAGCCCCAAACGAAGGGCGTAAAATGGGCGTGAGGCCAAGAGCCGCAACCTCCCCCTGCCGGGTCACCCCACTTCGGGGAGGCGAGGCCCGGCAAACGAGTGCGCGGTTCTTGGTCAGGGTAGGTTCCTATCGCGGGGGCTTTTTTCTATGCCCTGAAAATCGTGCCAGGTCCGCCGTCTGCCGCTCCCAGTCCATTTGTCAGTTGACGTTATATTACACTCATCATTCAATCCTTGAGCCGCGGCTATAGCGGAGCCCCAAAACGTCTTCCTCTGCTTCCTTAACGAAAACCTGCGCCATCTCTCTATTCCCGCCATGATGCTTGATCGAATCGAGAAAGGGCGATTGTGCGGAGCGGCGGAGTTACCGTCTAGATGTTCGAGGGTTCTCATCCGTAGTACTATCCAAGCAATGACCTCAAGACTGGCGCGCTGGACGCAAGATCCCTTATTTCTTTTGTGCCTGACGGCGGGGCTGCTGGCATTTGTGGTGCAGTCGGGCGAATTGGGCACGGCCGACACCACGTTTCGTCTACAGACTACGCACTGGCTATGGGCGGGCACACCACAAGTCAATCCGGATGATTATCCGGACTTCGGCTTGCACGGGCGCGACGGCAAGCTGTGGAGCTGGTGTGGGATCGGGCAGTCGCTACTGATGCTGCCGGCAGACCTAGTGGCGACCTGGGTCTCCCATTGGCATATCTTTTCGGGATACGAAGCAGATCCCGCTGTGCGCAGCATCATCGTCACCTACAGCACAGATATCTTGATCAACGTGTTGACGGCGCTGATTACCTTTCGCCTGTTGGGGCAGTTGAGCTTTGGTGTGAAAGAAGCAATCGGGGGCGTGCTGGCACTTCTGCTCTGCACCACGCATCTGCATTACGCCCAAAACATGCAAGAAAACAACTACATCATGCTGCTCACGCTGGTGGGATTTTCGTTCCAGTACGAATGGGTACGGAGCAGGAACCGGCGGGCACTATGGGTTGGGTCGTGCGCATTGGGGCTGAACCTGCTGACGCGAGTGACCACGGCGCTGGATCTGATCGCGAGCGGAATCTTTTTGCTGCTGGTGCTGTGGCTGGAGGGAGTGCGCGGCAGCGAATTGTGGCGCAGGACAGTTGCATACTGCAAAGTCGCCGTGCCGGTTTACTTCTGTTTTGCCGCGATCGAACGCTGGTACAGCCACTATCGCTTCGGATCGTGGACGCAGACCTATCTGCCGATCTTCGCGAAGGAGTCCCGGCTCAATAATCCCAGCTTGCCGGCGAACTTTCCGTGGAGCACACCGTTCCACGAGGGGTTCCTTGGGGCGCTGTTCAAGCCGGAGAAGTCGATCTTCCTGTTCGATCCTTTGCTAGTGTTGGCGGTGATTCTGTTCGCGTTGTTGTGGAAGCGTCTGGGTACGGAGGTACGCGCCTACATCCTGACGTCGTTGCTGCTGCTGCTGGGCTACCTGAGCTTTTACGCGCGCTACGCGTACTGGGCAGGGGACCATGCCTGGGGTGATCGCTATGTTTCGACGGCCGTCGAGATGGTGGCGCTGCTGGCGCTGCCGTTGCTTCTACGCTACCGCGCAGATCTGAGCAAAACAGTTTGGAGGGCGGGGTTGGTGCTGATTGTGGCCAGCTTGATGATCCAAATGGCGTCGGTCGCGTTCTGGCTGCCTCTGGAGATTTTCCAGATGGAGCAGTTTGGGCATCCGACGTTTGTGATCGCGCTGCGCTTCAAGAACATTGTGGCGTTTGCTTTAGGGAAGATGGATGCCTGGGGGCTGAACACGGTGGCGATGACGCAAGATCCATGGGATTACGTGCACGTGACGTCGTGGAATTTCCTGCCGTTCCTGTTGCGGCGCGTGGGGGTGGCACCGCGCTGGGTGGTGGATACCGCGTTTGCGGTATGGGGGCTATCGATCGTGGTCTTATGCGGGGTAGTCTACCGGCTGCGCGGGGTGTCCTGGCGTCAGGAACTTCTTCATAGCTAGGCACCTACCGCCGAAAATGCTCTCAACTTCTCGCTCCAATGCTAATTCCCAAACCTCCGCCTTCTGACCAGAAACTCAACTGTCGCAAACAAGGCGTTTACACTCATTGACTTCGGCGCACCAGCCACCGGTCAATGAGTCCTATAAAAAGGGATGTCAAGAAAAAAGCTCCGCCCCGACCGGAAGAGCGAGATTGTTTCTCGAGATCCAGCCCACTGTAGGTTCACTTCTCGGGAGAAGTTTGGCTGGTTGTCCATGCTCGTGAGTTCCTCCGCTGCTGGTGACCATGCTATCGAGTTGGAGAAAGCGGCAAGCGCGCCGGTTGCTTCCGAG
>JASHOH010000052.1 GCA_030041215.1 Candidatus Sulfotelmatobacter sp. | reverse complement strand
CCCATCGAGTTCCTGCACAACCACAAGAGCTCAACCGTCCATCAACGCGAGTTGCACAGCGACACGCCCAGCTTCTCACACGCATTGCGTTGCGCCCTGCGCCAGGCGCCCAAAGTGATTCTCATTGGCGAAATGCGTGACCGCGAAACGGTCGAGATCATTCTGGAAGCTGCCGAAACCGGACACCTGGTTCTTTCCAGCCTCAACACCATGGACGCTTCTAAGACAGTCGAGCGTGTGGTCGGCACGTTTCTGCCGGAAGAGCAGAAGATTGTTCGCGAGCGCTTTGGGCGAACTTTCCGCTACATCATTTCTCAACGGCTGTTGCCCAAGGCGGACCGCAGCGGGCGCGTGGCCGTGGTCGAAATTGCGAAAGCCAATCCGCGTACCCGCGAGTGCATCGAAAGAGGCGAGCGCGACGGCAAAACGTTGCTCGATGCCATCAAAGCCGGTGTCTCCGAAGGCATGCAGCACTTCGATGGCGAAATCGCACAACTCGTCCGCGACCGTGTGGTCGATCTCGAGGTGGGCCTTTCGTTCGCCAGCAATCCTACAGTACTGGGGCAGGAGTTGGCACGATAGCAGAACTCCGCTGCACAGTTTCCTCAGCAATCACTTGAAAAGCGGCCAATGGTTATCACCTGAAAACCGGCCAACGAAGTGGCCGGAGCATTCATGTTCTACCGTGTCACCTCCCCGCCCGAGCCAGACTTCCAACCTCCGAATTGCCGACAATCCAGAGATTGTATGCCCTTAAACGTGCCCCTGATTTGAGCCAAACATTCTTGAACTCCGTAGCGGCCCGGCCCGTATCTTCACTAGGGTGAGAGATTGCGTGCGCTCTATCGCAGGAGGGCTGTATGAAAAGAGCGCGGTTTTGGCTTCTTGTTTTCCTGGTGCTCGCCTGTCGTGCCCTGTCGTACTTTCTCCTAAAAGCAGAAACGGCGTATGTTTTTGTTCCGCGGAGTTTCTTTGGGGGTGGTTTTCAGAGCCAACCGGCGATACTTGATCTGGTCGTGCCAGTGATAGTCGTCTTTTGTCTGTGGCCGGGGCGCCTTTTTGAGGCAAGGACTGCTCGATCATGGGGGCCCGCTGTTTGGGATGGCTTGTTCCTGTTGTTGTTTCCGCTGCTGGCCGGATTGTCACTATTTGCTTACCTAGCGCGGTGGCAGATCTTCTCCAATCTCACGCTGGACACGTTGTTGCGCTGGCTGCAATTCCTAGGCGCTTATGTGGCCTGCAACATTTTCCTGGATCAGCTGCCGCTCAGGAGTCGCTGGCTACGTGTCGTGATTACGACGATCCTTGCCTTGAGCTTTGGTCCCCTGCAGGATGCGTACCTCCGCATGGGGAACAACGGCCTTCTACTGCTCAGCATGAGCGTGGGGCTGACACTGACCTGGACGGTCCTGGCTCTCCGTCGTCGATACCGTCAGTCCCCGCGTAGTGCCGTGCTGGCGGCTGGCATCGTTGGTGCGGTCAGCAGTCTGCTCGTCGTCATGGCGCCTTCGAACTCCCTGTTCCCATTCTTGCTGCCGATGTTTGCCTTGCCGCTCGGTGCATTTGTCATCCGCAGTGAGCGTGCGTGGCCGCGGTGGGCAGCCTTGGCGAGTGTAGTCGTCGTGGGTCTGCTCCTCAGTCTGGTGCTGCCAAAATTTCTGCCACCTTTAAAGGCCGACCTCCTGGCGCAAGAACCGCCTCCATCTCATGCCGAAGAAGTCGAGGGGGTCACTGTTCGTTATGACGACGTTCGGGTACGTGAAGTGGCGCTGCGGTTGGCACATGTCCTGGCCGCTGCGAACTTAGTTAGCCAAGAGGCCTATGGCATCTCGCCACAAGTGGCTGAGTTGGTCATCCGCGGTTTTGAGCCAGGAGGGTTCCGGGGAGAGTTTCCCCACGAGATTCACGGCAATTTTCCATCCCAACGGTATACCGACCTGTGCCTCGACAGCTCGTTTCTGAACGATCCCAATACATCCATCCACTTTCCCGACCCAGTGAATGCGATTCTGCACGAGTACAGTCACTTGTACGGGATAGTGCCCTATCTACCCTGGGTGATACGGGGGGCCAGCGAAGAGGAGGGATGGGCGACATTCAGTGCCACTCGACTCTCTCGCAAGCTCTATGAGCGCTTCGGACCGAGTCTGTGGAATCCCCCTTACAACTACGCTGCTCGCGCGGATGTAATCACGCAGTCGAATCTTGCCGGACACCCTGTCTATTGGTCACACCCTAAGGAATACGGAGGCTTTCGCCTATGGTACTTACTGGCGCAACGGGATGGTGAAACCGCCCTTTATCGCAAGCGGTGGGCGCTCACCCGGCGGGATTATGGCGGCTGGTGGTTCCAGATCAGTGATCCCGGTGCTGCGCGAAAGATGGCCAAGGCGTTGGGCTTTACGGATTTCGTCTCTTTTGGCTCGGGCCAGGCGGTCCGCTATGACCAGGTTTATGCTATGCCAGATCTGTTGGCGGCGCAGTTGCCGCTCGGCCAGACCGCAGGTGAAGTCAGAATGGACTACGCCCGGAATGCCAGTCGGCTTGTCGATCCGACAGTCAAGGTGCCGCCACAGAGACCTCTCGCCCTAGATATGGGGCTCTCTATGGTTTTGTTGGCAGTGTACGGCATGATCAAAAGGACAAATGTTCCCTTGACGCAGTACAGGGAATAATCGTCTCGGAAGCCTTCGTCCGTTGACGATCCAAGGGGGAAGTTCGGTAGGCCGAAAGAAGTAGTTGACCCACAGCTAGAAGCTGGAAGCTAGGAGTTAAGAGAATCACGGCAACCGGTTAATCAGTGACGCCACGTATCCCGCGCCGAATCCGTTGTCAATATTTACCACGCTGACGTTTGAGGCACAGGAATTCAACATGCCCAGCAGGGCGGTCAATCCTTTGAACGAAGCGCCGTAACCGACGCTCGTAGGCACGGCAATTACTGGAACACCGACCACCCCCCCTACGACGCTGGGCAAGGCGCCCTCCATACCGGCGCACACGATGATGACCCGAGCTCTGGTCAACGCTTCGCGATTGGCAAGCAGCCGGTGAATGCCAGCAACGCCGACGTCATAGAAATGTTCGACCTCGTTGCCCATGACTTCTGCCGTGACCACAGCTTCTTCCGCCACGGGAATGTCGCTGGTTCCGGCGGAAACAACGGCAATCTTTCCTTTGCCATAGGTCTTCGAATCGCGCTGGAGCACGATGGCGCGCGCCAATTCGCGATACTCCGCTGTGCGGATCTTCTTCTTTACGGCAGCAAATTGCCTCTCATCGGCATGAGTTGCGAGAATGTTTCCACCGTGCTTTGCCAGGCGCACGAAAATTCCGGCCATGTGCGCCGGCGTCTTTCCCTCGCCGAAAATCACTTCCGGCATGCCGGCGCGCAGGGCGCGATGATGATCGACCATCGCGAAACCGAGATCTTCGAAAGGAAGATGGCGCAGGCGATTTACTGCTTCGTCCGGAGTGATTGTTCCCCGGCGAACCTGGTCGAACAGTTTGCGGATGGAGTCGGCGTTCAAGGAAGTCAGCTATCAGCCTCAGCTTTCAGCTTGGCCAGGTTTAGATTAGCATTTTGGGTAGGTCGCACTGGCGGCGAGGGGCGAGGCCTTCGACTTCGCCGAGGGCAGGCTGCCGCTCGGATGGCCGGCAGGGATCCTTCGACCTCGGCCCAGGGCAAGCGCCGGCGCTTCCGAGACAGCGTTATTTTCGGGCCGCTGAGCGAATTCGGGCAATGACTGCGGTGCAGACTTTGCGGGCAGCCCCGGGCTCATCGACGTGCGCCAGGAATAATCGCCGTAGGCCATTGGGCTTCACTTTACCGGCGAGATATACCTTGTAAATCTGACTGCCGAGGCGATATCCCCAATCCTGCGCAAAGGCTTCGAGTTTGGCCGAATCCCCGCTCGCTGCCTGCGCAGTTTTTTCGAGAGCGGCACGGGATAATTGCGGCAGGTCTTGCTCTTCCGCCTCGGGACGCGCCGGATGAAGCACACGTGAGCCGACATACGCTACGGCATGTTCGATGACGCGGCGATAAAACTCATCCGTGGCATTGCTGGTGTTTCCCTTTGCGCCGTGATCATTCAATCGCTGCGGCAATCCGCGGCAGGCGTGATGCAGAAAGCGGGCCGCGTCTTCGGCGGCGTGCATCATCTTGAATTCGCGGATGTGAAACGCATTCACCAGCGATAGATAGGCGCTGCCGCGCTCTTCCACGCTGGCAAGCATGGATTTCAGTTGCTCTTCGCCAATTCCTTTGCGCGTGAGCAGACGGCTAAGCATGGCGTCGGACGAGCAGCCGTGGACTTCGGGCAGCATATCGATCAGAAACTTCGGCTGAGTGCCGTTGTACGGTGAATAGCGGTTGATTTGCAAGAAGCTGGCCAGGCTGTCGATCAGGTTATAAATCGTGGGCGCGAAATCGGGAGCGTTGTCGCAGCGGCTCCATTGATCAAGGAAGAGGCGATAGCTTTCGTATTTCTCGAGCGGGGTGGCATTGAAGACACACACCACATCGTCGTTGACGCGTACAGCTTCGACTTTGTCGGAGCGCTCGCCGGCGGCGTGCCAGTAGAGCGCGTCGACGTTCTGAAGGACGGTGAGAATCTTTGCCTCAGGAATTTCGTCGCGGAGAGCGCGCGGAAGATGGCCGGGCGCCAGATGAGACTCGCCGAAAAGGACGAAAATTGCCGCGCCGGGATGGCGCTCACGGATTTCGCGAATCTTGGCGGCTGCATGACGATCACGGGCGCTGATCTTGCGAAGATTTTCGCGCGGCATGCAGTCGAGCCCGTAGATCGCCTCACCGTGCTCGCGCGCTGTCACCAGCAATTCGTAGAATGGGCCCCAGTCGTATCCCCAATCGAGATCGAAGCGAATGCGCTGCCGCAGCTCGCTTTCGTCGATTTCGCGCCGCCACCACTCGTCGACGATGTGTTGATCGCGGGCGAAGATGGTTTCCACGCCCAGCACGACACGGCGGTCTCCTGCCAGCGCGCGCTGCTCCAGTAAAGAGGCGGCATAACGCTGGGCGCCGGGCAGTGCGTGGTAATCGCCTATGAGAACGATGTCGGCCGCATGCAGCAGTTCTTGCAATTGCTGTGGATCGAGGACTGATTCGTAGCGCGTGAATGCCTGATTGAATTCGCGCAGATATTTGCGCCGGCTGTGCGAATCCTGGGCGCGGATTTCGCGCTCCACTCCCGCCAGCGCGGTCAGTTGTGCCGCGCTGCGGCGGGAACGAAGATTGAATGTGGAGGCCATAAAACCAGCTGTCAGCTATCAGCCGTCAGCTTTCCCAACGAAATCCTCCCTTTGCTTTGTGCGTTCTTGACTCCCATTCACGGACTGCCTATCCTCCGAACTCGGGAATCTATTTACCCCTTGCTCGCGGCTCATAGCTCGCAACTCGTAGCTCGCCAGGAGGCGCATTGCCCAACCACCCGCCGCAAAATCTGACCATCGCCACCACGGGCGCGAGCGGTTCGGTCTTCCTTAAACATTTCCTGCTTGCCGCGGGCCGCGACTCGCGCGTGCAGGCGATCAATTTCATCGCTTCCGACAGCGGCCTTCGCGTTATTGCCGAAGAATTGGGGTTGAAAGGCCGCTCCAATCTCGTTGGGCAGATTCTCGGTTTTCCGGGCGGGCGAACGGTCCGCAAAATCCACGTGCAATCCAACGCCGATATCGGCGCCAACGTGGCCAGCGGGTCTTATCCTGCCGACGCGATGGTGGTGATTCCTTGCAGCGTTGGCACGCTGGGTCGCATCGCTAACGGGGACGCCTCGCACCTGATCGAACGCGCCGCCGACGTTTGCCTTAAAGAAAAGCGTCCGCTGGTTCTCTGTGTTCGCGAGACGCCGCTCAACAAAATTCATATCCGCAACATGTTCCGGGCCGCCGATGCCGGAGCGACCATCTTTCCCCTGATTCCGGCCTTCTACTATCGACCAGGGAACTTGGATGACTTGGCGCGCGAGTTTGCGTACCGCGTGCTCGCCCACCTCGGCCTGCCACAACCGGGAGCATTCCGCTGGAAAGGCTGATACTCCAGGCGCTTAGCCAGCTACGGCTCGCGGAACCGAGAATTTAGGTAAAAGATCGGCAATTTCGGGGGGAGAATTCAGTGTAGATAGGGCGAAGTTGCGGTCACAGATACCCGGCGGACATGTACGGCGGGGATTCAGATTACTGCCGCGTTTTGTTCGCAGTCCGTGGGGAATGTGTCCGGGGCTATGTGGCTGTGCTCGGCTAAGTGATGGCAGCCACGGGCTTTCGACTTTCTAAGCGCTGCGTCAAATTCCCGAGAGCATGGAGCGGGCTGTGTGATATGGCTCACATTTGCATTATCAATGCACCCGCCGTTGGCATGTAGAGGCTTTATTTTCAAATAGTTAGCAACTCGGCAAATGTGGCGGGCAGCTTGCTTCTCCCCGTTTGGGGTGAATCATGGTTACATCGCTATCTCGTAAGATATGGCAAACCCTCGCCTCGATTAAGACCGGGGTGATCCTGCTGATTCTGGTGGTGATCTTTTCTGCCGTAGGAACTCTGATCTTGCAGCGTCCGACGACCGATCCGGATGAATTGCAGCGCGCCTACTCGCCGCAAATGCTGCGGGTGCTCGACGCTCTGGGCCTAACCAACGTGTTTCATGCCTGGTGGTTCGTGCTGCTGCTGACGCTGGTGAGCTTGAGCATTATTGCCGCTTCCGTTCAACGCTTTCCTAACGCGTGGAGATTTTATTCGCGCCCGTATAAGAGTCCTGACGAAAACTTCCGCAAAGCGCAAGCGCTTCAGGCGGTGATCCCGGTGAGAAATGAGGAAGCCGGGTTGAGCGCGGCCGAACGCGGATTGCGAAAGAGCGGCTTCAACGCGGAGCACATTGTGCACGAGAACAGTTTTTCGCTATTCAGCGAGCGAAACCGCTTTTCGGAGATGGCGGTCTACATCGTGCACGCCAGCCTGCTGTTGATCTTCCTGGGAACGAGTATCGACGCGCTCTACGGCTGGCGGGCGTCTCTAATGCTGACTCGCGGCGAACAATCGAACCACGTGCAACCGGAGAATGCCACGACACGCACGCTGCCTTTCTTCGTTCGCTGTGACAGCGCCGGACGGGAGAATTATGCCGATGGCTCGCCCAAGAAGTGGTGGTCGAATCTCTCGGTTATCGAAAACGGAAACGTTGTGCTGCGAAAACAGATTGCAGTGAATGACCCTCTGGTGTACCGGGGACTCCGGTTTTATCAGGCGAGCTTCGGAGATACCGGGAAGATCGATCGCCTGGAACTTGTCGCCACTGCTCGCGATGGGCATGACCAGAAGGATTTCACCATTGGTCTCGACGAAACCTTTCCGCTGGATGCTGACACAACGGTGCGGCTGGCTGAGTTCTTTCCGGATTACGCCGTAGGGGATGGGCGTGTGTATGCGCGGTCGAACAGTCTGGAGAATCCAGCGGCACATCTTGTAGTGGAGTCGAAGAAGTCGGGGAAACAAATAAATGTGTGGCGGCCGCAAATCCCCGGATTAGATGAGAACGAGGCTTCGCCTTACATTTTCGAAGCCAAGGACGTGCAGATGGCTTACTTCACGGGCCTCGAGGTCTCGCATGAGCCGGGCCAATGGTTCGTGTGGGCGGGGGTGATTCTGCTGGGTTTGGGACTGGCGGTGGTGTTCTATCTGGTCCATGTGCGCATTTGGATTGTGCCCGTGCGGGATGCGCGCTGCCAGCTTGCCCTGTGGGTTGGCGGAACAGCAAACAAGAACCGGGAAGCGTTTGAACACCGGTTTTCAAAGCTTGTGGAAGAGATCGAACGGGAAATCAAGAATTCTGAGCAGGCAGCGGGCGTCGAGACGTCTGTCGCTACAGTTGCTGTAAGGTAAGACTGGCAAGGAGGAACTAGGTTATGGCACGAGTTGCCAAGGTCGAACAGCCGGCCGCAACAGGTACCGGACTGGTTGTGATGGTGGGGTTGGGAATCGCCTTTCTGCTGTTCATGGCGTTCCTGAATGTAGTCAAGAGCGGCAATCTGCTGAACGAGTCGAACCTGCTGTACGCAACGCTGACTTTCTATGCCGGGGCCGGGACGCTGTATTTGGCTTTTGGCATCACGGGCACGCCCTCCTACATTAAGTATGCTTCGTTCGCGACCTGGATCGGATTGCTGGCCAATACCGGCGCAGTAGCGCATCGCTGGTATCAAGCCGGGCATGCGCCATTTGCCAGCATTTATGAAATGTTGCTCAGCTTCGTGTGGACGTTGGCTGTGCTGACGCTGATCGCGGAAAAGAAATACGGCGTGAAAGTGATCGGCACGGTAACCATGCCGGTGGCAATCGTCGGCGTAGTACTGATGCAATTGCTGCGCACTGAGGTTCGTCCGCTCGTCCCCGCATTGCAGTCAACTTGGCTCCATGTGCATGTAACCTTGGCCATGCTGGCGTATGCGGCTTGCGCCCTGAGCTTCGCCCTGGCCATGATGTTCCTGATCAAAGACAAAATGCAGACCGAAACCTTCCTGGCGACGATCAGCCTTTTCTGCATGGTGACGTATCTTGGCGTATTGACGCGCTTTGAAAAGTGGGGTGGATTGAGCGTAGTGGCGTGGAATCCTGCGGAAACGTCTGAGGTCTTCCTGGGCAAGAACATGCGGCTTTTCGTGGTGATACCTGAGCTGGGTTGGGCCATGGTGCTGGTTCTGGCGGCGGTGACGGTTCCGATTGTGTTGTATCTCGTGTGGCGCAAAACGGGCGATCATCGCTTTATCGATATCGCCAATCGCACGGTATTTGTGAACATTCTGCTGCAAGTGTTGGCTCTGGCGTTCTTTGTAGCGCGCGCCAAGGAAGGGCAGTATGCATCGCCCGATGCCGACGGCCTCTACACGACCAGCCTGGCAGCCAGCCCGTTCATTCTCGCTGGACTGGTAGGCGGAATTTTCGTTTCCCTGCTTTATCTACTGCTGCTCTGGAGGCGCGACGATCTCGAGCGCATGCTGCCTAGCGCCGAGGAGCTTGATCGAATCACGTACCGCACCATCGCGATCGCATTTCCTCTACTCACCCTGATGATCGCCGCGGGCGCGTACTGGGCGAATCGTACGTGGGGTTCTTACTGGAGCTGGGATCCCAAAGAAACCTGGGCCGCAATTACGTGGCTGGTGTATGCCGGCTACCTGCACATGCGGGTTACTCGCGGCTGGCGCGGGCGTAGAGCCGCTTATTTCGCCATTCTGGGTTTTGCCATCGTAATGTTTACGTTCTTCGGAGTGACGTACCTGCTTCCGGGCTTGCACTCATATGCCTGAAATCGAGCAATTCGGATTGGGGTCAGGAATCACGGGAAACGCTCCCTTTGATGATGCTGTTTCCCGGGATTCAAGGGTCAGTGCGCTTCGCGTCAACTGGCAACTGAAGGCGGTTGCGCCAGTTGCTCTGACCTTGCTGGCCGGATTGCTGCTGTTTGTGCTGGCGACGGTATCTTTCCGCAATCCCGAACGGCATGCGGTCTTAGTCGTTGCCGGCGCAGGAGCCATCGCAATTTGCGCCGCGTCGATTTTCGCGCTGGCGTGGTTTGTGCAGCGCCCGATGGTGGAGTTGCAGGAAAAAATTGCGCAGGTGGGCGATGGCGATTTGAATGTCAGTGTGAGTTTTGCCAAGCGCAACGACGAAATTGGAGATCTCGGCCGCAACTTCAATCACATGGTCGAGCAGTTGCGTGACAGCCGGGAAGAAATCGAGCGCCTGCATCGCACGCAGATGTCGCGGGCCGAGCACTTTGCGACGCTCGGCGAACTGGCCGCCGGACTGGCGCATGAAATCCGGAATCCGCTGGCAGGAATTGCGGGAGTCGTCGAAATTATTGGTCGCGATCTGCCGCAGACCAGCCCGGCACGCGCCGTCCTGAAAGACGTGCGCATCGAGATCGCGCAGATCAACCACATCCTGACCGACCTGTTACAGACGGCGCGGCCGCATCCGCCCAATATTCGCCGCAGCGATCTGAACACCACCGTGGAACATGCGGTCATGCTGGCGCGGCAGCAGGCGCTCTCCAAGCCCATCGAAATTGAACTGAAGACAAATCCCAGCTTGCCCGAAATCGAGCACGATAGCGACCAGATCCACCAGATGCTGCTGAACCTGCTGCTGAATGCGATTCAGGCCATTGACGAAAGAGGCCACATCACCGTGGCAATCGAAGCCCGTGACGATGGCGCCGCCATCATCGTTTCTGATACCGGGCGCGGCATTCTGCCCGAGCACCTGCCCAATATTTTCCGTCCTTTTTATACGACCAAGGGCAACGGCACCGGCCTGGGTCTTTCTCTCGCCCGCCGTATCATCGAGGAACACCACGGGCGTATCGACGTCACCAGCGTCGTGGGCAAGGGCAGCCGGTTCGAAGTCTACCTGCCGTTCTCGCGTGTGGCAGTGCAGGTAGCGTCAGACTGAATTTTCGATCGAAAACTGCCCCACTGCATAGCATACCGCTCGAACCGAGGTGCCCCATCCGTGACAGACTCGTTCGATTCCGGCTGGAAAGTTCTCTGCAAAATTGGTGGAATCGCCGCTCTGCTTTGGATCGCGATCGCGCCGGCAGAAATCGTCATTAGCCTTCTGCCTGGAGTTGAAGAACTCTCTACTCACACCGTCACAGCTACGGATTGGTTTGGGCTTTTTCAGCAACACTGGTTCCTCGGGCTGCGTAATCTCGGCCTTCTCAATATGGTCGGAGCAACCCTGTATATTCCGACAATACTCGCAGTTTGTTCCCTACTGCGGCGGGACAGCGAAGCGTATGCCATCCTTGGCGCGGTTGTGTACTTCGTTGGCATCGCGGTCTATTTCGCGAGCAGCCGCGCCTTCCCAATGCTTTCCCTCAGCCGCGAGTACACGAACGCTGTAACCGACGCACAGAGATTGCTAATTGCTGCAGCCGGCGAGACGATGCTGGCCGAAGGTAAAAGCCGCGCGGGAATTCTCATCATTGAATTCTCTTTTGTGGTCATCTCTGCGGCCATGCTGAAGAGCAAAGTCTTCAGTAGATTTAGCGCTAGTGCGGGGATACTGGGAAGCACGCTGATGATGGTTCTTGAGGTTGCCTTTATTCCGCCGCACGGCGCGGGCATGGTAATCGCCGCCGTGGGTGGGCTTGCCATGATGACGTGGTCGTTCTTAATCGGCAGAGGGCTACTAAGGGGCGTGTGAAAGCAGACCTTCTTGCGCTTGAGATTTTCGCTGCACCGAGATCCCTTCACCATTCGGCTCAGGGCTGGCTCCTTTGCCATTCCTCAGGGCAGACTCCTCGCCCGCGGCTTCGCCGCCCCCGGCTGAAGCCGGGGGTCTACCTGAAAGTGCCGGGCTTCGGGATGACTCCGGAAAATTTGGTGGCGCACTTACTCAGAGGCCCTCAGGAGGCGCATATTGGCCGCGTTTCGTAGTAATCTAAATTGTTCATGCCTGCTCCGAAAATCCTCATTGTCGATGACGAACGGCTGGTGCGCTGGTCGCTGCGCCAGAAGTGTGAAGAGTGGGGATATCACGTCATTGAGGCCGAATCCGGCGGCCCCGGCCTGAAGCTGGCGCAGCGGGAATCGCCCGATCTCATCCTGCTCGACGTGCGCATGCCCCATCTAACCGGGCTGGAAGTCCTGAATGAACTGAAAAAAGGCGGCGAAGCTCCGCCGGTCATTATGATCACGGCCGATCCGCAGCTTGACGATGTCAAGGCCGCTCTCAAGCTCGGCGCCTACGATTTCGTGGGCAAGCCGCTCGATTTTGACGAACTTCAGGTCACCGTAAAGAATGCGCTGGAGACGACCAATCTGCGCAGCGAGGTCCAGAACCTGCGCGGCGAGGTGCGGCGCGGGGCGGGCTACAGCAGCGTAGTGGCTGTCTCCCCCAAAATGGCTGAGCTGATGAATTTCGTACGTAAAGTTGCGGCGAGCGAAGCGACAACCATCCTGATTCAAGGCGAAAGCGGCACTGGCAAAGATCTGATCGCCAAGTCTATCCACTACGAAAGCAATCGCCAGGATAAGCCCTTTGTCGCCATCAACTGCTCCGCGATTCCCGAAACCCTGATGGAAGCCGAACTCTTCGGCCACGAAAAGGGCGCATTCACCGACGCCAAGCAGCTTAAGAAAGGACTTTTCGAGGCGGCTGATGGAGGCACTCTATTTCTGGACGAGATCGGCGAACTTTCTCCGCTGCTGCAGGCCAAGCTGCTGCGGGTGCTCGAAGACCAAGTGATTCGGAGGGTCGGTGGCATTCGCGACATGCAGGTGAATGTGCGCGTGATCGCGGCCTCCAACAGAGATCTGGAAAAGGCTGTGCGTGAGGGCGAGTTCCGTCAGGATTTGTATTATCGGCTGGCGATCATCGCCATCTTCATTCCCCCGCTACGCGAGCGTAAGGAAGACATCATGCCGCTGGTGGATTTCTTCGTCGAGCGCTACAACCGCACGTTCAAGAAAAACATTCGCGGCATCACCGAAGCCACGCGCCGCCTGCTGATGAGCCACAACTGGCCGGGCAACGTGCGCGAACTGAAGAACACCATCGAGCGCGGCATGATTCTGGAAGATGAGCCGTTGTTGCGGCCGGTGTATCTGCCATTTTCGGTGGGCGAATCGGGAGGGCCGACTCTGTTTGAGCGTACTTCGCCCAGCGACGGAGCACAGGTCTTGCCCGACGGGCGTATGCTTCCCCGCCTTTACATTCCTGAAGGCGGCACATCGCTGGAGGAGGTTGAGCACACGCTGGTCGAGCTGGCGATGAAGCAGGCGGAAGGAAACCAAACGCATGCCGCCAAGCTGCTCGACATCAGCCGCGATGCCCTGCGCTACAAGCTGAAGAAGTTTGGATTGATGCGTGCCGATGAAGAGAATTCACAGACTGTTGCTGAGGAGCAATGAGAAACATCGTCGATGTGATTTAGACGAGAAAATTCTCAGTCTCACCACAAGAGTCCATCTTTCGCGCAATTTCCGGGCAACCCTCTGCCTTCCATTTCACTCCCAGCGCGTGCAGTGCGAGGGCGTCGCCTGGAGTTAACCTGCCCGAGTCGGCGACGATCTGGTAGGCATAACAGACGATCGGATCAACCCTGACGCACCAGGGCTCGTGCCGGATGATCCCCTCGCAGTGCTCACGAGCGGCTTGTGCGCTGTATTTATAGCTGTGATACCAGAGCAGTTGTGGTTGCTTCACGCATCCGCTCGCCAATCGACTGTGATCCTCGTCTACCCCTTCGCGTGCTGCTTGGCGCGCTCGATGAATTCCTGAAGCTTCTGTTTCTCCGGGTAATCCGGGTTTTTCTGCAGCAACTCCTCCCAAGCCTGCACCGCGCCCTTGGGATCGTTCTTGCCCTGCCAGCGGACAATGCCTAGATTGAACAGCGTTGAGGCCCGTCCCGGCTGATACTTCAGTGCGGCCTGAAATTCCTCGATCGCTTTGTCGGCATTTCCCGTATACCAGAACGAAGTGCCGTAATCGGTAAGGACATCTGCATTTTCCGGATGGATGCTCACGGCCCGCCCGTAGTATTTGATCGCCTCGGGAAACTGCTGGCCGTCATAGTAAAGATTTGCGACCTTCACGAGAGTGTCGAAGTCGTTGGGATTCGCTTGCAAGCTGGCCAGCAGAGGAGCCACGGCATGGTCGAGCGCCTCTTTCTGCTGTTGTTTGTCCGGCTGCGCCGATCCAGCCTGCGGGCTTCCTTGGGCAGCCGTATTGGCAGAGGTCACAGCATCTCCGGAGGAAGAAGTCGATCCGCGGAAAAGGTAGCCCAGGGCCACTCCGAGGACGAGGCAGAAAGCCGCGAGCGTATACGCCTGCACGCTGGTCCAGATGTCCTGACGCGCTGAAGTCACATTACTTGTAGTCATTTCCCCCCCCACAGTTTTTTCAAATTACGATCTGACGCTGGCAAGCGCCTGCTTAGGCGCCTCCAGGTGAAACAAACGCTGCACTGCGATCGTCAACTTTTCCTGCTCCACCGGTTCTGGAAGCTCCTTGAGTTCGCGCGCCAGCGATCCGGTAATGCGCTGGGTCATGCGCGTCATCACCGCGCTTAACATCTCGGATTGGTCCTTGGTTAAAGGCCCATTCTCCTGCAGAAAAGAGTCCAGCTCTTGCCGGCAGATTTCGTCGAGGCGTTGCCGCAGTGCGACAATAACCGGCACTACGCGCTGGGAAAGCAGGCTGTGGCGGAAGTCGCCCGCTTCGGCCTGCAAGATTTTCTCCGCTTCCGCGGCGGCAGCTTCGCGCTCGCCCGCATTGTGGCTCGGCATTCCCTCAAGATCATCGAGGTCATAGAGGAATACGCCCTTTACGCTGCGTAGCTGCGGATCGATGTCGCGCGGCATGGCGATATCGACAATCACTAGCGGCCGCTCATGGCGCTCGCGCAGCATGATCTCGGCTTCATCACGGCTGAGAATTATGTGCGGACATGACGTGGAACTGATGATGACGTCAGCCTTCGCCAAGTGCTGCCAGCGATCTTCGAACGGAATGGCCGTTCCGCTGAGCTTGGCGGCGAGTTCGGAAGCATGCTCGAAGCTGCGGCTGATGACTTGCACACAACTGACACCATGATCGAGCAAGCCTCGCGCTGAGAGTTCGCTCATTTTCCCCGCGCCCAACAGCATAACCTGCTTGCCCACGAGCGTTCCGAGCACCTGCCGCGTAAGCTGCACCGCGGCGTAAGGGATCGAAACTGACGAAGTTCCTATGGCCGTTTCATTGCGCACGCGCTTTGAGACCGCCAGCGCTTTCTGAAGCACAGAATCGAGGCACTGACCGACCGCCCCGGCCTTTTGAGCCTGCTTCCATGCCTCTTTCATCTGCGAGGCAATCTGCGGCTCGCCAATGACGATGGAATCCAGGCTCGAAACAACGCGAAAGATATGGAGGAGGGCTGCTTCGTCGAGCAGGCGATAGAAATGTTTCCACTCGGTCTGGGTCAGTCCATAGTCCGCGCTCAGCAGGCGCGTTACGGAGTTGGCCGCCAGGGTCACATCACTGGCCCACAGCAGGAACTCGGTACGATTGCAGGTGACCAGGATGACCACCTCTTCGATGCCCTCGGCCTGAGACAAATGCTCGAGGGCTTCGTAGCGCCGGTTCTCGCTGATCCAATAATGTTCGCGGAGGCCGACCGGGGCGGTGCGGTGATTCAAGCCAATCACCATCAGACTGGGTTCCACGAACTCGCCTCCCCCTCGACAAGCTAATAAACGCACCTTTCGGGCCAAAATCGAACCCCCGAGATGAGCTGGATAGCCGAATCTTTTCATAGACTTACAATTAGTGTGAAAATTTCAAACATCGCCTCCGCCCGCGGCGGTTGGGCGATATCACACTCATTTCGCGGGATTTGGCACGGCAGTGCTGACTGCACTTGACTTGGCGTGCGCAGGGAAACAAAAAGGTCGCCCGCTCGGTATGACAATGCTTGGAAAGTGGTAAAAATTCGCACGGCGGCCACGCTGCCTATGCGGCGAATTCTTCTTCTGGCGGCACCGGAACCGGTTGCGGCAGGCGATCAGTCACCTCAGCGAGGCGCGCCAGCTTTGCGATCAATTCCGGAGTGAACTGTCCCGGAGTAAAACGCCACTTCCAATTCCCGCCGTTACGGCTGGGCGTGTTCATGCGGGCTTCGCTTCCAAGACCCAACACATCTTGCAAGGGAACCAGAGCGAAGTCGGCCACTGAAGTTTGTGCCGCCCGAATAAACGCCCAATGGATTCCATCCTCACAACGTCCAACATAAGTTTCGGCGTCAGCACGTTCATGGTCCGACGCGCCCGAGTTAAACCAGCCCACGGTCGTGTCATTGTCGTGCGTTCCTGTATAGAAAACCTTCCCGGCAGCGCGATGCGGCAGGTACATGTGCGCGCCCCGATCGCCGAAGCCGAACTGAAGAACGGCCATGCCTGGAATCTGAAGGCGGTCGCGCAAGGCGTACACTTCGGGCGTGATGAAGCCCAGATCTTCGGCAAAGAACGGTAGGCCTCCAAGCGCTTCTCGCAACTTGTGAAAGAGGTCGTCGCGCGGGCCGTCGACCCAGCGACCGTTAATCGCGGTGGGTTCGCCGGCGGGAATCTCCCAGAACTGGTCGAAGCCGCGGAAATGGTCGAGGCGGATGTAATCGCAATTCCGCGTTGCCCAGCGCATTCGCTCAATCCACCATTTGTAGCCCTGCTCCTTCATCACGTCCCAACGGTAAAGAGGATTTCCCCAGCGCTGGCCCGTCTTGCTGAAAAAATCCGGAGGCACGCCGGAAACGACCTCAGGCTCCAGATTTTCGTTTAAACGAAACAGTTCGCGGTGCGCCCAGACGTCCGCGCTGTCATAATTGACGAAGATGGCGACATCGCCAACGATACGAATCGAACGCTGGGCACAATACCGGCGCAGCGCCCGCCACTGTTCGTAGAAAGCGAACTGCAAAGCAGCACGGATCCTGAGGTCGGTGGCTAACTCGGCGCTTGCTTGTTTAAGAGCTCCCTGTTCGCGGTGGGCCAGGCCTGCCGGCCACTGGTTCCAGCTCGCCAGTTTCCGCTGGGCACGAAGGGCATCGAAGAGCACGAATTCGTCAAGCCACCAGGCATTCTCTTTGCAGAACACTTCGAAGCGTCGTCGCGCGCCGCTGGAAGCTGAGTTCACGAAGTTTCTTCCTGCTTCAAATAGCAGCGGCATTTTTGTGGAGAAGACCTGGCTGTACTCGACCGGTCCGGAGTTGGAGGACAGGGAATTCAGCTTGGCCGCGTCAATCCAGCCCCGGTTGGCCAGGCGCTCAAGGCTAATCAGAAGAGGATTGCCGGCAAATGCTGAGGTAGAAGAATAGGGCGAATTCCCGTAGCCCAGCGGGCCGAGTGGCAGAACCTGCCAAAGCCCCTGCTGTGCCGAGGCGAGCGCGCCCATGAATTCGTAAGCCGCGGGGCCAAAATCACCGATCCCGCCGCGCGAGGGCAACGATGTCGGATGCAAGAGAATGCCGGCGGTCCGGGGAAAAGACATGCGGTACGGATTACTGTCGATTTTCTACAGAACTGGGTTCCCGAGCAACTAGAGCATCCTTCTATCTATTTTCTGCCGCTAAGCGGGCGCCATCACTCCATGAGTGATGAATAAAGCCAGATCAGATCGGTTTCATGCCCCCGGCTCACTTCCCGCGCGCAGCAGCGACTTCATCTCGTCCTGATTGATCTTGATTTTGCCCGATTTCTGCATCTGATCGCGGAGATTGGTGACAAATAAGTTGAACAGCTCGCCCTGTTTCGCTTGCAGCAGTGTGTCGCGAATCTGATCGCGTTTTGCGGCGAAATCGGCGTCCGAAGGCGCCTGCACTTCCAGTACGGAAAGCACAACACCATTTCCCCCGTTGGGGAGTGGCCCGCTGATCTCGCCCGGCTTCATGGTGAAGGCAACAGACGCTTCCCCGCTCATCGATCCGATATCGGGCACCTGGCCGTCGGGCAAAACAAAATCGCTGGTTTTCATCGCCGCACCCAACTCCTTCGCTGCTTTCTTGAGATCGTGTTCGGCCTTGGCCCGATCAGAAAGTTCGCGCGTCTTCTGTGCGAGCAGAACGTTGGCGCGCTCATTCTTGAAATCTTCTTCAACGCGGGAACGAATCTCTTCGAAAGTAGGAGTCGCAGGCGGCTTCACGGCCAGCAACTGGAATACAGCAAAGCCTTGTGAGGTCGAAGCCATTTCTGGCGGAGATTTTTCCTGTGCCGTAAAGATGGCATCCATTAACTGCGGTGCAGGCCCCACTCCGGGTAAAAAGTCTCTGCGGGCAAAGAAGTCGGAGTCAACCACCGGTAGATTTTTGGCTTTCGCCGCGGCATCCAAGCCCTGGCTCTTTGCCTGTTGCAGCAAGTCATCGGCCTGCTTCTGCGCCAGTTCCTGCGCTTTTTGTTGCTTCACGATCGGCTCGATTTCAGTTTTCACTTCATCGAGCGTCTTCATGTGAGCATCCTGCTTGTCGTCGACGCGAATGATGTGGAATCCATAACTGCTCTTGACCAGACCGCTGATCTGGCCCCTGGGCAGCGAAAATGCTGCTTTCTCGAACTCGGGAACGGTCCGGCCTTTGCCGATCCAGCCGAGCGATCCCCCTTCTTTGGCGCTTCCCGGATCCTCCGAATATTTCTTGGCCAGATCTTCGAACTTCGCGCCATTCTGCAGCTGCTTCAGAATGTCTTCGGCCCGCTTCTGAGCGTCAGCCACGCCTTTCTCGTCGACCTTGCCGTCAGGGCCGGGCAGCGGCGTCTTGATCAGGATGTGGCTCACTTTCACCTGCTCGGGGGTGCGATATTGATCGCGATGCTGGTTGTAATAGACCTGCAAATCATCATGAGTGACGTGGACGCTGTCCTTCAGTTTGTTCGTATCTAGCAACACGTACTTGATCTTTCTCTTCTCGGGAATCGAGTTCGCGTAGTTCTTCTGGTGGCTGTCGTAAAAAGCCTTGAGCTCCTGCTCAGTAGGATGCAGGCCCTTCTTGATGTCTTCCTCCTTGAGGACGGCATAGTCGAACTTTACCTTGGTATTTTCTTTCGCAAACTGCTGGCGAATGGCCGCGGCGCTCACCGATGCGCTGCCGGCGACCAGAGCCTCAAGTTTGCCGATGATGATTTGATTCTTCACGTCCTCTTCGAACTTCGCCGGCGTCAGATTATGCTGTTGCAGCAAATTCTGGTATTCGGCTTCACCGATGAAGGTGCCGTTGGGAAAAAACGTTTCGGCGTATCGGCCGTGCTGAAGCTCATCCCTGACCTCATCCGGAGTTGACTTGAGACCGAGCCGTTTCGCTTCAGCGAGTAGTGCTTCCCGGTCAATGAGTTGCTCGGCCGCGCGCTGCGTGTCCTGCTGGATGAGAAACGGCATCAGCATGGACGCATTCTGGCCATACTGCGCCGCCTGCTGTTGCGCCATCAGGCGGGCATTCTCGCGGACCTCTTGCGACGTTATCTCCTGGTCATTCACCGTGGCAACTACCCCCGCCTTGCTAACCGAGCTATTACTACCAATGCCCGGGACAAAAGCGATCACCATGGCCGCGCATATGATCAGCAAAATGCCGCTGAGCACAATTTTCTTGATCGGGCCTTCCGTTTGCAGAAATCGAATCATCTTCTTGTTACTCCAGAAAGAGGCACGGAAACACTCATTATAAACTACGCGCGGCTTCCGCTATGTACCCAGGGAGCTGGTTCTTGGCTCAAATTTCAACAAAAGCCCAAACGAAACTCCGGTCGTGCTTGCTGGCCGTGTTCCTGATTCGGAGCTTTCCACTCGAGGGCAGCGATATAACAAAAATGCCCTATTGAAACGTATCAATAGACGTGTTATCCGTTCTAGTTGGAGCGTGGCCCCCATGCCCGCCATCTGATACACGAAAGGTAGTGTGATGCAGCTTCCAAAATCGCGAATCACGCGGCGGTTTTTCAGCACCGCAATCCTCTTGATTCTGCTGTTTGAAATCCAGCCCATGCTGACAGCGCAGGACCGCAATCAGCAAGCGACGCCCAAAACGGAGGGAGACAAGCTGCTTCTTCACGATCACTGGACATTGCAGTCGTCCGCGAAGGTTGACGCGCGAGGCGAGGTCATCTCCACTCCGAAATTCGTTGTGCAGGGATGGCCTGACGCAACTGTCCCAACGACTGTGGTCGCTGCTCTCGTTAAGGACAAAGCCCTGCCGGATCCATATTTCGCGATGAATCTGAGGCAGTTCCCCGGCGTGACTTATCCCATTGGTGCAAATTTTTCCAATATCGCTATGAAGGCAGACAGTCCCTTTGCTGCCCCATGGTGGTATCGAACGCAGTTCTCACGACCTGCTTCTTACGCCGGAAAAACTGTGTGGCTGAATTTCAAAGGCATCAATTACCGCGCCAATATTTGGCTCAACGGCAAACAGATCGCTGACTCTGATCATGTCGCCGGCACCTGGCGCACATACGAATTCAACGTCACCGATGCGGTGAAAACAGGGAATGAAAATGTACTGGCGGTACAGGTGTTCGCTCCTACCGAGAACGATCTAGCAATCACGTTTGTCGATTGGAACCCCGCGCCTCCAGACAAGAACATGGGCTTATGGGGCGAAGTTTATCTGACCACCACTGGCCCGGTCGCGTTGCGCTACCCCACGGTAGTTTCGAAATTGAATCCGCCGGCGAACGATTCAGCACAGCTCACGGTTACGGCACAAGTAAAAAATGGCAGTGATCATGCCGTAAGAGGAAGCTTGAAAGGCCAAATTCAAAACGTCACGTTCGAGCAGGAGGTCGAGCTTGCTCCAAACGAGAGTAAAGACGTCACCTTCGCTCCTGATCGCTTTTCGCAGCTGGTGTTTTCCAACCCGCGGCTGTGGTGGCCGGCCCAGATGGGCGAGCCGAATCTTTATTCGTTGAACATGACATTCGAGATCGACGGAGCTATCAGCGATCATTCGGAAACCCGCTTCGGAATTCGGGAAATCACTTCCGACTTGAACTCCATCGGCGGCCGCGTCTTTCACATCAACGGCAAGAACATCCTGATTCGTGGCGGCGGCTGGACACCTGACATGCTGCTGCGCCAGGACCCGCAGCGGTTGCGTGACGAATTTCGCTACGTCCGCGATATGGGCCTGAACACGATTCGCCTCGAAGGCAAGCTGGAGACCGAAGACTTTTTCAATCTTGCCGACGAGCAGGGAATTCTCATCATGGCCGGCTGGTGCTGCTGCGACTTCTGGGAGCGTTGGCCGCGTTGGAAGCCCCAGGATTACGAGATCGCCAAAGAGTCACTGCGCGATCAGATCTATCGCTTGCGCAGCCATCCGAGCCTGCTCGCGTGGCTGAACGGCAGCGACTTTCCGCCCCCGCCCGATGTCGAGCAGACGTACCTCGATGTCGAAAAGCAGCTTCGGTGGCCGAACCCGGTCGTGTCCTCCGCGACTGGGCACGCCTCAAGCGTGACTGGCGCGAGCGGGGTGAAGATGACAGGGCCGTATGAGTATATTGCTCCAGCGTATTGGGGGGAAGATACGTTGCAAGCTCAATCACATCACAAGCAGTGCGAGCTCGGCGGATGCGGTGGCGCTTACGGCTTCAATACGGAGACCAGCATGGGGCCGGCTGTTCCGCCGATCGAAAGCATTCGTGCCATGGTGGGTGAGGATCACTTGTGGCCCATTGACGACGTCTGGAACTTTCATGCCGGCGGAGGAGAGTTCAAGAACATCCACGTCTTCAGCGAGGCGCTCGATAAGCGCTACGGGAAGTCCGGTAGTGCTGAGGACTTCGCGGCCAAATCGCAGATGCAAACCTACGAAGGCGTGCGCGCCATGTACGAGGCCTACAGCCGCAACAAATACGAAGCGACTGGCGTCATTCAATGGATGCTGAACAACGCCTGGCCTTCGATGATCTGGCATCTCTACGACTATTACCTGCGCCCCGGAGGCGGCTATTTCGGCGCGAAAATCGCCATGGAACCGCTTCATCCGCTGTACGGATACGACGATCGTTCCATCTGGGTGGTCAGCAGCCAATATCGTGATGCGAAAGGTCTGAAGCTGACGACGAAAATTTTCAACCTCGACATGACGGAAAAGTTCTCGCATGAGGATTCGGTGGATGCTCCAGGGGACAGCACCGCGAAGATCTTTACTCTTCCAGACGTGCAGGGGCTCAGTTCGCTGTACTTTCTCGTCTTGCGTCTAACAGATTCGACCGGCAAGCAGGTGGGGTCGAATTTCTATTGGCTTTCCACCACTCGAGAAGCACTGAATTGGAAAAAGTCGACCTGGTGGATGACGCCAACTGCATCTTTTGCTGACTACACGGCGCTGGCTCAGCTTCCCAAGGTAAAACTTCGTACCGCATCCCACACGGAAAGCAAAGGAGACAACTCGGTAACACATCTGACGCTCGAAAATCCCAGCAAGAATTTGGCATTTTTCGTCCGGCTCAAAGTGAATAAAGGCGCGAACGGCGAAGAAATTCTCCCGGTCGTCTGGGAAGACAATTACATTTCGCTGCTCCCGGGAGAGAAACGCGAACTCACGGCCACGTATCACACGAGCGAGCTTGGGACAAATAAACCTGACGTGGAGGTCAGCGGCTGGAACGTGGAGTGAAAAAATTGAGTGCGATCGAGCGATTGAGCGATCGAGCGGTTGCGTGATTTAAGACAACAGCGCAAGATAGGTTTTCAATCACTCAATCAACAAATCACACAATCGCCCAATGGCATCATTCTTCCGGGGGCAGTTCGAAATTAATCAGATTGGCGCGGAAGCCCTTTGTTCGAATTGCTCCAAAAACAATCCCCGCTGTCATCCAGATCGACCCAACAATCATCGCCGGCCGGCTGAGGTTGAGCCACAATCCGAGACAAATCAGGAAACCCAAAATAGGCGGTACTAAATTGCCAATCTTCTTTTCTTCCGCGCGCACAAAATAACGGAGCAGCGCCGCCAAATTCACTCCCATAAATGCGATCAGCGCGCCAAAATTCAGCATCTCTGCGCCGAGCCCATAGGCCGCGCCGCCATTCAATACCCTTTTTAGGGTTTCCCATGTCAGGGTCGTACTGCTCAGAGAATAGGTCCTGAAGCCAGCCACAATCTCCAGCAGAAAAGCACCCAGCAGCGCCGCCACCCCAACAAAAATCACGCTATTACGCGGCACGTGTGTTTTGGGATCGACCGCGCCAAAAAACGACTTCGGTAGCGCGTTACTGCGTCCCATTCCGAACAATAAGCGCGCCGCGCCGATCTGAGCCCCAAATCCGGAGCCGAAATTCGCCAGCAGCAAGGTAAATCCAACAATAGGGAACAACGGCTTCCACGCTCTCCCCACAACGTGAGAGTAAGCGGTGTTGATATCAGGAAACGGCTCGCGCGCCGGCCAGATCAACTGCGCAACATAAACCTCTATCGCCGACAACACGCCAATGACAAGGCAAGTCAGGACTGTCGCCAGCAGAATATTTCGCCGTGGATTCTCCGCCTCTTCCGACAGCGTAGAAATTCCGTCAAAGCCAATATAGGTCAGCACCGCAATCGATGTGCAACCGAGCAGATTACCCCAGCTAAACGTATGAGGATCATAAAACGGAGTCAGATACGATATGCTCCCGTTGGGCGCGCCAAAAATGTATCGCGCAGCCGCTATAAAAATCGCCACTACAACCATGCCCATCAACAAAGCCATGGCGGCATTGATCCTCGCGGATGTTTTGATACCGCGAATATTCAGCAGCGTAAAAACCAACGCAAAAAAGATCTTCCAAATCCACGCCGGAACTCCCGGCGCAAACTGACTCGCCTGGCCCGCGCACCAAACAGTACATATCAGCGGGTTGAGCATGTAATCCATCACCATGCTCCAGCCAGTCACAAATCCAACAGCAGGATTGATCTCCTGCGCCACATAAGTGAAGGCCGAGCCTGCACTCGGATACGCCCGCGCCATCCGGCCATAGCTGACGCCGGTAAACAGCATTGCCACCATAGCAATCAGAATCGCCGTAACCACGTGACCATGTCCGCGATTACTCAACACGCCGAAGACCGACATGGGCGCGACAGGCTGGATGACGATCACGCCGTAAAGGATCAGGTCCCAAAGAGTGAGCGTGCGGCGCAGACGCGGCGCGGCGGCTACAGGCGCAGTGGTGGTTTCCATCAGTCTGCTTATTGAAGTATGGAATAGCTAAAAATGTCAATATTAAAACGATTTATTATGGCTGCGAAACTACTTTGAGTCATAGTTGAACGCGTACCCCCGCTGCTCATTTCCAGACATCTGCCGCGTGTTGTATTCGAGCAGATAGTTCAGGTGATCGTCGTCGAGCGGAAATGCCTGCTTCGGCGCGGAAGGATAATCCTTCATGCTCAGGAACGGCAGCGGCGCTACGAAATTTCCCTCCGCGGCGTAGAAGTCCATATCTTTCTCATATCCATTAGCCGCGAAGAAATAGTCGCGCACCGAGCTTTCGGGAAGCGTGGGCAGTTGCGACGGATCGAAATCGATCTGCACTTCATCTCCCGAGCCGAACACAACGAGTTTGTCATCGAGGTCTTTCAGCAGCGGAAGCACGTCACCGTACCGCGTGTACGTTCCCACCGGACGCGTGTAGGGCCCGGTCGCGCTCGCTTTCTCATAAATGTAGTTCACGTTGCCCGGCGGCGTACCTTCGATCTTCAGCGGGTAGCCGTGGAATTGCAGATCGGAGCGAACGAGAGGGACCGAAGTCATGCGCAGACTGGCGTCATCCCGAAGCCCCGCGCTTTTACCAGCGGGGCGAGGAATCTCGCGTGAGGCACGATCGAACGCTTGTGCAAGGAACTGTGGTGCTCGATCCACTAATATGCTGTCCCAATAAATTTGCAGATTTGTCGTGATGCGAATCTTGCGCGTGCCGGGCGGCAGCTTGCCCGTTAAGTCCGCAGTCATTGTGCGCGGGCCACCGGCAGGGAATCCCATGTCATCGATCACGCGCACCCACCTTCCGTCTGTTCCCAACGCCTCAACATACGGAGCGATCGCCTGCACGCCCGCCTGCGATGCCGCGTACATGCTGTTGGCAGAAAAGTATTCGACTTCGCCGTGCATCAACAGCCACAGCGGCCCGCCGTTATACGCCTCGCCCAAATCGAGCGTCAGGCTGTGCGGCTTGGCGAAGCCCAGAAATTGTGTCAGCTCAAAATCGCCGAAATAGTGATGCGCCAGCAGATTGGGCAACACGTCGTGCCCATGCTCATCCCACGCGCCCGCGGGAGGCCCCGCATCTTTGCTCACTACAACTTTGAATTCGGGATACGGCGGACTCGAAGCGAAATACTCATTCGGATACACGTCAACATCTTTAGGATGATCGACGGCCAGCAGCCGCACCTGATCGAGATAGACAGCTTCCTCGAGCGGCTCCATCAACCGGAAACTCAGAGTCCTTTGGATGTCTCCTCGGCTCGAATTCGAAATGGGGTGCCCCACTTCTCGCCACTTTTGCGAGAAGTGGGACTCCACTGTCTCATCAGGCGATTCAACTTTCTCCCGAATCATCTCTCGATCAACCTTGATCCACTCCACCGGCCGCGGAACGTCCCTCTGCCCAGGCCCAATCCAGTGCCCGACCACGCCTGCCCCCAGCATATCGGCGACAAACTGGTAGCGTTCGCCATTCCACACAAATAATGTCGGGCATGAACTGCCGCGCCGGTCGATCTCGGTAAACTCCTGCTGCCGGTCTCCGGCAACGTTGATTTCATCTTGCAGCACGCCCGTGGGCCACAACGTGCGCACGATGTCGGCTTGTTTGGAGTCGCCTAGGCCGACCGTCAGATATGGTGAGTTCTGCCCGAGATAGCCGTTCGATCCGTAGATTTCAAATTTCTGCCGATTACCTCCGGCGAAGACTTCAACTTTCGTGCCGATGGCCGACTTGTTGTCGGCGAGTCCTTTGAGCGAAAGCCGTAGCCAATGATTCTGATTGCCGCCCTGATTTTCCAGAAAAACGTTGCGCAGCAGCACCGCTGGCCCGTGATTCTGTGTGATCAGTAGGTCGGTTGCGCCGTCATTGTCGTAATCGCCAGTGATAATGGCGCGCGGATGCTCGAGATGAATTTTGTCGAGGCCGACATCGGCGGTAACGTCTTTGAATCCGTCGGGGCCGAGGTTGCGAAACAGCTTGATCTCGCCTTTGCCGTCTTTGTCTTCGCCGACAGCGACAAGATCGACCCAGCCGTCGTTGTCGTAGTCGATGGCGGCAAGGCCAAAGGCGCGGACCCAATTGGTTTCCGGGAGTTTCACCTGCTCGAAGCTCTCGCCGTGATTGTTGCGCCACAGCGTAATCCCAGGCGCTTCCGTGTGCGTAAAAGCGAGGTCCATCCACCCGTCGTGATCGAAATCGAGAACAGCAACCCCAGAACTAATCCCCAAGGCGGATGGCCACGGAGCCTGGATATGGAATCGCCCTTCGCGACGATTTTGGAAAAGTAGGGGACCACCCTTGAAGCTTCCTGTAACGATCAGGTCGATCGCGCGGTCGTTGTCATAGTCCGTTCCGACGGCTGCAACTTCGGGCGCATTGCTAACGTTTACGGTTTCGCTGGTCTCGTCGGCAAAGGTCCCGTTGCCATTGTTGCGCCATAGTTTTTGGAAGTTAGGCAACTGAATCTCTCCGCAAAGCGGAGGGGATGTTTTTCGCCAGTCTAGGCACGGATTGTCGCTGGTTTTCGTGATGAATAAATCCAAGTCGCCGTCGTGGTCGTAGTCTACAAACGTCGCACCGATGTCGAGGCCTTCGCGCTTGATCCCTGCTGCGTCAGTGACGTCCTTAAATGTTCTATTTTTCTCGTTGTGCAGAAGGACGAGCCGATCTCTGGTGGTCACGACAAGGTCTGTCCGGCCGTCGTTGTCGTAGTCACCCGCCGTGCAGCCGATTCCATGTAGTTTTGGATCGAGTCCGGCCCTCTTTGTCACATCCTCGAACCTTCCGTTACCCAGGTTGTGGTAAAGCGCCATGCCGCCCTCGGGACCGTTGTCGGCTAGAAAGATGTCGAGGCGGCCGTCGCCGTCATAGTCCAGGACGCATGCGCCTGAGCCCAGGAAGCCAGCAAGGTCATTTGCATCTGTGGTGACCGACCTGCTCGCAATCCCCGCCTCCTTCGTCACATCCACAAACCGCACCTTAATCTGCGCCGGCGGCTTGATCACATATGCCGGCGATTCCACCGCCCGCGAATACTGTCCCTGTTCGCCATAAGCGAGGCTGATGGGCGCGCCCAGCTTGTGTTCCGTGATGTACTGAAATTTCTTCAGCTTCTCGCGCGCCTGGTCGATGTCTCCCGATTGCTGATACGCGCGCGACAATCCGAACTCGGCCGAGGCATGCAGTGGATTGAGTTGCAGCGCGTGCTGGAATGCCTCGATCGCCTGAGGATATTGCTTCGCTTGTGCGTACACCGAACCTAGAAAATACCACGTGTCGGCATCGTTGGGGTCGATTTCGGCTACATGCTTGAAATCGTCAATCGCAGCCTGCGCATCGCCGGTATTTTTCGCCAGCAAGCCGAGGTTGTACCACGCCGTCGGATTTTTACCGTCCTGCTTGAGCGCATCGTCGAGCGCGGCTTTGGCATCATCGATCTTCTGCAGATTCAATAAAGCGATACCCTCATTCAAACGCGCGATCGTCAGCTTGGGATCAAGCTGCTCGGCCTCGCGAAAATTCTTCAGCGCTTTTTCGAAAAGCTGTTGATTCATGTACGCGCAGCCAAGATTGTTCAGCCGCGCTGCTTCTGTGGGATTCAGCTTTGGCGAAGTTTGCGGCGCCGTTGCGAAAAGACCGAACGCGGCCAGAACAGTGCCGGCCAGCGCGATTGAAATTCGGGCATTCATTTGAGTAAGGATTTAAACACAGCGGGCGCGAGGAACGCAGGGTAATTCGCGCTATCGATTTCTGCTACTTCGCTAACTTCAACGACGGTTTATAAGGACGCACTCCCACGACGCCTTTACCTTCCTCGACAGTAAGCGTCTGCTGTGACTTCACATTCGCCAGCCGATCGACCTGGCCGCTCGGCCATTCGATTTCGATAGCATCAGCGACCGTGTGCGTGCCAAGTCCGAAAGTCAAAACGAGTTCGCTCTGTGAAAGATAACTCGAGCCCGAGCGCAGCATCTTCGTTTGTTTGTCAGCGCCCGAGGTCACACGCACAACCGCTCCAATGCCGTCGCGATTCGATTTCGTTCCCACGAGCTTCAGACGCAGGCTACGGTTGCTCCCATCTTCGTTGTGAAACAGGTAAGCGGGCCCGGCGTTGGTGCTCAGCAGAATATCCAGAAACCCGTCATTATCGATGTCGGCATAAGCCGCGCCCCGCGCCACTTTTGGCGCCTCGAATGCCTTGCCCATTTTCGCCGTTACTTCCTCGAACTTGCCGCCACCGAGATTGCGGAACAGATGCGGGGGCTCGGCATAGCTCACCCGTTTCTGCACTTTGTCGATCGCGTTTTCGATGTGGCCGTCGGCCACGAAAATATCCTCCCAGCCGTCATTGTCGTAATCGAAGAAAAAGCAGCCGAAGCCGAGGGTCAGTAGCGTCGCTCGGCCGACTTCCGATTGCGGCGCCACATCGACGAACAATCCGTTGCCTTCATTGTGATAAAGCGACACCATCTGATTGGCGAAATTCGTGATGATCACGCTGGGATGGCCGCTGCGATCGTAGTCGGCCGCATCCACGCCCATGCCCGCCCGCGCGACGCCATCTTCGCTGAACGCAATGCCGGCGTTTACGCCGCGTTCTTCGAATGTGCCGTTTTTCTTATTGATGTAGAGTTTGTTTGGCTGTGTGTCGTTGGCGATAAGAATATCGGGCCAGCCGTCGCCGTTCGCGTCGAGAATGGTGATGCCAAGGCTTTTCGACGTGGGATCGCCAAGCCCAGCCTTCTGCGTGACGTCTTCAAACTTGCCGCCGCCGAGGTTGCGCCACAGGCGTACAGAAGTTCCCTTGTACGATTCCGGTGTGCAATACGATTTGTGCGTGCCGTCGAGCGTGCAGTAGATATCGGTCTGTTCGGTCCACTGCACGTAATTGGCGACGACGAGATCAAGTTTGCCGTCGCGGTCATAATCGACCCATGCCGCGCTGGTGGAAAATTCATTCGCCCCCCACATGCCGGCGTCTTTCGTCACGTCAGTGAAAGTACCGTTGCCGTTGTTGTGGAACAAATGGCTCTGGCCGAGCGCGGTGATGAAGATGTCGTCGTAGCCATCATTATCGTAATCGCCGATAGCGACCCCCGTGCCGTACATCGGAATCGCCAGGCCGGATTTCTGCGTCACATCTGTAAACGTTCCGTTACCGTTGTTGTGATAAAGCTTCAGCGTGGTTGCGCCGCCGTGAGGATGCCCCGGCCAGTCTTCGCCATTAATGAGAAGAATGTCGGGATATCCGTCGTTGTCGTAGTCGATGAAAGCGCAGCCCGGCCCCATCGTCTCAGGCAGCCACTTCTTGCCAAATGCGCCGTTATTGTGCGTGAATCTGATGCCGGCTTTTGCTGTGATGTCGGCAAAGTGAATCTGCTGCGCCTGCACGGGATATGCAACAACAACCATTAACCACAGAGTCACAGAGGCATAGAGAAACACAAAAGAATGGTTTTCTCTGTGTCTCTGTGACTCTGTGGTGAATGGTTCTGTTGTCATTACCGGGAAACTCCTGTACTTGCAGCGAGGGCTGCTGCGCTCTGGCGATTTGGACGGCCGAGGGCGGCCGTCCCTACATGCTTTGTGATGATCGGCAGCGGCACTGAAACATGCTCGTGAATCGCTTGCCGCTCATTGTTGTCTTCTGGATGCGCCCGCCGATATGGCCCCGTGATTGCTTGTGCCGACTCGTCGGCTTTGAAGCGCAGATAGCGCGCCTTGTGCTCTGTTGCGACCTTCTCCTCCCCGAGACCGCTGTAACAAAGCATCAGATTGTAGTGTGCTTGCAAATCTTCAGGATCGATCTCCAGCACCGATTGCAGCACCTTAACTGCGTCGGAATATTTTCGCTGAAGGAAGAGAATGCGGCCATAATCGTTCAGCGCCACGCGATCCCGCGGATACTGTTTCAACACGATTCGCAAATGTTCGGCCGCGCCTTCATAGTTTCCATCTGCGCGCAGTACGCGTGCGTAGAAATAATTCGCCCCCGCCAGATCTGGAGACAACGCTAAAGCTTTTTCTAGCACAACTCGCGCCCGCTCCATGTCGCCCTCCTGCACGGCGCAGCGACCAATGTTCACCCATCCATCGGGATTGTTCGGATCGGCCTCGGTCACTTTCTGGAAAGCGGCAGCTGCGCTCTTCAAATCGCCTTGCAAAAACAAGCCAATGCCGTAATCGTTCCAGCGCTGCCATTCTTGTTTCAGAGCGATCGTCTTCGGGGCGGTGATCGGCACACCACGCGCAATCACAGGCAGCGTCACCTCATTTTCCGCCACAGCCACAATCGGCAAATCAGGAATCTTTTCCTGCTTCGCCGAAACCTCGCTCAGAGAAGCCGTGAAAACCGTGGGCCGGTCGTCGAAATCCGGCGTGACCAAATTCGGCGATGCAGGATCAGGCTGTCCTGCAAACGCCTGCTGAGTTCCGAACCACGAAAACTTGCGATAGCAAAGGCGCGCGTGGATTGTGATCTTGTTTCCTGTATTTTCCGGAACAAACATTCTGTAGTGCACGGTATCGGCAGCGCCAGGCGGAATCAGCCGCACATAGACCACCGCACGCGTTGCCCACGCATTCCGCTTATTGATCGGATTGCCATGCGCGTCGATCTGAAGGGAACGATAAAAATGCGCGCCCTTCTCGACCGGGCCGTGACCGTTGTCCTCGGCCATGCCGCTCCAGAAAATCGTCTGGCCCTTGTCGTCAACGGCTTTTAACTCAAGCCAGGTATCGTATGCATCGACCGTGCCGCCGGGAAAAAAGTGACCAACTTTCTTCGTGCGTACGACCACATCCACGCGCACGGTGTCGCCGCGGCGTAGTGGTGGCTGAACGCGATTGAGGGGAGCGCTCACCGGACTCATTTCTCCCCCAATCCCTGGAGTAATTTTCGTTTCTGCCTCTTCGCCGACCGCGAATGTCGTCGCCATCTCAGACTGATTCATCGCAGTCGATTTCAGTGGTGCCTGCGCCGGAGAAATCGCAAAGATATCAACCGACAAAACGCCGCTCTTGAGGAAATCTTCCGTCAGTTTCAATTGTGCATCATCTTCATTTGCCGTAGGCAGTGCCGTGTTTGCCCCGAGAAAACGATGCGAATGCACGAACCCGTTGATGTTGCCTGCATCGTTGGAACGTTCCATCGGCATATGGCAATCGGCACACTGCTGCGGCTTCAGCGGATAGTAAAACGACCGCGCGCCCTGCCCCGAAACTCCACTCGCCTGCCAGTTGTCGTATTCGTTGAATCCGCGAAACCACCGGTAGTGATTCACAGGAACATCAAGATGAACTTTGTGGCACGTCGAGCAGAACTCGGCCGTCTGCGTGCGCATGAAAGGCTTCAAGAACACGCGCCGGTGCGGCTCCGGATTCAAGCGAATCAGAAAATCGTGCACCGCCCGCGCCACCGGATTCTGTGTGGCGGCAAGTTCGTGCAACTTGGGATACTCGAGATAAAAATCTGCCTGCCCCATCGTGCTTTTCACGGCCGCGATGGAGTGGCACATCATGCAGCCCAGTCCTGCCTGCGATTCCGGGCGGTGCACGATTTGCTTGATCGGTGTGTCCATCAGCCCGCTGTAAAGCAACGCCGGATCGTGGCATCCGCCGCACCACTTCGATGGCTTGGTGCCGATCGTATCCTGCATATACCCGATCGACTTGCGATACCACTGATTGTTGAACGAAGAAAAATGGTGCGCCGAGCTGTACCACTGCTTGTAGATATCTTCATGGCAGCGCTTGCACGCGTCGGACTCCATGAAAAACTTGCTGGGAATTTTCTGCTTGCCATAAACCTGCGCTGAGCTGGGAAAAAATGCGCCTTCAGACCCATCGCCTTCACCATTCATGTTGTCGGGCGGCATGGCCGGATTCTGTATACGGCCGCGCATCTGCCAGCTTTGGCGAACGTAATGCGCACCGTATCCCAGAACGCCAAGCACCAGAAAGCATATCGCGGCACGAGCCACGGCATTCGCAGACAGCCATCCGCGCCTGCCGAGCAGCTCTGCGATCAGGAATCCTATCCCGATCAGTGAGATCAGAATGTGCGCGTAGACCCACTTCCACTCGCTGCGCGGAGTGCCAATCTTGATCAGGATGATGCCAACGATTGCGCCCGCCGTGGTCAGCATCCATCCTGCACGCGCTAAGAAATTTCCGTTTCGCAAAACACGAACCAGGTATGCGATCAGCAGAATTGAAGTGAGAACTCCGCCAAGTACATGCAATAGCACCACGGCGGCGTAAACCAGGTTGGGCTGCGGAAACGCGTAAAGATATGCGGCCGACACCGCGAGGAAGACAATCAGCCAAGGCAAAGCCCGGTTGCGAGCCACAAACGATGAATTTTCACCCATTGGAGGCTTTAGGAAATGGACCGCAAATATGACCTTTCAGTCCCACAGTGACTGGAAGGGCGTCATTAACTTACCTAGCCACGACCGGACACAAAATAACCTAAAAACATTAGGCATTATTGACTGATGCGCGGAATTTTGTAACCCCCAAAAGCTCCCTCAATCTCCGCCGCAATCGACAGAATCTGTTCCTCCTGCCAGGGTCGACCGACGATCTGCACCCCAACCGGCAATCCTTCAGCAGACTTGCCGACAGGAACGACTACAGCCGGATTGCCCAGCAGATTAAAAAACTCCGTGTAGTTCCATGCGTCGAGATACCCAACGGTCTTGCCGTCAACTTTCCAGTTGCGCTCGCCGTGTCGGAATGCCGTAACTGCCGCCGGCGGACACAACAGGATCAGATATTTCTCCATCTGCGCCAGGAACCGCGCGCGCAGCAGATCGCGGTGAATCCACGCATCGAGCAGGGTGCAATCGGTGTGCGCCGGCTCGCTCGCGGCCATTTCCAGAAACTGCTTCAGCGTAGGGCTGAGATCCCGATCATTTTCTTTGAACATCGGTCCAATAAGCATCGCGCCGCAAACCACAAAAAATTCGTGCCACAGTTCGCGCGCTTCTTCCAGGCCATCGGGACGAAATGGTTCTGTTTCAAATCCCGCAGCTTTTAAGGCGTCTGCCGCCTTGCGCACCGCGGCCCGAATCTCCTCCATGACCGGAGTTCGGCCATCGTCTTCGAAATAGCCGACCCTTAGGTTTTTGATTTCGTCTGAATCTGGCCAGCGCACCGGCACCGGCGCACTGCAGGTGTCACCAACATCAGGCCCCTGCATGACTTCGAACAGAACTTTCAGATCAGCGACAGTTCGCGCCATCGGTCCGACCACACCAATTAAGGCGAATGGCCCAGCCGAAACCGGAAAATGCCCCGTCGAAGGAATCCGCCCCGGTGTCGGCTTCAGGCCGCAGATACCGCTGAAGTGAGCAGGCACGCGAATCGAGCCGCCGCCGTCGCTGCCAACTCCTGCTGCCGACATGCCAGATGCAATTGCGGCTGCCTCACCGCCACTGGAGCCGCCAGCCGTGCGGGTCAAATCCCAGGGATTGTTCGTTCGCCCGTACAGCAGATTGTCCGTCTCCCACGCCATCAGCATTTCCGGGGTGTTGGTTGTGCCGAGCACGATCGCGCCAGCGTTCTTCAGGCGGGCGACAAGCGGCGCGTCTTCCTGTGCAATCAGCCCAGCTCGCAGCCGTGTTCCCGCTTCATGACGCAAACCAGCAACGGAGATCGAACTCTTGATGCTGATCGGTACCCCATGCAGCGGGCCGAGCTTATCTCCCCGGGTCACCGCTTTTTCGGCAGCAAGCGCAGCTTCCTGCGCGCGACCCAAATCAAGCTCGACATAGGCGTTGAGGAGCGGATTCAGCTTCTCTATTTGTTCTCGATGGGCTTCCAGCAATTCGACCGGCGAGATTTCCTTCGCGTGAATCTTTTCTGCGATGGTAGCCGCAGGAAGAAAGTTAAGTTCGTTCATAGCTTCTTCCCATCGCGCGATCGAGAATTTCCTTTTCGGCTGAGGTGAGTGTCCGATGCTGCCCCTTCGCCAGACTGCCCAACTGCAAGGGCCCTATCGCCACGCGGACCAATCGCAACACCTCCACTCCAACTGCGTCCATCATGCGTCGTATTTGACGGTTCCTGCCTTCATCGAGGACGATCTCGAGCCAACAGTTTTTCATGCCCGAACGTAAAATGCTGGCACGCTTGGCTCGCAAAAGTTCACCATCTTTTGAGCGGACGCCGTCAGCTAATTTGTTGAGAAAATTCTCATCGGCCCGTCTCGCGACCTGTACGTGGTAAGTCTTCTCAAGATGCGTCTCCGGCGCGGCAACGCGCGCAGCCCACTCGGAATCATTTGTGAGAAGCAATAATCCTTCGCTAGCCTTATCGAGTCGGCCGACAGGAGCGACCCAGCTTTGTTTTGGGCTATTGCGACCTTCTGCGCACAAACTCGAGTCCAGCAAGTCGTAAACGGTTGTCCGTCCTTTTTCATCCGATGCGGTCGTTACCACCCCGCGCGGCTTGTTCATCATCAAATAAATCTTTCGCGGCGGTTCAACGCTCTTTTCGTCAACTGCAATCTGATCGCGATTCTCATGAACCGGAAACTCCGGGTCGCGCCGAACTCTGCCGTTCAGACTCACACGCCCGGCGCGAATCAGTTGCGCCGCCCGCGAGCGCGAGCAATATCCCAGCTTCGACAGAGCGCGAGCCAGGCCAATTCGACGCTCGTGTTTCGCAATCACGCTGCAAATGTAACAGACATTCAAGAAACGGTCGCAGACCCTGCTGGTGCTACGATGTTCTTGCATATTTAACGGAGGGAGACCTGCTGCATGGCCCACCAGCACCCGCCCCGCTTTCTGAAAATCGTCGACGACGCCAAAACCCGCGTGCGCGAAACCACAGTAGACGAAGTGAAGAAGCGAATCGAACGCGGCGACAAATTCATTCTCGTGGACGTGCGCGAGGAGAGCGAGTTCGCCAAAGATCATCTCCCCAATGCGATTCACCTCGGCAAAGGAGTAATCGAGCGCGATATCGAAACCCGTGTCCCGGACCTGAATGCCGAGATGGTGTTGTACTGTGGCGGCGGATTTCGCTCCGCTCTCGCCGCGGACAATCTGCAAAAAATGGGCTACACGAACGTGATTTCCATGGATGGCGGCATCCGCGAGTGGCGCGAAAAAGGATACCCGCTAACGCAGAAATAACGCGCGCTCTAGACGTGCAGCTTCTTTTGCATTTCTTCCAGCGTCACGCCTGACGTTTCCGGATAAACGAAAAGAACCACGAAGAACTGCAGCACCATCATCGCCGAGAAAAACATAAACGGAATCGATTTTGACCATGCTGCCAGCGCAGGAAACGCGAACGAAATCACCGCATTCATCAGCCAATGCGACAGGCTGCCCAGGCTCTGGCCTTTGGCGCGCACGCGATTGGGGAAAACTTCACTCAGATAAACCCAGATCACTGAGCCCTGCGAAAACGCGAAGCTGGCGATGAAGCCCATCAGGAGCCACACCAGTAGTTCCTGGTGCTTATTAACGCAAAAAATTGCAGCCACTCCGGCTAAACACGCTGCAATTCCTACCGCTCCAATCAGCAGCAGCTTGCGCCGGCCCACTTTGTCGATGATCGACATCGCAATCACGGTGAAGATCAGGTTCGTCAGGCCCACAATCACTGCTTGCACGTCCCCCGAAACTTTGCTGAAGCCGGCAAAGGCAAAAATGTCGTTCAGGTAGTAGAGAATTGCGTTGATGCCTGAAAGCTGGTTGAACATTCCGATCGTGATGGCAAGAAAAATGGGAAACGCGTATTTTTTCGAGAACAGCGGTTCGTCAGCGTGCCCGTGCTCGGCATCGATGGATTCCACAATTGCTCGCAAGTCATCCTGGTAATTTTCGTCTCCGGTAAGCCGCAGAACGTCGCGCGCCTCCGAAGTGCGGCCTTTTTTCACCAGCCACCGCGGACTGCGTGGAATCGTGAACAACAGCGCGAAGAACAAGGCGGCGGGAAATGCGGCTACGCCCAGCTTCCATCGCCACTCGGCGTCCACAGTGAAATGTTGCATGCCCACAAGAAAATTCGATAGATAAGCGAGTAAGATGCCGGCCACAACATTGAACTGAAAAACTCCCACCAGCCGACCCCGCCAATTCGCAGGCGCGATCTCGGCGATGTACATGGGGCCCAGCACAGAGGAACCGCCGATACCGAGCCCCCCGATGAATCGAAAGACCACTAGCGCCGTCCAGTTCCAGGCAAACGCGCACCCCAGCGCGGAAACGATGTACAGCACGGCCATCGCGCGCAGGCTGTCGCGCCGGCCAAACCGATCTCCGGGAATGCCTGCCAGCATGGCGCCGAGGATGGTTCCTATCAGCGCCGCTGATACGGTAATGCCTAGCAGATGAGGGCTCAGGTGATACATCTGCCTGAGATTGCTTGTCGTTCCGGAGATGACCGCAGTATCGAAGCCAAACAGCAGGCCTCCAAGGGCAGCGACGACAGTGCTCTTCAGCAGGTAACGATTCGGTCTCATTCGTTCTGGCGCTAGCGGGGCAAAGGCGGAAGAGCAATTTTATTCTGGATTCCCGAACCCTCGACAACGGTGTAAATGAAATCTGCTGGTACGTCATGCAGCACTTCAGTTTCGCCATTCGGCCAACGGATGTTCACCTCGCGCATCGTTGCGTTCGCACCTAGTCCAAAATGCAGCCGTAAATCATTCTGCGAAATGTAGCTCGCTCCGCCGCGCACTTCATCGATCTGCGTCAACATTCCGGCCTTTACCGTAACGCGCGCACCAATCGCAGCCTTGTTGCTCTTCATTCCCACAAGTTTGAAAAGCACGCGATGATTTGCGCTGACTGTGCGATTCAGCAAAAGTGACGGCGGCTGGCCCACGTTCAATACGACAATGTCGATATCGCCGTCATTATCAATATCGCCAAATGCAGCGCCCCGCCTCGATTGCGCAGGCATGTCCGCAAGAACGAAAGAAACATCTTCGTACGTCCCGTCGCGATGATTGCGGAACAGTTGCATCGGCTGGCGGTAAGGCGTTCCGCCGGGAATCGTATCGACCTGCGGATAGACGTGCCCATTCGCCACGAACAGATCGAGCCAGCCGTCATTATCCATGTCGAAGAACTTCGTCCCCCAGCTAACGTACGGATACGTGGGCTTCATCAACTTGGCGCGCACGCTGACATCACTGAAATTATCTTTGCCGAGGTTGTGATACAGCGTAGAACCTTGCTCGACAAACTCTGTAACAAACATCGAGAGCCGGCCCTCGTGAAGATAGTCTCCCCAATCTACCCCCATCGAACCCTTTGCGGCGCCGTCGCCGCTCAGCGCGACGCCATCGAGCAGGCCGACATCCTCGAAAGTCCCGTCATGCTTATTGCGATACAGAAAATTTGGCCCGGCATCATTGGCCACAAAAAGATCAGGCCAGCCGTCGTTGTCGTAATCGCCCCACGTCGCGCCCAAACCATAATAACGATGCGGATCGTCCACGCCCGCTTTCTTGGAAACTTCTTCAAACGTGCCGTCGCCCTTGTTGTGGAAGAGCAAATCGGATTCGCCTGGCAGTCCCCACGGCCCGCATTGCACCAGCACTCCCTTGAAGCGGCAAAAGCGTGGATCGTTCCCGAACTGCGGCAGATTGTCGATATCGACATGCACATAGCGCGAAACAAACAGATCAACGCGGCCGTCGCGATCGTAATCCGCCCATGCCGCGCCCGTGCTGAATCCGCCAGCACCCACGCCGGCTTTGTCGGTGACATCTTCAAATTTGCAGTTGCCCAGATTGTGATACAGCGCGTTGCCGCCGTAGCCGGTGACGTAAATATCCTGCAATCCATCGTTATCGTAATCAGCTACGGCCACGCCCATTCCCCAGCCTTTGTGCATGAGTCCAGCCGCCGCCGTAATGTCGGTGAACTTCAGTTCGCCGTTGGGACCGGTTTCCTGATGGTAGAGCGTGATCATCGGGTCTCCGCCCTGCTTATATCGCTGCACGGTCGAGCCGTTGACCGTGATGATGTCGAGCTTTCCGTCGTTGTCGCAGTCGATCAGCCCCACGCCGCCGCTCATCGATTCCACAATGTATTTTTTGTCAGGAGAGGAAATGTGCGGGACCGTGAGCCCAACCTCTGCGGCCACATCTTCGAACTTAGGAGTAATCGACGCCGCAGCGCTTTGTGAGTTTTGTGGTGAACTCAATGATGTTTTCGCTGGAGAAGCATCTGTTGGCTTCACGGCAGTCTTTGCCGGCGCAGTCTGACCAAAGAGGACTGAGGCTAGCAGCACTCCCATGAATCCGGATAACACCCACTGGAAACACAGGAATCGCATAGGAAGGAAGGTCAATTATACAGGCGTGTAGCGCCGGCATCTTGCCGGCAATTATCGAAGAAGGGCGACTCTTGACAAACTTTCGCGCGCAAAACAAAACGCCCCAAGTCCGGTTTGGACCTGGGGACGTCTGTTGATCAGCCCTCCCCCAAGTGCTGCTCAAAAACAACAATACTCCAGCGCCGGAAACCCGTGAATGGCCCGTCCGTGCCATTAGCAAGTGCTAAATCGCCGGGCCGTCACATGGCCAAGTCGTTAATGGGAATCACGTAATCACGGGAATATTGCTAACGCCCGCCGTCCCAAAAACCCGCCGATAGCGTTCAATCTCGGCAGGCGGTCCCAGCGCCTTCGCATAATTATCGGATAGCTTCACGGCCGGTCTGCCCTCCACGCACGACACTTTACTGATCAGGCTGATCGGATCAAACCTGCTGTTACCCGACGGATCACATCGGCGAAAGTCGTTAGTCAGCAGCGTGCCCCAGCCTGCGCTGAAGCGAATCCGCCGTCCAGGTGTCCATTTTTGGCGCTCCTGAAAATCTGCGCCGCTGCGGAAATCCGCCGGCATTGCTCCTCTCGCGATCGTTCCCCCAAAATAAGCGTGCAAGCCAAGAATCTCGTTAACATCCAACGAGTCTGACGCGATGATCAGCTTCTCTCGCGGATCGCGCCCGTGCCTTTTCAGCCACTCAACATAGTCATCACCAGCGATATACGGATTCTTGCTATCGATGCGCTGGCCGGTCCAGTCGGCGATCCAATCCGGGGCGTTCTCGAAAAATTGCGTCGTTCCGAACGTATCCGGCAGCATAATCTTCAACGCCCCGCTGTAAGTCTGCTGCCACAATTCCAGCACTTTATATTGCGATGCCTTCAGCTCCTCATCGTCATTAGCCAGTGCGGCCAGCACCATCGGAATCTCATGGGCATTGGTCCCAATCGCCTCCAGGTCGTGCTTGTGCGCGAGAAAGGCGTTCGAGGTTCCAATAAAACCGCTGCCCAGGTTCGCCGCCATCGCCTCGACCACATATTCCTGCCACAGAAAACTATGCCGGCGCCGCGTGCCGAAATCGGCCACGCTCAGGTTGGGTACACCACGTAGGCGCTCGATTTTGCTCCACAGTTTTGTTTTTGCCTTGGCGTAAAGAATGTCGAGCTGGAACTCGCTCAGCCGCTTTAGGTTCGCCCGCGTTCGCAGCTCATTGATGATGGAAAGCGAATACAGCTCCCACATTGTCGTTTCGGTCCACACTCCGTCGAACGAAAGATGGAAGCGCCCATCGCGAACCGAAACTTCATAGTCAGACAATCGGAAGTCGTTCTCCAGCCACTCCAAAAATGCGGGCTCAAAAATTCCCCTGCGCCCATAGAAAGTATTGCCCGCCAGCCACACAATCTCCGACCGGCGAAATCGCCGACTGCGCGCGTGGTCGAGCTGCGCCGTAAGTTCTTCGCTATGGAATGTATCGATCTGCCCGCTTGAGCGGTTGTAAATCGTAAACTGAACCCGTGTCTTCGGATAATTCTTCCAGATGAACTGCAACATCAGCAGCTTGTAGAAGTCGGTGTCGAGTAGCGAGCGCGTGACGGGGTCGAGCTCCCAGTTGTGGTTGTGCGCCCGCTCCGCGAAGTTGATGATCATGCAGGAATATCCTCAACTGCGGACGCGATAAAAGCAAATTTGCAGGCAAAGCCTTGCGTAGTTCAGCGATTCCTGCGCTGCGACTCCGGACCCTCCGAGCACAACGCTCCTACCCTGTGTTATAATCTAACTAACTGGTTAATTAGAAGTGTCAAATACTTCATCCCATTCTCGTTCCGCTCCCCGTCTGGGTTCCCGCGGTCACCCGGAACAGAGCCGCGCCGCGATCCTGCAGGCGGCGGCAAAAGAATTCTCCGAGCACGGGACCGCCGGCGCCCGGACGGACGCCATTGCTCGCGAGGCGAAAGTCAATAAGGCGCTCCTCTACTACTATTTCAAAGACAAAGAAACGCTCTATGGCGCGGTGCTGGACAACGCATTCGAAGGATTGAAGGCCAAAGTTTTTCAGGTGCTCGATAGCGATCTTCCTCCGCGCGAGAAAATCCTCGCCTACGTGGGCGCGTATTTCGATTTCATTGCCTCGAACCAGATTTATCCCCGGCTGATGCAGCGCGAGATGATGAGGGCGCGCGAGGGCCACTCGCTGCATATCGATCGGCTGGTCAAATCGTATTTCCGGCCAATTTACGGAAAATTGAGCGGGCTACTGAAAAAGGGAATCGATGAGGGCGACTTCCGCAATATCGACCCCGTCCATTTCGTCCCCACACTGGTGGCCATGATCGTCTTTTATTTCAGCAGTGCGCCGATGATGCAGAGGGTTGTCGGGTTCAATCCGCTGAGCCCACGACGGGTCGCCGAGCGCCGTGCGGCCGTGCTCGATTTCATTTCTGCGGCGCTGTTCAAGCCTGGTACGGGCGCAGAATCAGGAGTACGCCAATGAGTGCTCGCAATAAGTTCTTCGTTGTTCTCGGCATCATCTTCGTTATCGCAGCGGTGTACTACTACTTTTCGACCGATCACTCCAAAGACCTGGTGCTCATCGGCACGGTGGATGCGAACCAGGTGATTGTCAGCGCGCAGGTGGAGGGTCGCATTCAGCGATTGCTGGTGGATGAAGGCGCGCCCGTGAAGGCGGGGGATTTGATCGCGGTGCTCGACCCTTCGGAGTTGCAGACGCAGGAAGCCGCGGCCAACGCGAACATTGCCAGCCTTGAGCACAAAGTAACTGAAATGCGGCACACGGAGGAGTCAACTACGGGATCGACTTCAGGCGACGTAGCTAACGCACGCGCCAAGTTGGCATCGGCGAAAGCACAACTCTTGCAGGCGCAGGCCACTCTTGATCGCACTGCAAGCGATAGCAGGCGGGCCATCGAGCTTGCCAAAGCGGGCGTGGTTTCCGATCAGGAGCGCGTGCAGGCTGAAACCAATCTGCGAGCGGCGCAGGCCACGGTACAGGCGCAGCGAGATCTGGTCAATGCGGCCCAAGCTGATCTCGATGCCGCAATCGCGCGCACGCAGCAGGCGAATGCTGCGAAAAGTACCGTACAGGCGACGGAAGCTGATCTGAAGAATGCCATCGCGCAAAAGAATCAGGCGGCGGTGCGGCTGGGTTACACGAATGTTTATGCGCCCGTGACCGGGACGGTTTCTGTACGTGCCGCGCGTCAGGGAGAAGTCGTGAACATCGGTGCACCGATCGTTACCATTGTCGATCTTACGGACACCTGGGCGCGGGCGGCGATTCCCGAAACCTACGCCGACCACATCGGCTACGGCGATGTTCTGCGCGTGCGCATGCCCGGTGGCACCATCATCAGCGGCAAGGTATTTTTCAAAGGCGTCGAGGCCGATTTTGCTACACAGCGTGATGTGAGCCGCCGCAAGCGCGACATCCGAACGATCGTTTTGAAAGTTCGGCTGGATAATCCCAAGGGCGCGTACGTGCCGGGAATGACGGCGGAGGTGCTGGTTTCGCCTGCGCAGATAAAGGGCGAGAGCGCTTCGCAAAACTCGCAGGCGGCGGGGAAATCATGACGTCCGACGTGAAGATTAAAGCAAATGGCGGATCTACTGAGGCTGGCGCCGCGCCTTACGCCATCGAAGTGGAGCACATCGTCAAGAAATATGGCGACTTCACGGCCGTCGATGACATTTCCTTCAACGGGAGAGAAGGAGAAATCTTCGGACTGCTCGGACCGAATGGTGCCGGGAAATCGACGCTGATCCGCATGATGACCACGCTCATCCCGATCACCTCGGGCACGGCGCGCATCGCGGGGCATGATGTGGCAAAAGAGCCTGACGCCGTGCGTCGGCTCATCGGTGTGATTCCGCAGGCGCTGACCAGCGATCTCGATCTCACGGTGGAAGAGAACCTGCAAATTTACGCCAAGCTCTACGATGTTCCGGCAAAGGAAAGGCAGCGCTCGATCGATGAGCTGTTGCAACTGGTCGATCTCACGAAATGGCGTGACGCGCAGACGAAGACTCTCTCAGGCGGCATGCGACGGCGGCTCGAAATCGCCCGTGGGCTGGTGCATCACCCGAAAATATTTTTTCTCGATGAGCCGACTACCGGACTTGATCCCGTCTCGCGCGTGGCTGTTTGGGAAATGCTCGGAAACATCAAGGCGAAACGGCAACTGACGATCCTGATCACAACCCACTACATGGATGAGGCTGACCGGCTGTGCGACCGCATCGCCATTGTGGACCACGGCAAGCTGGTCGCGCTCGACACTCCCATGGCCCTCAAGGCGAGCGTGCCGGGGTCGAATGTGATCGAAGTGCAGTTCGAAAATCCTCCCGATGATTGGGAGCAACGTCTGCACAGCCTGGATGATGTTACTTCGATTCAGCATGAGGGAGGGGGAATGTATCGCGTGCTCACAAGCAATGGCTCGCGCACTACCACCGAACTCGTCGAAATGGCGGTGCAGGCAGGGGTTACGGTGAAGTCGTTGTCCGTGCAGAACACGACTCTAGACGACGTATTCGTGCATTACACCGGGCGGCAATTGCGTGATGAGTTGCAGAAGGCGTACGCATTCGTGATGCCGCAAAGCCCGGGGCTGCGACCGTAAGCAACTTATGAATCGCATGATGGCCATCGTCGAGCGCGAGATGCGGAAGTTTTTCCGCTCCCCCGCTCTCATGCTGGCGTCGATGATCTTTCCCCTGGTGCAGCTCATCATCCTGGGCAACGCTTTTGGAGGCAAGATTCGCGATGCCAAGGTTGCCTTTGTCGATGAAGATGGCGGCACGCAGGCCCTGCGCGTGCGCGAGGCCTTTGACTCGGTGCGATCGAACATTCGAACGTTCCTGCCGATTGAATACACTAGCGAAAAACAGGCGATGGAAGACGTGCGCAACGGTAAGCTGCAGGGCGCGGTCATCATTCCTGCACAGTTTTCAAGCAAGGTGTATGAGGAGAACCATCCGCGCATTGCCGTAGTTGTTGATAACAGCGACAACTTCATGAGTTCGGCAATCGAGAACGAACTCACCGACCTTACCAACGCGCTGAATCAGCCGACAGTTTCGCCCCGCATCTTGCAGCAGACGGCGCTTGATATTGTCGAATTGTATCCATACATCGAATATATGAAGTATCTGCTGCCCGGCTCGCTGGTCCTGGCAATGTTTGTGTCGGTAATGATCGGCGGGGGCATGCTGTACATCGACGACAAAGCCCGCGGTGTGCATGAGGGATATCTCGTCACGCCCATCACCAAGTTGGAACTGGTTCTGGGGCTTAACCTGGCGGGCGCAATTAAGGCCGTGATGACGGGCATCGTGATCAGCATCATCGGGTCCCTGCTGGCCGGAGTGAGTGCTATCTTCCATCCAGCGACGCTGGTCGGGCTCATCATCATGATCGTGTTGACGGCACTAGCATTCAATACGATGATGTTCCTGCTTATGGTGCGCATCGAAGATCCGCTGGTGCCGCGCGCCATGTTCGGAATTCTTAACACACTGCTGTTTTTTCCAAGCGGTTCTGTTTATCCAGTGCAGGCGTTCCCGAAATGGTTGCGTGCGATCGCGCGAGTCGATCCGTTTACCTACGCTGTAGATGGATTCAAATGCCTGCTGCTCAAAGAAACAGCGTTGTCGGCAGTGTGGGGCGACATGCTGTATCTAACGGTCTTCGCGGCGATCACTCTGAGCATCGCCATTCCACTTTTCAAAAGAACTTTGTGAGGCTATTTTACCGCCGAGATCGCCCGGATCCGCTGCGGACTTTTGGGGAAGCCTTTGATCGAGTTTCTTTGCGCTCTCAGCGTGCTCGGCGGTGGATCTTTGTGGAACTTTCTCTTTTGTTCCCGCGTCCGTTATTCTAGAAACGCAATGACGCTGCTGGATGCCAGGCAGTACGATCCGGAACGAGAACGTAAACGCCGGCTTCGGATTATTGGAACAATTATTTTGCTTCTGCTTCTGGGCTTGTTTGCATGGTGGAACCGCTTCTGGCAGGAGAAGCACATCGCCGACAAATTTTTCACTGCTCTGCAAAAGCAGGATTACGAAACCGCATACGGCATCTACTTCGCCGATCGAGAGTGGAAGCAGCATCCGCAGAATCACTCGCAGTATCCCTTCAACGAATTCAAGCAGGACTGGGGACCCGGCAGCGAGTGGGGCGTAATCAAGAAATTTAGGATTTATGGCGAAAGCAACTGTCCTGGCGGGGGCAGTGGTGTGGTCGTGGATATAATCGTCAACGATCGCGCGCAGCATGCGCAGTTGTATGTGGATAAGTCAGATAAAACGATTAGCACGCCGCCGTGTGATCTGGAATTTCACTGACAATTCTCATCGAGGGCACTTCTTAGGGCAGGGATGCTTCGACTCCGAAATTAGACTCGCTTCCCGCTAACTCCTGTACTCAGCATGACACTTGAGCGGCTAGGTGCTCAACGGTCTTTGCCAGCGAGCCCTCATCTCCAACATTCAGGGACGTCGCCGACCGATCGATTTGCCGCATCAATCCGCAGAGAACTTTTCCGGGGCCAATTTCAATGAACGTCTGCACGCCTTCATTCAGCAGCAGGCGCATGCTCTGCTCCCATTTGACCGAACCGGTGACCTGGCCTACGAGCGTGGTGCGCGCGCGCAACTCATCACAAACGAGAGATGCCTCGAGATTGCAGATCACTGGATGAACTGGTTTTTGCATCTTCAGTTTGTTCAGGTCGCCTTCTAGACGATCTTGGGCCGGCTTCATCAGAGCGCAGTGGAAGGGCGCACTTACAGGCAACAGCTTCGCCCGTTTCGCGCCGCGTTCGTCGGCAAGTTTTGCTCCGCGTTCGACCGCGGCTGTATTTCCCGAGATCACGATCTGTTCCGGCGAATTGATGTTGGCAGGCGAGCAGACTTCCCCCTGCGCTGCGTCCTCGCACACGGCAGTAACTTTTTCCAGGTCCATGCCGAGGATCGCCGCCATCGCTCCCACGCCAACCGGCACCGCCTCCTGCATGTATTTGCCACGATTGCGGAGCGTGCGCACGGCGTCGGCAAAGCTGATGGTTCCGGAAGCTACATGCGCCGTATACTCGCCCATGCTGTGTCCCGCGACGAAGCTGGGCTTTGGTATGCGGCCCTCGAGAACTCGCCAAGCTGCGATTGATGCAGTCAGAATTGCCGGTTGTGTCACCTCCGTCATGCGCAACTCTTCTTCCGGGCCTTCAAAACAGAGTTTCGAGATCTTGTAGCCGAGTGCGTCGTCGGCCTCTTCGAACGTCTGCTGAGCGATGGGATATTTTTCGGCAAGGTCCCTACCCATGCCGACGACCTGTGATCCCTGCCCGGGGAAGATGAATGCGATGCGTGTTCCGTTCTTTGATTCAGTCATTGTTTGTTCGTGCAAGTCAGTGCGCCGGAGCGGCTTCAGGCTCGAAGGCGGTAGAATGCAGCGCCGCCAGGCCCTGCTCAATCGACTGATTAATCTTGCGCTCGGCGAACTCGGCTGCCACGCGAATGGCATTCTTCACCGCATTGGCGTTCGACGAACCGTGCGTAATGATGCAGACGCCCTTCACGCCCAACAACGGCGCGCCGCCGTATTCGGTGTGGTCGATGCGCTTTTTGAAATCGGCAAAGGCACTGCGCGAAAGCATGTAGCCGACCTGGCTTGTAATCGTTGCCTTCAGCGATTCCTTCAATACAGTTCGAATCAGCCGGGCCGCGCCTTCGGAAGTTTTCAGCGCTACGTTGCCCACGAATCCGTCAGCAACGATTACGTCGACGTGGCCGCTGAACAAGTCGCGGCCCTCGACGTTGCCGACGAAGTTCACCGGCAGCCGTTTCAAAAGCTGAAAGGATTCACGAGTCAGCTCGTTGCCTTTGGTTTCTTCCTCGCCGATGGAGAGTAATCCTACGCGCGGACCCCGCGACGCTGAGCTAAAGATCATGCGGCTGGAACCGGCGGCTGCATGTCCGAACATGGCGCGAAAATAAATCTCTCCCATCACCGCGAACTGTTCGAGGTTGTGCGGCTTGCAGTCGACGTTCGCGCCCACATCAAGCAAGATCGCTGTGGTACCGGCAGCGGTTGGAAGCACCGCAGCCAGCGCCGGACGATCTACTCCGTGCAATGCACCGAGCACCATTTTGGCTGTCGCCATCGCCGCGCCTGTGTTGCCCGCAGTAACAAAACCCACCGCCTGGCCTTCCCGCACCAACCGCAAGCCAACGCGCATGGAGGAGTCGCGCTTGGCGCGCACAGCCTGGGCTGCCTTGTCCTCCATGGTGATTACTTCGCTGGCGTGCACGATCTCAATCGGCAGGCGCAAAGCCGAAGGATGACGCTGCAACTCTGCTTTGAGCGTGGTTTCGGGGCCGACCAGCAGCACGCGCAACCCGTAGCTGCGGGTGGCGTGAATAGCCCCTTCGATTTCGGGCTTGGGGGCCCGATCCGAACCCATCGCATCCAGCGCGATCACGCTAGGCATGGTGGCAGAATTAGCTGGCTTCCTCGACGGCTACCACTTCGCGGCCTTTATAGTAGCCGCACTTCACGCAGGCGCGGTGCGGCATTTTCTTTTCGTGGCAGTTGGGGCACTCCGACAGCGAGTGGCTGCTTAGAGCGTCATGCGCTCGGCGCGTGGATGTACGTCTTTGTGAATGTCTGCGTTTCGGATTTGGCATGTTCTATGAATTCCTTTTGCCGGAAGCCCGGCATATCAGATGATTTTGGCAGCTCCGCGCCGCCCTAACGTGGAAGAGCGGCCCTTCAGGGCCGCGTAAGCCTCCGGCAAGAAACGATTGGGCTTTAGCCCCTCAGTGCGCCAGCTTGCCGCGAATCTCCTTCAGCGCCGCCCAGCGGGCTTCTTCCTGCTCAGTGGCGCACGAGCACTGCTCCAAGTTCAGGTTCTTCCCGCAGTGCGGGCACAACCCCTTGCAATCCTCTCGGCAGATCACCTTTACGGGTACGGCCAGAAGAACCTGCTCGCGCAGCACATCTTCGAGAGCAATTCCCTCGCCCTCATAATAGCTGATCTCGGCTTCGGCATCGGTCACTGACATTTCGTCGCGGCCAGCGTCGGCGCCCAGGGGGCGATAAAGCAGGTCAAAGTCACGACTCAAATTCTGAACAATCGGCTCCAGGCAGCGGGCGCAACTCATTTCCAGGCTAGTAGCCAGGTTGCCCTTGACGCGTATGTCCTTAATGATCTGATGCTTACCGTGATGCTCTTCGACCAGTTCGGCGCGCCCACTGCTGTTAATCGGAGTCCGCTGGCGGTATTCCGCCCCGAAATCGATCACGCCCGGCTCAAACTTCTCCGCAAAATCAATGGGATGAAGTTCCAGGTCTTTGACGTCGAAAAACATCGGAAACCTCCGCGCACCGTCGTCGCCTTTAGGCCCGCGGAGCACGCCAGGGAAGGCGCAAGTACCGCAAGAAGCAAGACTTAAGAATAAAGGCGTGGGGAAATGGTGTCAAGGAGTGAACCCACGCGGTAGTGTCTGAAAAGTGCGGCGAAGTCTGGAACTGCAGTGACCCACTATTACCTGTTGTCGTTGCCGGTAGCAGTGCTGGGCGTATTCGTGGGAAGAGTGCTCAATCGCCGCCTTCATGGACGACACTTTGCGAAATACATTTATGTTGCTTTGGCGGCAACGGGAGTGTTTTTGCTGTTACAGGCCATTACGGGCAAGCTCTGACAGGGCCCAGATCAGTGCATAAATTACACGCCCAGCTTCTTCACTTCTTCGTTGTAATACTTGCGGTAGAGAATGTCCCACTCCTGCGAGCCTTCGAGGATGGTGCGCTTTTGGCTCTCGATCTTTTGGCGTGCGGTCTGGTCGATCTTGGCTTCCTGATTGAGAAGCTCTTCTAGAAACTTGCGGGCTTCCTGGCGGATCGTGTTGGGATCCTCGATGAACTCGACCTCATCCATCTGTTTGAGCGCGTCGGTGACCGCCCGCGCCAACACGTTGACTTTGTCGCGGCTGAGTCTCACAGCACCGCCTTGTATTTGCGCACCAGTTCGGTCTTCACTTTGCGGAACATCTCCTGATAGTTGGCGCCGGTCTTGTTCATCTCTTCCGCATAGGCTTCGAGGATAACGCGAACTTCGTCATTAATGCGGTCTTCCAGACTCAGTTCCTCGAGCAATGCCGCATGCACCCGTTCGGTGGTTTTGGGTAGGTCCGAAGTTTCGATTGCCTTGGCGGCAATCAGTTTCTTGGTTACTTCGCGGGCGAGGTAGCCCACATAATCCTTGGAAAGAAGCATGGGCGGATCAGATGTCCAGAAATAGAAGTGAAGAAAAAGTTTAGCACAAGGATGCCGGCATTTCCCCGCGGCTGAATAACGTCAACTCTTTCCGCCTGTAGCGGGGCGGGGGATATCGATCTTCCTGCGGAATCGAGCTATCTATCGTTTTACGATATAATATTTATCAGCCTGCATCGCGGCACGATACAATCGGCGGCATGAGGAAGCTCACCTTGTCGGACTATCAGGCGCTGGCTGAGTTCCGGTACCAAATCCGGCGTTTTCTTCATTTCAGCGAGGAAGTCGTGAAGCGGGCCGGTTTGGAGCGCGGCCAATATCAGCTCATGCTGGCCATCAAGGGCATGCCGCCCGGGGTGCGGCCGAGAATTCGTGAGCTCGCAACGCGCATGCAGATCCGCCATCACAGCGCGGTCGAACTCGTGAACCGTCTCGAAGCGCACGGCTTTGTCCACCGCACGCGCGCCGAGGATGACCGGCGGGAAGTTCTGCTGGCGCTCACTCCGAAAGGTGAAAAAACGCTGGGCGAGTTGGCTTTGCACCATCGCAATCAACTGCGCTCCGCTGGCCCGGAACTTGTCAGCGCCCTTCGCCGCGTAATGCGCGAGGGAAGCGACGCCCCTATACGACATTCCAGACCGCGTGAAGAACGAACGAACTGAAACTGTCATGCCTGACGCCGGCACAACCCAGCCACTCCCGTCGGCAAAAGTGCCGGGCATATCGGCCTCTGGAGCGCAGGCAAGTGCACGCATGACGCCGGAAACGGCGACGCCCGCACCCTTTCGCATGTTGCTGGTGTCGCTGCTCGGCGCTGCGATTGGCTTGGTGGCGGGGGTCGTGGCATTCGTGCTGTACAAGCTGATTGGCCTGTTTACCAACCTTTTCTTCTTCCATCGCTGGTCCACGGATTTCTCGAGCGCACAACATCATCATCTGGGTCCGCTGGTTATCGTCGTTCCCGTAATCGGCGGCTTGATTGTTGGCGTGATGGCAAAGTACGGCACACCGAAGATCAAAGGTCATGGAATCCCTGAGGCCATGGAAGCGGTATTGTTCAACCGCAGCCGCATTGCGCCGCGGGTGGCGATTCTGAAGCCGCTTTCAGCCGCAATCGCAATCGGAACCGGTGGTCCGTTCGGCGCGGAAGGCCCAATTATTCAAACCGGCGGCGCTATTGGCTCGCTTGTGGGCCAGGCTTTTCACACCACCGCGGTCGAGCGCAAAGTGTTGCTGGCCTGTGGAGCAGCGGCCGGAATGTCGGCGACCTTCAACACTCCGATCGCAGGCGTAATTCTTGCAATCGAACTGTTGCTGTTTGAGTTCAAATCGCGATCGTTCATCCCGCTCGTAATCGCCAGCACGCTTGCGACTGCCGTGCACATGCAGCTTTTGGGGCCAGGGCCCATGTTTAAGGTCAGCTCCGTGGATTTCGCTATCCCGCGCGGGCTGCCGTTCTATCTAATTTTGGGACTGATTTGTGGCCTTGCCGCTGTAGGCTTCAGCAAGCTGCTTTATTGGGTGGAAGACCAGTTCGACAAACTTCCTTTTGACGACATGTGGTGGCCTGCCATTGGCGCGCTCGGCCTTGGCATCATCGGCTTTTTCGTGCCGCGCGTACTGGGCGTGGGTTACGACACAATCAGCGACATTCTCAACGCACAGCTCGTGTGGAAGCTTCTGCTTGTGGTGATGATCGCAAAGGCTGTGGCGCTGGCGATTTCTCTCGGCTCGGGCACCTCCGGAGGACTGCTCGCGCCCTGCTTCATGTGGAGCGCGGCCATGGGCGGCCTCTTCGGCATGTTCTCAAACCATTTTCTTCCCAGCGCCAATCTGTCACCCGGTGCTTTCGCTCTGGTGGCCATGGGTGCCGTATTTGCGGCGGCCTCGCGGGCAACGTTCACCTTCATCATCTTTGCTTTCGAAATCACGCGCGACTACAACTCGATCCTGCCTCTAATGTTGGTTAGCGTAATCGCCGATGGCATCGCCATGCTACTCATGCCAACGAGTTCGATCATGACGGAAAAGCTGGCGAGGCGCGGTTTGCATGTGCACCAGGATTATGAAGCTGATGTGCTTTCACAAACCCGCGTCGCGGAGACGATGGAGCGCGATCTGCCAGTGATCGGAGCCGATACGAAAATTGGCGCACTGGCCGAACGCATCGCGCGGCACGACCCGGCAGTGGCACGGCACCAAGCCCTGCTCATTCTCGATGACTCAGGCAAACTCTCCGGTATCATCACGCGTGGCGATCTGCTGCGCGCTCTCGACAAAGACTCCTCCGGAAGCATGCCCGTCCAGCAAGCGGGAAATCAACAGTTAGTGGTTGCGTATCCCGACGAATTAATCTCCGAGGCCGCCGCCAAAATGCTGCGCTATGATATCGGTCGCCTGCCTGTGGTAGATCGCAGTGATCCGCGCACGGTAGTTGGCTATCTCGGACGCAGCGGCGTGCTGGCCGCCCGCCTGCGGCGGCTGCAGGATGAGTATGTGCGAGAGCCGGGATGGTTTTTCAGGAAAAGAGGCCTGAGCGTTTCGGGACTGAAATAGTCAGAACTAATCGAGAGATCAAGCCTATCGCGAGTTTTTCTGTGCCGCTTCGATTAGCGGGCGCAAGGCTTCGACTGAAACTCCCAACGTTCCTCCGGAGAATCCGTCAAGATAAGCCGAATTCACCCCAATCACTTCGGCATCTGAATTGAACACCGGCCCGCCGCTGCCGCCGTGGGCCGTCGGCGCGTCGTAGATCAATTTGTTGCCGACAACATCGCCGAGATGTCCGCAGGTAGTTGAAGGGCGAATCAGTGACAGTGCAGCCAGTTCACTGGCAGCCGTGAGGTCGCTGCGGCGAACCGCTAGCCGCTCATAAATTCTGCTGGGAGACTTCGCCACCATGCCAGTAATGCCCATCGGGTAGCCAACCACCGTCACGGCTTCCCCGGCCGATGCCTTTCTTTTGGCCATCGGAAGGATGGCGATGCCTCGCACCGCATCTTTATCGGCGATTCTCAGTACAGCAAGATCATCTCCGGTGGACATTGCTGCCGGTGCTAGGTCTATCGCGGTGGGCGAGCCGGGAAAGAAAACAACCAGGCTTTCCAGCGTCGCCTTAGCGCCGAGGTGGAGCAGCGCCTCAGCATCGTTATCTTCATACCACGGTTCGGCAACGTGACGGTTGGTCGCCAGCAGACCCTCGCCAACCAGAAAGCCGGTGCCCGAGACGCGTGCCCGGATCGCGGCAGGCTGGTTCGCAAATCCAACCTGGTATACACCAGAAATGTAACCAATGGAGTTCCGATACCGGTTTAAAACCAGCGCCGGCATTTCCTGCTCGCGCTGGAGTTCTTCAACCTGGTGGGTAAGCTGCGCTAACTGCTTTTGCAGTTGGTCGGGTTGCGCGGCCGGCTCCGAGACGGAAACAAAGTTATGGAGCATGGCGGCCACGCCGATCAGCAACACGATCGCCAAGACAGCCTGTACGGTCTGCTGCCAACTTTCGCAGACTTCGGCTTGCTCCCGCGGAATCTCCGGCTGCGCCATGAGCCGTCATCTTGCCGCGGTGGACACGGCTTTTCCACGGTACGGAAGATGATGTCCAATAGAGGGCTGCCTATGCGGCCTTCTGGCACGAAAATTAAGCTTTAATGTGGCAGCTCGCCAGGCCTTTCTTTTCAAGATATTGCTGGTGGTAATCCTCGGCCTCATAGAACGTCACCGCGGGCACGATCTGCGTGACGATTCTCTTAGAATAGCGGTGCGCGTTTTCCAGCGCCTCTTTCGAGGCCAGCGCCGCTTTCTGCTGCTCGGGCGAGTGATAGAAAATTGCCGACCGATATTGCGTGCCCCAGTCCGGGCCCTGGCGGTTGAGCTGTGTCGGGTCGTGGTTCTCCCAGAAAACTTTCAGAAGATCGTTATAGCTGATCCTGGCTGGATCATAGGTGACCTCGACCGCTTCGGCGTGGCCGGTGGCGTCGGTGCAGACGTCTTTATAGCTAGGGTTCTCGGTCTTGCCGCCGGTGTAACCGACGCGGGTTGAAATGACTCCAGGTAAGGCGCGGAAGGTGGCTTCAACTCCCCAAAAACATCCGGCAGCGAATGTGGCTTTTTCCATTTGTATCGTGACTCCCGCCTTTAATTCTAAAACAGGTTGCGCTGGCTGTCGCGCAATGTGGCGCAGGACCTTCAGTCCCCGAAGCTGACCCCAATCGCACGCGCGGCGCGCACGACCTCGCCTTGAGGATCGACCGATTTGAGGTGTCCGATGGCATGTGCAACATCAACCGAAACAATGGAGCCGCCATGCAGGGCTACCATCATTCCGAAACCTCCGGCGGCGATCAGGTCAACTGCGGCCACGCCAAAGCGCGTCGCCAGAATGCGGTCGAAGGGCGAAGGCGAACCTCCGCGCTGAATGTGCCCGAGTACGCTGACCCGCACTTCCTTTTTCGACATGTTGGCAATCGCGTTGCCGATCAGGTTGCCCATCGATCCGGCGCGGCGATTTTCTCTCATCTCCGGCGGCAGCTTTACTCCTTCGGCGACCACGACGATAGTGAAGCGCTTGCCGTATTTTTCGCGCTCCGCAAGATGTTGGCAGATGCGCTCGATCGTAAACGGAATCTCTGGGATGAGAATCACGTGCGCCCCGCCGGCAATGCCAGCTTCCAGTGCGATCCAGCCGCAGTCGCGTCCCATCACTTCTACCACCATCACGCGATGGTGCGACGCCGCCGTGGTGTGAATTTTGTCGATGGCGTCAGTGACGGTGTGTAGCGCGGTATCGAAACCGAACGTGACCTCAGTGGCCGAAAGATCGTTATCAATCGTCTTCGGCACGCCGACGATCTTCATTCCTTTCTGAAAAAGTTCGTACCCGATTTTTTGCGATCCATCGCCGCCAATGGTGATGATGGCATCAATGCCCAGCTTGGTAGCGTTCGCAATCACCTGCCCGGAAATGTCACGCGTAATTTCTTTACCGTTCTCGACCGTTTTGTAGTGGAAAGGATCGCCACGATTGGTGGTGCCCAGAATCGTGCCGCCTTTCGGCAGAATGCCGCTGACCTCTTTGAGCGTAAGCTCAAACGATTTTTCTGGCCAGATCAGGCCGTCGAAGCCATCGGGAATGCCGATGACCTTCCATCCGTACTTTTTGATGGCAGCTTTTGTGGCGGCTCGAATGACCGCGTTGAGGCCAGGAGCGTCTCCGCCTCCGGTGCAGATGCCGATGCAATGAATGTTAGACATGGGTCAGTCGTTCTTCGTGGGTCGCTATTCGTTGGCTGTTGGCCGTTTGCCTACTTGCAATCGGCCCGATCCACAAGAACCGCCATTTTCAATAATAAAGGGTGGGGATTGTATGCCTGCAACTCACTTGAGGGCGTGGCGAGATCTGTGCGCACTCCTACCACGGAGTGACTGGCGGTCTTTCTTCAGTTGGGTCAAAGCTCGCACAAATTTCACCTTGCCACGCAACTGTCTCAGGCGCTTGTACGTTTGGGACACCGCGAGCAGTTCAATTCCCGTGCGAATGGTCCAGGTGATACCGCTGCCTGAAGCCTGCTGGGATCGTGCGAGGAGGCAGCCAGAAGCTCAACTGTGATTTTGCGCGCGAAAGCTAGTACGATTTCTAAGCCCAACACGCTCTAAGGCGAAACCGTGATTGTCGCCGCGTTGCTGGTGATGCTACCGATCGAGGCTGTAACGGTTACAGTGCCACCTGTTGTGAGGCCGGAGACTATTGTTACAGTGCCTGCGGATACCGTGGCCAGGCTCGTATTGCTAGAGGTCCAAGTTGCGACGTCGGTAACGTCGTAGGGACCGTTACAAGTCGCCGCTTCCGCCGTAATAGAGACTGTAGGATCGTTGTTGGTCACGGTTCCACTGGTCGGGCTTACGGTGATGGAGGTGATGCACCCAACGGTGACAGTCACAGTTTGCGTCGCACTGATCGTGGGGTTCTGATTGGAAGTGGCAGTAACGGTTGCCGTCCCAACGCTCACCGACGTTACCAGGCCGGAAGAACTGATTGTCGCCACTGAGGTGGGATTAATGGTCCATGCGACCGACGGGTTGCTAGCGATACTGCCGTCATTATTAGTTCCGACCGCGGTCATTTGCACAGTATTATCAGTGTTCCCAGTTTCGATGGTAGGCGATGCTGGTCCCACTGCGAGCGATGTGAGGGTCGGATTCACGAAGAATCCCGTGCAGCTTATGGCCAGAGCGACCGTTGCCAGCGCAGCGATTGACCCGCCGACGCGAAGTTTGTTTCTTACGGATGACATCATGACGATCTGATTATTCCTCGATCGATCTGATAGCGTGACTGCTCCGCCCCGGCCTTTCACCTGCGCAGAGCGGCGTCAGTCAGCTTTAGCGACAATATTTAGGCTAAATCCCTTATAAAAATTGTAGCAGAGAAATCGACAACCCCTGCAGTAACTGTACTTCCGTGCACAGCCCGGAACCAGCTTGGCCAATGCTGCTCTCTAAGCCATAGAACGTGCTGTGCGGCAATGGCTTGCAGGGAAATTTTAGGCGTCGCTTGCTCGTTGGTCGTTAGCACGTCGCCGACGGCGGGTAGCAAATCGCCAACGACTAACGGCCAACGACGGGAGCGGAGCTTTTCCCTGACAGTTTGCAGCAAAATAACGAAGGCCAGGGCTCGAGCCAAACCCTGGCCACTCGACGACTGGCGCTTGCTTGTTAGCGTCATTTTCCGTGCTTTTCCGGCTTTGGCGCACTCTCCTGACGCGAGGGTTTCGGCTCGCTGGCCAGTTTCGGTTTCGACGCATTCTGCGCCCGGCTCTCGTTCTGTGCATGCGAACTCTCGGCTCGATTCGGCCGTGCGTTGTCGGAATGACTCGGGCGCGAATTCTCCGTATGAGCCGGACGTGCGTTCTCCGAACGGTTGGAGCGCGCTTTGTTCTCCGCCCTGTTGTTGCCTTCAGCATTGTTTCTGCTCGGCGACGTGGACGGCCGCGCATTGTTATTGGCCTTTGAGACTTCCCGTGCGGAAGCGCGCGCTTCCCGCGGCGACATTGCCGGTGCGTGATAAGGCGCTCCCGCCGACTTGGCCGCAACTACGCCGCGTCCCTTGAAATCTCCCGGACGCGCCGTCGCCGCGATTCTCGGCGCACCGTGGTTCACCGAAGCAAAGTTGGAACGGTCCTGATGCGCCATATGCTCGTGCTGAGTCTGCGCCGCGATCGCAGGCTGGTGCCGCTCACGTGCGTAAGCCTCTTCTCGAGCGGTCGGACGGGCCACGACTCCGCCTTCGCCGCCGTTGAAAGCCACGTGCGACGTGTTATTCACGATTACGGTTTTATTCACATAGACATTTGTGATGTGAACTGTATCGACACGCATCACTGCGGTGTTGTAGAAGAACGCTCCACCGCGCCATTCGCCGCCGCCAAAGCCCACGCCGCCGTAACCAAAACCGTAGTTAACTCCGCCGTAGAAGCCGACATGCGGCCCCCAATATCCTGCATGCCAGGCGTACAAGCCGCCGGACCAACCCCAGTAGCCGGGGGTCCATAACAAACCCACGGGCCCCACGACCCACGTGCCTGGAACCCAGTAGTAGCCATCGACGTCATCCCAGGCCCAGTATCCAGGCGTCCACAGATATCCGGGACCAGGACACAATGGCTGCTCGTAAACCGGCAATGCCGGCGGGCCGATGCGCACAGAAATTCCCACCGCAATCTGCGCGGGAGACGGAGTGGAAAACGCAGCTGAGAAGACGGCAAGAAGAACAACCAGAGAAATAAAACCGATTGCACGGTGACGTTTCATCGTGTTCCTCGCGCCCGGATTTGGGCTGGCAATATAAACACTTCTTCACGAAATATGTTGCTGGGAACTAACTCCTTTGAAAAGTGGCGAGTGCAATATGAAATCCGGAGAGGATTCAAGGCAAGGTACCGAAAGGCCCTGAAGGAAATGGTCCTAATTCACGGCGAAGAACACGAAGGTTCACAAGGGAGAACCCGAAGGCAGAAAATCAATTGGCTTTCTTGCGGGCGATGCGTTCGTCGATGGGCTTGCGGCCGGCGAAGCCTTCTTCGGTGCCATGCCAGTGGGTGATGGCAGGCTCTCCCATTTTCCAGCAGAGCAGGACCACGTTGCCATCGACCTCGCAGGGAAAATCGAGCAGGCCGATATCGAGATCTTTCACCTGCACTCCGATGGAATCGATTTCAGCAATTGCGTCTTTGGTGCGCTGCTCGGCGCGGGCGCGCTCCGCTTTGCGGCGAGCAACAGCGACCACGTCAACGCGCGTGCCTCCATTCATAAAAACGCGCTTGCTGAGAGCTTGCATTTCCGCTTCAACCTCTTCCATGGTCTTCTTGCTTTTGATTGCCGTGGTGAGCAGAGACTCCAGCACGGGAAGAAGGGACTGGGCCTCATCGAGGGTGAAGGTGCGGTCTGACATGGCGATCGACTTAATTGTAGCGCAAATTTGAGACCGCCGGACGATTGCGGAGGCCACTACCCATGGCTGGCCCGCCGTTGGTCGTCAGTCGTTCGAAAACCCGGCTAATGATCAGCCACGCTTTCTCACTTCGGCGCTTGCTTGACCACTTCAATGTCCAGAGTGATGGCTATTTCGTCCCCTACAACTCCGGGATCGGCGCTCACGCCGAAGTCCTGCCGGTTGATTTCAGTGCCCGCAGACGCGCCCATCCGCTGGTTCCCCCAAGGGTCTTTCATTGGTGCTGTAGGTCCTTCGATATAAAGGACCACCTCTTTAGTGACTCCGTGAATCGTCAGATCCCCTTTGGCGCGCAACTTGCCCACCCCGTCACCCTCAACTTTCTTCGATTGAAAAGTGATGGTGGGATATTTCTCGACGTCAAGAAAATTCGGACTGCGCAGGTCTTTGTCGCGCGCCTCGACCCGCGTATCGACGGAAGCGGCGTCAATTGTGGCCTGAATCGAATCCTTCGCCGGATTGGCCGCATCGTACACCACCGTGCCGCTCACTTTCGTAAAAGCGCCGCGCACCATAGAAATTCCCAAATGCCGCACGGAAAATTGCGCCGCTGTGTGCCGTGGATCGATCTGCCACCTATCTTGCGCCGCGCCGAGACCTGAGAAAAATGAAATAACGACGACGAGAGCAAGTAACGTGCGTACTTTCACTGCCCTTCTCCTAATACTGCTCTGAAAAAATAGTGTAGCAGCACGAACTGAGGGTCGTTAGCCGTTAGCCGTTTATCGTCAGCTCCCCAGCTAGGCTGCGCAGGTCAGAGCTAGCGACCAACGACCTTTCACCGCTTCCGCCCGTGCGACGGATCTGACGAAGTCGCTGTATTCACGTCGACATGAAGCTGAATCTCCCCCGGAACTCCCGGAGGATAGCAGTTGCCGTCGCGATTGTAATTTGTGCACTGCCTAGCCACATCTCTGCGCCGCGGCGATTGGGCGACCTGCCAGACTTCGGCAAAGCGCACTCCGCTCTGAGCCGGATTTGGCGGCGGCGCAGGGAAGCTGCATCCCGGCGAAGGCGGGCAGGCGTCGTTGATGGCCCAATAAGTAATGTCGCGCCCTCCGGCATGGTCGCGAATGTCCTCGGCAGTAATGACGTTGCCGTCGTCCGCCGCCGTAATTCCCGAACAATAAATGCCCGCCCGGAATCCGGCCGCCGTAACATCATCGACCCAGGCATAGATGTAGGCCTTCTGCTCGGGCAACATGCGTCCGCCCTGCTCCTGGTCGAGAAAAATAATTGTCTGTAAGGGAAAGCCTTCACTGCGTGCCGCCGCAGCGGCGGATTGCGCATCCGCTTTGCCGAGCTTCGTCGCGTTGGCGACGGATTTCAACTCCGCATAGAGCCGCCCATTGAAAAGCACGAGAAAACCAAATCCCGATGATTCAACCGCAGTGCGGTGACCAGTCCAGCTATTACTTTTCTCGCCGGGAGGATTGTTGAGCCAATAGCCTGCGTACGAAAACGTCTGCCGCAGAACTTTCAGATTGATGTCTCCGGGGTAGTCGTTACGATCGAAACCGAGATAGGTTTGAGCCAGCAGAGTTCCTGAAAGAACGACCCCAACCAGACTCGACTTCAGCCAACAAGCGCGCATGATCTTGATCTTAACGGCGCTCTGCCACAAGACGCACGAGTTTGTGTTGCAAACCGCAATGATGTATCGCACACACATGGCGCTCATTCATCACTGAATTGTTCGAACCAAAAGCGTAAATTCCGTGTGGCCTGAACTCTCGGCGTTTTGCCGAATTTCCAAAGCTCTCGCCCGAGAGCCCCGCCTTCACAGGATTTGTGACCCCCAAAACAAAGCGAAAGGAGCACACTCCCATGTTTGCGCGTGTTCTTGATTTCGAGTTGAAGCTCGAAAAGAAAGACGATTTCGTGAAAGTCCTCGAGAACCAGGTTCTGCCCATTCTCAAGAATCAGACTGGATTTCTGGAGATTCTGACCCTTTTCCCGGAGAACATGAAACAGGTGAGGGTTTGCACTCTCAGCCTGTGGAACACGAAGTCGGATGCCGATCGCTATGACCGCGAGACCTACAACAAGGTCTTTGACATTGTGAAGCCCTTCCTGGCCACACCGGTAAACATCAACTTCTACAATCTCGAGACCACACTCTGCGAGCACTTTGTCGAGGCACTGACTGCCTAGCTCGCGCATGCAAGTCAGGAGTGATGGTCGCCCCCGGAGCGTATGCTCCGGGGGCTTTTCCATTTTCGACGTTTCGTTGCGCAGAGTCTTAGCCCTTGCCGGATGGCGCACTTGGCGCATCACTCCGGCTTGCCCGTGTAGTGTTCTTCGTGATGAACGTCGGCGTGGTCTTCGAGCGATTCGAGATGAGTGATTACTTCGGCAGGCATGTCCAATTCCGCAGGCAGCCGTTCTTCAAGACTCGTCGCCAGCCTGTGCGCTTCGCTCACCGAGGTTGATGCCGGAAAAAGCAGATGTATCTCAACAATCTGGCGAAAACCAGTGGTACGAAAACGCACACCATGATACTGAATGCCCAGTTCAGAGCAGATCTCGTCGAGCTTGCCGCGAATCTTGCGGCCAGCCTCAGGATCGGAATAATCGAGCAGGCCCACTACCGACTGCCTTACCAAGCGGCTACCAGACCAAAAGATGTTTGCCGCGACGGCAATCGCCACGAGCGGATCGAACGGCTTCCACCCCGTCAGCATCACGAGCACAAGCCCGCCCACAACGCCGAAGCTCGTCCAGCTATCGGTCAACACATGCTTGCCGTCGGCTTCAAGGATCAAAGAATTGGTTTTGCGTCCAGTGCGCAGCAGGTAAACACCGAGCAGCAGATTGAGCACTCCGGCAAA
>JASHOH010000051.1 GCA_030041215.1 Candidatus Sulfotelmatobacter sp. | reverse complement strand
AAGTAGCGCTCGGTCGTGTCGCCCGAAGTCCACTCGGCGCGAAGCGTCGTCCGCTTCTCGACTTTCCTCAGCGCGGAAAGCAACGTGCGGTCCAGTTCCTTCGCGCCGTCTCCTTCCGTCTCCGCTTCGACGAAAAACTCATCGCCCTCTTTCCTGACAGAGCCTTTCGCGGCGAGTCGGTCGAGAGCCTGCCGGATCGTCGCGGCGTCCGAGCGGTTGATCCGTGCGTGAAGCTTGAAGTTCATCTGGGGCGTTTACGTGGAGCTATCCTTCCGGCTCCCACAATCAAATCGGATTTCCATCAGGTCGTTCAAGCGAGCAAACCCACTGTCAGGGTACTGTCGGGACATAGTCGCAGACAAGCACGGTCAAATCGTCGTCCTGCTTCGCCGACCATTTGCGGACTGAGGCAATGATCGAGTCCGCCGCTGCTGACGCCGACAACCCCGCCGTCTCCCTCAACGACTCATGCAGCCTGTCCTTTCCGAAGAAATCTCCGGCAGCGTTGGAAGCCTCCACAATCCCATCCGTATAGAGCAGGATTCGATCACCCGGCTCCAGCTTGTGGATGGCAGTCGAGTAAGCCGCAAAATCGAACGCGGCGAGCATCAAGCCGTTTTCTTCGATTTCTATGACCCCGCCGTTCCGCGACAGCAGCATGGGCGGATGTCCTGCCGCCGAATAGCGCAATTCCCGCGATTCCGCGTTTAGGTGGACGTATGCCGCGGTTACGAACTGATTCTGGGTGTTTCCAAACAGCGCCGAGTTCATGCCAGACAACAGGCGCGAAGGCTCGTCCGCCAATGCCCGTTGCGAAGCCGCCGCGAGCTTGACCATCGACGCAATTAGGGCGGCGGGAACGCCATGCCCGGACACATCCGCGATCAACAACCCGGCTTGGTGGTCGTCCGCGACGATGTAGTCGTAGAAGTCGCCCGCTACGGAAGTCATCGGCACATAGCGGGCGGCGACCCGAAAGTGCGTCGAGTTGGGGAACTCGGCGGGCAAAATGGATAGCTGAATACGGCGGGCTACCTCCAGTTCTTTTTGAATCTGATTTAGCTCTTGATCCCGCTGCAAAGCCCGACGCGCAGCCACGTAGCCCAAGGAACTCAAGAACGCGACAAAACCGAATGGTTCCACCCGCGACGAAAGCAAGAGCATTCCGGCTATGTTCTGCCACAACGCGAAAGCGACAAAGACAAGCAGACCCCATCGCATCACCACCAAATCGGACACACTGGGACTGTTGTGCTCGGCTGCGCTGCCGCGCATGAATCGTATGGTGAAGAAAATCAGGGCGGCTATGACGACGACATTATTGATCAGGTGATAGAAGGTTGAGTCCCCGCCAATGAACGTCGCGCCAGCCAGCACACCGCCGATGATGCCCATCGCATACCCAACGTTACGATCAGTTCGCCTCGGCAAACCCAAAGAGGCAAAGAACAGGAATGCAGGAATGAGGACGATGTAGTCGATCCCTCCTGAGCGCAAGCGGGTGTAGAAGGTCGAACCGTGCACCGTCATTCCCAGCAGGCTTGACTGAATCCACAGGCGAAGCCCGTAAAAGGCGGCGAATAGGGCGAAATAGATCAGGAGAGCGTCATACTTGCGACGGATGGCGGCAAATGCAGCCGATACGAGACCCACGGCAACGAAAGCCGCCCCCAAGAAGAGGTATGGAGCGTCCCGATGAAATGCGCTCAGCACGTCGCCAGCACTCATCTCAGGAGTGGTTACGCACATGCGAGGGATATTAAACGAAAACCATTTGCAGAACGATGGTGGTATTGTGAACGGTTGCCGTGAGCGTCTGGAATCCCTATGAGATTAATGGCTCAGACTAGAACAGTAATTCTCAGGATAACCGCGTTCGCTTTAGGCATCCTTGGCTTGGCGCTGTTCATGTGGACTCCGAGAACTGATATGGGCATTTTCGTATACGCCCTCCTCTTTGTCGTTCTGATCGGAGTGGCTATCGCCGTGTCTAAGAGTAAGGGTGAAGGCTAAAGGGCCGAGAAACCTGAAGAATAGCTCTCTCTTCGCCAATCAATCGCTTCTCAGAGAAGAAGAAGTCAGCCGTACCAGACTGATCCGTGGCTTGATTGCTGCTTTGCTTTTTCGACGAGCGTTCTAAGTTCTTCGCGGATTGCAAGGACTCGAAACTCCCGCTTATCGTGCTCTGTATTCTCAGCCAGCGAATGGTTCCTGTGACTGCGGTAGTTGCGTTCCTCTTGCTGGATCAGTGCAATCTCGCGACGAAGTTTTTCAGTCCGTTCCGCGATTGAACTATCGTCCATATGTCGAATTCTACGCCTATGCTGGAAGAACAAACGGCGCACCTAGGTCGCGTAGAATGCTCAATGGAAACACGAAGCGACGTGCGGATAATTCCCCCATGACAACTTTCACCCAACCCGAACGCCTGACCGATGCCGAACGAGGGTGGTATCGTGAAGGCGTGCTGAAACGCCCATGAGAACCTTCACCCGGGCCGATCCCCTCACGGACGCCGAACTCGACCGCCTCGGTGACTTCCTTGAAGGCTGCAAGAGCGGCAAGGCGATGAACCTCGAAGAACTGGATGGGTTCTTCGCAGCCCTTATCGCCGGGCCGGAAGCGGTGATGCCCAGCGAGTACAACCGGGAACTGTTTGGCGGCGAGACGCCGGAGTTCTCCAGCCTCGACGAAGCCAAGGAAATCTTGGGGCTGCTGACGCGCCACTGGAACACCATCGCCGGGACGCTGCTCAAGGGGGAACCCTACGTGCCTCTCCTGCTGGAGGACGAGAACGGCGTGGCGCACGGCAACGACTGGGCGCGTGGTTTCATGCGCGGCATGCACATGCGTCACGACGGCTGGGCTGAGCTTGTCAACGACGAGGAGCACGGCGGGTGCCTGATCCCGATGATGATGCTGTGCCACGAGCACGACGAAGACCCGGCGATGCGCCCCAAGCCCATCAGCGCGGAGCAGCGGGAGGAGGTCATTCCGCTAGTGGAGATGACTGCTGGTGAACAATGTCGATTACGCTATTGGCCGGAGTCTGCCAGTAAAACCAGAGAATCAAGTTGAATACTTTGTTCGCTCGATAGTCCTATCTTCCGGCAACCGCTGCCGCTGACTCTTCCCCATCTGCCTGCTGTTTGGAAGGACAACTAGGCACGGGCTGGCGCAGAATCATCGCCGCTATCGAATCTCTGTCGCGGAAGATTAGAACAACGATTCCAACAAGGAAGGCAGCAGCGATTGCGAAGAAGGTCCAGAGGTAAAAGCCCGAAACGTCAGGCCAAGCATTCGTCACTGGTTTGAAATCTGCATAGGCGATTGAGGTGATGACGAGGCAAACCAGACTAGCTGCCATATTTCCGAAACTTGAGACGGCCGCAAAGCGAAGCAGCAAATAACCGCGGATTTCGATGGCGAAGCGTACCAGCACCGAGAGCAGCAAAGCATCTATCGCGATTACGACGCCCGCCTGTACCGTCAGCTTGTCTTCGACAATCCATCCGGCATCATGAATCATCGGTAGGAACTGGGCGATCAGCCGAACTACGACCAGTCCAACAACGCCAATGGCTAAATTGGTGGCTACTCGTGCAAGTTGCTTGTCGGATTTTACCTTGACAGACACATCGGCCTCCGCCCACGTTCCAACCGTAATCTTTCACTTTTAGGGAATGAATGTAAAGAAACCGTGCGGGCATGTACGGTCGTACCTGACACACCCCCTTCTACCAGAACTTCGGCGATGACTGGGACACTGGTAATAAATACAAAAAGAATTCAGCGGCGGAGCGACGGTGAACTGACTACCTTTGACTTTCGCACCTAAGAATCTCTTCCATGCAGAAAGTGCGGTAGATTGAATCATGGGTGTTTAGTGATGAAGCGGAGGGAAGGCTACAAAGGCTATGTAATCGTGGCGCGATCATACAAACTAAAAGAGGGCGGGTTCTCGGCGGAATTCTGCGTCGAGGAGCACGATGCCGATGGCTTCATGGAAACCAAGTACCATTTGCCCAATGCGTTCCCAGCACGGGAGTCTGCAATCGAGGCAGGAATTCGGGCTGGACGGGAACGGATCGACAAGGACTTTGAACGGGGATCAGCAGTCGCGAAGAGCTAAACTGAAGCCCAGCTTGGTACGTGTGCTTGCTCATCGAGCAGTAAGCTATCTGGCGCTCGTATTGTGCCTCATTCAAGAGCATGAACGTCGCACACACGAGCGCTCGGTGTGAACCATCTTCGATGGGTATCGTAATCCGTCACCGCGTCAACCGCGTCTTAGGCGCGGTGGAACAAAGCTTAGATGAGTCCCATCATAATGGGCACTTGATTCCAACCTGTCTAACCGTACCGTTGGCAACGAAAGGTTTTTGTATGACCAAAGCAGATAGTGTGACTGCTGCCACGGGCTATAGTATCGCTCTCCCATACGGCGATGCCCAATTCAATGCGCATGACCTCGTAGATTACATTCGCTCATTCACACCGCCACGCGACTACATCATCATTGGCAAACAGAAAGACGCTTTGGTAAGGCATCGAAAGAAAACCTCTCTTGATTATTGGCTCCGCCGACGCAGCCGACGCCCAGACACAATGCAGGCTGTTGACAGCGTTGTCTATGCGCTAGTAGCAACAAAACTGTTTGTTCTGGAATCTGATTTGCTTTGCCCGGAGTCGCACAGACATTGCAAGGGACTGCGACTGGTTTAGCTACCCTGTGGAAAATCACTGACCCATTACTGTGACTGCAACACTGCACTCATTTTTGGGCAGACCCGGAGCGAACACTTTCCCTCTCGCAAGCGCTGAGCCGCCCTTTCAAGGGACGAGAACGCCAAAACGAAGCCTTCCCACGTGGAACCTCACGGAATCATTTCAGCAGTAAACTCGTCCCATACTTTCGCCATGGTTACTTCTATTGAGGTTTCTGCATCCTCAGTGCCGTCTGCTCTTACCATAACGTCAATTTTCAGAACGTCGGACGGGGTCATTGTTCTTAGGACTGACATCATCGTATTGGGAACCTGTCTTGTCCACAGAATCGGAAATTTGTTGTTCTCGTCTACGAAAAAGATGTTTAACGGCTGGCTCATATCCGCTATGAGACTGCACGACTCAACATCAATGTTTCCCCACAGGAGCGGAACAGGACTGTTTATCAGTACAGACCATCCCCCTGTACCTTCTGACCACCGCTGAAGCCTTTTCATGTATCCACGGCAATTGTCCAAGCCGTGCTGAGATGAGCAACCCACAAAGAGTTGAAGGAACATCCTCTTCGTACCGTCGTTGGCCGTGACCGGTTCTTTGTTTATATTGCCCGTTTGCAGTGAAGACGTACGCAACCCCAGAAGTCTTTTGATAGCAATTATCCTTATGCCAGCAGCGAAAAACACAATCGCAGCAACGATACAAACGAAGAACGTAGAGAGCTTCCCGTTGAGCAGACCGTCAATCGCCGTAAAGAGAAGGGCCAGAGACAACATCTCTAGGAATACGTACACTACCCGGTCGCCGTGAGGCAGATCGCTAGGCATAAGCAAAATCTCCAAGAATTGAGGTGATAC
>JASHOH010000050.1 GCA_030041215.1 Candidatus Sulfotelmatobacter sp. | reverse complement strand
GAAAGGGTTGCGGTTCGCGATCCGCGAGGGCGGGCATACGGTGGGTGCAGGCACGATTGCGGAGATATTGCAGTAAGGCGATGAACATGTAGGGACAGCTGCCCTCGGCTGTCCGGCGGAGCGAAGCTCTGCGGTGTGAGTAGCGAAGCAAACAGCAGGTTCCTCACCCGCGCTTTGCGCGTGTTCGGAATGACAGGGACTTAACTGAGAGCTGACAGCTGAAAGCTGACAGCGGGAGTTCAAAATGCCCCGAGAAATTGTGACGATGCAGTGCGGTGAGTGCAAAGAGCGGAATTATTCGACGACCAAGAACCGCAAGACGACGACGGACCGGCTGGAGTTCAAGAAATTCTGCCGCCGTTGCCGCAAGCACACGCCACACAAGGAAGTGAAATAGTTCGCGAGCCGCGAGTCCCGAGTCGCGAGGTATGACCTCAGGACTCCGGACTCGGGACTCAAGACAGGGGCGTAAGCTCAACGGTTAAACTGCCGGTCTCCAAAACCGGACTTGGGGGTTCGAATCCCTCCGCCCCTGCCAGAGTTTTGGAAAAGTGATCGCGGTGAAAGGCCCAGGGAGCAGCATGGCGGTAGAGACGAAGAAAATGGCAAATTCAATTGTAGCGGCCGGTGGCAGTTTTGGAGAGCGGGTCAAAGCCTGGCCGGAGCGGATCAAGTCGTTTTATACCGACGTGCGCACTGAAATGCGCAAGGTCACGGCGCCCTCGTGGAAGGAAGTGCGGGCGACGACCACGGTCGTGGTGATTACGGTTTTTATTTTCGGGCTGTACTTTTTCATCATCGATAACGTCATCCAGAGGGCCGTCACGTTTTTGTACAGCTATTTCGGGCACCGCTAGGATTCATGCGGTCCGGAGTTGATTTGATTATGCAGGACGAAGAGAAAAGGGAAACCGCCGCAGCGAGCGGCACAGAGGTGGCGAACACCGATAGCACTGCATCACCCGCTGCCGATGCTGCTGGATCTGCCGGCGCTCAGGACGCAAGTGGAACCGCCGAAGCCCCGCGCAATCCGAACCTGAAGTGGTACATCATCCACTCCTATTCGGGTTTCGAGCGCAAGGTGAAAGAGTCGCTCGAGTCGCGCGTGCAGGCGTTTGGCTTGCAGAACAAGATCGGCCGGGTGCTGATTCCGACTGAATCGGTGACGGAAGTGCGCGGCGGCAAGAAATATACGTCGGAGCGCATGTTCTATCCCGGCTATGTGCTGGTGGAGATGGACATGGACGACCATGTCTGGCACGTGGTGAAGTCGACGCCGCGCGTGACGGGATTTGTTGGCACCGGTCAGCAGCCGACGCCGCTTTCCGACGAAGAAGTCCAGCACATTGTCTACAAAGTTGCCGACAGCCGCGAGAAGCCCAAACTCAAGGTCAAATTCGAGAAGAACGAGACTGTGCGGATTTCGGAAGGCCCGTTTGCGACCTTCCAGGGCATTGTGGATGAAGTAAACGAAGATCGCGAAACTTTGAAAGTAATGGTCACGATCTTCGGCCGCGCCACACCGGTGGAGCTGGAGTTTAATCAGGTGGAGAAGGTGGCGTAGAGTGGCGACCTTTAAGTTGAAGGTCTGGAATCCAGCGAACCCCAGCCGCTCCAGCCGAACTGGAAGCTTGGGCAGATACGGGTGCAGCGTATAGCTGCATCTCCAAAGAGCGCCTCGATCCTTTGGCGTGCAACGCGTAAGGCGGTTGCAATTCAAAACGATCGAAGGCCATACGGTGGAACGAGACCTCGCCGCTGTGTTCTTGTCTGCGGATGGTTATACAGGCGGCGATAACGTGGTGGTCGCGGAGCCGGGAGATTTAGAGGTTTTGGGAGCGCACAGCTTGGAGTCACTGGGACTGGCTGTGGATCCGGTCCAGAAGAAATTGGTGCCACTAGTCGTTGCGCTGGGTTTGTCGGCGCGAGAAAAGTAGAGAGAGAAATGGCGAAGAAGGCTACAGGTTTTGTGAAATTGCAGATTGCGGCGGGCAAGGCGACGCCGGCGCCGCCGGTCGGTCCGGCGCTGGGTCAAGCGCAGATCAACATCATGGAGTTCTGCAAGCAGTTCAATGCCCGCACCAGCCAGAAGGAAATGGAAGGGCTGATCATCCCGGTGGTGGTGACGGTTTACAACGACCGGTCATTCACGTTTATTACCAAGACGCCACCAGCGTCGGTGCTGCTCAAGCGCGCGGCGGGAATTGCGAAGGGATCGGGCACGCCGAATAAAGAGAAAGTGGGCAAGGTCACAGCGAAGCAGGTTGAGGATATCGCTAAGCAGAAGATGCCGGATTTGAACGCGGCGTCGATTGATGCGGCGATCAAGAGTGTGCGCGGCACGGCGAGATCGATGGGGATTGAAGTGGTTGGGTAATTTTGTGGAAGGGCACGGCTTCAGCCGTGCCGCTGAGACGGCTCAACCCGATGGGGCTTCAGCCCCAGAGGTTTGCGGGCGAGAGCGCCCGCGCCACAAAGTCGACAACACCACAGTTGATCAAAGCAGCGATCAGCCGTGGGAGACGAGGAAAAATAAATGAGCAGAAAAGAAGGAAAAAATATCGCGAAGGCGCATGCGGCAGTGGAGAAGCGGCCGTACGTGTTGCAGGATGCGGTGCCGCTGCTGCAAAAGGTGAAGTACGCCAAATTCGATGAGACGGTCGAGATCACGATGCGGTTGGGGGTCGACCCCAAGCATGCCGACCAGATGGTGCGCGGCACGGTCGTGCTGCCGCATGGGCTGGGCAAGTCGAAAAAGGTTCTGGTGATCGCCACGGGCGATAGGGTCAAGGAAGCCGAGGCAGCGGGCGCCGACTATGCCGGCGGCGAAGAGATGGTCGAGAAGATCACCAAAGAAAACTGGACCGACTTCGATGCCCTGATCGCCACGCCCGACGTGATGAAATCTGTTGGACGGCTAGGCAAGATTCTTGGCCCTAAGGGGCTGATGCCGAACCCGAAAACCGGCACGGTGACTTTCGATGTGGGCAAGGCGGTGCAGGAAGTGAAGGCCGGCAAGGTCGAGTTCCGCACCGATAAGACGGCGCTGGTTCACAGCCCGGTGGGAAAGATTTCGTTTTCGCCCGACAAGCTGATTGAGAACGCGACCGTGCTGATTACGAGCGTGATCAAGGCCAAGCCGTCGGTCGCCAAGGGCAAGTACATTAAGAGCTGTTATTTGAGTTCGACGATGGGGCCGGGGATTCAGCTGGATACGGCTCCGATCGAGAACGCGGCCAAGGCGTAATTAAGGAAGCGCGCCAGACGCGCGATTACTGCGTCGGAAAGAACGCGACGCTTCGCGTGGCGCGCTCAGGTCCTTCGGCGACGAAGGCATGTCGCCTCAGGATGACAATTCAGATTTTGGAAGGATTCAACAATGGCGGTCAGCAAAGCGAAGAAGAAGGAACAAGTTGAGAAACTCAGCGCGGAATTGAAGAACGTTTCCAGCGCCGTTGTGGCTACTTACAGCAAGCTCACCGTGGCGCAGGACTACGAGCTGCGCAAGGCGCTGCGCGGCGCGGGCGCGAAATACCAGGTGGTGAAGAACACGCTGGCTGAGCGCGCGGCAAAGGGGACCAAGATCGAAGAAGGGCTGAAGAACCTGTCTGGAGTGACTTCGATCGCTTACACGACGGGCGACCCCGTAGCGATGGCGAAGGCATTGACGAAGTACGTCAAAGACACGCCAGAATTTACCTTCAAAGTGGGTGTGGTCGAGGGCCGCGTGATTTCGATTAAGGAGATCGAAGCGCTGGCCTCGATGCCGTCGAAGGAAGAGCTGATGTCCAAGCTGCTGTTCCTGATCAATGCTCCGGCGCAGCGGTTGGCGACAGCGATCAATGCCGTCCCGCGGAATTTGGCAGTGGTTGTGAATCAAGGCGTGCAGGAGAAAAAGTTTAAGGAAGCGTAGGAGTGTTTGTGTCGGCAGCGGCGATGAAGATCAAGGACATTGTGAAAAATAATGTCGCCCGGTTTTCTTTCTATCGCGCCGGCCATGCGTTCTACGAAGTTGAAGTTGGGGGAACCAAGTACAAGTTCCCGGTGAGCCTTGAGGATTTGGGAACTGCAACATTGCTGGCAGAACACAAGGCCATTACGTTGATGCGGTACATCCGCAAGGCGCTCGAGGACAAGACGTTTGTGAAGGCGTAGGGTAAAAGCCGCGGGCACGGAGTGCCCGCGCCACACAAGATTTGGTTATCAAAAGTCCGGGGTTGCGCGGTTCGTTACCGGCGTTGTCTGGCGCTGAGGAAATGAAACCTGGTCGCACTGGAAACCGGGCTGGCGATAGCGAAAGGGAGACGTTGCAAGCAACATCTCTACAACGAGACTAAATACTGGAGAAACTAAACATGGCGGATCTGCAACAGATTGAAGATTCAATAGTGAACCTGTCGCTGGTCGAGGCGGCGGAACTGGTGAAGAAGCTGGAAGCTCGGTTGGGCGTGTCGGCGGCGGCAGCGGCTCCCGTGATGGTGGCGGGCGGCGGTGGCGCGGCGGCCGGTGCAGGAGCGGCTCCGGCGGAGGAAAAAACCGAGTTCACGGTGGTGCTGAAGGAAGTCGGCGCCAATAAGATCAATGTAATCAAGGCCGTCCGCGAAGTCACCAGCTTGGGCCTGAAAGAAGCCAAGGAACTGGTGGATGGGGCGCCCAAGAACGTGAAAGAGGGCGTTTCCAAGGAAGAGGCCGAGACGATTAAGAAGAAGTTTACTGAGGCTGGGGCGACCGTCGAAGTAAAGTGACGCCTTTAGCGGGACGTCCGAGCCCCGCTGGTGTCCCTGGGACAGGCCGGAACCGTGTTGCACCTGATTCCATGCAAGTCTCAGAAAAATATATATTCTAGTTGTGAAGCCCGGGCGGCGGTGGTAACATCTAAATAACACCGCTTCCCTTGGGCGTCACTCAGTGGCGGGCTAGTCCCGCAGGGAAGCTTGGGCACTGTTCCGCAGGGCAGGCGGAACGGAAACGGCCGAAGAGAACTGGCGCGAAAGAGTTCAAATTCACACTGGCGAAACGCCGTACATGGCGTCTGCGGGAACGCTTGTCCCTGCAGATGCCTCGTCGTGTTTTCGATGTAACGTCTCCGATTTAACCAGGTTCGAGCCGCTTGACTGGCGCCCCGTGCGCCTCACATTCCGCGGTATTCGCAGCCCTCGGCTGCGGCTGATATTGGGAGTTTTCTGACGATGAAGAATAATGCCTTCCGTAAACGTTTTGACTTTTCAAAGATTCCAGCAACCATCCAGATTCCTAACCTGATCGAGGTGCAGAAGCGCTCATACGACCGCTTCCTGCAAATGGACAAACTGCCAAGCGAGCGCGAAGACGGCGGCTTGCAGGCGGTATTTCAGTCTGTCTTCCCCATCACTGACTTCCGCAACGTGTCACAACTCGAGTTTGTGGATTACGCGATCGGCAACTGGGAGTGCAAGTGCGGTCACCTGAAGGGACTACACCATCTGCGTACTACGTGTAAGAACTGCGGGAACACCGTCATCACTGATCCGTTTCACCCCGGCGACGTGCTGTGCCAGAAGTGCGGCACGTACAACACCAATACTCCGGACTTCTGCAACAAGTGCGGCGACCCGGTCGGACTGCAACTGAAATACGACGTGGCCGAGTGCGAAGAGCGTGGCATGACGTATTCCGCGCCTCTGAAGGTCACGATGCGGCTGACGATTTTCGACAAGGATGCGGAGACCGGCAACCGCTCGATTCGCGACATTAAAGAACAGGAAGTGTTCTTCGGCGACGTGCCGCTGATGACGCAGAACGGCACGTTCATTATTAATGGAACTGAGCGCGTGATCGTCAGCCAGTTGCACCGTTCACCCGGCGTGTTCTTCGAGACGGCCAACAACCGCACTTACTTCTTAGGCAAGATCATCCCTTACCGCGGTTCTTGGGTAGAGTTCGAGTACGACCAGAAGAATGTGCTGTACGTACGCATCGACCGCAAGCGCAAGTTCCTGGGCACGATTTTCCTGCGCGCTCTTGGTCTGCGCGGCAGCGAAGACATTCTGCGCACGTTCTATACAGTCGATCGCATTGCGATAAAAGACAAGAAACTTTATTGGACGCTCGACCCAACCAGCGAGAAACCGACGAACCTCCTCGGCATGAAGCTGGCGCACTCGGTCAAGAACAAGTCGGGAGACGAGATCGCGCACTCGGGCCGCAAGATCAATCACCAGATTCTTAAAGACATTCAGAAGGCGAAGATTTCGGAGATCGCGGTCGACCTAACTGATCTTGAAGGTGCCTGGGCGGCGGCTGACATTGTTGATACGACGACAGGCGAAGTTCTACTCGAAGCCAACAGCGAAATCACCGCGGACAAGCTCGCGAAGATTCTCGACTCCGGGGTGATCGAAATGAACGTGTTCTTCCCTGAGCGCGACGACGTCGGCACGGTCATCAGCCAGACGCTGAAGCGCGACAACGTGAAGACCCCGCAGGAAGCGCTGATCGAAATCTACCGCAAGCTGCGGCCGGGCGATCCCCCGACTTTGGACACGGCCACTGCCTTGTTCCACGGCATGTTCTTCGATTCGCGGAAGTATGACTTTTCGCGCGTGGGCCGGCTGAAGTTCAACATCAAGCTGTTTGAAAATCAGGATGCGACCAGCCTGGAAAAGCGCACGCTCGATCCCGACGACTTCTACGCAACCATCAGCTACCTGCTGAAGCTGCGCAAGAACATCGGCGCGGTCGATGACATCGATCACCTCGGCAACCGGCGCGTGCGCGCGGTTGGCGAGCTGATGGAAAACCAGTTCCGCATCGGCCTGGTCCGCATGGAGCGCGCCATCAAGGAAAAGATGAGCGTGTACCAGGAAATGTCGACGGCCATGCCGCACGACCTGGTGAACGCCAAGCCAGTGATGGCTGCGATTCGCGAGTTCTTCGGATCGTCCCAGCTGTCGCAGTTCATGGACCAGACGAACCCGTTGTCGGAAATCACCCACAAGCGGCGTCTTTCGGCCCTTGGGCCAGGCGGTCTGTCGCGCGAGCGCGCGGGATTCGAAGTGCGCGACGTACATCCAACGCACTACGGACGCATCTGCCCGATTGAGACGCCGGAAGGTCCGAACATCGGACTGATTTCATCGCTGAGCTGCTATGCGCGCATCAATGACTACGGCTTCATCGAGTCGCCGTACCGCAAGATCAAGAACGCTCGCGTGGTCGATTACGTGACCGTCACGAACACCGGCGACAGCGATTACAAGGTCGGCGATCACGTGGAGAAGCATGAGATCGAAAAGGTCAACGCCGAGCTGCGTGAGAAGCGCAAGAAGCCGGCGGCGTTCGAGCCGTTCTCGTTCTATCTTTCGGCGTGGGAAGAAGACCGGCACACGATCGCGCAGGCCAACGTCGAGCTTGACGACAAGGGCCGCATCGCCGCAGACCTCGTCAACGCCCGTAAGGCTGGCAACTTCGTGCTGGTAAATCGAGACGAAGTCGATTACGTCGACGTCAGCCCGAAGCAACTGGTTTCAGTGGCGGCATCGCTGGTGCCGTTCCTCGAGCACGATGACGCCAACCGCGCGCTGATGGGAGCGAACATGCAGCGGCAATCTGTGCCTCTGCTGCGCGCGCAAGCGCCGGTTGTGGGCACGGGAATGGAAGGCGTAACGGCACGCGACTCCGGCGCCGTGGTTCTTGCCCGCCGCAATGGCATCGTGGATTCGGTCGATTCCGACCGCATCATCGTGCGGGTTGAAGGCGAGCACCATCCCACGCAGTTGTCGCGTGAGGTGGGCAGCGACATTTATCAGCTCATCAAATTCAAGCGATCCAACCAGAACACCTGCATCAACCAGAAGCCGGTGGTGAAGAAAGGTCAGCGCGTGGTGAAGGGCGAAGTCATTGCTGACGGCCCCTGCACCGATCACGGCGAACTGGCCCTTGGGCGCAACGTGCTCGTCGCTTTCATGCCTTGGCGCGGCTACAACTTTGAGGACGCGATTCTCGTCTCCGAAAAGATGGTAAAGGAGGATTACTACACTTCATTGCATATTGAGGAGTACGAGATCGAAGCGCGCGATACGAAGCTCGGGCCAGAGGAAGTTACGCGCGACATTCCGAACGTCAGCGAATCGATGCTGCGGAATCTCGACGAAGCCGGCGTGATTCGCATCGGAGCGAACGTGAAGCAGGGCGACATTCTGGTGGGCAAGGTCACGCCGAAGGGCGAAACCCAGCTCACACCGGAAGAAAAGCTGCTGCGCGCGATCTTCGGCGAAAAGGCCGGCGACGTGCGCGATGCATCGCTCTATTGCCCGCCCGGGATCGAAGGCGTGATCGTCGACGTGAAAATTTTCTCCCGCAAGGGCCAGGAAAAAGACGAGCGCGCGAAGGCCATTGAAGCGACGCAGATCGGCAAGCTCGAAAAGAACCTGTCGGACGAGATTCGAATTCTGACCGATGAACGGCTGAAGCGGTTGGAGAATATTCTCGGTGGCAAGGAAGTGCAGGCCGACCTGCACGACGAGCGTACCAATAAGCGGCTGCTGACCAAGGGCACAATTCTGACTCGCGAAGAGATCGAGCGCATCTCGACCCGCAACCTGAAGCGCATCAAGTATGCCGACAAGGACCCGCGGGTGAATGAGCAGATCGACGAGATCGAAGAAATGACTTCGCGTCAGATCGATGTGCTCAAGAAGATCGTCAATGAGAAGAAGGAAAAACTCACCAAAGGTGACGAGCTGCCTCCGGGCGTGATCAAGCTGGTCAAGGTCTACATCGCGATGAAGCGCAAGCTGAGCGTTGGCGACAAGATGGCTGGCCGCCACGGCAACAAGGGCGTGATCGCGCGCATTCTGCCGGAAGAGGATATGCCGTATCTTGAGGACGGAACGCCGGTGGAAATCGTTCTGAACCCGCTTGGCGTGCCAAGCCGTATGAACGTGGGACAGATTCTCGAAACGCACCTCGGCTGGGCTGGCGTTGCACTGGGAGAGAAGATCGGCCAGATCCTCAAGGAAAATGCGCGAACGGAAGCGATCCGGCGCGAGTTGAAAGCCTTGTTCAAAGACTCGAAGCTCGCAGACGCGATCGCCGGCATGAGCGATGAAGAACTCGAATCGGTAGCACCTACGCTCGCGAAGGGCGTCTACATGGGTTCCCCGGTGTTCGACGGCGCGAAGGAAGACGAGATCAAAGCGCTGCTCGACCGCTCGGGCCTACCGGTTTCAGGCAAAACGTATTTGCACGACGGCATGACGGGCGAGAAGTTCGAACAGCCGGTCACGGTCGGTTACATCTACATGCTGAAGCTGTCGCACCTGGTGGACGACAAGATCCACGCGCGGTCCATCGGTCCGTACTCGCTGATCACGCAGCAGCCACTGGGCGGCAAGGCGCAGTTCGGCGGACAGCGCTTCGGCGAAATGGAAGTCTGGGCGCTTGAAGCCTACGGCGCAGCGTTCATCTTGCAGGAGCTGCTGACGGCGAAGTCCGACGACGTCTATGGCCGCACGAAGATTTACGAGGCCATCGTCAAGGGCGAGGCCGCCATGGAGCCGGGCGTACCTGAATCATTTAACGTGCTGATCCGCGAATTGCAGTCGCTCTGCCTCGACGTCGAGCTGATTAAGACCGGCGAGAAGAGGCCGGCGGCAAGCGCGGCAGACTAAGACAGTTGCCGGTAGCCAGTACTCAGTCGCCAGCAGAGGCCGGGACTGGCTGCGGCAGCAGCTGAAAGATTTGGAGAGAACGTTTCGCGGAACCAACGCTCTCAGGTCCAGCGAAACACAAAACATCGCAGACTGAGTACTGGCAGCTAGGTACTGAGTAGTGCTTTCGAGAGCAGGAAGCGGAGGAACACCTTGTTTCGTTCGAGCCCATTCGAAATGCAAACCACGATCGCGGATTTCGATGCCATTCGCATCAGCCTGGCATCGCCTGAAAAAATCCGCAGTTGGTCGCATGGCGAAGTCACCAAGCCTGAGACCATCAATTACCGCACGTTCAAACCTGAGCGCGACGGCTTGTTCTGCGCCCGCATTTTTGGCCCGGTAACCGACTGGGAGTGCTTGTGCGGCAAGTACAAGCGCATGAAGCACCGCGGCGTGATCTGCGACAAGTGCGGCGTAGAAGTCACTTTGTCGAAAGTGCGCCGCGAGCGCCTCGGCCACATCGAGCTGGCTTCACCCTGTTCGCACGTGTGGTTTTTCAAAGGACTGCCCAGCCGCATCGGGCATTTGCTCGATATTTCCCTGCGCGATCTCGAGTCCGTGCTCTACTTCGAAGCTTACGTCGTGGTCGAGCCGGGCGACGCGCCAGTGCGCGAGCGCGAAGTTATTAAAGATGAAGCGAAGTTCCGCGAACTCGATCAGCAATACCGTCCCACCGGCTTCAAAGCGATGATGGGCGCGGAAGCGATAAAGGAACTGCTGAAGCGCATCGACACCGACGCTCTCGCGAGCGAACTGCGCGAAAGGATGAAGAACGAGAGCTCGCTGCAAAAGCGGCTCAAGTACACGAAGCGCCTGAAGGTCGTTGAGGCGTTCCGCAAGAGCGGAAACAAGCCGTCGTGGATGATTCTCGACGTTATTCCGGTGATTCCGCCCGAGCTTCGTCCGCTGGTTCCACTCGACGGCGGCCGGTTCGCCACGTCTGATCTGAATGATCTCTATCGCCGCGTGATCAACCGTAACAACCGGTTGAAGAAGCTGATGGATCTACACGCGCCTGAAGTCATCGTGCGCAACGAAAAGCGCATGTTGCAGGAAGCGGTGGACGCATTGTTCGACAACGGCCGCCGTGGCCGCATACTGCGCGGGGCAAACAACCGTCCGCTGAAGTCGCTCTCTGACACGCTGAAGGGCAAGCAGGGACGCTTCCGTCAGAACCTGCTCGGCAAGCGCGTCGATTACTCAGGACGTTCGGTCATTGTCGTTGGCCCCGAGCTCAAGCTGCACCAGTGCGGTCTGCCGAAAAAGATGGCGCTCGAACTGTTCAAGCCGTTCATTTATCACAGGCTGGAACAGACTGGCAACGTCACGACCATCAAGCAAGCGAAAGAAATGGTCGAGCAGCAGGAACCGATCGTTTGGGACATCCTGGAAGAAGTCATCAAAGATCACCCTGTGCTGCTGAACCGCGCTCCCACTCTGCACCGTCTGGGCATTCAGGCGTTTGAGCCGGTCCTGGTAGAAGGCAAGGCCATTCGCATTCACCCGCTCGTCTGCACGGCGTTCAACGCGGACTTCGACGGCGACCAGATGGCGGTGCACATTCCCCTGTCTCCGGAAGCGCAAGTTGAAGCGAGCGTGCTGATGCTGGCCTCGCACAACATTCTTTCTCCGGCGTCAGGCCAGCCAATCACCGTGCCCACGCAGGACATGGTGCTTGGCTTGTATTACCTGACCAAGGCCAAGCCGGGGGCGAAGGGTGAAGGACGGGCGTTCGCCAATATAGAAGAGGTTCTGCTGGCGCTTGAAATGGGCGAAGTGGAAACGCTCACACCCGTTCGCATGCGCTACTCAGGCGAATTGATTGACCTAACCACTGCATACGACGATCAGGACATCATTCACACGGAACCCGTGCGCGTGGATCGATCGTTCATCAACACCACGGTTGGCCGCGCGATTTTGAACGACCACATGCCGAAGAACGTGCCCGATGTCCACGGCAATTTGACCAGCATGCCGTATATCAATGGCTTGCTTAAGAAGAAGGGCATTGGCGCGCTGGTGAACTACGGCTACCTGCGCTTTGGTCTTGAGACCACAGTCAAGATGCTCGATGAAATCAAGGAGTTCGGCTTCAAGTACGCAACCCGAGCCGGACTTTCCATCGGCATCGATGATATGGTCATCCCCGACAACAAAAAAGTGCTGGTGAAAGACGCCGAGAAGCAGGTGGTCGCTGTGCAGCAGCAATATCTCGACGGCGCCATCACCAACGGCGAGCGCTACAACAAGGTCATCGAAATCTGGTCGGCGATTACGGAAAAAGTTGCCGACGAGATGTTCGGCGAAATGCAAAAGCAAGACAAAGAAGGTGCGATCAATCCGATTTACGTCATGGCCGACTCGGGCGCTCGGGGATCGAAACAGCAGATTCGCCAGCTCTCGGGCATGCGCGGACTGATGGCCAAGCCTTCAGGCGAGATCATCGAGTCACCGATTACGGCGAATTTCCGTGAAGGCCTAACAGTGCTCGAGTATTTCGTCTCGACGCACGGTGCGCGTAAAGGATTGGCCGATACTGCTTTGAAGACAGCCGATTCCGGCTACCTGACTCGCCGTCTCGTCGACGTGGCGCAGGACGTGATCATCAGCGAATACGATTGCGGCACGGTCGACGGCATTTACGTGCAGGGCATTGTCGAAGCCGGCGAAATCATCGAGCCGCTGCGCGACCGAATTGTTGGCCGCGTGTCGCTCGAAAAGATCAAGGATTACGACGGCAACACTATCGTCGATGTCAACCAGGAGATCACCGAAGACCTCGCGGGAGCGATTCAGGCTGCCGGCATCGAGCGCGTGAAGATTCGCTCGGTGCTGACCTGCGAATCGAAGCGCGGCGTCTGCGTGATGTGCTACGGGCGCAATCTGGCGTCTGGACGACTCGTCGAACTAGGCGAAGCGACAGGAGTCATCGCCGCGCAATCGATCGGCGAACCCGGAACCCAGCTCACGATGCGTACCTTCCACATCGGTGGTACCGCGTCTCGAGTCTCCGAGCAGTCGCGGCTGGATGCCAAGAATAACGGCACGGTGCGCTTCATCGGATTGCAAACTGTCCGCTCGAAGACTGGCGATCTGGTGGTGATGAACCGCCAGGGTTCGATCGCCGTGGTCGATGACAAGAACCGCGAGCGCGAGCGCTACTCGGTGATCTACGGCGCCAAGCTGAAGGTCAACGACGGCGACCGTGTCGAGCAGGGCAAGGTGATGGTGGAATGGGACCCGTATACGTTCGCCATCCTGACCGAAATCGGCGGCACGGCGCAGTTCAAGGACTTGCAGGAAGGCGTCACGCTGCACGAAGAAGTGGACGAGGTCACCGGCTTGTCGCGACACGTAGTGGGCGAATCTCCAGACGAGAAGCGCCAGCCTGCGATCGTGGTCAAGGGCAAGACCAGCAAGCGCTACCTCATGCCTTCGCGCGCGCACCTTATGGTGCAGGACGGCGACACGGTTTATCCGGGCGACGTGCTGGCCAAGATTCCGCGCGAAACCACCAAGACCAAAGACATCACCGGCGGTCTGCCGCGCGTAGTCGAGTTGTTCGAGGCCCGCAAGCCGCATGAGACCGCGGTCATCAGCGAGATCGATGGCACGGTGAAGTTCGGCGAAGTTTCGAAGGGTCAGCGCAAAATCTATGTGGCTGCTGACAACGGCACCGAGAAGGAATACCAGGTGCCGCGCGGCGTTCACATCAACGTGCAGGAAGGCGAGCGCGTCAAGGCGGGCGAACCGCTCATGGATGGTCCGCTCAACCCGCACGACATCCTAGCGGTGCTCGGCGAAAAAGAGCTGCAAGCGTACCTGGTGAATGAAATCCAGGAAGTTTACCGTTTGCAGGGCGTCAACATCTCGGACAAGCACATCGAAGTGATTGTCCGCCAGATGATGCGCTGGGTGAAGGTCGAGGACGTGGGCGATACCTCGTTCCTGCTGGAGCAGCAACTCGACAAGTTCCGCTTCCGCGAAGAGAACGAGCGGGTGATCAAGGAAGGCGGCAAGCCGGCTACCGGACGGCCGTTGCTCCTTGGCATCACGAAAGCGTCGCTCTCGACCGAATCGTTCATCTCCGCGGCGTCGTTCCAGGAAACCACGCGCGTACTCACCGAGGCCTCGATCAATGGCGCGGTCGATCACCTGCGCGGTTTGAAGGAGAACGTCATCGTCGGACGCCTGATCCCTGCCGGGACCGGCATGGAGTACTACCGCAACGTGCGCCTCTCGCCAGAGATGGAAGAGGCCGCAGCCAAGGTGCAGGCGGAGGTTTCGGCTGCGTACGAAGAAGCCGAACGCGCTCTCGAAATGATGCGCCACGAGGGCGAGACCGAGGAACTGGCGGCGGAGTAAAACGCGCTACAATAACTGTGGGGGCGACTGGATCGCCCCCATTTTTGTAGCAGGCGACTAAGCATAATGTCCGCAAACCCACAACGATTGCCGAGCCGGGAACCCTTCCCACTTCCCTCGTTGCAACCTGTCGTTTCACGCCCTAAGCTAAAGCCAGCGATGCTGCGTTTTCTGCGCCTTTTCCGGCTGGCGTTTTGGCGTGCGTTTCAGCACGACGCCTTTTCTATCGCCAAGGCATCGGCCTACTCTTCGATTCTGACTTTCTTCCCCTCACTACTGGTGGTGGGTTCTGTTCTGGCTACTTGGCGCAAAGGCGCGCCGCTGATGCGCGAGATCATTTATGCGTTGTCGCGGATTCTGCCGACTGGGGCCTCTACTGCGCTCAACTTTCTGCGCAGCGCCCCACAACGGCCATTTGGGATGCTTGTGACCGCCTCGCTGATTACTCTGTGGACAGCCTCTGGCGTGATGATCTCGTGGATGGAGGGCTTTCGGCGCTGCTATGAGCTGCCAAAGGTTTGGGGCCTGGTAAAGGAACGCCTGATCGCATTCGGGCTGGTGATCTTTGCTTTGGTGCCAATGACTTTTGCGACCCTGCTTGTGGCTTTCGGCAGCAAAATCGAGAGCGACATCTTGTTCTACACCGACCGCGAATTCAGCCCTTATATTCTGCTCATGTGGAATGTGATCCGCTGGATTATTGCCATTCTCACCAGCATCGCTGTCATTTCGCTTATCTACCATAATGCCGTTCCGCGAACACAGCCATGGCACAGCGTGCTTCCGGGAGCAAGCCTGGCGACAGGCTTGTGGTTTTCCGCGACTTTGCTTTTCGGCTGGTATCTTCGCCACTACGCGGATTACAGCATCATCTACGGTTCGCTCGGCGCTGCCATTGCTTTGCTGGTGTGGATGTACATGATCTCGCTGGTCGTTCTCGTCGGGGCGGAATTCAATGCCATGCTGTTCCCCCGGGCCATGTTGGGTAAAGAACTTATCGCCGTAAGCAACCCGAAAGCAGCAGACTAATTAAATCACAGTCATGGAAGCTGAAAGGGTGCGGTCGCGCCGCGCCAAAATTATCTGCACGATCGGCCCGGCCTCTCAGTCTGAAGCCGCAATGCGCGACTTGCTGCGCATGGGCATGGATGTTGCGCGTCTTAATTTTTCTCATGGAACTCATGAAGAGCATGCCCGCAACATCGAGCGCCTGCGCAAAGTGGCGCACAAAGAAAATCGCACGGTTTGCATTCTTCAGGATCTGCAAGGCCCGAAAATCCGCACAGGGCGGCTGAAAGATCACCAACCCATCGAATTGAAAAGTGGGTCGACGGTAATTATCACCCCGCGCGATATCGGCGGAACTTCGGCGCGAATTTCGACCACGTTTCCGGATCTCGCAAGTGAAGTGGCGCCCGGTGCACGAATTCTCTTGCGTGACGGGTTGATCGAATTACGCGTTCAGACAGTGCGTGGCAAAGATGTGGTTTGCGAAGTGCTCAATGGCGGGATGCTCGGCGAGCATCAGGGGATCAATCTGCCAGGCACGGCACTATCGATTCCTGCGCTCACTGAAAAGGACCGCAAAGACCTCGAATTCGGCCTGGAGCACGGCGTGGATGCGGTTGCGCTGTCGTTTGTGCGCTCGGCGTCCGACGTGAACATGGTGCGGCGAATTGCGAGCAACGGCGGTGCTGGCGTGCCTCTGATCGCGAAACTCGAGAAGCCGCAGGCTATCGACCATCTTGAAGAGATTCTCGAGGCTGCCGATGGAGTGATGGTGGCGCGCGGCGATCTTGGCGTAGAGGTGCCGCTGGAGAAAGTCCCGATGATCCAGAAGCATGTGATCCATCGCGCCGCGCAGTGGCGGAAGCCAGTGATTACAGCTACGCAGATGCTGGAGTCGATGATCGAAAATCCACGCCCTACGCGTGCTGAAGCCAGTGATGTGGCCAATGCGATTTTCGACGGCACGGACGCGGTGATGCTTTCGGCGGAAACTGCGAGCGGGCGCTATCCCCGGGAGGCCGTCGCGATGATGGCGCGCATCGTTGTGGAGGCCGAAAGCAACATGACGGAATTCACGCAGCGACGCCGCCGCGACCGCCATGCGCTTTCCATTGCTGAAACCATTTGCGAGTCGATCGCCCATGCCGCCGAAGACCTGCCCATGGGAGCGATTGCTGTGTTCACTGAGACCGGCAATACGGCCCGCATGATTTCGAAATACCGGCCGCATGCTCCCATTTATGCGTTTACTCCAGTCGCGAAAGTGGCGCGGCGCGCGAACCTGTATTGGGGTGTTCATCCGATGAGATGCGGGCAGGCACTTTCTGCCGAACATATGGTCAGCGTGGCCCAACAGGAACTGCTCAGCCGCGGATTGATAAACAACGGCGACGTCTTGGGAGTTGTCGCCGGAACCCGCCAGGCTTCCGGCTCAACCAACTTCATGCGCCTGCACACGGTCGTGTCGAGTGGCGCTGAGGCGAGTTCCCGGCGAACGCGTAAGCGCGCGGCCATGAAACAGAGGCTATAATCGCAGGCAATGTCCCAGGAATTTCTATCAGTCGCGATCTGGCGGCCTTTGCCTGGAATGGAGGCCGCATCACTCGACACCCTGCGCGAGCTCGGCGTACTCATTTCGAGCAAGAGATATGGACGCGATCTTCTGTATCGCACCACCGACTCGGAATATTTGCTATTACGGTATTGGAATTCCGAGGAGGCGCGGCAAACCGCGATGGAAGATCCTGAACTGCTTCGGTGCTGGGCGAAGTTGGGAAATGAGATTCGAACGCTGAAGGTGTATGAGAAGTTAGAGACTGTCGAACTGTCTTAGCAGTTACAGTCGCGAAGTCCCGAGCGTGATATGAAGTGCTGGCCTGAGAACGTTGAAGTGAAGCCTTCCCTCTTGAGAAAATCCAGGGTCTATGTCTAGCTGCGCTAGCCCCGAAGTATTCACCGACATTATGGTCGATCCCTTTGTGCGCGGACGGCTGCATCGGCCAGTGCGCGGCAATGGCGATGGCATGGTTTTGACTCATGGCGCGAGCGGGAATTGCAATGCGGCCTTGCTGGTCGCTCTGGCGGAGGCATTTTGCGGGGCGGGGTTTACGGTGCTGCGCTGTGACTTGCCGTATCGGCAGGACCGTCCTTACGGACCTCCCGGACCGCATGACGGCAAGCGCGATCGGGCGGGGCTGAGAAATGCGCTCTCTGCAATGAAGAGTCTGGCGCGTGGGCGGCTATTTATTAGCGGCCAATCTTATGGTGGACGCCAGGCCAGTATTGTTTGTGCGGAGCAAACGGAAGGCTCCGCTTCCGTGGCTGCTGGGTTGATGTTGCTCTCGTATCCGCTACACCCTCCGGGCAAACCCGATCAACTCCGAACCCAGCATTTGTTTGATCTGCACACGCCGACACTGTTTGTGGAAGGGACGCGCGATCCCTTTGGCAGCATTGCCGAAATCGAGCAGGCGATGAAATTAATTCCGGGCAAGACGAGACTGTTGACCGTGGATGGAGTCGGTCACGATCTTGGCTTCAAAGGCAAGTCGTGGCGGGACGACTTGCCGGCTACGGTGCTGGCCGAGTTTCAGAAGTTCTTCTGACCTCGGCGCAGCTAGTTTACCCAGCCGGACTTGCTGCCGCCGTTGCCTTTACGGGGATCGTCATCTGGCGGGATGTAGTTGCCGTGCTCGTCGAAGTGAATGTCGCGGTCGTGGCGTCGCATATAGACTTCAAATTTTCTGGCAGCGCGGCGGCGCTTCCAGCGGTAATAAGAATTGTTCAGCCCGTAGTACCACTCCGATAGCGAGAACCGGCCTGCCTGTCCGCGCCGCGGTGCGAATTTCACGTACAGATAGCCGGACAATAATCCGCCAAGGTGGGCAAGATAGGCTACTCCGCCCCTGTCGCCGATGGCGAAAGCTACAGTAACGACAATAAGGATCAATACAAAATATTTCGCCTTAATCAGGAACGGGAACGGAATCATCATGATTTCGTTCTCGCCGAAGACCATTCCAAATGCCATCAGAATGGCAAACACACCGCCGGAAGCGCCGATCGTCACGGTGTTGGGGCTGCTCAGGATATGGGCGAATCCAAAGATGATCGTAGTCAGCGCTGCGCCTATGACGCCGTAAAAAAATAATTCAAGAAAACGCCGCGTCCCCCAGAAGCCTTCGAAGCTGGCGCCGAACATCCAGATGCCCAGCATATTTCCGAACCAGTGCCAGAAGTTGAAGTGAATGAAGCTGTAGGTGATGATCTGCCAGATGGCGAAGTGGAACACCACCATCCGTGGAACGAGGCCAAGGTAGGCGTATACCCACTCGACAACGTCGCGGGAACCGAACGCGGCGAGAAACAGATAGACTGCTGTATTGATGCCTAGCAGCCAAGTCACCGCCGGGGTAAACGGCGGGAAGCTCAACGTCATTTCACGTCCGCGCAAGAAACAAACCTCCTCATGGCAGATTACTCATTGTAGCGCCGCCGTCGCGTTGCTAACAGAGGTGTGCACCACCGGCAGACCTTGTCGGCCTCACCGACACTTACGATGACATCACTCGCTGGAAAGTTTCAGAGTTGTTGCGGCAGGCCGGGGTGGGCTGGACATCACGCAGGGTTTCGTTCTTCCGCAAGGATTTGGACTGCTTGCGGGCGCCAAGCAAGGGCCAAGGCAGAAGCGGCGTAGATAACCGCCGCAAGCACGATCAGGGACTTCAATCCAAACCACATCGAGAGCGATTCGAGCAGCCCCCCAGCCAACGATCCGAACAGATTCGCACCTAACGCACCTCCCTGGAAATTGGCCTTGGCAAAGCTGGAGATAAAGATCAAGCCGGCAAAGAAAACAGGCAGGCAAAACACAATCATCGATACTAACGCCCGCACGGCCAACGATTCGAAAAACAACTTTTCCGGCGGTATAGCCAATGAAACCAGAAGAGAGGCGAACAGACCAGCGTAGGCCCACATCACTCGAATTGGACGGAGCTGCTGGTAGAAGATGTTGGCGGCGACGATCAGGCAGAGCAGTCCAGATACCACAATAGAATTCGCCAGCCAGGTCGTTCCGAACAGCAGCGCCATTCGGCTCACAATTTGCGCCTCCAACAGCATGAAACCCGCGCCCAGCAGCAGGAAATGAAGGTCCCCGTTGCTCAGAATCGGGCCGGCTTGCCGTACGAACCAGCCAAACGTCAGCAACACTGCGATCGAGATGAGGATAACGCTGATCGGCAAGCCGGGCTCATGCTGATAGAAGTAAGGCCAATCGTCTGTAGTAAGACTGGCCTGCTCAAGTGGGAAGCCGGGATGGTCACGAACGAAAGCAGCGAGGTCGACCTTAGCCATCGCCTGAGCGATGCGCTCGCGCGACCCGCTGATGACGAACGTGCCTGGCGTGTCAAAGGAAAATGTATCGGTCCGAAAACGGACCGGTGCCTCGCCGAACGTGGTCTTCATGAGGCGGTCGAGGCGGCCGGCAATCCAGGGGTTGTCGACTTGAAACTTTACAACGAACAGACCGTCGGGCTTCAGAAGTTGGCGTGCGCGCGCCAACGCCTCACGGGTGTATACGAAATTATCGATTCGAATGTTGGAAAAATACGAGGCGGTCGTGTGCGAGTCGAGCAGGGAAAAGACAATGAGATCGAAACGGTCATTCGTGTTCTGGATATAACTGCGGGCATCGTCCAGAACGACATGCGTGCGCGGAGATTGATAGGGATGTTCGAAGTGCAGGTTGCGCCCCAATTTCAGAATCAGCGGATCAATCTCGACGGCGACGACGCGGCCCGCGCCATTACGCAGGGCAGCAGCAACATCATTGCCCATGCCCGCGCCCAGCACTAATACCGAGGGTGGGGCGGAATAAAAGTGGTAGGGCAGGTTGTAGGCACGCCACTCGGCTGGAAGTTCGCGAAATTCCTGGGGATGAGATTGCACAAATTCCGGCGAGAGATTGACGATTTTCTGATACCACGTGTCATTCGTATTCAGTGTGTATGTGGCGACGCGGCCATCTTTGTCATAGTTCGGGCGAAGGTCGAGTTTCTGATAGAGCGACCAGTAGGTGCTGAACTGGGGATGGTCGCGAATGTTGAGAAGAAGCACACAGGCAAGAAAACTCGCGCCCAGAAGCCATCGCGCCCGCGGCATCCGGCGGAAAGTTAGAACGGCGAGCACTCCGGCCACAAGCATCCAGATGGCCGGCGGCTGATAAAGAAAGCAGAGCAGGGTGTAAGCGGCAATTCCGGCCAGGCTGGCCAGTACGTTCACACTGTATGCAGTTACACCGTTCGGAGCTTTCTCCAAATACCAGCCGACCAACTGTCCAGCCGGGACGAAAGCCATTGCAATCACGGCAAAAAGTGGAACCATGACCGCCAAAGCGAGCAAGGTGCCCGGCCAACTTGTAGGCAAAGAAGGTACGCCCCAAATATGGACCTGGGTAGCGCCGCCAAGCATTTCGGGCAGAGCCGCGATGACCAGGCGCAAAGGAGACAGCGGTGTCTTTAGAATGATCGTCAGAACCAGCAGCGGGGCGATCAAGGCGAGCAATTGCACGCGGCGGCGGCAGAAATAACAGCCCAGCCCGAAGCCCAGGAAGCAGGCCACCAGAACAAGGTTTTTGAAATAAGCGAATACGCGAATTTCGGATGAGATCCAACGGATCATCATCATTTCGAGAAATAGCGAGAGCAGGCTGATCAGCGCCAGGGAAGAATAGCGGAAGCCGCCCAGAGTTTGAGGATCGAGTTCAAGACTGCGGAGCCATCCGACGCCGTGCGGCCGCTTTTGATCATAGAGGCGAAACAGCCGGTACACCAGCCAGATGAGGAGGGTACATACGGCAAACAATAGCAAAACCGCAGTTGGATTGTGAATTACTTCTTCCATGCCAAAAAAGAAGGCCGCTCGGCACCCCTGACTTTTCGGGACATATGCGAATATAAATGCGGAGAAGCAAAAAAGCGAAAGAAGCCAAGGACGCTCGGGAGCGAATTTCGTCGTCAAGGCCCTACGGCATTCACCCCTTGACCTTTTTCCCGAAGAGAATCTAAATATTAACAGCGGTATCTAAGAACGGGTACTGGCGAAACGTCTTCAAACGTTAGTGGAGGAAATTAGGAGTCATGGTTCTTTGTCCGGAATGCGAAACCGATTTGGATGTGGATGACGACGAAGTCGACGAGGGTGAAGTGGTTTCCTGCCCGGAATGCGGCATGGAATTTGAAGTGGTGACCACCAATCCGCTGGAGCTGAAGGCAATCGAGCAAGGCTACGTCGACGAGGATGAAGAGCTGGAAAGCGAAGACGGTGAGGACACCTAGGGTTTCTCGCGCTTCTCGGTTGGTCCGTCCAGTTCTGTTACTGCTGTTGGTTTTTCTTGTCCTAGCGCCCGGTCTGCGCCTGGCAAAAGCCAATGCGATTCCCGCCACGAAAAAGCTGAAACCGACTGATCCCTATGCTCTTATTTTTGGGACCGTCTGGGGGCCGGACAATCGTCCCGTATACGGGATCAAGGTGACAATCCGGCAACTGCCCAAGAAAAAGCCGGAATGGGAGTTGTATTCGGATCATGCCGGCGAATTTGCGCAACGCGTGGCGGCAGGTAAGGCGGATTACGTGGTGGGGGCCAATCTAAAGGGAGTAAAGACCGCCGATGGTCATCCGCTCCATCTAGCGGAAGAGGTCAACGTCCATATAGATTACGATGAGCGGGTGGACATCGGCTTGCACCTCGCGCAATAGACTTTTAATTCGGTAAGAGCAGAGCAGTGCTTTCATGATGCCTAGATCAAGCTGCAAAGACGTATTCTTTGTCGCTGCTGCGCTTCTTCTCGCCATGTCGGTTGTGGCCCATGCTGCTGCTGACAAAAAGGAAAAACAGCAGGGGCGGCTTCTCTACGGCAAGGTGCTCGATCAGCATGACAACCCGGTGGTCAATGCGGTCGTTTACCTGACCAATACGCGTACCCACGCGGTAAAAACCTACATTGTTGGGCAGGATGGGCTTTATCGTTTCCCAGGCCTTTCCAATGTGGACTACGAAGTCTATGCGCAACACAACGGCCATAAGAGCGATACCCGGTCGCTGAGCCAGTTTGATGATCGGTCCCAGGTATATATCGATCTAAAGATCCAGAATCCGTGAGCTGCATCGTAAAGAATTGTCACGGTACAACTTTTGGCTGGCGGCCGGGTTGAATGAGATAGAAATGGTGCATGGAGGAAGACCTTGAACGCATTGCGCTCGTTTCAATTCAAAATTTCTTATCTATTAGCTGTTTGGGCCGCCTTCGGCACTTTTTTCGTGCTTAGCGCGGCCATCTCGGCGTTTGCCCAGCAGGGCGCGATGAGCCCATATCAGGGTGAGCAGGATGGCGTCAGCGCCGGCGGCAACTGGATGGAGTTCCGCTCGGAAGATAAGATGACCGGGGCCAAGAAGGTCCGATTTGAACTGGTGGCTAACAATTATTTTAAGGAAGATCCCGACTACAAGCCGCGTATTGAGCTCTTCTGCAGTAACGGAAAATACGAGCACGCCGATTTCAGCATGGGTGGTCGGCTGGGACGACCGGATTATCCGGGTTTCTGGGGGCAGCCGAAAATGGAAGTGATGGTGCGCATTGACGGATACCATGACCACAAAGGCTGGAACTGGGTGCGAGGACGATTCCTCGAGATGGATAAGGGCACGGTGCGCGGGGCACTCGGAGCACAGGTGTTCAACATCGAAGTGAAGACGCGGAGCGGGTATTCCATCGCCGAGTTTTCGCCTGCTGGTGTGAACCTGGGAGAAATAAGGCAGGCCTGCGATCTGACGCCGAAGAAACCGTAAAGCGACGCAAGCGAGTCTTGTCACGACAAGAGGCCGAGTGTTATGCTCGGCCTCTTCAGTTTAGTTGGCTCGATCATCACAAGTGCGGCGTCATTCCGAAGCCCGCGCTTTCAGGTAGAACCCCGGCTTTCAGCCGGGGGCGGCGCAAGCCGCGGTGGCGAGGAATCTCCCGAAAGAATGGCCCGTGCGCTGGAGATCTTGCCAGTCGCAGGTCCTATTCCGCCATCTTCGCTACATGGACTTCGAAGCCGGTCTTCGGCAGCAGAGAAGTCAGCGTGAACGCTTTGAATCCGTCGCCGCTCACCTCGGTGTGACGGTAAACTCCTGGCTCGCTCTCGATCGTTTCGTGCCGGCCTTCCATGTCGGCCAGGAACGCTTCTGCCTGGGCTGAGCTTACCTCGCCACCTTTGGCGCGCGTGACTACAGCTTCAGAAGCGTAGGAACGTATCAGCTTGGGCCAGTATTTTTCCAGCAGATCGGTGCTGGCGAAAAGATCGGCCCAGATGATGCGGCCGTTCACCGCCACGACCACTCCAACGGCGTGCCGATCGCGCAGTTGCTTGATCAGGCTTTCGTAGTTGTGCTGGATGGGTTGGGCGACCTCGTCCACTTTTTCTTTAACGTCCTTGTTTTCCATCACTCGGGCATAAGAAGTCGCGGAGCGAATCTCTGCTGCGCTGGAGGCGGGCGCCCCTGGAGCAACCTCGACTACCATCGACTGCTGCTGTTTTTGCACCTCCGCCCAAACCTGGTTCTGATCTTTATCAGCCATCGCTTTGGCCCGCACCGAGGGCTGAGCCATCAGCGTGCCCGCCGCCGCTGGCACGTTCGCTTTTCCATACGTTGTGCCCGAGGCGCCAAAATGGTCGCTGGTAGCGACCCAGCGGCCGGGCTCAACGCAAAACACGCTGAGATCAACGGGATCGCTTTCTGCAGGAACAATACGGTCTTTTCCGATGACGCGATCCTGTTTGCCCCCGGTGACAATCTCGCCCGCCAGCAGGAGCAGTGGCCGTTTCGAATTATTGATCAGCACCAACCGGTTTACTTCGGCGCTGTCCCGCTGAATCGCCGGTATTGGCCGCCGCCGCACCAGCCCGCGAATATTTCCGTATTCGGTGACTACCACCTCGCCTGACCTCAGGCCTTCATCGAGCGTAAGAAATTCGGCTGTGGGATAAGACTTGGAGGCGACCACCGGAAAAACAGTGAGACTTCCATGGCGGATCGGATCAAGAACCTTGTATCCGCTCGCAGCAGGCTGCTCCCCGGCAAGGACAGGCTGCAAATTAGCAGAGCTGCCCAGGCAGAGCACAACACCCAGAACGGCGAACAACATCCCGACCATTCTCCGACGCATAGCGTACCCCCCGCAGGGGCGGTGCACGCCCGTCCCAGTTGAGCCGCATTGCGCAAGCCCTCGGAGTGCACCGCCCATCGACTCGCCGAAAGAACGAAATAAAAAGCGTCGCTTGCGGCCAAAATTTGGGTTGCACGCGTCTAATGAATTGGTAGCATCGGGAGAAGTGCGTCTTACTTCGGTAATCTTCATGGGTGTGACCAAAACCATCTCCGCTGAGGTGCAATCGGCAGTCGACGAACTGGTCGCCGAACTGCACGCGAGGAGTGGCGGAGAAAAGATCGGTCTGACGCGTGAGTCGTTCGCTGCCGTGCTCTGTGAGGTCGCGATCAAGTACTCTCCGAGCGGAAACACGCGCAGGGAAGTACGCGCCTTCCTCCTCACGTTGCGCGTGGAAGAACTCGCGCTGGCCCGCGCATGCGCGGCGGGTAACAATACAGCCTGGGAGAGCTTCCTGGTCCGCTATCGCGAGAAGCTCTATCAATCGGCTTTGCGAATCGCGCGAGAGGATTCGGCTGCGCGCGATCTCGCCGACAGCCTTTATGCCGACCTTTACGGCACGACCACACGCGATGGCGAGCGCGTTTCCAAGCTTGCTTCTTTTACCGGGCGCGGATCGCTGGAGGGCTGGTTGCGCACGGTGCTGGCGCAGGAGTTCGTCAATCGCTACCGCCGTACGAAACGCATGGTCAGCCTTGAAGAAGAAAACGAAGAAGGCATCCAATTCGCCGCGCGTGAATCAGAGCCCGCCTTGACCGCCGACCCGCGCCTGGAAATGGCAACCGATGCCGTTTTGGCTGCGCTTTCCGCTGAAGACAGGATGGTGCTGGCCGCATATTATCTGGATGGACGAACGCTGGCTGAAATTGCGCGCATGCTGGGCGTGCACGAGTCCACCATAAGCCGCAAGCTGGACAAGCTGACCAAGGGGCTGCGCAAGAAGATTCTGGCGGGGATGGTGCAAAGGGGTATGGCTCGCCGCCAGGCCGAAGAAGCGCTGGAAGTGGATGTGCGCGACCTGCACATTGATATTCGGCGCAGTTTGGCGCAAGAATCGCGAACCTCGGCGTTCTCAGGGAAAGAGGGCGTGATTATTCCACAGAAACTGGCGCCCAAAGGAAAGAGCTAAGAGCTGAAGAAAGAGCTCTAAGCTATGCAGGATGTTCCCAAAATCGTGGCCGCCCGGTTGCAGCAGCATAAGCCTGTACCGGCCGAGCCGCATCCCGATGCTGACCTGCTGACGGCTTTTGCCGAGCAGTCCTTGACCGAATCTGAGCGCAAAGCTGTGCTGGAGCACATTGCCCAGTGTGCGGATTGCCGGGATGTGATCGCACTGGCTTTACCTACCGCAGAAGAAACAATGCTGGCTGCTCATATGCGGATGCGGAAGAGTTGGTTGACTTGGCCGGCCCTGCGCTGGGGAGTTGTGGCTGCGGGAATTCTGGTTATTACCTCGGTAGGAGCTTTGCAATTCAGGCGGCGGCACGAGCAGACTATAGTTGTGGCGCGCAACACAGCGCCGGCAGAGCCGGTTGCCAGCCAACAAAACGCCGAAGCAAAGGCTGCCTCATCGGAAATTCATGCAACGGAGGCGATGGCGGGCAGGCAGGCCGCAGCACATCGGGCCAAGCCAGCGCCTGATCGGCATCTTGCGGCTAAAGCGGTTGCTCCTTCGACATCAGTGCCTCCTGCGGCGCCTGGGTTTGGCGGTTCAGCTTCGGGATCGGCCGTTTATGAGTATCGGGCTGGTGCCCGGCAACCCGGTTCGCTGAAGACTTTCCAGGCTCCTGCGGCTCCAGTTCCTTCCACCACAGATACGGTTGCTGAGGTCAGTCAGCCGGAAGTCGTGGGCAAAGCCAAAGCGGCGCCCAAGGAAGCGTTTGCTTTGGGCTTGGCGCGACCTCCCGATTTGCGGACCGGTCCCAGCCTCATGAAGGGCTATTCCCTGGTGCGCTGGACGATCAGCGACAGCGGCACGCTGCAACGGTCTCTCGATGGCGGCAGCTCATGGGAGGATGTGAACGTTGTCGCGAATGGAAATGGCACGCAGATGCGGCCTGCGAAGAATGTGATGACCACGGTCGAAGTCTCCGGCGCAGCCCCAGAAGTGAAGACAGACATGAACACCTACCAGCCGCACATGGCTGCCAGAGCAGGTTCCAAAGCCGCAGCCGGTCCCTCGCAGCCCGTGATTTTCCGCGCCGTTTCGGTTTCTTCCGATTCCAACGAGGTCTGGGCCGGAGGCTCGGGTGCAGCTCTCTATCACACACTCGACGGCGGCAATAGCTGGTTGCGCGTGCTGCCCACAGACGGCGCCGCCGTTCTGACCGGCGATGTTACCAGCATTGAGTTTCCCGACACGCAAAGTGGCACGGTTAGGACCTCGAATGCTGAAATCTGGATCACATTCGATGACGGCAAGACTTGGCATAAGCAGCCCTAACTCATGTTAAGGGGTAATTTGAATTGACCATGGCGTCCATCCCGAAGCCCCGCGTTTTCACCAGCGGGGCGAGGGATCTCGCGTGGAGCGAAATCCCCTCCCTTTGCTCCGTTTTCCCAGCCAGCAGAAGCTAATTACTAAAGTGACGTTTACACAGAATAGGGTGTTTCTTAGTATCCATTGTGTGGTTTGGCAGTTCTGGGGGAGGGCTGCCGAGGCGTCCTGGACTGGATAAGTCTAGGGCGCTTTTTTATTGGGGCCTGAAAATCCTCGTTGGCCCCAGTCATAGTCCTAGTTGTTCGATCATGCTCCGCGAAACCGACGCCGACTTCCGCAGCCCAGCCAATTCTTTGGGATTCAGGTCCAGTCGCAGCATGCCAAAGTGCGAGCAGCAGGCTCTATTTCGAGCAGGCGGCGCAATACCCGCCGATTTCCAACCGCGAAACCACGATGTGGAAGCGGCAATCTCGTTCCACTTCACCCTTTAGGGCATCAAAGACATCGCTGACAAACTCCATGATCTTTCCGCAACGCAGGCAGGCCATGTGGATGTGGTCGCGATTCAGCTTGCGCTCGTAATAATGCTTCTCGCCGTTGAGGTGCATGAGGTCGAGTTCGTCGATCAGTCCCTGGCGTTTAAGCAACCGCAGAGTTCGATAGACCGTGCTGCGATCGACTTGGGGATCGAGTTTCTTGGCTTTACGCAGCAGTTGAGCAGCATCGAGGTGCTTGGAAGCTGTCTCCATGACGCGCAGAATGGCACGGCGTTGCTGCGTCATGCGGATTCCGCGTTCGGAAAAATATGCCTGTAGCCGGCCCGGCATTTCGGTTTGTGGCAATGGCATGGGAAGCCTCTTTCAGATCGCGAAAGTGTCGCAACTGGTCGCAATTGCGCTGCGACAGAATCTTTCGCCAACTCTTGACTGGGCTGAACGCCCGCGTCGATACTGTTTATTGATACAGATGCGACTGAATTGCAACTAGCAAAGTTTCCGCTGTTTCCCACTTAACATGAGTCTTCAGCGTTTCAGGATTCCGGTATCAAACATAACGCTAGATGCGACTCATTTGCAACAAAGAGCTACGGCAGGCCTCAGCCTGCGCTGTTCGCTTCAGGCTTGCTGGTGCCTTCTTATTTGTTTGGCCTCAACAGCCTGGGCGGGCGTGGGCGGAAGCATTTCTGGATCGGTAAAAGATGCCACCGGCGCAGCCCTTGCTGGCACTACCGTGTCCCTGTTCAATGCCGGTACAGGCGCCCTGCAATCAAAAAACACTGACACGCGAGGGGCTTACAATTTTCCCGTTCTCCCGGTCGGCAGCTACGTTCTTGAGGTCAGCCATCCCGGCTTCAGACCCTATCGCCGGACGGGAATTATCCTCAACACAAACAGCGACCTGCTCTTCGAAATTACGCTTCAGGTCGGAGAACGGACAGATGCGATCACTGTCAGCGACACCGCCGTCCATCTAGAAACCACCAGCGCTCAGATGGGCCAGGTCATCGACAGCAAACAGATTACTGCCGTGCCGCTAAATGGCCGCAGCTACACTGATCTGCTTTCGTTACAGGCGGGAGTTGCACCCGCAACATCGATAACCGCGAATACGGTGCAAGATGTGGGCGTCAGCCCGCTTTCTCCTTCCGGCGACCTGAATCCAGGAACGATTTCCATCAACGGCCAACGGGAATTCGCCAACGCTTTCAGCGTGAACGGGAGTGATGCAGAAGAGGACGTGAACATGGGAACTGCCATCATTCCCAACCTCGACTCCATTGCCGAATTCCGCATTCTGACCAGCAATTTCGATGCCGAATATGGGGAGTTCAGCGGCGGCCAGATCAATATCGTTACAAAGTCCGGTACCAATGAATTTCACGGAGATGCTTTCGAGTTCCTGCGCAACACCGACCTGGATGCCCGCAACTATTTTTCGCCCACACGCGGAGTTTTTATTCAAAACCAGTTTGGCGGGACCTTCGGCGGCCCGATCCGTCGAGACAAAATTTTCTTTTTCTCGGACTATCAAGGCACGCGCCAGCGCGAAGGCGTCGATACCGGGCTGATTCCCGTTCCTTCGCTGCAGGACCGCGCGGGAAACCTATCTGACCAGGCCAGTTCGTTCTCCACCACACAGATCGTGAATGGCCAGGCAGTCTCAGTGCCGACTACCGTGAACGGTGCCGGCTGGGCCGGCACGCTCTCACAGAACTTGGGCTATGCGATTCTCGCCGGAGAACCTTACTATTTTCCCGGTTGCACGACCAGGAATTACTCTTCGCGCAGCGCCACGCCGGATGCTTGCGTTCTTCCGACGCTGCAGATTCCCATCACAGCATGGTCTGGCCCGGCGCAGCATTTGTTGCAGTACATTCCTGCGCCCAATCAGCCGGGCAACTTCTTCTCTACGTCTGCCAATAATGAGGCCCTCCGCGACGACAAAGGTGCCCTGCGTCTTGACGCCAACACCAACTGGGGGCTGCTGACCGGCTATTACTTTCTCGATGATTATTCGTTGAACAATCCGTACCCGGTTGCACAGGGGGGAGCCAGTGTGCCGGGCTTTGACGCGCTTTATCTCGGCCGCGCGCAACTGTTCAGTCTAAGTGACACAAAGACGCTCAGCGCCACCGAGGTCAACGAAGCGCACTTCAGCTACATGCGAGCTTACAACGACCTCGGAAAACCGCAAGGCGGGGTGGGTGTCAGCCTGGCATCGCAGGGGTTTGTTGCGTCTTCAGGAACGCCAACTATTGTTGCTCTCGCCTCGCAGAATGAAGGAGTCGAAAACCTTATCTTCAACAACTTCTCCATAGGCACGAACACGAAGGAACTCAAACAGGCGAACAATACCCTCCAATGGATCGACGATTTCTCAAAGGTCGTTGGCCGCCACACGCTCAAGGCCGGCGGCGAATTTCACTACGATCAGGTCAATGTGAATCCGATCGCGCAGTTTAATGGCAGTTTTTTGTTTACCGGAAACGAGACCGGCCTCGATTTTGCCGATTTCCTGCTTGGTATTCCGAGTCAATACAATCAGAGCCAGCTCAATCCTTTTTATGGGCGGAATAAATATGCCGGGGCTTTTGCACAGGATAGCTTTCGTCTGAGAAAAAATCTTACGTTGAATTATGGCGTACGCTGGGACCGCATCGAGCCCTGGTACGAAAAATACAACCAGATTTCAACCACTGAACCGGGCAAACAGTCTCAGGTTTTTCCCACTGCGCCCGCGGGGATTTTATATCCCACAGATCCCGGTGTCAGGCGCACGCTCGCGCCTCCGGGGGACGAATTTTCTCCGCGCGTCGGCATCGCCTATTCGCCGAGTATCGCCAACGGCCTGCTTGGCAAGATATTCGGTGGCGCCGACAAAACGAGCCTTCGCGCCGGCTTCGGAATGTACTACACCTCTATCGAGGCGCTTACCATCGGCGTGCTTGCAGCCAACGCCCCATACGGAACGACATACAGCAGCCCGGCTCCCCCGCTGTTTGCCAATCCATTCATCACCGCTTCCACCGGGCAGAACCTGGGCCAATATTTTCCGGTAAATCTCGCGCCCTTGAACGCATCCGCGAGCCGTCCCGACCCGACTGTCGATTGGTCGCAATACGAGCCGATCAGCGGAATTCCTGCATATTCTGTCCACAACCGAATTCCTTATACCGAGCAGTACATGTTTTCGCTTCAGCGGCAGGTGGGCAACAACACATTGCTCAGCGCCAACTACCTCGGCAATCAGTCCCATCGTCTTCTGGTTCTGATCGAATCCAACCCTGGCAATCCTGCACTCTGCCTTAGTCTTCCGGGATGCGGACGATTCGCAGAAACCGTCTACGGTACTCGCGCTCCGCTCGGCCCAAATTTCGGCAGCGATACCAATCAATCGACCATCGGCAACTCCAACTACAACGCCCTGCAGCTCAGCTTTCGCCACACCAGCACGCGGTTGCAATTGTTCGCCAGCTACACATTTAGCAAATCGATCGATCAATCTTCGAACCTCGGCGAGGAGGTCAACCCAATCGATCCCTCGTTAAGCCGGGCCTTGTCAGCGTTTGATGTAAGGCACAACTTCGAGGCGAGCTATGCGTACGAACTTCCGCTCGAGCGTTTGCTCGGCGTTTCCAACCGCTGGACCGCGGGCTGGACGATTTCCGGCATCACTCACTTCAGCAGCGGGTTTCCAGTCGCCCTGCTTAACTACAGCGACAACTCGCTGCTTGGCGCGGAACCGAACGGCGTCAACAATTACGGCGTCGATGAGCCTGAATACACGCCCGGTCCACTGGAGCTAAATCCCAATCCCCGCAACGGACGCCTGTACTTCAACACGTCACTTTTCAGCTTGCAGCCGCTGGGAACGCCGGGGAACGCCCGGCGCCGATTTTTCAGCGGACCCGGGCTGGACAATTACGATCTTGCCTTGCAAAAGAGCCTGTCGTTTGCCGAGTCTAAATCCTTGCAGTTTCGTCTGGAGGGCTTCAACGTGTTCAATCATGCCCAGTTCTACGGGCCAGCCTCCGTCAATGGCAACATCAATAGTGCATCGTTCGGGCAAGTGGTCAGCGCCGCCGCCCCACGCCTGATGCAGGCTGCTGTAAAGTTCGTCTTCTGAGCGTGGTCGGGGGCCGTCCGTTTTGCGACTTCTGCCGCTGCGCCGCATCCAATGTTCGGTGGTACGATAGAGTTGCTCCGCTTGGGGCAAGCATTCATAAGAACGCCGGGGCCCGGCTACGATCGCTCGTTTTTCCTTCCTTTGAGCGTCCGCCGATAGCGCGACGTTTACTCAAGGAGAAAAGGTATGGCAGGCAATGGGATTGTCGAAGTGACCGATGCAAACTTCGACTCGGATGTTTTGAAATCGGACAAGCCCTTTCTGGTGGACTTCTGGGCGGCGTGGTGTGGACCGTGCCGCGCGGTCGCTCCTATCGTGGAAGAGCTTGCCAAGGACTATCAGGGAAGAATCACGGTCGGCAAGATGGATGTTGACGCCAACAGCGCCACACCGATGCGCTACAAAGTGACCGGTATTCCGACACTGCTGGTCTTCAAAGGCGGCCAGGTGGTCGAGCAACTGGTCGGCTACAAACCCAAGGATGTGATCGCACAGGCGCTTGATCGGCACATTAGGTAAGGCGGCTTTCAGCTATCAGCCGTTAGCCTTTAGCAAAAACAACGCCCGGGAGTAACTCCCCGGGCGTTCGTGTTTCTAGACCGGGTTGAAAACCACCTTAATATTTCCTCAGCACCCCAATCACTCGCCCTTGTATCTCCACGGACTCCGCCGGCACGATGATCGGCTGCATATTAGCGTTTGATGGCTGCAACCGGATCTTGTCTCCCTCACGGTAAAAGCGCTTCAGCGTGGCGTCGTCGCGATTGACGACCGCAACAACGATGTCGCCATTGTGCGCGGTCTTCAGTTTCTCCACCAGAACATAATCGCCATCAAGGATGGCTTCATCCTGCATGGAGTCGCCACGCACTTCGAGTACGAAGACTTCCTTCGAGCGCACGAAATCGGCGAGCGAGATCGTCTCGTTATTCTGTACCGCCTCGATTGGCATCCCGGCTGCGATGCGCCCCACCAGCGGCAGAATCACGCCGGTGTTCACGCTCATGGCCTGCTTGAGGCGGCCCTTCGGTGGCAACAAATCTATGGAGCGGCTGCGATTGTAATCGCGCGTGAGCAGCCCCTTTTTCTCGAGGTTGGTAATGTGCTTGTGCACCGTGGCCAGCGAATTCAAGTCGAGCCCGTTGCCGATCTCTTCAAACGACGGAGAATATCCATGCTCCGCCACGAACCGCGAGATGAAGTCGTAAACCTCGCGCTGCCTGCGTGTGATCGCCATGGCAGCATTGTTGGCGAATATAAGGCGAATGTCAAGAGGGATCGGTAATTTTTACAGTCTACTGATTGGATCGAGCGGGAATAAGACGGCTCGAAGATCGAAGCAATAATCGCCCATCCTCAGCGCCGGTTGCCCGTCCTAGCAACCGGCGCAACCTTTCCGCTTGAAAACCATCTCTCCTAGATGTACTCCGGCGCAGTTTGGAGTACGCTTAATCCGCCGTTGAAGGGAGACTTTATGGCACAAGACACTCCGGTCGATATGGTGCGGCAGGCTTCGACTACTTCCATCGTTCTGGGCGTACTGCTGATCGTACTCGGCATGCTGGCGCTGGCTTCGCCGTTTCTTGCCGCGGTAGCAGTGAATGCGATCGTGGCCTGGATGATTGTTTTGGCAGGCATCGTCCACCTGGCGATCGCTTTCCGTGTCCACACGGCAGGCAGCGTGATCTGGAAGTTGCTGGTGGGAATCGCGTATGTCTGCTTTGGCATCTACCTGATTCTGCATCCCACGCTTGGCGTTATTTCACTTACGCTGGTGCTGGCGTCGCTCTTTCTGGTAGAGGGCGTCCTTGATCTCGTCCTGTATGCGAAGACGCATTCGATTCAAGGGTCGAGTTGGCTGCTGCTGGATGGGATCGTTACCCTGCTGCTAGGGGTGATGATCTATATGCAATGGCCATCGAGTGCGGCCTGGGCGATCGGCACACTGGTGGGCGTAAGCTTGATCTTCAGCGGGGTTGCGCGAGCGATGATGTCGTTTGCGGTGCGCAAAGCAACCGGCACGATATCGGGCCAGTTGGCGGCTTAGCGACCCTCTAACACAGATAAAATTGCCGCCGAAGGCAACCTGTCAGCTTCGGTGCTTGGCGTTTGGCCATGGCCGGCGGGTTGCCGAGTGCGCAGTGTGACTTGTGCTTCGCAACGGAACGTGGGACTCGAACAGGAGACGACCAAATGGGGGGATTCATTCCGCTCGGGGACGCATCCCGCCGTCCCGTTCGCATGCCCGTCATCACGCTGCTGATCATCCTTCTCAATATCTTCGTTTTCGTATTGGAGCTGATGGGGGGCGAGCCATTCGTAATGCACTGGGCGGCTATTCCAGAACAAGTTATTTCCGGCCACCGCTGGATCACCGTGTTGACCGCCATGTTCATGCACGGCGGCTGGTCGCACATCATCGGCAACATGATTTACCTGTGGGCATTCGGTCCGGAGATCGAAGACGCGATGGGGCGTGTTCGCTATCCTGTTTTCTATCTTCTCGGCGGCATTGTTGCGATGCTGGCTCAGATCATCGCCAGTCCCCACTCCACCATACCTAACCTGGGCGCGAGCGGAGCCATTGCGGCGGTGATGGGGGCGTTCATCGTAACGTATCCTCGCGACCAGATTCGCTCGATACTGCTGATCCTCGTTTTTGTGACCATCACATTCATCCCGGCTGTAGTCCTGATCGGTTTCTGGTTCCTCATCCAGCTCTTCAATGCAGGCGCGGTCGCCCATGTGCAAACTGGCGGGGTGGCATACCTGGCGCACGTCGGCGGTTTCATATTCGGAGCGGCAACCTGCCGATTGTTCGAGCGGGCGCAACCGCGTTTCGCTAGCTAGGCGCTGTCTCGGGGTCATCCTGAAGGCCAGCGTCTTCACTAGCGGGCCGAAGGATCCCCATAGGCAGGGTCCTCAGAGACCGAAACTTCCTCGCCCCTCGTAAGTCTAATGTTTAGGTTAAGGCCGGTCTCGACTGGGAGGGGTTCATGTCCAAAATTTCACTTCGAATGTTCGCCATAGCCTTGTGCGTTCTCATGGGCGCATCAGCGTGCTATGCGGGAAGTACGGGTGCTGTGCCCTCGGCACTGCTCGATGAAACACAGCCGGCAGCTCCGACGAAGGAGACGGCTGTGTTGGCCGGCGGATGCTTCTGGGGTGTTCAGGCGGTATTCCAGCACGTGAAGGGCGTGATCAGCGCCACTTCAGGCTACGCTGGCGGTTCGGTGAAGAACCCTGACTACGAAACCGTCAGCAGTGGGCGCACCGGACACGCCGAGTCGGTCGAGATTGTTTACGATCCTTCGCAGGTTACATACGGGAAGCTGCTCTGGATATTTTTCTCCGTGGTGCACGATCCGACCGAGCTGAACCGGCAGGGGCCGGATGAGGGCACACAATACCGCTCGGCGATCTTCTACACCAATGACGTTCAGAAACACGTCGCCGAAGCTTACATCGCGCAGCTCGAGCAGGCGCACGTTTTCAAGCACAAGATCGTCACGCAGGTTGCGGAGCTGAAGGGATTTTATCCGGCGGAAGCTTACCACCAGAACTATGCAGCATTGCATCCGACCGATACTTACATAATGTTCAACGATGCTCCGAAAGTAGCGAATTTGAAGAAGGGGTTTCCCGAGATGTACACAGGAAAGTAGCGGACAACTTGGCTGATGTCATTCCGAACCCGCGCGAGGCGCGGGCGAGGAACCTGCTTTTCCGTTTCTTACTGGGAGAATTTTATGTTCGAAAAGAATCATAACGATTCGGGCTTCAACGGAGGGCGGCGAGCATTTATTTTCGGCGGCGTCGCGACGCTCGGCGGAGCCCTGTTTATTCACTGGCGCCAGCCCCGCATGATTGCCGTGATCAAATCCGAGCCAGGAGAAGTCACCATCGTGCAGTTCTCCGATGACGGCAAGCGCCTGGGGAAAGTAAAGGTGCAAAAGGTTATCAAGACTGAGGACGAATGGCGCAAGCTGCTGCCAGCAGGAGTATTCGAGATCACGCGCCACGCCGACACGGAATTCGCATATACCGGCAAATATTGGAACACGCACGACAAAGGCCTCTACCGCTGTATCTGTTGCGACAATGCGCTTTTCAGCTCAGAGACAAAATTTGATTCCCACACCGGATGGCCCAGCTTCTGGGCTCCGATCGCGCCGGAAAACGTGCGCGAAATCAACGACAACTCGCTCGCTATGCAGCGCATTGCAGTCTCGTGCAAACAATGCGATGCGCACCTCGGGCATGTCTTTGATGACGGCCCGCCTCCGACCGGGCTGCGCTATTGCATGAACTCGGCGTCACTGCGGTTTATTAAAGAAGCGCAGCCTTTGAGATGAGAGCCTTTGGGTGGCGCAGCGCTTCAGCGCTGCGATCAATGTCTCCTCTCAGTGATGTCATTCCGAATCGATCCGGAGGATCGGTGAGGAACCTCTACCTTCTAATCTCTGATCTCCGAAGAAAGTGATTTTTGTCACTGCGAAAAACCGCCAGAAGGCGTAGAAGGAAACAAGATGAATGCGGCGGAAAGGAGCTGGCCATGGCACTCACAAAACTGAAGGAATTTCTCGACAGCCACCAGATCCAATACATTGTGATCTCGCACTCGGTGGCATATACGGCGCAGGGAATTGCGGCTCTGGCGCACATCCCGGGCCGGGAGCTGGCGAAGACGGTGATCGTCAAAATCGATGGCGACCTGGCGATGGCCGTCGTGCCCGCGTCGCGGCATGTGGATCTGAATCTGCTAAGGTCCGCGGCTAAAGCGTGGTCGGTCGAACTGGCCTCCGAACTGGAATTCACGAGCCGTTTTCCGGATTGCGAAACCGGGGCCATGCCTCCGTTTGGCAACCTCTACAACATGCGCGTGATCGCCGATGAAAGCCTGGCGCACGACAAGGAGATCGCTTTCAACGCGGGCACGCATCGCGAGTTGGTGCGCATGGAGTGGGCGGACTATGACCGCCTGGTGGGCCCGGAGATCGCGAAGATTGCAACCGGGAGACTGGAAGAGAAGGCGGCATAGAGCGACCTAGGAAAGAGTGACTTAGGAAATAGTCTTATCTGGTTTGAAAGGGCGCGGCTTTCCAGCCGCGCCGTCAGGCGGCCCGTTGAATGCCGGCTTCAGCCGGCGAGGAGAAGCTGGACCGCAGGATCTCCTAGACCTGCATATCGATAGCAACGGAGGATAGGTGCCGACCTATCCTCCATTTTTGTTTTGCGCGTCCCTTCCTTGCGGGTTATGCCGGACGGATTTTCGGCAGTTGGCTCGTTTGAAATTGTCATCCTGAGCAAGCCTCTTTCGCGCAGCGAAGAGCCTGCCCTGAGCCGAATGGCGAAGGGATCCGGGCGAGCCGCGCAATCAAAGGAGCCTGCCCTGAGAGAGCGCAAGCGACCGAATGGGCGCGTTTGGCTCGCCCCCTTTCAATTTCAAACTACGCCAGTACTGGATTTTCACTGGCCGTTGTTGTTCTGGTTGACGTTTCCCGTGCTCTTGAGCGTAACCGTGTCCGAAGGCAATGGAGTTTGCGCCTTCGCCTGCGGCTCGGCTTTGGGAGCGGTGGATTGAGTAGCTTGCGCCTGACTCGATTGCGAACTGCTGATTGGAGTGATCATGCGAGCTTAATCGGCAGTTCGGAAATAAGTATTAGCTCGCCAAAGATTATTTTTCGCTAAGACACGCTACGGGTGCTTCCTCAGTTGAGGATGCCCCGCCTTTCGCGGTTTTCGAAAGGTAGGCCGAGATGCGTGAAGGTGCCATCAGTCGCGGCTGCGCAGCGCCAGATCTGACGGATTCAGCGCACGAGTCGCTGGCCAAAGAGAAAGGGCGGCTTTGCAGCCGCCCTTGAACTCAACTGGACAAACGCTGAGGTTCGCACCTGTGGCTAGTCTCGCTCGCTAGTTTATCGCTGTCAAGAAAAACGACAATCTCCGCAAAACTTTGGGAGTGGCCCCGGTGAGACTCGAACTCACAACCTCGAAGGTGCGAACCTCGTGCTCTATCCAGTTGAGCTACAGGGCCAGTTGCTTGTCACGCCCAACCATCAGAACCTGGTCTCGCACTCAGCGTGTTCGGGTTCACGACAGCTTCCCGATCGAAATCCTGATCGATACCGCATCGTTTCGGCTGTGACAATTGAACTGTGATCTGTGGAAATTCCCGGTTTGGGAAAGCGTTATGGTCGAGTGAGCTACTCCAGCACGCTGTCGTCGAGTTTCTTGCGCGCCCAATCCGCGGCGGCTTGCACGAAGGCGATTACGACCGGATGCGGCTTCTTCTCGGTCGAAGAAAGTTGGGGCTGAAATAATGTCGCGACGAAGAAGCGATGGGTGGGCGATTCGACGGCACGGATTTCGCCCTGCGGCCCGCGGGCGACGACGGGAAATCCGGCTTCCATGGTGCACCACTCGTACTCGGGGTTCACTTCGAAGTTGCAGAAGTATTCTTCCGTTACAGTCTCAGTGGTTTTTCCGTAGAAAGATTGCAGGTAGGAGCCGGGGCGAAGGCGAATTTCCGGCACTTTGCCGGAGAGCTTGGGAGCGTCGCCTTTGCGCTCGGGAACGGCGCAGGCGACGGGATAGATGACGATGTTTTTCGAGCCCGAATTGTTTTCGGCGCTGTCGGCGTCGGCGATGCCGACGACGTTGCGGGCGAATTCGATGAGCGTGTATTGAAAGCCTCCGCAGGTGCCGAGAAACGGCCAGTCGCGCTTGCGCGCGAACTCAATGCCTTTGAGCATTCCATCAAAGCTTTTGTAGGGACTGCCTGGCGAGGCCCAGAGTCCATCGAAGGATTCGAGGACTTTGTGGGCGTCGGGTTTGATGAGATCGGGAGTGGGAATCCATTCGGAGTGCAGTTCGAAGTCGAGTTTTCGGGCGGCGTGCTGTAGGGAATCGTTGGTGGCGTGATGGGAGCGGAACTCGGAGTTGAAGTCGCCGAGGATACCGATTCGAACGGCGTTGGGCACGGAGCCATTGTACTAGAGGGCAACGTTGGCGGCTAAAGCCGCTGGCGAAATGGGCCGTGCTTACGCGGCCCTAAAGGGCCGCTCTTCCGGGGTGCCACTCGCGTTTAGTAATTACAGCAGGTGCGTGATGTTGAGCAGCACATAGAGGCTGACCAGCGCCAGCGCAGGTCCACCCCAGATCATGAGAGCGCATTTCCAGCCGAGTGAGTTGGCTAGTTCGCGCTGGCTGCGCCAGGAGATGATGAAAGTTGGATTGTTTTTGCCTTTCAAGAGCACGACCGGAGGATGGGAATCGAAGTTGTCCGAGGTAGCAGTGGAACTGGCAACGGCCGTGGAACTGGCAACGACTGCCTGCGGTTTTACCCCGGCAGCCGCCCAGGCCGCGGGATTCGAGATACCGGCCTTCACGAGCGCGGCGGCGATTTTCTGCTGCTGGTTCATTTCTGAGGCTTTTGCCGGGGCTGAATCCGGCGACAGGCTGATGACTTCGGTACGCGATGCAGTTCGCGCCGGCTGATTGGCCATGCCTACTCGGCGGGCGAGGTATTCTTCGAGCTTCGCATCGGAGCCGCCTGCACCGCCCATTGTGAATGCCAAGGCCGTATGGTCGAAATCCACAAGTTGCCGGTCTCCAAAGAGCCCACTGAGGCTCAGAGTGTTGTGCTCACCGTCGAGAATCGGTTGGTCGGTAACTTCGAGGCCGGGGTTTTCGTCGAGAGTGCCGAGAATGAAGACGGCATTCTTGGGCTTGATGCAGAATTCTTCAATTTTGATCTTGTTGCGCGTGCTGACGCCGTGGCGCAGAAGAAAATCGCGTACGTTGGTCGGGGCTTCTTCTTTGGTGGTGAAGAATCCGTCGCAAAATTCGTGAAGAAAGTCGCGGTGCAAGTCGAGATCGGCGCCGCGCGGGTCGACGAGGATTTTCGCGGTGTTGTCGTCGAGGAAAAAGGGCACGTGCATGGATTCGGCGGCAACCTTGACCCATTGCTTGTTTTTGCCTTGTTGTTTCCACTCCCACGCAATGGTGCGGTAGTAGTAGCAGGCGCGCGTAGTGATGGGTGCAACGATTGTGTAAGGTCCGACCGCGAGGCCGCTCAGTTCGACCATGCCAAGAGAGGCGCTGCGAATTTTCGACAATGGCGTATCGAGAATCAGGCGGCGGCGCTGCAGCAGGCGGAAGCCCTGGACGAACAGATAAATGCCGACGCAGAGTCCGATGACTGACCACATGATCAGCGGCACGGGCGAGTTCGAGCGCAGCAGCAGCGTGCAGGTCATCGGGGTTTTGGGGATGGCGCTGTGGCGAGGTTAGCGGAGAGAGAATGCGGCAGGCAGCAGAAAAGGATGATTCCCGCTTACCTTGGTAATGGGTCAGAAAACCATGAAACACAGGGGACACAGAGGGAGACAAGGTAAGTCCCGGATGGATTGATCGGCGACGTTTAAGGAAAAAGTAAGTGATGATGACTCCGAGGCGACGCTAAAAGCGTTAATGCCTTCTGTGATGGCGATGCCTCAAGGCTGCCGGGTGCCCGGCCAATCTCCACGACCACATCAGAAATGAAGTTGAGGTCAAGTCGATGGCTGGTTCGGTGGTGCTGTAGGACTGCATGTTATCGCGGTAAACAGCAACTTCCGAGCTGTTATAGGCGCCGTCGTTGCCGTTAAATATGGCAAAAGTATCCTTTCCGTTGGCGGGGCAGAGAATCATTCCTGACACTATTCCGGATGTCGCCGCACTTGCTGGGCCCTCCGAAGCTGCTCCCCAGAGAATCGGCGTACCGCCGGAGGTTCCGTTCAATGCACCGGCGAGATTTGCCACCTGGTGCTGAATGCAGTTGGGAAAAGTTGTGCCATCGCCGATGATGAAAGACGATCCCCAGGAGTTAGCGCCGAGAATGTTGGCCAGCCAATGTTGCGAGTAGGTGTTGTAGCTGCTTTTGCCGGTAAGGTAATAAAGTTCGCTCGCCATTACCGACAGGCCTGCGCCGTGGGAAGTGGTGTCGCCATTTTGCCACGGAACGCCAAAGCCCCACACGTCGGTTCCCGCCTGCGTAATAGCGACGTTCATCTGATTTTCGAGTGCGGTAAGCATTGTTGCTTGGTTTACAGCGAGTCCACTCGGATCTCCCGCGAGGCCTAGAGCTCGGTACAACTCAAAATGTGCCAGGCCGCTGACATCGTAGAGATTGAGCGTGTCTTCGTTCCCCGTATCGTAAATTTTGGTGATGTAGTTGTTGGCGTATTGCGCGGCGTCGGTGAGGTATGTCATCGGATCAGTGATCGGCAGGCCGGAGGGCAATCTAGTGTTTGCCAATTGCAGCGCAATATAAAGCTCAGTCGCCCCAAGCTCCATGTCATCGTCCCATACGGTTTCGGGATAGCCGTCGAAAGGGACAATCGTCTGCAAGCATCCCGAGGGGCACGTGCCACTGTAAACTGCTGCCGCTGGGTCGGCAAGCGATGTGTTTGCCAGAGCGAAAATATCCTCCGCATAGAGCAGCGCGCTGTCGGCCGCGGTAGGATTCGAGATGCGGTAGAGCTGGTAGTACACGGCGAAATCCGCCGCCAAGCGGCCGGCGAGATTTGGGCTGATCTGCGAGCCTGCTGGCGCGGAGACGAAGACTGGTCGATAACAGATGTAGTAGTAATCAGTGGTACAGCCGTTATAGTCGTCGGCGGCTTGCGGGAGGGTCCAGATGTCGTACTCCGTTTCGAGGTTCGGGAAGTTTTTCCAGTCCTGGCTGTTATCGACCTGGTAGTAGAGAGTTTTTGTGCTGTCGTTCCACATCTCCTCCAGCCAATCGATACCAAACTGCGCTTCGGCGGTAAAGTCGGATGATACGGGTGCGCCGAAGGCGTTGCCTGAATACGAAACCGACACCGGCGGAGCTGAGGGATCCCTGGGCGCCAAAGGTCCCATCTGATGGGGGAAGTCGCGAATGCCAATTTCCATAAGCGCGACGGTATAACTCATGGTCTCGACATATTTCATGTAGTCGCCGGCATCCCACCAACCGCCGGCGCCATCGATTACCGTGTCCGTGGAGGTGAGCGGGGTTTTGGTGGTCGTAATCAGATCGTCGGAGTTCAGTGGCGGAGTGTCGTAGACCGTCGCGCTCTCATCATTAAGATGTCCCGGGGCGGTGCGCAACGCATTTGGGATGTAGTTGGGCCCGTCGCGTTCGGTCTCGTAAAACCACAGCGTGTTGAGCAGCAGGCCGGGGTACAGGACCGCCGGTTTATCTACGGCGAATTGGGGCGAAGTGGTGGCCACGGGACCGGAGACCGAAATCGTGTAGATGTCACCGCCGGGAACGGTGAAGCTGAGAGAGTAGACGTCATACTTCAGCTTCTTGCTGTGGCTCCAGGTGCCGAGCAGGGCGCCGATCGAAGCTGAATAAACGATGACGCCTTTGGAGTTGATGACGCTGAAAGTGGCGCCGGACTCGGAGGCCGTGGACATGAGATAGGCCTGGAAGGGAGCATGGGCGGTCTCGTATCCGGCCTGGTTGACCCGGACGTATGCCGAGTTGGAGGCTGCTGCCGCCGACGAAATCAGCAAGACGAGAAGAAGGGCGAAATCAAGGCGAGAGAATCTGCGGGCCAGCATGGCATTTTCCTCCCGGAGAAAGAATTGAGCCGCATTTCATTTTCGCTCTACCGCAATTTCATTGCACAACTTTCTGGATTTTGTCGATCCTGCTGATCGGCCGTTGAACCTGCGGTCAGGAGGTAAGAGCGAATATGAGCGCCGATTTATTAAAACGATTTAATGAAACGAAAGAATAGTACCGTTCCCTGGGGCAAAAATCAATAGGGGAATCCCACCTCATTCCCAAGAGTCGATTCGGTGCGAAACGGGCAATCGCCTAATCGTTTAATCGGTCTGCACACGGAAACTTTCGTAACCGCGCTTCTGCCCTTCTTAATTGATGGGGGTAGAAGGCGCTCCTAGAATCGAACCAGACGGTAGTCTGCCCAAAAACCGCCCATGCCAGAGCTCACAAAACGTCTGGAGCGAGCCGAGGTCGCCAAGCGTATCGACCGCGCGGAGAAGCTTCTGCAAAAGGGCAAGGCCGCAGAGGCGCTTGAGGATTATCTGGCGGCGCTGCACGAAGATCCGGAAAACGACACGGTGCGGCAGTTGGCGGCGGACTTGTGTATCTCGCAGAATCGGACACACGATGCGGTGCGACTGCTGGGCGATCTGTTTGACCGGCAGGTGAACGCGGGAGACGCGACGCACGCCAGCTTGACCTATAAGAAGCTGGCTCGGCATGGGAGTCCGACCTGGGAGCAGAAGTTCAGGTTTGGGCAGTTGCTGGAAGGCTCGAACAAGAAACTGGCCGTGGGCACGTATGAATCAGCGATGACCGACCTGGCCAAGCTGGGCAATAAGAAAGATTCATTGCAGGTGCTGGCGCGCGTGGTTTCACTGGAGCCGACACAGGCGAATTATCAGCGCGTTGGCGAATTGTGCTCGGAGCTCGGCGAGAGCAAGGCTGCGGCGGATGCGTTCATGCAGACAGCGAAGCTGGCGGCGGAAGCGGGAGCGGATCCGGCGCAGTGGTACGAGCGCGCCTATCAGGAAGATTCCGCGGATGAAGCAATTGCGCTGGCCTACGGCAAGAGTCTGCTGGGGCAGGGGCAAGTGGGCGCCGCCATCTTCATTCTTGAGCCACAGGTGATTGCGGGGAAGAACTCTGCGCAATTGCGCGAAATCTATGCCGAGGCGCTGTTAGCGGCGGGACGCTATGCCGAAGCCGAGCCGCTGGTTTGGGAGTTGTTCGAGCAGAATCCCAATCGAATTGGGCAGCTAACCGGGTTGATCGGACAGTTGATGGATTCGGAGCAAGATGAGGCGGCCGTAGCGCTGGCACGCAAGCTGGGTCAATTCCACGCGAAGCGGGGCGAGCGGCGGCAGTTCCTGGGCGTAATGCAGGAGATCACGGCATCGCGCAAGGCCGCTCCAGAAATGCTCGAGTTCATGAGCGAGCTGTTCAACGCCTGCAACCGCGAAGGCGATTACTGCCAGACTCTGCTGAAGTTGTTCGATGTGTACGCTAGCACAGGTAATCTCGCCAAGGCGGCGGAGTGCCTGGACCGGGCGGCGGAAGTCGACCCCTATGAGTCGGGGCACTTGAAGCGCCTGGATGTTCTGAGGGGGAAGATCGACGAAAACAAGTTCAAGGAGATTGCTTCCCGATTCACTTCCACCGCTCCGAGCGCGGCGCAGAAACAGATTGAACACGAAGCCACGCTGGGGGCTTCGACACTGCAGGATCTCATGCTGCAAGCGGAAATTTTGGTGCAATATGGAATGCGTAACAAAGCGGTAGAGAGGCTGCAGAGAATTCAGGAGCTTTTTCCGCGGGAAGAAGAGCGCAACGAAGACTTGCAGCGGCTGTACCTGGCGGCGGGAATGACGCCGACGTATGCGGGGAGCGCGCCGATTCCTGCGGCCGCTCCGGTACGCGAGCTGGTTGCGGCGCCGGCGCCAACACCGGCGGTCGATCCGGCTGCCGAAATGCGAAACGTGACTCGCGTGACTGAGATCACGCGCAAGCTATATCGCCAGGGCACGGCACAGGCAGTACTGACCACGGCAGTGAATGAGATCGGCGTGCATTGGGAAGTATCGCGGTGCGTAGCGATGATGCGGACAAAAGGAGCCGCGCCGACCGCGGTTCAGGCTTATTGCGGAAAAGGCACTAGAGCGGCTGACGACGAGGCGCTGAAACAACTCATGTGCGTGCTGCACGATACGAGTGCTGACGAAGCTCTTAATATTGCTGACGTGCACAAAGATTTGGAGTTGCAGAAGATCAGTAAAGCAGTTTCGGAATTGGGCGTGACATCAGTACTGGCCTTCCCGTTAACCAATGGAGAGGATTCGGTGGGAATGCTCGCGCTCATGCAGAACAAGTCGCGCACATGGCCCACGGCCGATACGCTCGTCTTGAAAACTCTGGCTGATCAGATGGTGATCGCGCTGAATAATGCGGGCCTGCGGCGGCTGGTGAAGAATCTTTCGGTAACGGATGAGAAGTCAGGACTGCTGAAGCGCAGTTCATATCTCGATTTGCTGCTGGCCGAGACGAAACGAGCAGCGCAGAATGCCTCTCCGCTTTCGGTGCTGCTGATGCAGTTTGGCCGTAGCGCGGCACTGATCAAAGAATACGGCGAGGCTGCGCTCGAAGCGGCAATGGAAAAAGTTGGGCAGCTGTTTGCGGCCAACATTCGCACCAACGATTTGGCATTTCGCTACGACACGACCACGGTCGCCATCATTCTCGGCGATACGGGAGAAAAAGAAGGAATGATGGCGGTGGAAAAGCTCCGCCGAACGATTGCAGGCGTGCGGATTGCAGGGCGGGATGGAAGCGCCGGACATGCCATGGAATTTTCGGCAGGGCTGGCAGAGGCGGTTGTGCGCGAAGGCTACGATCCGGTAGATATTGTGACGGAAGTGATTAACCGCGTTGAACATGCACTTGGGACCTCGCTGGGACAGGGACCGGGGAAGGTTGTGGCGCTGAAAGCAGCGCGGGCGGCAGGAGCGGTGGCGTAGCGCCGAGCCCCTGAGTCCCGAGTTGCCACTCATTGAGTGATTGGGTGATCGCGCGATCGAGCGATTGGCACATCGCTATGATTTCAGTCCTGGTTCGCCCAGCAACCCAAATTCAATCGCTCAATCACCCGATCACTCAATCGCCCCAATCCTTCGGTGGTCAAATCTGCTCGCGCGCTGCTACACTAATTCGTTTGACCATCTCATTTGATCCGCACTGAGTACGTGATCTGTCAGGAATCATCATGCTGAAACCAGGAGATATTGCGATTGTCAGCGGTGCTCGTACGCCTTTTGGGCGCTATTGCGGCAAGCTGAAAGACTTTACAGCGCAGGAGTTAGGCGCGGTGGCGGCCAAAGGCGCGATCGAGCGTGCGGGAGTCGATGCCAAGGAATTTGATCATGCGGTCTTCGGCAACGCGCAGCAGACTTCGGGCGACGCGTTGTATGGCGCGCGACATGCGGCACTGCGGGCGGGGTTGCCGATTGAAACTCCGGCGCTCACTGTCAACCGACTGTGCGGCTCGGGGATGCAGTCGATTGTGAACGCGGCGCAGATGATTCAGCTCGACGAGGCCAAGATTGTGCTGGCGGGAGGCATGGAGGCGATGTCACAGGCTCCGTTTGTGATTCGCGGGCGCGATGGATTCACTTTGCCTGCAGGCGGCAAGCTGGAGGATTCGCTGATGGTCGCGCTGCTCGATAGTTATTGCGGCCTGTACATGGCGAACACGGCGGAGCTGTATGGATCAGAGCATGGCATCACGCGGCAGATGCAGGATGAGCTGGCGCTGCGGTCACAGCAGAATGCCGACGCTGCATATAAAGCGGGGCGCATCCAAGAAGAGCTGGTTCCGGTGCCGCTGCGAAATGCGAAAGGCGAGGCGACGGGAGAATCGTTGACGGAAGACGATCACCGGCGTGCGCAGACGACAATGGAAGGATTGGCAAAGTTGAAAGCTTCATTCGGGAAGAATGGAACGGTGACGGCCGGCAACGCGAGCGGAATCGTGGATGGCGCAGCCGCGGTGGTCATGATGTCAATCGAAGAGGCGCGCAAACGGAACATCGAGCCGCTTGGGCGGATTGTAAGCTGGGGCATCGCCGGAGTTGAGCCGAAGGTGATGGGTCGGGGTCCGGTGCCGGCGACGAAGATTGCTTTGCAGAAGGCTGGGTTGTCGCTCGACTACATCGATCTGATTGAGGTGAATGAGGCGTTTGCGGCGCAGTACCTGGCGGTGGAAAAAGAGTTGGGACTGGATCGCGAGAAGGTGAATGTGAATGGCGGAGCGATTGCGCTTGGGCATCCCCTGGGCGCGACTGGGACGCGGCTGGTGATTACGCTGCTGTATGAATTGCGACGGCGGAAGAAGAAGTATGGTTTGGCGACGGCGTGTATTGGCGGAGGACAGGGGATCGCGATGGTGGTTGAGCACATGATGAATTTTTAGGCTGGCGTGGGCAGGTTTTTTGGTACGAGGCAATCTTTGTAAGAGGCAATCATGGACATCAGAAAAGTTGGGGTTCTCGGTTGTGGACTGATGGGCTCCGGTATCGCGCAAGTTGAGCCGCTTTGCAGGCGTGAGCGCAGCGCGAGCCCGCAGGCGAAATCCCGAGCGGAGCGAGGGATCTCAGGAGTCGATCAATGGAGATAAAGAAAGTAGGTGTGCTTGGCTGTGGCCTGATGGGTTCGGGCATTGCGCAGGTCTGCGCGACGGGCGGGTTCGACGTCACCGTGCTCGAAGTCGATCAGAAATTACTCGACAAAGGTTTCGACGGGATCAAGAAATCTCTGACCAAGTTTGCCGAACGGCCGCCGGAAAAAGGCGGCATCACGGCGCATCAGAAAGACGAAATACTAGCGCGGCTGAGGGGCACGACCGACAAGCGCGATCTGGCGCACTGCGACATCGTCATGGAAGCGGTCACGGAGAATGTCGCCGAAAAGATGAAGATGTACGAGTCGATCGAGAGCGTAGTGAAGAGGCAGGCGATCTTCGCCTCGAATACGTCGTCGATTTCCATTACCGAGCTGATGACCGCGACCAAGCGGCCGGAGCGTTTTATCGGCATGCATTTTTTTAATCCCGTGCCGTTGATGAAGCTGGTCGAGGTGGTGCGCAGCGTCGCGACGGCCGATGATGTTTATGAAACGGCTTACGAGTTCGCAAAAAAGCTGGGCAAGGTTCCGGTGCGCACGTCGGATCGGACGGGCTTCATCGTGAACCGGTTGCTGGTGCCGTATTTGCTCGATGCCATCCGCTCGTACGAAGAAGGCGTGGGATCGATCGAGGATATCGATAACGCGATGAAGCTGGGCTGCGGATATCCTATGGGGCCGTTTACGCTGCTCGATTTTGTGGGTCTGGATACGACCTATTACATCACGCAAGTGATGTTTGACGAGTTCAAACAACAGAGGTTCGCGTCGCCTCCGCTGCTGAAGCGGCTGGTGATGGCGGGGTGGTACGGTCGCAAAACTGGTAAAGGGTTCTACGATTATTCCGATCCGAACAAGGCGGTGGCGAATAAACTGTAAGGGGGACGGGATGCAGGGGCTAAAGTCCTTGCTTAAACTGGAAGGCGACGCGGCGCTGAAGCGCTGCTCTTCCACGTTTTCGTGAACGTCATCTGAAGCTCACATTTGCACATGAATCTCCTGCATCGACGAAGGAAGACTGATCAGGCGCCCGGGGAAGGCGGTCCCAGCGAGATCGAACGATATCGGCGGGCGTGGCACAGTTATGTGGCACGGCGGAACCTTGTCGTCGTGTTGTTTCTCAGCTTTATCTTGCTGGGATTCGCGATTGGCAAATTGAAGCTCGGTGAGCCGGCGGACTTCGCGATTCTGTTGGCATGGATTGGCGTGTATCTGGCGGGTGCATGGTGGCTGACGGAGTGGAGATGTCCGCGCTGCGGAAAAGTCTTCGGCCACCGCATCTGGACCGAGCGCTGCATCAGTTGCGATCTGAGCAAGGAAGATATTGAGGCGGTAGCGCGGGGGAAGTGAACTTCCTTACCGCGGATTCACGCGGGTTTACGCCGATCAAAAACTAACGAAACCTACGGAGACACAGGGACAATTTACAGAATATTCTCCGTTGACTCTGTGTGTCCGTAGTGAGAAAAATTTCCATGACCTTCGAAAACATTCTCTTCGAAAAGAAAAACGCTATCGCTTACGTCACCGTCAACCGGCCGAAGGTGCTGAATGCGCTGAATATGGCCACGATGGAAGAGATGCGACAGGCGTTTCATGAAATTAGAAACAATGCTGCGATTCGCGTTGTGATCTTAACTGGTGCGGGTGAGAAAGCGTTCATTGCCGGCGCCGACATCGGCGAGTTGGCCACACGCGATCCGCTTACTGGCAAGGAGACGACGCAACGCGGGCAGGACGTGCTCAACCTAATTGAGAATCTGGGCAAGCCGGTAATCGCATGCATTAATGGATTCGCGCTTGGCGGCGGGTGTGAAGTGGCCATGGCCTGCACGATGCGCTTGGCGACCGAGAATGCAAAACTGGGACAGCCCGAAGTGAAGCTGGGAGTTATCCCCGGCTATGGCGGGACACAGCGGTTGCCGCGTCTGGTAGGAAAAGGGCTTGCGATGCAGCAGTTGCTGACCGGAGAGATGATCACGGCGCAGGAGGCGTATCGCATCGGGCTGGTGAACGAAGTGGTTGCGGCGGCCGAGTTGATTCCCCGCGCCGAGGCGATTGCGGCGAAGATCATCGCCAACGCTCCACTGGCGGTGCAGTATGTGATGGAAGCAGTCAACAAAGGCATGGAGATGAGCTTAAGCGAAGGTTTGTATCTGGAGGCGGTGCTGTTCGGGGTGGTTTGCGCGACCGAAGATAAGAATGAGGGGACGAAGGCGTTTTTGGAAAAGCGGCCTGCCCAGTTTAAGGGAAGATAACTTCAGCGCTAAAGCCGCAATCATTTGGAGCTGCTTAATCGAAGCGCTGAAGCGCTGCATCAACTCAAAATAAAATCCACCACGGAGACACAGAGTCACGGAGAGAAAAGGAAAGAAGAACATTTCTATTGAGCGGCCTCCGGAGCCCGCCATTCCTGCGCTCGAAGGGACGCTGAATGCTGCGGGCAAGCGCTTCGCCATTGTGGTTTCCAGGTTCAACTCCTTCATTACAGAACGATTACTGCTGAGTGCGGTTGATGCGTTACTTCAGTCGGGCGCGACGAAGAAGGATATTAATGTTGTGCGCGTGCCTGGCTCATTCGAGATTCCGCTTGCCGCGAGAAAGCTGGCCGAGACCAAGAAGTACGACGCGATCATCTGCCTCGGTTGCCTGCTGCGCGGAGATACGGCGCACTATGACGTGATCGTCAATGAAGTGACGCGTGGCATTGGACAGTCGGCGCAGGAAACCGGTGTCCCCCATGCCTTCGGTGTGCTCACCTGCGACACGCTGGAGCAGGCAATCGACCGTGCCGGACTGAAGATGGGCAACAAGGGATTCGAGGCGGCGCTAGCGGCGGTGGAGATGGCGTCGCTGGGAACGGCCATCAGCTGTAAGCCGTCAGTGGTCAGCGAAAAACAGGTTCCTCACCCACGCTTCGCGCGTGTTCGGAATGACAGGAGTGGAGTGTTCGCGCGTGTTGGGAATGACAAGGCCAGTAGGCGCGCCCGCCATACGAAACCGAAGCGCAAATAATTCCTCCTGTACAGTAAACTGGCAACTAACAACTTCACTATGGGTACACGACGAAAATCGCGCGAACTCTGTCTGCAGATGCTTTTCCAGGCGGACATGGGCAAGCAGACGGTCGATCAGGTGCGGCGCACGTTCTGGGCCGAGCACAATTCGGCGAGCCCTGAGGTACGCGGTTTTGCCGAGGATTTGTTTCGCGTGGCTACCGATCGCGGTGCCGAGATCGACAAACTGATCGAGCAGCACGCCCAGCACTGGCGAATGGAACGCATGGCGGCGGTGGATCGGAACCTGCTACGGGCGGGAGTTGCGGAGTTTCTGGCCTATCCTGATACGCCGCGCGCTGTCGTAATCAACGAGGCGCTCGAAATTGCGCGCAAGTTTTCCAGCCCTGAGTCAGTGCAGTTCGTCAATGGCGTGCTGGATAGTGTGGCCAAGGATCTGGCGAAGACTGCATAGCGCCTGCCGGCGGCAAAGTCTAAAGTCTCGAGTTGCGAGTTCCTAGTCCTGAGTCCCGATCTCTCAACGCCACTTTTAGACTGGTTCTGGTTTAGATCCCGGCAGAGATATCGCCTTTAGTCAATACGACAGCCCAAACTCGCTACGGTTTCACCGCGATCAAATCCAAACTGCAAGTTGTTTCGTTGAAGCAGAAATCGTTGGAAGAGTTGGGCAGAGGCAAGAACGACGTCTGATTCTGGTCGAGCAACAACGAGGTATTGAGTTGATGGAGCACTCCATCGGAACCGGCGACATAGATGAAAGCGCCATCAGCCGTCACGCTCGCGGCGACTGGGCTGGCATTGTTGACAAGTGGAATCTTGGAAACCGAATTGGTATTGAAGTTGTAAATGAGAACGCCAACGTCGCTGGTCACAACGTAGGCCTGAGTAGCACTTGCGGTCACGAAAAAGCTGATGGGCTGGAAAGTGCCCTGGCCGATGTTGATATGAAAGGGTGAGAGCGCCGCCAGCGTGACCGGCAGCGCGCAAAGCGAGTTGTATGGCGGGCCCGGGAAAAATGACGTATTGGTGGCGATGACGTCGATCCCGCTGCTCGCGCCGTTGCCGAGGTTATCGAGCCCAATAAAAAAGTCGAGGCCTGTTGTGTCGAGATTCGTAGGGATGGTCGTATTTCCGAAGAGGGTGCCGGGTGGAATGTTCCCGCCCGGCACCATGGTGAGGAACTGCGGCGGGCTGGTGAAAGTGGTGCTAGTGGATGCGAGCGTTACCTCTGAGTTGTCACATGTGTTGTAGATCGCTAGATTCGGCGGGGCGACTCCTCCTGCGAGCATCGCAAATGTCCCGCTCCCATTAAAGACTATCTGCGTAGCAGGAGCCGGCAACGGCACCGTGACCGGCTGGAGGTATTGCAGCGTGGAATAGGAGTACAAACTCGTGCCGCCGTCGGCAAGGATGTAAGCCCTCAATCCATCGGGCGAGAACGCGGCGGCGATTGCGGCGTTGAGGTTGAGCGCCGTAGTCGATGCCGGAGCTGTGTTGACGAAATAGACTTGATTGGGCGATGCGATAGTGTCCGAAAATATGGCGCTGTTGCCGCTCGGCGCAATGGCCAATACTCTGCCGGTGACCACGCCCTCGGGAGTTCCAGTAGCCAATAAAGGCGTGAATGGACTGGTATTCGTCCCTATATTGGCCGGATTCAACGTAAACGAGCCGTATTCGCTGCCCACGTAAGCTTTGTCTCCGGCAGGGTCGTACATTAGCGAATTCGGCGGGGTGGGTAACGCCACGCCGGGGCCGGGCAGATTGGTGCTGCTCGAGACGTTATAAAGACCCACGTCGCATAATTGCTCGCTATAACAGTCCTGGCTGGTTGACAGGACACTGGTAGTCGAAGCTGTTCCGGTAACGACGCCGGAGATGGCTGTGACTGGATAGACTGGCTGCGGGGGCATCGATACCCCGGCGAGGGTCAGCGGAAAACCAATGTTGCAGCCCGGAGGAGTGCAGGTTGCGGTGATGCTTGTGGCGCCCTGTTGAGGGGTCGTGACGGTGCACGTGGTTGCGTTGTTGCACGCTGTACCAGCGGCAATGGCTGCGGGTTCCGAGGAAAACCAGGTGAGGCCAGGCTTGGGTACGATGCAGCCCTGAAAGTCAACTGCCACGGCAGTGATTGTCTCGGAAGTTCCCTTGTTGGTGACGAAATTGGTGACACCGCTCTGAATTTGTCCGACTGCCAGGTCGATGCACTGCACGGGGCAGGTTTCAAAATTGTAGGGCTGACTGAAAGCTCCTGATGCCGAGGCAATGATCTGCGTTTGGCCGGGTGTGTTCGGAGATACGGTTGCCTGGTTGGTGGGGACGTTGTAATTCGTGACAGTCACGATCGGGGTAATTTTGGGAACTGTGGAGTTAGCGGCAACCCAAGTAAACGGGCCGACTGCCGCGGTCATGTCATTCCCATTGACGTCGAACGCTATGGCCTGAAGCGTCACGATCTGGTTCTGCGAAAGGCAGCCGCAGGTGTAGATTCCCTGGGAGTTTGTGCTGCAGGTGCTGTTGAATGGCAGGTTGCAGGCTGCCGGCAGCGGCCCCTGGTTCGGACACGCAGGCGGGGGTTGATTCACCGGCGGAACCATGGTGATCTGAATACCGGCTATGGGGGGATGAACAAAGAATAGGGTTGGAGCGCTGGTAACGCCAACAGCAGAAGCGGTTACCTGGACAACGCCTTCTGTTCCAGGCGTGCAGATAGTGTAGGCGGGGGCGTTCCACACGCCGCCGCAGACAAGTCCAGCGGGAGAAATGCTAAGAATGGCAGGATTACTGGAGTTGTAGGTGAATACCGCATTGACGGTGGAATTGGCGGCATTTTGCGCGGTGGCGGTGAGTTGCAGCGTGGTTCCGGCTTGAATTGAATAGCTTACACTGGGGTTCAAGTTTATCTTGGCCGGAATGCCGGAAACCGCGGGAGGAGCCTTTTTCCCCCCACACGCAGGGAGTAATAAGGAGAGCGAGACTACAACAGCCGCGCCCCGCACCGCAAAATGCAACCTTGCCATGCACCCTCTCGTCGCCCCGCATCCTACGCACGGACGAACGGTTCAATGGAATGGAAAATTTGTAGTGTAGAGAATGGAGACGGATTCAGCAAGCTGAAGGCGTCTGTGTGGGTGAGATGCAGACGCGAAAATTCGGTTTGCCTGAGATCTCGGAACGCAGCGGGTCACTATGCTCCAAAAAACAAAAATTTGACGATAATTCGATTGAGTTGCTATATTTAAAAGGTTCCGCGAGTTAATCCAGGCTTGCTGTGTGTCGCGATTCGCGTGTGCGAACGCGGCAGAGTTTGAGAAATGCGTTTCCGGTGATTGACTGCTGGAGACTTTCCTCGCTGAAACGTTCCTGCGCTACCTTTTGCCCTTTCAATGAGGGCTGTCGATGCGCCTGAATCGGGCGCAAGGGCGGTTTGCGAAAGGATATGCAGGACAGGGCCGGCGATACGGAGCACCCCCGAAACTGGCCGGGTGCCACCGTCGGCGGCAAGAAATCTAGATTCGTACCGAGAATCTCTCCGTTAGTGCGGTGAGAAGTATGGCGCGGCGGTTGCGCCCGCCAGCCCGGATTGTGCGATTAGCGCCGGGTGGATTGATGCGCACAACTGTCTGCTCGTCAAAGGGCAGAGTTCGATTTGCCCAGAGATGCTGTAAGAAGGTGCGTTAGCGACTTAGGAGAGGCAAATAGTGCCTACATTTAATCAGTTGGTGGCGAAGGGGCGGAAGCGGCCTCGCTATAAGACAGCGAGTCCGGCACTGCAAGGGTGTCCGCAGAAACGCGGAGTTTGCACTCGCGTCTACACGCAGACGCCGAAAAAGCCGAACTCGGCGTTGCGCAAAGTGGCGCGCGTGCGGCTGACCAATGGAATTGAAGTGACGACATACATCCCCGGCGTCGGCCACAACTTGCAGGAGCACTCGATTGTGCTCATCCGCGGCGGTCGCGTCAAGGATCTGCCGGGCGTGCGCTACCACGTAATCCGCGGAACGCTGGATGCCGTGGGCGTGGCCAATCGCCAGCAGGGAAGATCGAAGTACGGCGCGAAAAGGGCGAAGAAGGGGTAACAAAGCAGGTTTCAGAGGTTTCAAAGTTTCAAGGTTTCAACGCAAATCAGCGATTCTGATTTTGAAACCGCAAGGGCGAGCGCGAGATGCGAACCCAGCAAAGCTCAAGCTAGAAGCGAAGAGCTAGGAGCTAAAAGCTTAAATGCCAAGAAAAGGACATACAGTCAAGCGGACCGTGCCTCCCGACGCCGTGTACGGCTCGGATTTGGTGACGAAGTTCATCAACTCGATGATGTGGCAGGGCAAGCGCAGCACATCGGAGCGCATTTTTTATGACGCGCTCGGCAAGGTCCAGGAAAAGGGCGGCGGAGGTGATGCACTGACGTTGTTCAAGAAAGCGGTCGAGAACACGAAGCCTCTGCTGGAAGTGAAGACGCGGCGGGTCGGCGGCGCGAACTATCAGGTGCCCGTGGAAGTGAATGCCGATCGTCGTACGTCGCTTGCGATCCGCTGGATTTTAACTTACGCCCGCTTGCGTGCTGAGCGGGGCATGGTTGACAAGTTGAGTAATGAATTGCTCGATGCCGCGAACGGAAAGGGCGCGGCCATCAAGAAGAAAGAAGATGTACACCGCATGGCGGAGGCCAACAAGGCGTTCGCGCATTACCGGTGGTAAGGATGCGCGCCAAGCGTGCGATCCGTGCGTCGCAAAAAGCGCGACGCTTCGCGCGGTGCGCTCAGGTCTTTCGCGAGACAAAGAACGTCTCGCTCAGGATGACAAGCTGAAGGCTGATAGCTGACAACTACTGTTTTCGGAGCCCAGAAAGAGCAAAAGCAGTGCCCAGACAAGTTCCATTAGAGCGTTGCAGGAACATCGGCATCATGGCCCACATCGATGCCGGCAAGACCACTACGACGGAGCGGATCCTGTTTTATACAGGACGAACGCACCGGCTCGGAGAGGTCCACGAGGGCACTGCGACCATGGACTGGATGGAGCAGGAACAGGAGCGCGGCATCACGATTACCTCCGCCGCCACAACCTGTACCTGGCGCGATGTTCGCATAAATATTATTGATACGCCCGGCCACGTCGATTTCACGGCCGAAGTCGAGCGCTCGCTGCGCGTACTCGACGGCGCCATCGCAGTATTCGATGCTGTGCACGGTGTGCAGCCGCAATCAGAAAAAGTCTGGCGCCAGGCTGATAAATACGGTGTCCCACGCATTTGCTTCATCAACAAGATCGACAAAATGGGCGCCGACTTCGAGCATGCGGTCGACACCATCCGCAAGCGCCTCAGTGCCAAGCCAGTCGCCATTCAAATTCCCATTGGCCAAGAAGATAAATTCATCGGTGTTGTCGATCTGATCGGCATGAGAGCGGTCGTCTGGAAAGACGACATCATGGGCGCCGAATACGAGATCGAAGAAATTCCGGCCAATCTGAAGAAAAAAGCCGAAGCATTCCATGCCCAGTTGGTGGAAACCGTCGCTGAGAACGACGACGAAATCCTGCACAAGTTTTTGGAAGGCGAAGAGATTAACGCGGACGAGCTGCGCGCCTCGCTGCGGCGTTCGACGATTGCGTTGAAGTTGTTCCCGGTGGTTGTGGGAACCGCGTTCAAAAATAAAGGTGTGCAGCCGCTGCTGGATGCCGTGGTCGATTATCTTCCCTCTCCTCTCGATGTCCCCGAAACCCACGGGATCAATCCCGATACCGGCGAAAAGATTTTCCGCAAAGCTGACGATAAAGAGCCGTTCTCGGCGCTGGCGTTCAAAATTATGGCTGACCCCTTTGTCGGCCAGTTGACGTTCATTCGCGTTTACTCAGGCCAGCTAAAAACCGGCGACTCGGTACTCAACGTGCGCACCAGCAAGACCGAGCGCATCGGCCGCCTGCTCAAGATGCACGCCAATAAGCGCGAAGAGATCAGCGAAATTCTGGCGGGCGACATTTGCGCGGTTGTCGGGTTGAGAAACGTCGGCACAGGCGACACAATTTGCGACGAGCGGCATCCCATTGCATTGGAGTCGATTGAGTTCGCGGTACCCGTGATTTCGGTCGCGGTCGAGCCCAAGACCAAAGCCGATCAGGAAAAAATGGGTATGGCGCTGGGCAAGCTGGCGCAGGAAGATCCCACCTTTAAGGTGCACACCGATCCCGACAGCGGACAGACCATCATCAGCGGCATGGGCGAGTTGCATCTGGAAATCATCGTCGACCGCATGATGCGCGAGTACAAGGTCGAGGCCAACGTCGGCAAGCCGCAGGTGGCATATCGAGAGACGATTCGCAAACACGGAGAAGCTGAAGGCAAATACATTCGCCAGACCGGCGGACGCGGTCAGTATGGCCACGCAAAGATCAAGCTGGATCCGCAGACGCCGGGCGCGGGCTATGAGTTCGTCAATGAGATCGTCGGCGGATCGGTACCGAAAGAATACATCAAGCCGATCGACCAGGGAATTCAGGAAGCGATGGAAGGCGGAATTCTCGCGGGCTATCCCATGGTCGATGTGAAAGCGACGCTTTACGACGGCAGCTATCACGAAGTTGACTCGAACGAGATGGCGTTCAAAATCGCCGGTTCGATGGCGTTCAAAGAAGCCGCGCGAAGGGCTTCTCCGGTATTGCTTGAGCCGGTGATGTCGGTGGAAGTCGTGACGCCTGAAGATTTCGCTGGCGTGATCATGGGCGACTTGAGCTCGCGCCGCGGACGAATTGAAGGCATGGAGCACCGTGCTGGGTCGCAGGTGATCAAGGCGATTGTGCCGCTGGCCGAGATGTTCGGCTACGCGACGCACATGCGCTCCTCGACGCAAGGCCGCGCCGAGTACTCGATGCATTTCGCGCGCTATGAGGAGGCTCCGCGGCAAGTCGCGGAGGAGATCATCGCGAAGGTGCAGGGGACGGCGAAGTGACGCCGTTTCGGGCATCATCCTGAGCGTTCTTTGCGAAGGATCTCAGGTGGCAAGTTGCATAGATCCTTCGGCGCAAAGAGCGCGCCTCAGGATGACAAGGTTTTGAGCTAGAAGCTAAGAGCTAGAAGCTAGGAGCTAAGAGCTGAGTTATGGCGAAAGAAAAATTTGATCGCACCAAGCCGCACGTGAACGTGGGCACCATCGGTCACATTGACCATGGCAAGACCACGCTGACGGCGGCTATCACGAAAGTTTTACAGAAGCATAACCCGAAGATCGTGTTCCGCTCGTTCGACTCGATCGACAACGCGCCGGAAGAGAAGGCGCGGGGCATCACCATCGCCA
>JASHOH010000049.1 GCA_030041215.1 Candidatus Sulfotelmatobacter sp. | reverse complement strand
CGCCGACTGGAAACTTCGTCAGCCCGTGTATCTCGGTCTTCGCGACGACAAATCACCGCGTGAATGTAAACTTCCAAACTTGCGTAAGTTATAGATATCCAGGCGGCCCTGGTTCGGGAAATGAGAATCATGCGGTTTCCTTCCCTGATCAACCATACTGTTAAAGAATTCCGCCCAGACTTTTCTGCGCGAATCGTCGTTTTGACTTGATTTCGACGCAACGAACCTGTCGTGGACAGATAGAGTCTGGCTCCCGCTACCTCTAACTGACTGATCTCATTCACGTGAGCGTTAACCGTCATCCTCCATCCTGAGTTGGTCTCTAAGATGCGTATTAAGTCCGTTTAAGGGAAGTGATTTTTTTGAAAGATGACAAGACGAGATTAGGCTGAGCTGGCTGTGGAGGAAGGTTTTCAGTCAAAGAGGGATGGAAAGTTATGCAACAACGCATGAAATGGTACCGCTGGGGTCAACTCCGACCGTATCAAAACCATCAGCTAAAGGAAAGACCGCTCTGCACAGAACACAATGAAGATTGCTGGCAGCGAAACCGCCACGCGCATTTCGTATATCAGAAGTGAGAATCAGTGCGTCCAAAGTCGCAGAAAGGAGAAGTCCAAAATGAAACACCATCCACCAACCGAGCTAACTGTCGTCCCCCGGCCCCTGCCGGACTTCCTCAGCAAGATGGCCGAGATGGAGAACAGAATCGCCCGTCGTGCCTATGAATTGTTCGCATCGGGGGGATTCACTGACGGCCACGACCTGGACGACTGGTTCCGCGCCGAGTCCGAACTTTTCGGCCAGATGCCTGTCAAAGTCACGGAGACGGACAACACTATAACGGTGAAAGCCGCGCTGCCCGGATTCACCGAAAAAGACGTCGAAGTCAGAGTTGAGCCGCGGTGCCTGTTCATCAATGCCACGCATGAAGAGAAATCGGAGGACAAGAAAAAAGGCTATTCGGAAAGCTCAAGCGAGCTGTTTCGAGCAGTTGCCCTGCCAGCCGACGTTGATCCGGACAAGGTCAAGGCGACCCTCAGCAAAGGAGAACTCGAAGTCACACTGCCGAAGAGGGAAATCGGCAAGAAGATTCTGGTCCAAGGCAAGGCTGCCTGATGGCGCTGCCATCGTGTTATCGCGCCGCGCGCAGGAAAAAATAAGCAGTTCCGGTTGGCAGTCCACGGATTCAGGTCTGCCAATGGAAAACTTCAAAATATGAATTCCAAATTCTAGGGAGGAACCATGAAAAAGAGCGATTCACAACTGCAGCAGGATGTTCTGCAAGAACTCAAGTATGAACCAAGCATCAACGCTTCGCAGATCGGCGTCACCGCCAAGGACGGCATCGTGGGTCTGACGGGTAATGTGCAGAGTTACATCGAAAAGTACACGGCCGTGCACGCAGCCGAAAGGGTCTGCGGCGTAAAAGCAGTGACTGACGAACTCACAGTGGACATCCCCGCGTACCACGTTCGCAATGATCAGGACATCGCCAAAGCAGCGGTCAATGCGCTGCAGTGGGATGTCTGGGTCCCGGCCGACCGTATCAAAGTGAAGGTAGACGGTGGATGGATCACACTTGAGGGCGATGTTGACTACAAGTATCAACAGACAGCGGCCGAGAATGCGATTCGCAACTTGACCGGAGTCATAGGCGTCACTGACTTGATTACTATCAAACGGCCTGCCGTGGTGCCGTCGGACGTCAAAACCAGCATCGAGCAGGCCTTGCGCCGGGCTGCTGAAATTGACGCAGACGCGATCAAGGTGAGTGTCGTGCAAGACAAAGTGATCCTCAACGGCAAGGTCGCCTCATGGGCGGAGCGCGACGAGGCAGAACGTGCTGCCTGGTCAGCTCCCGGAGTCAATGAAGTCGAGGACGATCTGGTCATTGCCGCGTAAATGAGCGGCAGTTTTCGACGGATGGCGTTGAATTTATGGAGGTCAAAAAAATGAAGTTGGGAAAACTTGGTGAAATCGGCGCAACAATCGGTGCAGCTACTATAGTGGGATTAAATGCGCTTCAACGCAAGCACAAAGAAGAAGAACTGAAGAAATCCCACTTTAAGCCTCGTCACATTGTTCTGTACTCGTCGCTGGTTGCGGCAGGACTGGCTCTCTGGCGAATGAGCCGGCATCATCACTCGGCCGCATAAGCATACGTGTACACACAAAAGTGTGGGAGGAGCAGAGCTGCTTTAGTCACAGCTTCTGGCTGATTCCGGGCTGTGCAAGATTAGACTGTGCCGCCACCCCAGAGTTGGTGAGCGGCACAATTTTTCTCCGCCTCAACGCGGATAACGAGTGAAGAGTGCGCCAGCCCGTCTTTTGCGTGATTTCGAATGACCGAGCGGAGAAGCTAAATTGAGAAGCCAATGTGTAGGCAAGCCGTTTGTTTTACGGAAATGGTCTTATTGCTCACGCTACCTTGTGGCGTGATCCGAGCCCAGGGATCAGGGTTTGCTGTTCCACAAACACCTTCTATAAGTGAACATTTCCAAGAGGAATTCCAGAAGAACCTGAGGGCGCCGTGCCTCGAACCGCCGCCGCTCGTGCCCTGGCAAGATTACGAAGGAAAGCTCAGGAAAGGCGGCGGAATTTTCGCACGCAAACTGGAACGTAAGTCCGTGCC
>JASHOH010000048.1 GCA_030041215.1 Candidatus Sulfotelmatobacter sp. | reverse complement strand
ATGACGAAGGCAGCGCTTCTGCCTCGACCCGGGCACGAATCGTGTCAGCTGGGCCCAGCGAAACCGAGGATAGGCGGACTGCAATCTTCGTCGTGCTCACCGCCTTGGCGAAGGATTTGTCGGCAAGCGCCGTATTGCTGCCGACAAATTCGGTAGCGCCGTCCACGACCATTTGGGGCGTGTACACACTGTCGAGGCCGAAACGATCTGCGTAAGTACTTTGCCGATCGCTGTAGAGGTGCGACGAATAGGGGTCTTTCCAGCCAATATGGTTCCAGTAGTCCACGTGCTCACTGAGGACGATTATTTCTGCGCCGGGTACAGGTTGCCGATCGAGCTTCTCCAGGAATTTGTCTGCTGGAGGGCAACTGGAACATCCCTCTGAGGTAAACAGTTCAACCAATACAGGAATACGGTCATTCGCAGCGCGTGCAGGTTTCGATCCTTGCGCGAACAGCCAGACGGCTATTGAAAGTAGGGCGATCGCAGAAATGAGTGAAAACTTCACGGTTCTTGCCTCTCTTGAGTCCATCTTTCATGATGTCCAAGCCCGACAAAAGTTACGGCGCTGCTCGCCAAACGAAACTTTTCTGTTTTTGTGGACTCTAATTGACCGGCTTAGGCGGCCCAAATCGCCTGCCAGACCTGGAAGGTTTGTTATGTCTAACTTTTTTGGGCGCTTGTTTGCCCTATTCCTGACGGTGACCCTCGCGACCGTAACCGCCTGCATTGCAGGCGACCGTGCGAACACTGTTCTCCCAAGCCCTACAGTTGACGCTCCGATTGCCACGTCCAAAGCCGCGCAAACAGCGGTTGTCGCTGGCGGCTGCTTCTGGGACATCCAAGCCGTTTTCCAGCACGTCAAGGGCGTAGTCAGCGCAACCTCGGGGTACTCTGGAGGCGCAGCCAATACCGCCCAATATGAACTGGTCAGCACCGGCGACACCGGCCACGCGGAATCGGTCAAGATCGTCTACGATCCTTCACAAATCACTTATGGACAAGTGCTCCAGGTATTTTTCTCCGTGGCGCATGATCCCACTCAATTGAACCGCCAAGGCCCAGACATCGGCAGCCAATATCGTTCGGTCATTTTCTATGACAACGATGAACAAAAGCGGATTGCCGAGACGTATATCGCGCAGCTTGAACAAGCCAAACTCTTCTCGCGTCCAATCGTCACCCAGGTGGTTCCACTAAGGGCGTTCTATCCCGCCGAAGCCTACCACCAGGACTATGCTGCTCGTCATCCAGACAACCCGTACATCGTCTACAGCGATGCACCGAAGCTTGCTCATCTTCGGCAGCAGTTTCCGGACCTCTACACCAGCAAGTAACAGTCAGAAGGAGGTGTTGATGTTCGAGTCTGATCTCGAAGGAGACGAAGGGTCGGTCAGAACCAGGCGACGAGCGTTCCTACTGACGTCCGCCTCAGCAGTCGCAGGTCTAATTGTGTGGTCCCTGAGAAAGCCGCGGTTTGTACAAGCGACTTCTAAGGAGTCACCCGAGGAAGTTATGATCGTTCAATTCTCCGATTCAGGCGAGCGGCTGAAGACGGTGCGCGTGTCGAAGGTTGTCAAGACTGAGGATGAATGGCGAAAGCAGGTATCCCCTGCCGCTTTCGCAATCACTCGCCACGCTGATACCGAGATTGCGTACACAGGAAAATACCGGGAGCTGCATGAGAAGGGCCTCTATCGCTGCATCTGCTGCGGAAATGCTTTGTTCAGCTCAGACACAAAGTTTGACTCCGGAACAGGTTGGCCAAGTTTCTGGGCGCCGATCGCGCCGGAGAACATTCGAACCAAGAGAGACACCAGCTTCGGCATAGGGCGGACGGCGGTGTCTTGCACTGAGTGCGACGCGCATTTGGGCCACGTATTCGATGATGGTCCAGAGCCAACACATCTTCGCTATTGCATAAATTCAGCTTCCCTCAGATTTGTTCCACGAAAAGTCACCGACGAATCCAGCAAGTGAGAGGCTTGCAGTATGGGTCAACCGTTCTGGTTTCTTGGGCTCTGGACACAGCGAGCCGGCTATCACGTTGCTGCTCGCTGCTCGGGCACGACCTCCACACTGGAAGTGATCTGAAAGGCTGGCTTAAGCGAGCGGTAAACCGGACAGCCTTCCGCGTACACGTTGTGCACGCGATCAACGATTTCGCGTACCTCGCGAGGGTCGCTGGCTCTCAGGTGAAACGTCACGTGCACTCGCCGGATGATCAGGACCTTATTTTCCTCTTCCACCTCGCCGCGCACGTCCGCGGTGAGACGGCCTTCCTTGGCGTTGACCTTGCGCGCATCCAGCGCACCGGCAAACGTGCCCAACATTCAACCGCCCAGCGCAGCTATTACGTAATCGATGGTTGCGGCATGCGACTCCTTCAGCCTTGCCGGATCAAGCCCGTAATGCTCGGCAATGGCTCCGTGGACACTGAAGATGACAGGCTGTGGCTCTCCCGGTAGCTGCGCCACGCGCACCGGCCCGGATTGCCGTACGATCTTCACGTTCGAGACGTACACCACATCAGACATGAGAACCTCCGCTTCGAGGATTGTAATCAAATCTGAGATTCAGCACGAACCTGGAAGTTTCGCCATTCGATCTGCCGTGATCCTGAAGCGGCAGCGTCGATTTCTGCGGCCCTCACTATGGCCTGCCGCCCGCGATCAGCAAGCACAACAATTACTGGATCTGGGGACCGCGCGATTGTACGGGCGATAGCATGATCGTGCTCGGCAACGATGGCCAGAGCGACCGTGAGCACTTTGCCAGCGTGGAGTCAGCCGGAGTCGTCGGTACTGAATATTCTCGCCGCGACGAGCACTTCACAATTTGGCTATGCCGCGGCTTGAAATGGAAGGTCCAGTACATCTGGCCGCAGACTGAAGGAGTTCGATTGAACGTTGTGCCATTGTGACTAGCGTTCCGTGAGAAAGCCGGCGAGTGAGAACGACTTGGAGTGCTTCGCTAGCACTGGGTTGAATACTCCTAAACAATGTTTCCAAGTCTGTCCGGAAGTAGGACATGCTCAAGGCTCGCTTAGCCGAGGCAAAACAGTGCGAGGAGCGCTTTCATCAAGATCTCTTATCTGGTGAACGAGCGTCAGAATTCCAAGCGTGCCTGAAACGCGATCATGCGCGGGCTGCTGTCGCCGCCTAATCCCACTCCTAGCAACCCTGTCGGAGGCGAAGTGGTATAGGTCAGCGCTCCGAATCCAGTCTGGGTGGACGGCTTTCCGGGTATGCCTGCAAGCACCATGCTCGGCAGACCGAAGTTGGGATGGTTGAAGACATTGAAAAACTGGGCATCGAAACGCATCTTCACGTGTTCAGTGACAGGGAACCACTTCGTCAAATAGAAGTCGCTCCAGAGGAATTCTGCTCCGCGCAGGGCATTGCGTGCGAGATTGCCAAATTGGCAATTCTCTGGACTGTCGCCGCCATTGCAGGCTCCCGTGCTCGGATCAACTGCGGATACAAAAGCATCCGGGTTGAGCCACTGGATCGTTCCGGGCTGCGTTACACCGGGAATCGGATGATGCTCATAAAGCGGCACGCCCGGCACGACACTCGCGAACTGCGCTCCGCTGCCCTGCACGATTCCTTGTCCGGTCGCCGAATACGGTGTGCTCAGAACTGAGAATGGAACTCCGCTGTGCCAGAAGGCTGTTCCTGACAGTTGCCAGCCGTTCAGCGCGTATCCGAGCGGGCGGCTTTGCAGTTTCAGCGGAAGCTGGTAAACATACTGCCCCGTGAGGTTGTGCCTGATGTCGTAATCGCAGGAGCCGTAGTCGCGGGCAAGCTCGCCCGGCAAGGGCGACAAGATTCCTCCCGCAGAGAACTGAAGGAATCCGCCGTTCGATACCGTGTCCAAGCAGTGGCTCCACGTGTAGTTGACTTGCCCTTGCAGCCCGTGCCCCATTCGCTTATTGGCAGTCAGTTGCAGCCCGTTGTAATGGCTGTTCGCGCCCGTGGAGAACTGGGTGACCGCGCCGAAACGAGGGTCAGTCGGCTGCATGTACGGAAAGGGCGCATAACATCCTTCGCAGACTGTCTGGTAGCCATTGACTTGCGTGGTGTACGGCTGATTCACGGCACGCGTGCCGACGTATTGAGCCTGAATGCTCGCAGTCGTTCCGATCTGATGCTCGACTCCGAGGCTCCATTGCATGAAGTAGGGCGCGTGGAGTTCGCCGCTGGGCACGGCTGTGATCGCGACCGGGGGAAGGCAGAACGCCTGATTTGCAAGCGCCGACGCACAGGAGAGTTGTCCCTGCACGAACCCGGAAGTGAATCTCTGATTGGCGGTGACGGTCGCATCCACCGCGCTGTTCGGCACTCCCGGCGCGATTGCCGTCCCTCCCACAGTGCCGAGGAGACCGCCTTGGAACGTTTGTACGTAGGGCGGATTCATCCCAACGAGATCGGCAACAGTTCCGGGCAGAATATCGCTGAATAGCCCGAACCCAGTTCTTAATACGGTTTTCGGCTCGATCTGCCATGCAATCGCTGTCCTCGGTTGCAGGATCGCGAGTGGAGTCGAAGAGAACAGGTTCCCAAGCCGAGTCTGAATCGCATCGCTGAGCGGCTGATTCACATCATGTGGAATCGAATAGAACGATCCCCGAAGGCGTGCCACTTTATCATGTGGATTGAGCGGATTCGAATTGAAGGTGTCGCGGATGCCGATAGTCCACGTCAGCTTACTTGTGATCCTCCACGTATCCTGCGCATAGAAATCAACGTTCGCGAAGTTGAACGGCTCGTTCGGATTCGCAGGAAAGGTCTTGGTAGCCGTCGATGCCACGCCATAGATGAATTGCGGCAAGTCGGTATACGTAACCAGCGGAACCGTGCCCTCGCCAAGGTCGTAATCATTCAGCCGAAAGAACCGGATGTTTGTGCCGATCCTGATCTCGTGAGACCCGCGACTCCATGCGAGATTGTCATTGATGAAGAACCTCGACGCTCGCCGCCCTTGAAGCCAAGTGTTGTCGAGACCTCCGATGGTCGTGAATGGCGCGTTTGCCCCGCTGCCCTGTAGCACTATCGGGAAGGCGGATAACGTCTTCTGAAAATCGCTGGGGGCGAATAAGCTCGAATACCACGAAAACGCCGGGTTGAAATAGTTCACAAGATTCTGCGAGAAAACATGAGTGTAGCCCGCCGCGAACGAGTAGAGCGGCTGCGGTGACGTTGCATTGAACAACGGATTGATGGGGTCAGTCCACACCGCCTGTAATCCGGTGTCAGACTGAAAGCGGAACCATGCTGTGTTGTTTGTGTCGATGTTGTAGTCGATGCGAGCGGTCTGCACTTGCTCGTGGTCGTCGCTGGAGTGCGAGACACTCTGCCGATTGGCACAACCATTGCCGTTTGGTGTCGAACTGGAAGCCGGGGAGCCGTCCGAATTGAAGGGGCATCCCAGAATCGCGAGCGGTTCGCCGCTCGTGTTTCCATACAGCGAGAACATGTTCTGGTAAAAGGGGACCAACTGTGGGGCTGGCGCGTAGGTTGAGCCAGTCACAGAATCAACGCCGCCGATGGGAAGCTGCTGCAAAACGTACTGCTGGAACGCGGGTGTTGGAACCGTAGCAGGCGTAACGATGGGCAAAGCGATCCGCATCCACTCGCTGTCGAAAAAGAAGAACAGCTTGTTACGGACAATCGACCCGCCTAAGCTGCCCCCAAAATGGTTCACGTTCGAGCGTGGCTTGCGATTCCCCGGCGTCGCATTCGTGAAGTAGTCGGCGGCATTAAGAAGCGAGCCATTCCAGAGTTCATAGAGGTTCCCATGAAACTGATTGGTGCCCGATTTAGTAACGTAGTTGACCTGAGATGCGCCGTACCTGCCCTGATCCACGGAATAGGAAAGAGTGTTGACCGTCACTTCCGAGATCGAGTTCAGCCCTAGCACGAGATTGGTCGATAGTCCGCTGTTCAGGTTCGTCAGAGGGTCATTCGTTTCTAACCCGTCCACGATATAACCGTTCGAAAGGGCTGGTAGCCCGTTGAATTCCACATTCCCATAGCCGTTACTGCTGCCCACGAAATCGTTGCTGCTTCCCGCCGTGTTGATGAGGGCACCGGGTGCAAATTGCAAAGGGTAGGTCAAGTCGCCGCCCGGATTGGGAAGGTCTTCGAGCGCGGGCGCATCGAGCGTGGTCGAAGTGTTTGCGTTGCTTGGATTGATGATCGGCGCTTCAGAATTCACTTCCACTACTTCATTGGAGTGAGACACTCTGAGGGTGAAAATGACCGTCTGCTTTTGCCCCAGACCTGAGAGAACGTTGTTTGCTGTCTGCGGCTCAAAACCCTGCGCCTCGATTTCGACTTTGTATGTGCAGGGCTTTAGTTGAGGGAAGTTGAATCGACCTGCCTCATCCGTCTTCACGCTGCGCCTCGAACCAGTATCGAGGCTAGTGACGGTCACCGTTGCACCCGAAACCACGGCTCCGGTGGAATCCGTCGCATGCCCCTGAATGGCGCTCGTGGTCTCGCCCTGTCCTAATGCTTGGATTGAGAGCAGGCACAAGAGACCGATCGCCAAAACGGAACGGCAAACTTGCATCTTGAACCCCCACAAACCGATCACGCTTAACCGCAGGCGCATTAAGCATGGCTGATGCTCACTAGTTAATCATAGTTAATACTAAAAAGTCGAGGGTGTAGATGTCACCCCTTGGGGTGGGGTTGTTGTGGTCGATGTAGCTTTCTATGAAAAAGAAGCGAAGAGTTCCGGTAAAACCTCGCCCGCTTTCCCCAAGTGGCATTCCGTGAACGCTGAAAGATTCGCAGGCTGCTCCGCTCCAACATAAATGGTTCGGCCGCGACCGCGAACATGAGCCACGAAGCTCGCCGCTGGTTCGACCACGCCGGACGTGCCCACAGCCATGAAGATCGTGCATTCGTCCAGAGCGCGGAAAATGCGATCCAACTCGAACGGCACTTCACCGAACCAGCAGATGTGCGGGCGAATCCGACCGCCGCAGTCGCACCGGGGTAGCTCTGCTGGAGGATCGAAGGTGTTTGTGTCGTGGAACGGCGGTCGGCTGCACCTGTCGCAGCGGCTCTTGAAAAGTTCACCGTGCATGTGGACGACGCGCATTGATCCTGCCTGCTCGTGCAGGTCGTCCACATTCTGAGTGCAGAGGAACAGCCGTTCTCCCAAGCTCCGTTCAAGATCGGCTAGCGCGATGTGTGCCGGATTGGGCTTGGCTGCGGCGGCGAGCGAAGTGGCTAGCCGCCGCGATGTCGGATAGCCCGTGAAGTGGCTGGTTCTGCTTTGCCGACGAACCAAACTCTGATATTGGTGCAGGAGACAATTCGATTTTTCCTTCGTCTAAAGGGGATATGCGAGCTCGCCTGACCCTTTCCGCCGCTGCTGCAATTACTTTGAGTATCAACCTGTCCTTGTCGGCGCAAATGCAGAAAGCCGAGGTCACTCGGTCCGAGTTCCAAGGACCCATATTGTGGTCAGGGACAGAGGCTTTCAAGTCAGGTATGGACCTTGCGGCATTGAAAGCGATTTACTCCGATATGGACCGAGATCCCCACCATGATCTCAAGGGGATCGTGATCGTTCGTGACAGGCGTTTGGCCAGTGAGCACTACTTCAACGGCGATTCCGCTGATACGCTTCACGACATTCGATCAGCCACAAAGAGCCTCACGTCTTTGTTGATGGGCATTGCCATACAGAAGGGCCTGGTCCACAGCGTCAACGATTCGATTGCCCTCTACCTGCCGGGCCTGCCCAAGGACGGCAAAGAAAAGATTACGATCGAGGATCTGCTGACGATGCGATCGGGTCTCGACGCCTATGACGACGATGCTTCGAGTCCGGGTAATGAAAACACACTGGACGCATCCTCAGACTGGATTCGCACGGTCTATGCCGTTCCGATGAAGCTTACTCCGGGAATAAAATATGTCTACTGCTCGCTCAATGCGTTTCTCACCGGCGCAATCATCGAAAACGTCAGCCACATACCATTGGATCAATTCGCAAAAACCAACCTTTTCGCTCCCCTCAAAATTAAGATCTACAGTTGGCGGCATGTTCCTGTTGACCGGGTGACGGGACAGGGAAATCTCTCTATAACAACCCGCGATGAGGCTGCGATCGGAGAGTTGATGCTGGATGATGGCGTTGTGCATGGACAGCGCATTCTGAACCATGATTGGATCGCGCGTAGCCTGGCCAGCCAGGTAGCTATTTCCGATAGCGATCCTTACGCAGACTTCTACGGTTATATGTGGTACACAAAAGCCGAACCCGTTGGTTCTCACAGAATCGAAGTCCACTTCGCTTCAGGAAATGGCGGGAACAAGATTTACATCGTCCCGTCACTTCATATGGTTGTCGCTATTACCTCAAGCGCCTACAACCAACGGTACGGACAAGGACGGTCCCAGGACATTCTCTTGAGGGTCCTCAGTGCCGCGCATTCCAAATGAGTGCAGCAGTCTGCAGCGGGCAGATGACGAGCAAACTGGAACTTGAGAACAGCGCGGAGCGGCGGAGCTACAATGACCTCGCCGGGTGAAACGGAACCGGCTCTGCAGGGATGCAACCATGCTGAGGGATAACCTGGTGGGGCTCATCGAGCCGATGCTCAGCAGCGCGGGAGCCAATCCTCTCGCGCTGTGCACTGCATGGAAACCGTCATCGGACGATAGACCCCCATGCCTTGAAAATCCCCGCCCCGAAGGGGCGGAATCTACACTAACCGAGAACGCCGCTTCTCCATTTCACGCTGAGCCAAGACAAGAGCTGCATCGCGTTCCGCCGTTCCATTGGCTTCGAACACTTCGGTGTTCACAATCAAACCATGGCGATTCTCCACCAGGAGATTCCCGTTATAACTTAGCTTGGCTTCTTTGCCCTTGCTTTTGCGCGCCAGCTTCGCCTCCGGGTCCGTCTTCGATGCGTGTGTCTGGTTTGACCGCTTCTCCCCGTGGAAGTCCACCGTCGCATTGCCAGGATCGTCCGGCGGAGGCGCGTCTTTTGCATCCTTACGTTGGAAACTCTTCAAGCTTGCCCACGCTTCCAATAGTGTTCCATCCACGGTGAAGTGCTCATCCGACAGCAGATTCCGCTCGCGTGCTTGCCGGAGCACGGCTTGGAAGAAGGCTTGAGCTATGTCCCCATCGAGCAGCCGTTCGCGATTCTTGGTGAACACCGTCACATCCCAAATGGCGTCGTCCATGTTCAAGCCTACGAACCAGCGGAACAGCAGGTTGTAGTCGAGTTGCTCCATTAACATTCGTTCGCTGCGCACCGAGTACAGCGCTTGTAGCAGGAGCGCTCGCAACAACTTCTCTGGGGCGATCGACGGTCGCCCGGTTTTGGCGTACAGCTTGTCGAACCGAGATCTCAGTTGCTGTAGCGCCTCATCGGTCATCGCACGCAGCGAACGCAATGGATGGTCCTGCGGTACTCGCTGTTCGGGGCTCACATAACTAAACACATCCAACTGCTGCTCGTCTTTTCCGCGCATGCCTTCTTTCTTACCAGGGTGGCTTGTGGAAACAAAGGAGTTTGATGTGTTAGGTCTCCAGGTTCCTGCAAGGTTCGTTCTTATCCGGCGTCCCAGCGGTGCTAAACTTGTGCGCACCCGGACAACCGATGAGAATTACCTACCGTCTAGCGTTTGAAGACTATTACGACGCAGCGCGGGCGCGAGATGCCAAAGGCGTGCGAATCCGCGCAGGGGCGGCCTTAGGAATGTCTGTTCTGCTGTTCGGGTATTGGATGGCGTCGGGCAGAGATGCGCGGGTCGGACGTGCCTGCCTCCTCATGGTTGCTTTCGCTGTTGTGGTTTACCTGCTGGCCCGCTGGATCGACAAGCTGAGGTTCAGAAATTCGTATCGAAAAGGTGCTGCACCCGGCCTTGACGGCAAAGAACTCACTGTCGATATCTCTGAAGAGGGAGTTCAAGGTCCCGAGGCTCAAAATAAAGAAGAGTGGTTGCACTTCTCGAAGTATTCGGAATCGGATAAGGCCTTCATCCTCTATCGAGCGAATTCCATCCACGCTATTTTCCCCAAACGAGCTTTCGACGTGGATGGAATGAACAGCTTTCGCCAACTTCTCAGGACGAAGCTAGAGCGTTCCTGATATCCCGATTCGGCAGGCTAAAGAACTGTGCTATCCGGTCGAGTCCGAGTTTTTCCGCAGCCTGTTAAGAGGCCGGCACCGATGACAGGTTTCTTCATGAGATACCGATAACTGTTGATTCAGGTACACGAGCGGAACGGCAGTCTTGGGGACAGAACCACTGTGTTTTCACTCAGCGCGAATGGGGACGAAACCTAGGATTTTGGTATACGCCTCATGAGTGTTTATGCCCGCTCGAAGCCGCAATCATCTAGACAGGAGGCCACTATGTTCCACAGCGAAGGAGCATACTGCCCGCCTCATTGCGCGCTGTTCCCAACTCGAACGATCCCATTAAGCACACTCACGGCACCTGCTCCGTGCTTGTATCGCCGGCCGTCGCGTCAAGCATTCATCGGTCGCACGAATTTACAATGTACACGGATGCGCGCTGAGAAATCCGTGTTGCAGCCCTCTGAAAGTGATACCAGTGATACCGTTTTAATGGTCAACGAAGGTCGTTAGAGGTCGCAGCGGGCAACGGACCCGAAATTGGAACTATGCTTGAAACCATCATAAACACAGGATATTATCAGTATGTTGAGGTTTCACCGTGACTTGCAAGAAATGGCGGTAACCGAATCCCTCCCTCTCCGCCAGACTCCATGCGATCCCAACCATTTACGCGCCACGCTGTGAGTGAGAAATTCTAGCAATCATGGTGAGTTTTCCTGTGTCCAGTGTCCCGTAGGTGTCCCGAATTGCCAGCGACTGCCAAGCGCGAACAGCAGGACCTTGGCGTCAATGAGTGAAATCGCCTGTGTCTATTGAAAAAGTCCCTGAGTTGATGCTTGCGGCGATGCGAGGTTCACGCTATAAGCAGGCCAGAGCTCGCGATGCTGCTGTTCAACACTACGATCGGAGGCCTGCCAATCATGATGGGGCACCACGCTCGCTCAGAAGCGCTGTTCTATTACTTCCGTCTGGACGATCAAGTTCCTGAAAACCATCTGCTGCGGCTGATCGACAAGCACATCAGTTTCGAGTTTGTACGGGAGCAGCTGAAAGACAGCTACAGTGAGACGGGGCGGCCCTCGATTGATCCCGAACTCCTGCTGCGCATCCTGCTAATTGGCTATCTGTACGGCATCACCAGCGAACGGAAGCTGATAGAAGAACTACGCATGCATCTGGCGTGGCGCTGGTTCACCGGTCTCAGCTTCGATCAAGAGGTTCCCCATCACTCGACGTTCTCCAAGAACCGGCACGGACGATTTCAGGAATCGAAGTTGTTCGAGCAGCTATTCGAACGGATCGTCAAGCAGTGCGTGGAAGTGGGACTGGTGCGAGGGAAAGAGCTGTCGGTCGATGGCAGCTTTGTGGAGGCGAACGCGGCCAAGGAAAGTCGGATTCCCCGGGAGCAACTGGCGGAAGCGGCGGAGGTCCATTATGCCGTGCGTCAGTATCTAGTGGAACTCGAACAACAGAATCCGGTAGAAGAACCGGTGCATGAGCAAGAGCAAGTTTCGACCACCGACCCCGATTCCACGTATGCCACGAAGGGCGGCACCCCGGCTCGCCTCGGGTACTACGACAACTATTTGGTGGACAATCAGAGCTGCGTGATCGTGGGTGTGCAGGCGACGGCAGCGCGGATGAGTCAGGAGACGGTCGCCGCGCAAGACATGCTCACCCGTTTTGCGCAGTGGCAAGGACGAGAACCAGAATCGGTGGCGGCAGATACGACCTACGGCAATGGGGAGTTTTTGCAGTGGTTGGCGGATCGTAGCATCACTCCTTATATGCGAACCCGCGACAGT
>JASHOH010000047.1 GCA_030041215.1 Candidatus Sulfotelmatobacter sp. | reverse complement strand
CGCCTTTGATCCCCGCTTCGTGCGCCAATCTCTTGAACTCCACTTGAACTTCCTCAGCCTGCTTCGGCGTCAAGAGGGTGACGGGGAGAGCGGCGGATTTGCCTGTCGGGGTCTCAATTTTTACCGAGTATGGGTGTAGAGGTTGTTGCGTTTTCGGAGTCATACGGCACCTCCTTTAATGCACCATTCTAGCGTGGATCGCTGCATCAGTTGTGATGCAGCAATATTTTGGGGCCGCTCAGGTAGTTGAGGTTCTTGAAGTGGTTGAAGCTCGCCATCAGCCAATAGCACCCGAATATGATCCTTCCAACCAAGTAAGCGATGTTCATCTGAGATTCCTCCTCCGGCGTCTTTCGCATGAGACAGGCCATACGCAGTTCGGCAGCCTCCGATATTAAGCGGCTTTTGCAGCATCGCCGAAAAACTGCTGCGCCAGCGCCTTGCGAAATGCCTCGTCACCAAGCTGCAAGCGCATTGCATACATTGATTTCGCATCTTCGCCAGCGACGTAGCGTAGTTGATCCTTTCCGTCCGTGGCAGCTTCGTACACTACCTCGGCGATCTGCTCAGGAGAGGAGTATGTTTCCACCTGCTTGGGATCGGTGATCATTCCCATGAACTTGTTCACGAGCGCGTCATAGGCAGGGTGCCGACCAGTGTCAAGAGATCGAGTGAAGTAATCCGTCTTCATCCCACCCGGCTCTACGGTCTTGATGCCGATTCCGAACTGATTCAACTCGAAAGCCATGCTTTCGCTCCTTAGCTACATAGACAGTTCAGGTGTAGGAGAGCTGGTTAAGACTCACACGACAATTCGGAACAAGGGAGGCGAACTGAAGCTCACCAACCTGAACAAAAGGGTAAGTGACTTGCTTCAGATGACAAGGCTGTCTGCGGTCTTCGATATACAGAAAGACGAGGCTAGTGCAATTAAGTCCTTCGGGAGCCAAACTTTGGCGCGAGCTGTAGCGTGATGCAGCAGTTGTTATAGCTAGAGTTGCCTGTGAGATCCCTCAAGACGGCACAACTGTTGAGAAATCGCCATTGCATTCATCTACTCTTTGAAAGAGAGTAAGGCGCTCCGCAATTTCGCCGCAGAACGCTGCAAAAGGCTCGCGATCCGCGCTCCACCGCTTCTCTCTTCTGCGAGATTGTGTGGGCCTTCCAACAAAGTCGGAATCGCAATTCGTTTCTGTCAGAAACTCAATCCGACCCAACCATCTCTGCGGAAACATCACTCTCCACAGGAGGTTCCGGAGGCTCCTTAAGGGCGATCTCTGATTGGATTGCGTGCTCGAAGAAGCGTAAGGTCTCTCCCTTGAGACGGGCAGCAGTCAACCACCTGCCACGGTCGGGAATGGAGCTGCCGTCGGTCCGGCTGATGGTGCCTGAATATGTTCCCCTCGACACTACCAGTTCGCCGGAATGGTGCACCCATTCAACTTCGACCTTCACATCCGTGTAGCCAATTTCGGCTAATTGCGCGACGGCCTTGGCGATGGCGATTGGTCCCCGGGCCACCTCGTGATGCGGCATGAATATGGCATCGGCCGTGTACAGTGCAGCTACGGCCTGGTAGTCGCCGCGGTTGAAAGCGTTTGCCCAATCGGTCGCCATCTGCCGCACCGCGCATTCGATGTCAGGGCCAATAGTTGGCGCGAAAGTTGAATTGGTTGCCATGGCTTGCCTCCTTTTTGACGAGCTAATGGTGGGGACTCTCTGTTGCCTCGTTCAAGCGGTTTAGATGTTAAAGCTGTTCTCCACTACCTTAAGGAGCTTATGGAAAGCTTCGGCGAAGAGGCGGACGCCGTCGTCCGTCAGTTTATCGGTCACTTCTTTCATCGAAATTCCGAGCTTCGCGACCGTCTCCATCGTCTTATTGGCGGAATCAAGATTTTCGGTTAGACTCGGGCGCGGCTGACCGTGATCGCGGAAGGCATCGAACGTGGCCGGCGGGATTGTGTTCACCGTGTTCGCACCGATCAGCTCTTCCACATACAGAACATCGCTATAACTCGGATTCTTGGTACTGGTGCTAGCCCAGAGGACACGCTGCGTCTGCGCTCCCTTGGCTGCCAATGCTTTCCAGCGGTTGCCGCTGAAAATGCGCAAGTATCGCTGGTACGTTTGCTTGCCATTGGCGACGGCCACTTTACCGAATAGGCTCTTCAGTTGCTCCTGCTCGTACCGGTCCTTGGACGTCTTGAGCTGCGCCTCAGCAATGGCGTCGATCGAACTATCGATGCGGCTGATGAAGAAGCTGGCCACGCTGCCAATTTTGCTGACGTCCCCACCGCGTGCTGCGAGTTGTTCCAGCCCCGCAATATACGCCGCTGCCACTCCTTCGTAGACTTCCTGAGAGAAAAGGAGGGTTACGTTAACGTTGATGCCCTCGCTGGTCAATTGCTGGAAGGCCGGGATGCCTTCTGCGGTGCCCGGGACTTTGATCATCACGTTCTCCCGTCCCACCGTCTTCCACAGCCTGCGTGCTTCCTCGACAGTCTGTTGCGTGTCGCGTGCCAGATAGGGTGAAACCTCCAGGCTGACATAACCATCCCGCCGTTTCGAGCTTTCGTACACCGGCCGCAGCAAGTCGGCGGCATCTTGTATGTCGCGGATGGCAAGAATCTCGTAGCGCGCCTTGGCATCGAGGCCGGTCTTCGCAGCCAGAGACTTCAGCAGATCGGCATAATCCGTGCTGCCGGCGATCGCCTTTTCGAAGATGGCGGGATTCGATGTCATGCCGCGCAACCCGTCTTCTTCGATCAGGCGTTTCAGTTCTCCGCTAGTGAAGAGATCGCGGCGAATGTAATCCAGCCAAACCGACTGACCGTAATTCGGGAGATCTTTAAGGGGATTTGTAGCTTTCGCGGTTTCAAGAATTCCGCTTGCCATAATCTCCTCCCTTGTGTTCGCCACGGTTTAGAAATCCGATCGTGCTCAAGTCGGTCAGCAACCCCAGGGGCCAATCACATTTTCGCCGATTACATTTTTCCGCAAGCCCTCGTGTTAAGAAGATACCGATGAACGACCCGGCTGCGTGCAAGATTGCCGAGAGGCAGCTAGAATCTGCACGAGATTGGCCGCGACTACTTTGTAACAGGTTGTGGGCTAAATGCAGTGACAGCAATCACAAATGAGTGTGCTTTGATGAAGTCGGGCCTGGTGAGCAAGGCGCGCACCAGAAACGAGCGGACAGACGAGAACGTTGTAGCTGTTTCTTGATGTGCAAGTTGCCAGTGTGTCAAAGATCACATCGATATGTGCTCGACATCATTGCGCCCTGTGTAACAAAGAGAGATCATCCCGACAAGTTTTTGGGGATCTTAAAGGAAGGCCGACCGGTCTTTGAGGGGACGCCCTCCAGATCTGGCGGTGCTCCGATGCGCAGCATTTCTCCCGCGCAAGTTATCACGGAGTGCGTCAGTCGAACCCACCCATTCGACTTGAGTGCATCGTTTATCTTCGGTCGCGGGTCAGTTAGAACCAGCGGGCCTTCAGTCGCAATCTCGGCGCTACCGAACAACACTAATCGCAAGAGAGAGTCGGTTGTTCTCGAAGGAGACAGAAATGGCTAGCAACAACAATGCAGGCAAGAAGAAGAGCCGTTGGGCGGCAGGCATCACGCCGTACGCGGAGATGGGTTATTACGATGCGGATTATGAGCCGAGAGCCACAGATATTCTCTGTGCCTTCCGCTTGACGCCGCAACCAGGTGTAGAACCCATCGAAGCTTCAGCCGCGGTCGCGGGTGAGTCTTCCACGGCCACATGGACGGTGGTCTGGACCGATCGCTTGACCCCCTACGAGCATTATCAGGCGAAATGCTATCGGGTCGATCCCGTGCCCGGCACCGATCAATACATCGCTTACATCGCCTATGATATCGACCTTTTCGAGGAGGGATCCATCGCGAATCTGACGTCGTCGATCATCGGCAACGTTTTCGGATTCAAGGCGCTGAAATCTCTGCGTCTGGAAGACATGCGAATTCCTCCGCACTACACGAAAACTTTTCAAGGACCAGCACACGGCATCGTGATGGAGCGCGAGTACCTGAATAAGTTCGGCCGGCCCTTGCTGGGCGCGACCGTGAAACCCAAGCTTGGGCTGTCAGCCCGCAACTATGGCCGCGTGGTCTACGAGGCGTTGCGTGGTGGGCTCGACTTCACCAAGGACGACGAGAACATCAACAGCCAGCCCTTCATGCGCTGGCGCGATCGCTTTCTGTTCTGCATGGAAGCCGTCAACCGCGCAATGGCCGCTACTGGCGAGATCAAAGGGCATTACCTGAACGTGACTGCCGGAACGATGGAAGAGATGTACGAACGCGCTGACTTCGCCAAAGAACTGGGCAGCGTGATTGTCATGATCGATCTGACGATCGGTTACACCGCCATCCAATCGATGTCGAAGTGGGCGCGGAAGAATGGCGTAATTTTACACTTACACCGGGCGGGTCATGGCACGTACACGCGACAGAAGACGCACGGCGTGAACTTTCGCGTTATCTCCAAATGGATGCGTCTGGCGGGCGTGGATCATATTCATGCCGGCACTGCCGTCGGCAAGCTCGAGGGCGATCCCAACGCCATTCGCGGGTACTACAACACTCTGCGGGCGAACACCCTGCTCGCTGACCCTTCCCAGGGTCTGTATTTCGATCAGGACTGGGCATCAATGCCCGCGGTAATGCCGGTGGCCTCGGGCGGTATCCATGCCGGGCAGATGCACCAATTACTGCACCTGCTGGGCGAAGATGTGGTGCTTCAGTTCGGCGGCGGCACTATCGGCCACCCGGATGGAATCGCGCAGGGTGCAACCGCGAATCGCGTGGCCACCGAAGTGATGATCCAGGCTCGAAACGAAGGGCGTGACTTTCTGAACGAAGGGCCGGAGATTCTGGCGAAGGCTGCGCGCTGGTCGCCAGAGCTACGCAAGGCTCTCGAGATTTGGAAGGACGTCAGCTTTAACTACGAGTCGACCGATGTGCCGGATGCGGTCGCCACGCTCACAGTTTGATGGCAAAGGCCGGGCATCCAGCAGAGCAGGTGAAGCTACACCTTGGCTGCCGGGCACATACGGAATGGAGACGAACAATGCGAATCACGCAAGGAACTTTTTCTTATCTACCCGACTTCACGGAAGAAGAGATTCGACGCCAAGTGCGGTATTGCCTCGATAACGGCTGGGCCTTTTCCATCGAGCACACCGACGATCCCCATCCCCGCAATGCTTACTGGGAAATGTGGGGTTTGCCGATGTTTGATGCGAGCGACCTGGAAGGCGCCATGTTTCAGATCGAGGAGTGCCGCAAGGCGTTCCCCGACAATTACATCAAGGTAAACGGTTATGACCGCACCAAGGGCAGGCAGACGACCATGTTGAGTTTTATCGTGCACCGGCCCGCGGAAGAACCTGGATTTTCTCTAGAGCGTACGGAGGGTGCCGATCGCCGCATCCAGTACACGATTCGCTCCAAAGCCAAGGTTGCGGTTTAGCACAGAAGCAACATCGCCTTAGTGCAGAAGTAGGAGCGCGAGAATGCCATGCAAAGACTAGATACAGATACCGCCATCGAAACAGGTACTACCCGGGATACTGGGGAAAACCTTGTGGATATAGGCGCCGCTCATCGAGATTCCAATCTCGAGGAAATCCTGGATGAGCTGGATCGTGAGCTGGTGGGGCTCAAACCGGTGAAGGCGTACATCCGGCGGGTGGCCTCGCTGCTGCTGGTGGCGAATTTACGCGAGAAGGTTGGACTGGCGAGCGAACGCCCCACGTTGCATATGTCGTTTACCGGACATCCCGGTACCGGCAAGACCACAGTCGCGATGCGAATGGCGAAGATACTGCACCACCTCGGCTACCTGCGCCGCGGCCAGCAGAGCCCGAAGGTACTGATGATGGCGGGGCGCAAGCTATCCCGCGTGAGGAGGAGTAATGACTAAACGAAGACCAATAGTGTTGGGCATCGTCGGGGACAGTGCCGCCGGCAAGACGACGATTACCCGTGGACTGGTGGAATTGCTCGGCGAAGACCGGGTAACGCACATCTGTGCCGATGATTATCACAAGTACGACCGCACCGAGCGGGCGAAATTGAAGATCACTCCCTTGCATCCCAACTGCAATTATCTCGACATTCTGGAGTTGCACCTGGAACGCGCCCACTATGGCCAGCCGATGCTGAAGCCGGTGTATGACCACAGTACGGGCTCGCTGGTGCGGCCGGAATACTTGGTCCCAAAGGAGTTTGTCATCGTGGAAGGACTGCTGGGCTTTCACACGGAAGTAATGCGGCAGTTCTACGACGTCAAAGTATTTCTTGATCCACCCGAGGACCTGAGGCGGCTTTGGAAAATCAAGCGCGATACGGCGAAGCGAGGGTATACGGCCGAGCAGGTGTTGGCAGAAATGGAGAAGCGGGAGTCGGACTCACAAAACTTCATCCGTCCCCAGCGCGAATTTGCCGACATCGTCGTGCGCTTCCATCCGGAGAACGGCGTGGGATCGGATCAGGCCGATGCGCACTTGAACGTTCACCTGGTCTTGCGCCCCACCATTCCTCATCCCGACCTCAGATATTTGACGAATCATAAGAGCGGCCAGGCTCCTGGGATTCGCCTTGAACTCGGGCGCGACTGTGGACGTCCCGTGGAGTTTCTTGAGGTAGACGGCGGCGTGAGCCGCGAACAGGCCGCTCGATTGGAACAAGCGATCTGGAAACACTTGCCCGATCTGCGTCCGTTGCGGGCCGACCAATTCGGTGATTACAACTACGGCACTGAGGTGCGCCACAGCGATCCGCTGGCCCTCACGCAACTGCTCATCACCTATCACTTGCTGCGCGCCTACAGCAAAGACGCTCCGATCCCTTTTGCGCGTCCGATCGCCGCGCTCAGCCGATTGGAGTCGGTGGCGCACGAGGAGCCAGTTGAGGTTGTCACGGAAAAGTGAGGAACAACTATGACTACACTTCTGTTCCCTACGTCGTCTCTGGCCGAAACGGAGCTGGCCCGCGTGCGTCGACTGACCGCCGACACGATCCGCGGCCTGGCGATGGACGCTGTGCAAAAAGCCAACTCCGGGCATCCGGGAATGCCCATGGGTATGGCGGATGCAGCGGTCGTCTTGTGGACGCGCTTTCTCAAGCACAATCCCGCGGACCCGCTGTGGCCTGATCGCGATCGATTTATCCTCTCGGCCGGGCACGGCTCCATGCTGCTTTACAGTTTGTTGCACCTCAGCGGCTACGACCTGCCGTTGGCCCAATTGCAATCTTTCCGGCAATGGGGCAGCCGGACGCCCGGCCATCCTGAATATGGATTGACTCCTGGCGTCGAAACTACTACCGGTCCGCTGGGCCAAGGCATCACGAATGCGGTCGGGATGGCCATTGCTGAACGCTCGCTGGCCGCACGCTTCAATCGGCCGGGGTTCAAGATCGTCAGCCACTTCACTTATGTGATTGCCAGCGATGGCGACCTGATGGAAGGCATCTCCCACGAATCCTGTTCATTGGCGGGCCATGTGGGCCTGGGCAGGTTGATCGTGCTCTACGACGATAACGGGATCAGTATCGATGGACCAACCTCGCTCTCCTTCAGCGAGGATGTTCTGGGCCGCTTTGCCGCCTACGGCTGGCACGTGCAGCGGATTGACGGTCACGACGCGACCGCCGTTGAGACCGCGATCGTGTCCGCCCGGGCAGAGACCGAGCGTCCGTCGTTGATCGCTTGCAAAACGCACATCGGCTTCGGCAGCCCGAACCGGCAGGACACGCACAAGGCGCATGGGGAGCCGCTCGGGGTCGATGAGGTCCGACTCACGAAAGAGAAATTGGGTTGGCCAGCCGATAAGCCGTTTTATGTTCCTGACGAGGCGCGCGAGTTCATGCAAGAGTCCGCCGCAACCGGCGCAAGTCAGCAGGACGAATGGGAAGAGCTTTATGCTGCTTATCGCCAGGCTTACCCAGAATTGGCGGCGGACTTCGATTGCACCCTCAGCGGCGAATTGCCGGAAGGTTGGGACTCGAAACTGCCGGCCTTTCCCACAACCAAACCTATCGCTACTCGTGCTGCCTCCGGAGCGGTCTTGGATGCGATTGCCCCAAGCTTTCCGGCGCTGCTTGGCGGTTCGGCTGATTTGACGCCTTCCAATAACACCTTGCCGAAAGGCGAACACGATGTGACGCCGGAAGATTTCACCGGCAGATATTTCCACTTCGGCGTGCGCGAGCACGGCATGGGCGGCATTCTCAACGGTCTGGCTTTGCACGGCGGGGTTCGTCCTTACGCGGGCACGTTCCTCATTTTTTCTGATTACATGCGCCCGTCCATTCGCCTCGCGGCTCTCATGGAGCTGCCGGTGATCTTCGTCTTTACCCACGACAGCATCGGCCTGGGCGAAGACGGCCCCACGCATCAGCCGATCGAGCAGATCGCCAGCTTGCGCTTGATTCCGAACCTGGCAGTGTTCCGCCCCGCGGACGCGACGGAAACGGTGGAAGCCTGGCGCGCTGCGCTCGCTCGACGTCATGCGCCGAGTGCAATCGTCCTCACTCGGCAGGCCTTGCCGGTTATCGATCGCACTTGCCACGCTGCGGCGCAAGGAGTTTCACGCGGCGCTTACATTCTCCGCGATGCCGATCAGCCGGAAGTCATTCTGATTGGGACCGGCTCAGAAGTTCACTTGGCATTGGCCGCGCAAGAAATACTTGCGGCGCAGAACGTTAAGGCACGCGTGGTGTCCATGCCGTGCTGGGAATTGTTTGATGAGCAGCCGGAGGAATATCGGGAAGCCGTGCTGCCTTCAAGCTTGCGCGCCCGGGTGGCACTGGAGGCAGGCACGACGCTGGCTTGGGGGCGTTACGTAGGGCTGGATGGCGCCGTCGTCGGGCTGGATCGCTTTGGCGCTTCTGCGCCTTACCAAGTGTTGTACCAAAAACTCGGGATCACAGCCGAGGCTGTTGCCGAAGCCGCCCGCCGAGTGCTCTCCCGGGTCAAGTGATAGGGCTAGCCGGGAACCAAGCCAAGCTGTGGTTGACCCCCGGCGAAAGTTGGCCGCAAGGGCTCGAAACTAGGTGGCACGCGCTGGTTACGGCGTGCAGAAAAGGCTGGTGTGATTATGAAACGGAACTATCTCCTTGGGGTAATGGCATTGGCCGTAGCAGTAGCGACGATGGGCGCGGGTTCTCCGACGCCCGCGAACAGCGCAACCGATACCGCCGCCGTGAAAGGCAGCGTGAAGGTGGAGGGTGCGATACCCACGC
>JASHOH010000046.1 GCA_030041215.1 Candidatus Sulfotelmatobacter sp. | reverse complement strand
CCTTCTTCAGGACGGCCAGACAGATTGCGAAAACCGAGAACCGCGATGGAACGGCGGGCAGCAGGGGACACCCCGGTCGAACTGCTGATGGAGGGATGCGTCGGGGGGGCTCGGTGAAGCTGCTTCCACAAGTAGAATCCCGCAACCGATATCGCGGTCACGGCCAGAGCCGCGACCAGTCGCATGACCGCCCGACTTCGGGGAGGCGGCAAACTTAGCTGTTCTACATCTTGTTTCTCTTCGGTAATGACACTTGTCCGGATCGTGTCTCGGTGAAGAAGGAGCCCGCTGGAGGCGTTGCTGGCAGCGCTGGCTACTTGCGGGACGATATTTCCGTTCTCTGGGACAACGATCTTCACTGGCGAAACAAACTGATACCCTCGCCCAGGTAGAGTAACGACATAGCTGTTGTCACCCGGCTTCTCGTCGAGCGCTCGGCGCAGCGCCGAGATACTTTGCGCCAGGCTGTTCTCGTCCACAAACGTGTCCGGCCAGACATTCTTTAGCAGTTCGTCCCGGGTGAGAACTCTTCCCGGGTTTTGCACTAGGTACAGCAGCACATCGAAAGCCCGGCGGTTGAGTGTGACAGCTTCTTTCTCGCGCCGCAGCGTGCGCGTCAGAGCATCAATCTGAAACTCGCCGAACTGAAATATCCCTTCTGGTTTCATTGACTTAGTGGCAATTCAGAACTTGTCAGAGCCTGTCACAACTGGTCACTGGCCTTTATTGAGCAACTGCTGCAGCATTCGCGGCGTGAACAACGAGGCAGTGTGAACCAACTTTACCAGTGGCTATCCCAGCAGGCAAGTTTCTTCCGCTCTGAACGCGATAGAGCGGCAAGGAATCAGCCGCTGGGCCGCCCGGCGCTTACGAAAAACTGACCGAATGAGGAGCATCTATGAAGCGAAGATTCGCGATCTCAGCCGTAGTTCTGTCCGCTGTCTTTGGCCTGGCGCTTTACCCAAGTGCCGGCTACGCACAAACTTCCCAACACTCCGCTCTCACCGTCAAAGTCCCTTTCGAGTTTGTAGTCGGAAACCAGACGTTCCCAGCTGGGACCTACAAGTTCCATTCCTTGCTCAACTCCGTCCCGGGCAAGGACACCATCGAGGTACTCGAAGTGCGGAGCACAGAGGGACATCAATACAAGGCCATTGTCACTGATGTGGTTGGCGGCGACCAGCCTACCAATGCGAGGGTGGTGTTCGCCCGCAGTGGCGCCCGCACTCTCCTCGATGAGGTTTGGGAGCCTGGGAGACGGGTAGGCTGCCGCCTTCACAGCCGCACAGACCTTACCCAAGCAGTGGAGAACGAAACCGACAGAGTCACTCTGATCGCATCCGCCGACGGGCGCTAGGGAGCAACAATGCAGATCGAGCGGATCAATCTGAGAGAGAAGTCCGACAGGGCTCGCCACGGCTTTGATACCCAACTGGCAGAGGTCCTGCTTAGTCGGTCCGACCTGAGCCACGCCCAAATTGCGAAGGAGTTTGGGATCAGCGCGAAGGTGATTCGCCGCGTGATCAAGCAGTTCAACATCGGTGCTCGTAGGCGCGGCCCGAAACTCAGGCTACGGATTCGCGGCCTAAACAACGAGGTCGCGTGAACCGACTCTACCAGTGGCTATCCAAGCAAGCAAGTTTCTTCCGCCCTGACGCGTCCGGTCGCGGCACCAGCCGCACCGTCCGCACGGAGGTGACGGTCGAGCGGCAAGGGATGACCCTGCTGGTGGGCGGCGCGGCAGCTGCGGGCTTCGACTTCTGCCCGCTCTGCGGACAGAAGCTGGAGCCGGCGCAGGCGGAACAGGCAAGGCTTCGTCTTCAGGAGGGTTCGGTTTCGCCGCAAGACTTTCCGGGGGATGGCACTTCCTCGTGAATAACGGGTGTGGCCGCTCAACCAAATAAGTGGCGTGGTCACGCCGTGGTGACATTGCCGGAATACTTCGGAGCGCTAAACCGGGACTTCCGCTATCAGCTCACGGTGATTGGGCAATTTGCGCAGGCCGTCGTGGCGAAGGAGATTAGTGGCAACCGCTTCACGATCAAGACCAACAAACCCGGAGTGAAAGTTTCCTGGCAGGTGACCGGCATTCGCCAGGACGCATTTGCCAACGCGCACCGCATCCACGTCGAGGTAGATAAGGCGCCGGAGAAACGGGGAAAGTACCTGCACCCGGAGCTCTTCGGCGCGTCCGCGGAACAGGCGATCGGTTATGACGCTCCACCGTCGTCAAACGAGGCTGCTCGCGCTCAGGTCGCTTCTGCGGGAGGCGTGACTACTCAACGCAAGTAATGGCACGGAATTAAGAGAACATGCAACGCGATTCTTAAATCTCGCACCACCAAAGGATCTCCCAATGACGAAACTGAATGGATGGAAACAAGCCTGCGCCGTATTTCTGTTCTGTGCCGCGATGGCGGTTGCCTCGCCTGCACAGAAATTCACTACTCTGGTAAATTTCGACGAGACCAACGGTTCTCACCCCTGGTATGAGTCTCTCATTCAAGGCACAGACGGAAACTACTACGGCACTACAGAAGGTGGTGGGACGGGCGTCGGTGGCACGGTCTTCCAAATCACCCGAGGTGGCACGCTGACCCCGCTCTACAGCTTCGACGGCACTGACGGCCAATCCCCATACGCAGGGCTGCTGCAAGCCGCCAACGGGAACTTCTACGGAACAACCTACCAAGGAGGTGCCAACAATGCTGGTACGGTCTTCCAAATCACCCCAGAGGGCACGCTCACGCCGCTTTACAACTTTTGTGCCAAAACGAACTGCAGTGACGGCGGCTACCCCTACGCAGGGCTGGTTCAGGCCACCAACGGAAACTTGTACGGGACAACCTACGGCGGCGGGGCCTACGGTAACTATGGTACGGTCTTCGAAATCACCCCAGAGGGCACGCTGACCACCCTGCACAGCTTTTGCGCCAAGGCGCAGTGCCCTGACGGCGCCCTCCCTTACGCGGGCCTGGTGCAAGCTACCAATGGAGACCTCTACGGGACAACCTACGGCGGCGGGGCCTACGGCGACTATGGCACGGTCTTCAAAATCACCGCAGCCGGCAAGCTGACCACGCTGCACAGCTTCGACTATACCGACGGCCGGCTGCCCGAGGACGGGCTGGTGCAAGCTACCAACGGGAGCTTCTACGGGACAACTTCCTCTGGCGGTCCCAACGAAAATGGCACGGTCTTCAAAATCACCGCAGCCGGCAAGCTGACCACGCTTTACAGCTTCTGCGCCCAGGCGAACTGCACTGACGGCACTAACCCTACAGCAGGGCTGGTGCAAGGCACCGACGGGGACTTTTACGGGACAACCGTCGAGGGCGGGGCTAACAACGGCAACTATGGCACGATCTTCAAAATCACGCCCGGCGGCACGCTGACTACGCTGCACAGCTTCGACGGCACTGACGGCGAGGCCCCTTACGGCGGACTGCTTCAAGCTACCAGCGGGACTTTCTACGGCACAACGGAAGTGAGCACGACCACCGGTTACGGCACGGTCTTCAGTCTGTCTATGGGGCTGGGCGCGTTCGTGGAAACACAGCCTACCTCCGGGGCGGTGGGAGCGCCCGTCATTATCCGCGGAGACAATCTGACGGGCACGACTGCCGTGACCTTTCACGGCACCGCGGCGACGTTCAGTGTAGTGTCAAGTTCCGAAATTACGACCACCGTTCCACCCGGCGCGACCACAGGCACGGTCGAGGTGACCACCCCCAGCGGCACGCTCAAGAGCAACGTGAAATTCCGCGTCACGCCGTGACCACTTTAACCGAAGTAAGCGCGTTCGCAGATCTGCACGACAACTTACCTTGGCCAGGGAGAAACACCGTCTCGATCAGTGAACGGCGACGGAATGGTCCAGTTCTTTTTGCCGGGCTTGGCGGGGCTGATGCGGCGTTAAGCTCGGCCAATGACATCCCTTCCCTCGATGCCAAAATGTTCTGCTGCCTCCAGCAGACGCACGTCATTCGAATATACGATCCGGAACCCCGATTCGGCTGCGGTGGCCAGGTGAATAGCATCGGCTGCCCTCAGGAACACGGTCGCCGGCAGCTTCGCATATACGTCAGCAATTCGCGAGAAAATTTCTTGGTCTTGTGCAAGCCAGAGGAAAGCTCCCAATTCGTTGTGCGCCCGTACTTGTCGTAATAATGTCGAATAAACCGCCGGTCGGATCGCCCCTTCGCGCAGCTTACGATGAAATGCTGCCATCATCTCGGCTTGCCCGTGGGCAGCGCATGCGACGTGGTCTGTTGCGGCGAGGGCGCGTACCGCCTCCGCTCCGGAATCTGAATAATAGAGTCGGACCAGATAACTCGTATCGAAGTAGATCACAGCACCTCGCGTTCGCGGTCTTCGCTGATCGTCTGCGTGGAATCGGTTCCGCCCCGGAGATGCTTGCGTTGAGCGAGAAATGCGCGGGAAAACTTAGGATTGGCGAAGAAAGGCTTGGCGGGCAGAGGCTTCGCCGGAACGATCCTGGCGATTAGGCGACCGCGTTCGGTGACATGCACTTCTCCCGCCGCTGCCCGTCGCACCCAACGGCCGGTCGCTTGGTGCAGCTCCCGGATGGTTATCGTTTTCATGTGACTCATTGTGACACATCTTAATGCGGTAATCAAGGCAAGCGCCCGGCTGGGCTCGCGACCGCGGGAGGCAAAGCTGTCATACGCGTATTCACAGATTATATTTTGTATTACAACATTCTGAACATTGTGGGCGCGCGAATGTCCTCACACCTCTGATATGTGCGGACGACGAAGGGGGATGGGGCACCTACAGCAAGCGCGATCAAGGCAGCAGAGTTACACTAACTGGTCCATGATCCGCTATGGCATCCTCGGTTTCGGACTGCATGCGGTGCATCGGCTGATGCCCGGTTTTGCCATAGCTCGTAGCAGCTGTGTGACGGCCTTGTCTCGCCGTGACCTGCAACGGGCGCAGGATTCTGCAACCCAATACAAAGTTCCCCACGCCTTCGCCTCTGCTGTTGATCTCTGCCGCTGTGTGGAAGTAGATGCCATCTTCGTGGCTACGCCCAACTGTTCTCACCTGAAAGACGTCTTGCTCGCAATCGATGCCGGCAAGCCCGTACTGTGTGAAAAGCCAATGGGCATGAGGGCCGCTGAGTGCCGCCAGATGGTAGAGGCTGCGTGTCGAGCCCATGTGTTATTGGGTGTTGCCCAAGTATTCCGTTTTGAACGCAGCACAGCCGCTCTGCGCGAGCGTGTCGCGAACGGCCAAGTGGGAAAGCCGGTGTTTGCGCGATCAGAGTTTTCTTATCCCGGCCCGACTCATCCCAGGAAGTGGTTGACCAATGCCAAGATTGCGGGAGGCGGTCCCATCGCCGATGTGGGTGTGCATTG
>JASHOH010000045.1 GCA_030041215.1 Candidatus Sulfotelmatobacter sp. | reverse complement strand
GTGATCCGAGCCCAGGGATCAGGGTTTGCTGTTCCACAAACACCTTCTATAAGTGAACATTTCCAAGAGGAATTCCAGAAGAACCTGAGGGCGCCGTGCCTCGAACCGCCGCCGCTCGTGCCCTGGCAAGATTACGAAGGAAAGCTCAGGAAAGGCGGCGGAATTTTCGCACGCAAACTGGAACGTAAGTCCGTGCCCACTATAAAAGCGGGGCCGTGCTTTGTACGCTGCAGGTAAGAGACAAATTTCAGGATTATGCATTTGACGCAGCAACCGGAAAGGACTGACAATGACCGCAAGCCGTGACAGGGAAAAGGAAGATCAGGCCGGACAGATCGCCCGGCCTGAGATGATCAAACGTGAAGATTGGACGGAAGCACTTGCAGCAGACTGTCTCCGAGGCCGTCAAGAGTGTAGAGTCCTGATCGAACGTTCCGAGCAATTGTTGCGAGAGCTTCTGGGCGACATTCGCCAGAACGGATCAGTTCAATGATGAGCAATTCGTTCTGGAGTCTGTCGCGCAAAATGTGCAACACGGAATTTTGTCCGTGGAGTAAGATTTTTTCGACATCGCTTTGCACAGGTGGTGTCCTTTCGTTGGAGGCGGAGAAGGTGGGAGTTGCACCCACAAACGCCCCGCGAGGACGTAATGGCTTTTAAGGCCAGTGGGCTAGCGGATTGCCCATCTTCTCCGTCTTCTGTTTTTTGGCTGGAGTACTGCGCGGCTGGGCGAGGGCTAAGATACGCCCTTGAAATCATTTGTCAACGGTAAAGGTTCGCCCGTAAAGTGGCAAGAAAGTAAATAGCCTAGCACCATGTCGGAAAAAGAGTTAAAAGTAGATCGTTCAAAGTTTGAGGGTATCGTGAAGCGCCTTCTGGAATCCCCGCACGTGAAGCGCGAGAAGATCAAGGTGTCGAAGAAGAAGCCGGAGAAGTTAATCCCGCCACAGCAACCGAAGGGTTAATCTCTCATTCCAACGAGAGCACTCAATATCCTATCCGCAACTTCCTCTGCACGGAAACTTCTGCGATCTATGTCTTCTATAAACCAGCTAAGGCCGTTTTCCGCCAACTTGACCCAATATTTTTTGTGCCAGTTGTAACCGTTCGCCAGCGTGCCTGAAAAATTCATTTCGTATGTGACGGGACTTTTGGTACCAGTGATTTTGGCTCCGCTACCGATCAGGGTAAGCACGATTTCCTGATCGCTGGCATCGCATCGAATGCTGGCTTTGGCCTCCAATTCTTCACCAAGGTCTTTGCACATTTGTTTCAAGAGTCGGCCTAGATTAGACCACTCTTCGGCTAGTGCATTATCGCGAGTCTTTTTATCCTGAAGGCTTTTTTCGGCCTTCAAATTAAGTTCTTTGGAATGCTCGCGCATTCGACGCGTGAAATCCTTCGACCAATCTGACATAGGCTCTCCAAGGTCGATTTGAAAACCAAAATATACATACATGTTCACTGTTGCGGTCTCACAAATGGCGTGAACGCATTCTCTTCGATCAGCTTCGCGTAAGGCAAGTTCCCCGCAAGAGCCAATCGGCGAACCGCCAGCCCGAACAAATCCGGGTTCTTCCGATTGTTGAATCTCCACGAGAACTCGTTCAAGTAGCGTTGCAGGTGCTTTAAGGAAACCTTGTGGAAGGCTCCAGTCAGGCCGCGCTTGAATAGGGAGAAAGCCGATTCCACGGTGTTCGTGTGAACATCGCCCTGCACGTAGATTTTGTCTCTGTGCTTGATCTGGCGATGTGGCACGTCCTTGAACTGCGTGAGCCGGAAATCGTAGATCGTGCTCTCATCGGTCATCAATCCTTGTGCGTCTTTCGCAACATTGTCCGCAATGACGCGATAAACTGTGTCCGCTTTGTTATCCGGCGTTTGGACGAGCCGAAGATCACCGCCACGCTCGCGAACTCCGATTACCACATCCTTATTGCGGAGCTTTCCGCGATGGCCGCGCTGTTTGCCGCCGATATACGTCTCGTCCACTTCCACGACGCCGCGCAGCTTCGGCGCGTTTGGCTCAATCATCGCCTTGCGGATTCTGTGACAGAGATACCATGCCGTCCGGTAATTCACGCCGAGAGCACGCTTGAGTTGGTTCGCGCTCATGCCCTTCTTGGATTCGGTAATCAGGGCGATGGCGATGAACCATTTCGCGAGCGGAAGGTGAGTGTCGTGGTAGACCGTGCCAGTCGTTGCCGTGAACTGGAAGCGGCATTCATTGCACTGGTAGAGTTCGCGGTCAGGGCTGCGCCGTCCCGTTTTCTTGTTGAGTTTCCCCTTCGCGGTGATCCGCGTTATCCTCTGCGATTCACAGGCGAGACACTTGACTCCGCCCGGCCAGCGCATATGCTCTAGGAAGGCGAGGCACTTCGCTTCGGTATTGAGTTCCTTGTAAACGTCTAACAGGTTCATGGCGCGATGACCTCTCAACTGAGAGTCTTGTCGCACGAATAATGTGATGTGTCAAGTGCATAATCGTGACAAATTTCAACTGTTCGTTCGAGATACCGTTTATCCTGCGACTTTTCTCATTGTGGCTTTCGATTCTGGGTTCGACCAAGCGCAAAATACTGACCCTACTTTCGGACAGGGTGCTAGGGGATACGGCAAACGGTTTGGCGCCAATTTCGCTACCCAAGCCACGGGCGCGTTCTTCAACGACTTTGCATACCCAACGATATTCTCGGAAGACCCGCGCTACTACCGTTTAGCGCACGGTAGCGGCCCAAGACGGTTTCTTCACGCTGTCGGACATGTAGTAATAGCGCATAGAGAGAATGGAACTCACATGTTCAATGCTTCGAAATGGTTCGGGGCGGCAAGTAGTGTCGCGATGAGCAATCTCTATCATCCCGGGAACCAACGGGGTTTCGCTCCTGCTGCCCGGGAAGTCGGCTACAGTTTCGCCGAAGGCGTGGGTTTCGACGTGGGGCGCGAGTTTTGGCCTGAGATCGCCCACAAGTTCAGACTGCCCTTCCGTGGTCAGCATCAGCCGTTTAACCAATCGGCGATAACGGTCACAAAATAATCAAAGGCTTCTTCTTGGCAACTTGCTGGCTACGGGTAGACGGATCGCCCTGCCAAATGCAAAAATTCAAGAATTGCAAATTTTCGGTAGTGTCTCAGTTTGGAGATTTGCAGCATGGCAAAACTTGTCTACGGATTGATGCAGTCCCTCGATGGCTACGTCGACCACATGAAGCTTGGGCCGCCTGCGCCCACGGTCTCCCGTCACTTCACCGAGCAAGTGCGTGGCCTGACGGGCCTCATCTACGGACGCCGCACTTACGAGATCATGCGTTATTGGGAC
>JASHOH010000006.1 GCA_030041215.1 Candidatus Sulfotelmatobacter sp. | reverse complement strand
CCCGGCTTGCCAGGTTTGAGTTCGAATTCCTCTCCACAAACGGCACAGGTTTTGATGGGATAGGACATCACTGGCTCCATTCTATCGGTTGCAGCATTGTGATGCCCGGGGCCGTTTGCGTTCTCACGACTCAATGCCGTCGATCGTTCGCAGCTATCCGGTGCGAACACCCAACTTGACGGAGATGCCCATCTTCTTCATCCTCTCTACACATGGATCCACATGAATTTATCGCTGAAGTTTACCGGCGGATGTCGTTGCGCGCCGCGCCCACGGTGAGAATTCCTCCCACTGAACACCGGATCAAGCAAGTCGCGGAGGAATATCGTGACCTCCTGCCCTCGCAAAAGGATGCCGCTATCCTGGATATCGGTTTCGGTGACGGGTAGTTTATGGCTGCCTGTTTAGCCTTGGGCTATAAAAATGTGTCAGGCGCTGAATTTGCGCCGGAAAATAAGCCGTATCTCAAAAACTGGAACGTAACGTTACACAAAATCGAAAGTGATATTGGCGAGTTTCTTGCCGATCATCCGGGCGAGTTCGACTTCATTCACATGTCCCACGTAATCGAACACATTCCGAAGTATTCGCTGCTCTGGATTGGCGACGCGCTTTATCGTGCTCTGAAATCGGGTGGCATGCTTTTTCTGCGCACCCCAAACATGGAAGGGCCATGCGCCAATTCCTCCTATTATGTGACGCTCGCGCATGAGTATGGATTTAGCGGCTCAAATTTGCGAGCGCTATTGCTGGTTTGCGGCTTTGACGATATTCGCCTTTACCCGTCTTCGCAGCCTCGCGGCCTGAAACAGAAATTCGGAATGCTGTTGCGTTGGCCATTTCTTGCTGAAAGCAGAGTACGCAATCGCCTGTTCGGCGTGAACTACGGCGGGGTATTCGACGGCGAGCTGATTGCCACCGGTCGCCGCGGTCAGTTCCCGCCGCTGTTTGATGAAAAATATCGGTGATTCCAGCGCCGACTAACGAATACCGGGGAAGTCGCGAGCTCAATTCAGAAAATACTGCCGGTACAGCGTGTCCCTCTGCGCCGGCCTAAACCCCGCGTCGCGAATAATCCGGCGCAGTTCTTCTTCCGTCGTACAGTTATTCACGCCGGCGGCGCGGACCACGTTTTCCTCCAGCATCACGGAGCCGACGTCGTTGCCGCCGAAGCGCAGGCCCATCTGGCAGACTTTGAGTCCTTGCGTAACCCAGCTCGATTGCACGTTGAGGAAGTTCGAGAGATAGAGGCGCGAGATGGCGAGGACTTTGAGGTATTCGACGGCGGTGGCTTCGTCCCAGTGGCGCCCGCCGAGGGCGGTGTTGGCCGGCTGGAAGCTCCAGGGGATGAAGGCGGTGAAGCCTCCGGTTTCTTCCTGAAGGTTGTAGAGTTCCTGGAAATGGTTGATGCGGTGCTCGTAGGTTTCGCCGACGCCGAACATCATGGTCGCGGTGGTGCGCATGCCGACCTGGTGGGCGGTGCGGTGAACGTTGATCCAGTCGCCGGTGAGGCATTTCAGGCGGGCGATGCGGTAGCGGACTTCGTCGTCGAGAATTTCGGCGCCGCCGCCGGGAATGGAGTCGAGCCCGGCGTCGCGCAGGCGGAGGATAGTGTCGCGAATCGAGAGGCGGCTGTATTCAGCGATGGCGATGATTTCCGACGCCGAATAGCAGTGCAGGTGAATCTGCGGGAAGCGCTGCTTGATGCCGCGCAACATGCGCTCGTGCCAGTCAATTTTGAGGTCGGGATGCAGACCACCCTGCATGAGCACCCCGGTGCCGCCGAGTTCGACGGTCTCGCGTATTTTTTCGTAGATGGTGTCAAAGTCGAGAATGTAGCCTTCTTTCGCGGCAGGGCCTTTCAGCGGGCGATAGAAGGCGCAGAAAGTGCAGTACTCGGTGCAGAAGTTCGTGTAATTAATGTTGCGGTCGATGATGTAGGTGACTACGCCCTCGGGATGCAGCTTGCGGCGCACGGAGTCTGCCTCCATGCCGATGCCTATGAGATCGTCGGAGCGGAAGAGGTCAAGGGCCTGGGATTTGGTTAGGGACATGTGCGACAAGTTGATTCTAACGGAGGCTTACACACGCAGGCAAAATGCCGTCCTAGAGCGACGCCGTCGCAGTTGCTTCCACAAACCTCATTTCTGGTGCCTTGGGCAGTGCTCCGATTTCGGCGGCATAGCGATAGAAAAGTTGTAAGCCGGCCAGACAATCCTCATCCAGATAGTAGTAAATATTCTCGGTCAGATATGCGCGTACATCTGCTTCCGCCAGCTTGAGCTGAGGCGACCATTCGTGGGCGATCTGATCGAGGCTTGCGAGTTCGAGGCCGTGGTCGCGGGAACGTTGAAAAACTCGGGCCAGATCCTGCGTCGCAGCTGTTTCGCTTAACCGATTTTGTAAATTCTCTTGGAGTGCATGTCGGCGAACTGCCCAGAACGCAAAGACGAAGGGCTTGCTCGTGTAGCGAATCCACTCTTCGGCAAGGTCGAGAGTTATATAGCGCGAGCGGTCGACTTGCAGCGCCGGATCGCCGATCAGCAGGCCAGCATCGTGTCGGGCGAGCATTTCGTCGAGGTTCGGCGCCATCTGTGTAAATTCTCTTCCCCCGCCCAGCCATTTTTCGAACAGAATCTTAGTTAATGCCACCGAGGTCATCGAAGACGTATCGAGCGCAACGCTGCGAATTTTCTCTACCGGCACACGGCTGACCAGCAGAATCGAACGCACCGGACGCCGCGAGGCGATGGCTACATCCGGCAAAACGACGAGGCTGGGAATCTGCGCATAAGCCGCGGCGGGGATGATGCCGATATCGGCGGTTCCGGCCTGCAAGGCGCGAGCGCAAGCGGAAGGGATGGTGTAGGAAATGTCGAAGTCTCGGCCGGCGGCACCGTGTTCGAAATCCCACATGAGAGGGGCGGTGTTGAGATAGGAAATCGCAGAGATGCGCAGACGGGGCATTCCGCTTTTGATTCTAGCAGAGGATATTGACAGGGCTTTGTGAGGACTTTCCTTGACTTTGGTTTCCGAGAGTGTTTAGAGTCCGCCCCATCCTGCACAACGAGAGCATCGATATGACAACCGCCGCCCTGGCATCGCCATCTGCAACGCACCTTTTAGAGTGGCTTGCGCTCACCCTCACTCCCGGACTCGGGCCGACGAAAGCCCGAAAACTGGTTGAGCACCTTGGCGGACCCGAAGCTGTTTTTCGGGCGTCGCTGACCGAACTGGAAGGGACTGGAATTCAGGCCGTCTCGGCGCAAGCGATTGCCACAGGAAAATCGGCGGAGCTGGCGCGAGAAGAAATTGCCAAAGCAGCTGCGGAGAAAATCACGGTCGCCTCGCTGGAAGATCCAACATATCCGCCGCGCTTGAAAGAAATTTACGATCCTCCACTGGTGCTATACGTGCGCGGAAACGCAGAGTTGCTGTCGCAGCCGGGAATTGCGATGGTCGGCACGCGGCATCCTACACCGTACGGATCTGGCATGGCGGAGCGGTTGGCCTGCGATCTGGCGAACCAGGGACTGGTCATTATTAGTGGTATGGCTCGCGGCGTTGATACGGCGAGCCATCGGGGGGCGATCGCGGCGAAGGGTAAGACTATCGCGGTGTTTGGCACGGGTGTGGACGTGATTTATCCGAAGGAAAATTCGCGCTTGGCGGAGCAGATTCTGGCGCTGGGCGGAGCGATTATTTCAGAGTTTCCGTTGGGAACGTTTGCGGCGCCGCAGAATTTTCCGATACGCAATCGAATTTTGAGCGGCATGTCAGTGGGGGTGCTGGTCGTCGAAGCGGGCGAATATTCCGGAACACGTATTACGGCCCGCTGCGCGCTCGAACAAAATCGTGATGTGTTTGCCGTTCCTGGCAACGTAACGAATAAGAACTCCTGGGGGCCTAACACGCTGATAAAACAAGGCGCAAAGCTGGTGGCGACCTGGGAAGACGTTTGGGAAGATCTGCCGCCGGAAGTAAAACTTGCGCTCACGCCCACGATGGGCGGTGAATCCCAGGTCCACACAACATCATCTCTATTTCCGGAAGACGGGTTACCTCCTCACGAGAAGCGAATCCTGGGCCTGCTCAAGGCCGACGAAGCCACCCACATTGATGAACTGGTGGAAAAGCTGGAGACGGAAATGTCGTCTTCAGAAATCTTCGCGGCCCTGTTCGAGTTGGAGCTGGCCGGCAAAGTGAAGCAGATGCCGGGAAAGAATTTTGTGAAGAGCTTTTAGCTGTTAGTTCTTAGCCTTTAGCTCAAGCACTGCGAGGAACTCCATGAGGAATTATCGAGACTTAGCGGTTTGGGAAAAAGCGCACCGACTCGCTTTAGAAATTTATAGAACGACGCAAGCATTTCCCAACGACGAACGCTTTGGACTGACGAGTCAGGTACGCCGCGCTTCGGCATCCATTGCCGCTAATCTGGCGGAAGGTTGTGGCCGACGATCTGACGGTGAGATGGGACGATTCGTCCAAATCGCAATGGGGTCGGGTGCAGAGCTGTCCTATCACTTGCTTTTGTCTAAAGATCTTGGATATCTGAAAACCGGTGATTTCGATCGCCTGCGCCTGCTGTTGGACGAAGTGATGCGAATGCTCTCTGCTTTTTCAGCGCGATTGAAAATGACCAAGCATGTGGAGGTTCCGGAGCTAAGAGCTAAAGGCTAAGAGCTAAAAGCTTCGAACTTTTCTCCCGTTACTTGTTGCATCGCTCCCATTCGTGCTAGCTTCGGAAGAATTGAGGAAACATTGTCAAAAGGTTTAGTCATTGTCGAATCGCCGGCCAAGGCGAAGACCATCCAGAAATATCTGGGGAAGGGATTTTCTGTCGAGGCATCGCTCGGCCACGTGAAAGATTTGCCCAAGAGCACGCTGGGCGTCGATATCCGCGAAAATTTTGCCACCGATTACGTCGTCATCCCTGGCAAGGAGAAAGTTCTGGCCAAGCTGAAAAAGGCCGCGGCCCGTGTGGACTCGATTTATCTCGCGCCTGATCCCGACCGCGAAGGCGAAGCCATCGCCGCGCATCTGGCTGAAGAACTCGATGGCAACGGCACCGGCAAAAAGAAAAAGAAGAAAAAGGCCAAGACCGATGGTACACCGCGCATCCAGCGCGTAACGTTCAACGAAATCACCAAGCGCGCGGTGCAACAGGCGTTCGAGCATCCGCGGTCGATTGATCAGAATCTGGTCGATGCGCAACAGGCGCGCCGCGTGCTCGATCGTTTGGTCGGTTATCAGGTTTCGCCGCTACTTTGGGATAAAGTTCGCCGCGGTTTATCGGCTGGGCGCGTCCAGACGGTGGCTTTGAGACTGATCGTTGAGCGCGAGCGCGAAATCAAAGCGTTCGAGAAAAAAGAATACTGGACGATCGACGCGCATCTCGCAGCCAACAAGCCGCCGGCATTCGATGCGCGATTCTTAGGCAAGGGCGAAGAGAAGATCGAGATCAACAACGGCGAGGAAGCTGAAAAGCTTCGCACCGCGCTTGAGACCGCTGACTGGGTTGTTCGCTCGGTCGACAAGAAAGAGCGCCGCCGCAACGCCGCCCCTCCATTCACCACCAGCAAATTGCAACAGGATGCTTCCCGTAAGGTGCGCTTCAGCGTGAAGCGCACCATGATGATCGCGCAGCGGCTGTACGAAGGCGTGGAACTCGGCGAAGAAGGACAGATCGGCCTCATTACTTATATGCGAACAGATTCGACCCGCGTCGCGCCTGAGGCGATTGCTGAAGTTCGCGAATATGTCGGCAAGGAGTACGGGCCGAACTATCTACCTGAAACGCCAAATACGTTCAAAGAGAAAAAGGAGGCGCAGGCGGCGCACGAAGCCATTCGCCCGACTTCGGCGATGCGGCATCCGGACTCGATCAAGCAGTACTTAAAGGAAGATGAGTACAAAGTCTACAAGCTGATCTGGCAGCGATTCGTAGCATCACAGATCAATCCGGCTGTTTTCGATCAGACGACTGTCGATATCGACGCGGACGCCAAAAGCGGAGAGACATTCTGGTTCCGTGTGACCGGATCGGTGCTCAAGTTCGATGGTTTCCTCCGTGTCTACGAAGAATCGAAAGAAGGCAAAGACGAAGAAGACGAGGAACTCAAGCACAAGCTACCGCCGCTCGAAGCAGGACAGAAGCTGACGCTGAAGGCGTTGAAGCCGGAGCAGCATTTTACCGAGCCTCCACCACGCTACAACGAAGCGTCGCTGGTGAAAGAACTCGAGGAGCGCGGCATTGGCAGGCCTTCGACCTACTCGGCGATTCTCTCGACTATCCAGGAGCGGCAATACGTGCAGAAGATCGGCGGCAAGTTCACGCCGACTGAAATCGGCCTGGTGGTCACCGATCTTCTCGTGGAAAACTTCCGCGATATTTTTGATGTGCAATATACCGCTCGTTTGGAAGAAGAACTCGACGAAATCGAAGAGGGCAAGGAAAAGTGGACCGACGCGCTCGCCGAGTTCTACAAAAAATTCCAGAAAGATCTCAAATATGCAGAAAAGCATATGGAGAACATCAAGCGGATGGAAAAGCCCACAGACGAGAAGTGCGAGCGCTGTGGCGCGCCGCTGGTGATCAAGTGGGGCAAGCACGGCTCCTTCTACGCGTGCAGCACCTACGACAAAGACGATCCGAACACCTGCACCTTCACGAAAGAGAATCCCATCAATCTGCCGGATCTCGATTCCGCCGACATGCAGGAGACGGGAGCGCAGGATGAATACTGCGAAAACTGCGGCCGCGTGATGGTGCTCAAGCGCGGGCGCTTCGGGCAATTTATGGCGTGTACGGGTTATCCAGATTGCAAGACCACGCGGCGGCTGGATCAAGGGAAAAAAGTTCCGGATATTCCGCTCGACGAACTTTGCCCCAAGTGCGGACGCAACTTGATGATCCGCCATGGCCGATTTGGCGAGTTCACGGCGTGCAGCGGATATCCCGACTGCAAATACGTGAAGCAGAACTTCATCGGGGTGAAGTGCCCCGAGTGTAAGGATGGGGAACTTGTCGAGAAGCGTGCACGCAAGGGCAACACGTTCTACGGATGTAGTAATTATCCCAAGTGCAAGTTCACATCGGCGAACAGGCCGATCGCCGAGAAATGCCCGAAATGCGGCATCGAGTATTTAGCCGAGAAGAATTTGAAAGCTGGGCCGGTGATTGCGTGCCCGAATAAAGAGTGCGATTACGAGCGGCCAGCGCCAGTAGCGGAAGCAGCGGCGGCAAGAACCTAGACAGCGATTGAGTAATTGGGAAATTTAGTGATTGAATAATTTTTGGTTCGCGATCAAAGGCCAGGTTCGGTTCTCAATTACCAAATTACTCGATCTCCCAATTACCAAATTCCTCCGAGGTGCTTCATGGCCAAAAAAGCGACTCATGCCGATGCTCAACTGATCCTTCAGCTCTACGATCTCCGCCGAGAACCTGAAATGCGTAAAGCCCGCACTTGGTGGACGGCGCAGTTTTTCCCGCAAACCGCAGACGACTTCCTGAAAGTGGCATGGGCAATGGGCACGCAGGAAAACGCGTGGTTGCGGCAGGTGAGCGGTTACTGGGGCATCGTGACCTCGTTTGTGCTTGCCGGTGTGCTGAACGAGGAATTATTCCTTCAGCCGGGATTCAGCGGCGAACTTTTTGTGATCTATGCGAAAATCCATCCTATCGTGAAAGACTTGCGCGAAAAGCTCAACGATCCCGAGTTTTTCGTCAACGTCGAAAAAGCCGTTACCCGCACAAAGTGGGGAAGGAACCGCCTGCAATTCATGATCAAGCGCGTCGAAGCCATGCGTCAGAAGATGGCCGAGCGCAAAGCCAGCTAATCGAGTTGCGTAGCACAGCGAACATGGCGGAGATATGCGGCGTCCATCTGTTATGCTAATCGGTTGTGCGGATGATCTGGTATTTCCTGATCTTGGGCGTGAGTACTCTGGTTGTGGTGTGTGTTGCCATCGCGGCGTACGTCCACTTGCGGCGGCGCTTGCGGGCAACTCATGGCGTTCACGAGGAAACTCCCAGTAATATCGAGCATGAGCATCAGTCGAGTGAAAGCTAACTGCCGACCCTGAGCGGAGAGCGTATGGCCAAATCTGCGATGCAAAATTTGACGAGCGAGCGAGCGCGTCTCTTCATTTCGGAGGGGGCGCGGAATTTTGGGTTGATTGTTGGTGGCAGTTTGCTGGTTGCTTTGTGTGCGCGAGTTTCGATTCCTTTGCCGTTCACCCCAGTGCCGTTGACGGTGCAAAACTTTGGCGTGCTGCTTGTAGGCTTGCTGCTCGGCAGCCGCCGCGGATTTGCCGCGATGGCGCTGTATCTGGCCGAAGGAGCGGCTGGACTGCCGGTGTTCAGCCCCACAGGAGCAGGAGGGATCGCGCAACTGTTTCATGGCGCGACCAGTGGATTCCTGCTGGCGTATCCTCTCGTGGCGTTTGTCACGGGTTACGTGATGGAGCACGGCCGCAAGAGCTTTCTCCGCGCGGCGTTCGCTGGTTTTCTCGGCGAGATAGTCCTGTTTACCGCAGGTCTCGCCTGGCTGGCCGCTCTGACGCATTCTCTGGCGCAGGCCTTTCGCTGGGGACTGTACTGGTTTGTGTTCGCCGAAGTGATCAAGGTCATGATGGCGGCGGGAATCGCGGTGCAGTGGCAGAGGAAGAGAAGCTTGTAGGGATAGTCCCACGTCTCGCAACAGATGCGAGACGTGGGGCACCCCAGGTTGGAGTTCAGTGATGACCGTAGTTTCCGAGCACGAAACAACGCGGACGAATTCTCCCGCAGGCGTCCGCGAGATCACGATCGCACATAGCCCGGATTCCGACGACGCGTTCATGTTCTACGCGCTGGCAACGAATAAAGTTCGCGTGCCGGGGCTGCGATTTACCCATACGCTCTGCGATATCGAAACGCTGAATCAGAAGGCGCGCGAGGGCGTCTACGATGTGACGGCGATTTCATTTCACGCTTACCCTTATATTCAGGATTTGTACGCGCTGATGTCGTGCGGCGGCAGCGTCGGCGAAGGCTATGGGCCGATGATTGTCTCGCCGCGCCCGTTTACGCAGCTTGAAATAAAAGACAGGCGCATCGCAGTTCCCGGAAAACTGACAACGGCATACTTGGCGCTGCAACTTTTTGCTCCCGGGGTGGAAACCGAAGTCGTGCCCTTCGATCAGATCATTCCGCTTGTCCTCGAAGGCAAGTATGAAGCAGGGCTGATCATTCATGAAGGACAGCTTACGTACGACAAGGCCGGGCTGCATCGCATTGTCGATCTCGGCCGCTGGTGGCAGAAAATGACTGGTTTGCCACTGCCCTTGGGAGGTAACGCCATTCGACGCGCGCTTGGCCGGCAACTGATATCAACCGTTACCGGCGCGCTGCGTGAGAGCATTCAGTATGCGCTTGATCATCGTGACGAGGCCTTGGCTTACGCCATGCAGTTTGCGCGCGATCTCGACACACCTACCGCCGATCGATTCGTCGGGATGTACGTGAACGAGCGCACACTCGATTACGGCCCCGACGGCCGCGAGGCCGTGGCGCGTTTGCTCGATATGGGGCACAAAGCGGGGATCATCGGGCCGGAAGCGAGAGTGGAGTGGGTGTGAAGAAGCTCTTAGCCTTTAGCTCTCGGTCTTTAGCTTTTTATTTTTGCGCGTACTTGATCGCGAATCTCCACTGCAACAAATGTCCTGCGGCGCGGACTTAATATTCCAAGAGGTTGAGCTAAGAGCTAAAGGCTAAGAACTAACAGCTTGCTTTCCCAAACTCTCCTCATCGACGCCGATGACACGCTCTGGGAGAACAATGTCTATTTCGAGCGAGCGATTGCCAAGTTCATTTCCTTTCTCAACCATCACGAATTCACTCCCGAGCAGGTGCGCGAGGTGCTCAATGACGTGGAGCGCGAGTGTATCGTAAAGCACGGATACGGTCTGCACAGTTTTTCGCACGCGCTGGTGGATACATTCGAACGCCTGAGCCCGCATCCAGTCACGCCCGAGTTGCACGCGCAAATTCTCAGCTTCGCACGCAGCATTGAAAATCATCCCATTGAGATGCTCCCCGAAGTCCCTGAAACGCTTGAGTATCTTTCGGCGAGGCACAAATTGATTCTGGTGACCAAGGGCGCGCAGGCAGAGCAGAACGGCAAGATCGAGCGCTCAGGGCTGAAACATTACTTTGCCGTCACGGAAATCGTTCCCGAGAAAAATGCGGCAACGTATCACGTATTGATGGAAAAGCATGATTTCGCCCGCCACTGCACGTGGATGGTCGGGAACAGCCCGAAGTCAGATATTAATCCCGCGCTGGCTGCGGGTTTGCACGCGGTGTTTATTCCGCACGGGGACACGTGGATTCTCGAGCATGAAGAATTAGCGGCCGCTCCGGAATCGCAGAAGCTGCTGATTGTGGGGAAATTTGCGGAGCTGAGAGAGCATTTCTAAAGCAAAATTCTCGGGCGAAGCCCTTTTCCTGAGACTTTCTGGCCGGCACCGCTAAAGCCGTGCCCTGATACGAATCCTGTCGTACAAGATCACGCAAAGAACTTAACTGCGCCTTCTTCGCCCTGCACCAAACTAACCAACAACCACGTCTCGCTGCGACGACTTCCTCATGCTACGCTCGAATCGTTCGGCGTTCGTTCCGCAAACACTCCGTGGCCGTGGAGACCAATAATTTCCGCCGGCTGTTGCGCACCGTAGAGGCTCTCTCTGATCTGGGGCCGGAGCTGACGGCGCAGCGCGATTTCTCCGAAACTTCGCGCCGTATGTTGGCCGCTGTCATGGAAGCGGCTGGCGCGCAGGAGGGGGCGCTTTTTATTTTCAGCGATAAGCCAACCATGCTCACCTCGGTGGCGGCTGAGGGGTTCGCCATGCTGCCGGAGCCGGCATTCATCCCTCTGCTTCCCAAACATGCCCACGCTCTCAGCGCCGCACACGGACCGATCGTGCTGAATGCATCTACATACTCCGTATTTCTCAGCTCGAATGGCAACGTTGCTCCCGAACTTTTCAAGTGCCTGGCCCCGCTCAAGGCGGCGGGAAAATTAGCTGGCGTGATTGCGCTGGGCCGCCGTCCCGGCGATGCGCTCTACGAAGACTCTGAACTGAACGCCGTGGAACTGTTGTGCAGCTACATCGGTCTGGCGGTGCAAAACCATGCGCTTTCGCAAACTCTGGCGCAGCGCGTGAGCGATAACTTGCGCTTGATGGCATCGCTACACAGTTTTTACGATACGGCGCTTGAAGCCTTCGCCACGGCCATCGATGTGAAGCACGTGAATATTCATGGCCATTCGCTGCGCGTGGGACGCTACGCCGCGGCGATCGGCGAGGCGATGGGATTCGAAGCCAGTGAAGTTGCCGCGCTGCGCAGCGCGGGGTATCTGCACGACATCGGCAAAGTCGCGGTTGATCGGCGCCTGTTCAGCAAGCCGGGAGCGCTGACTGCGGAAGAGTATCGCGAGATGGCGGACCACACTGTGGTCGGCCATGAGATTGTCAGCAGCGTTCAATTTCCCTGGCCCAAGATTCATGAGGCTGTGCGCTGGCACCACGAGCGCTGCGATGGATCGGGCTATCCCGACAAGCTTGCGGGTGAAGATTTGCCAATGCCGGTGCGCATCATGGCGCTCGCCGATACATTCGACGCCATGACCAGCCCGCGTCCATATCGCGAGCCGCTGCAGCTCGGCAGCGCACTGAACGATCTGATCAAAATGACCCCGCAGAAGTATGATCCCAATGTGTTGCAGGCCTTGTTGATTCAGGTGCGCCGGGACGCAGTTGGCAGCAATCGAACCCCGCTGCTTGCCGGACACATGGCCGTGAATATCTCACCCCCAGATGTAGACCAATTGGCCGCTTCGCTGCAGCATAAAGTCTCACACGGGAAGACGCATGTGATTTAAGCAGCAGCTATCAGCTGTCAGCTTTCGGACATCAGCCGATCTGCCGAGAGCTAACGGCTGAAAGCTGTCGGCTTCTTGCTTCGGTAGCAACCTTTTCGTCCCATCCGGGTTGATAATATGGACAAACTCTTCTTTTGTGCCTTGGAGTACGCATGCGCCTGGGCCGAACTCAGTTAGCTGCTCTTGTGCTCTGCTTCAGCCTGGCGTGTCCGGTTTCGCAGGTTCTGGCAGGCAAGAAAGAGAAGGCAGCCACTCCGGCGGATGATTCGAAGCGCGCACTGCATGCCCTCAATCGCCTGACTTTCGGCCCGCGCCCCGGCGATGTTCAGCAGGTCATGGCCATGGGCGTCGACCGCTGGATTGATCTGCAACTCCATCCCGAAATGATCGATGACAGTGCGCTCGACACTCGTCTCCAACCCTTTCGTACATTGCGCATGTCCGATCGCGAGATTGCCGAAGAGTTTCCCAATCCGCAAGAAATCAACGAGGTGAAGAACGGCAAGAAACCGATGCCAACGGATCCTGTGCAGCGCGCCATTTACGGGGTCCAATTGGCAAGGATTGAAGAGAAGAAAGAATTGGAGGAAGCCACGAGCAAGGTGGCAAAGGGTTCGGCTGCGGATGGAGGGAATCCAGACTCTTGGGCTATGACGAATAAGGCGCCGGGAGCGGGAGCTGCTGGCGAGGAGAATTCTGCCAGCAGCGGCAGCGGGACGATGAACTCGGGTGCCAACGAGAATTGGGCGGACACGATGACCGACCGCGGAGGGGAAAGCCCAGGAGCGACTGCTCCCCGGAAATTAACGCCCGAAGAAAAAGAGCAGGCGCGCATAAGCGAAGAAAAACTTTACAGAGATCTCGATGTCCAGCAACTGCCGAGCCTGCCTCCGGATGAGCGTTACAAAAAAATTATGAGTATGTCGCCGGCAGCGCAGTATGTATTTGCCAACCAGCTTCGCGGCGGCAAGGGTGAGGAATTTCTGCGGGGCTTGAACCCGGCGCAAAAAGAAACGTTGATGGCGATGAATAATCCGGTCCAGCCCGTGATGAGCGAGCTGACGCAGGCAAAACTTCTGCGCGCTATCTACAGCCAGCGCCAGCTCGAAGAAGTGATGACCGATTTCTGGTTCAACCACTTCAACGTTTTCATCGATAAAGGCCTCGACCGCATGATGGTGACCAGTTATGAGCGCGACGTGATTCGTCCGCATGCCTTGGGCAGGTTTGACGATTTGCTGGTCGCGACAGCGAAAAGCCCGGCGATGCTTTTTTATTTGGACAACTTTATGAGCGTGGGACCGCATTCGCCGCAGGCGCTGGGGCTGCCGCTGCATCCGGGGCCGTATTCGCGGCCCAATCCTCCTAAGCGGGCGAACGGACTGAATGAAAATTACGGCCGCGAGCTGCTTGAACTGCACACAGTCAGCGTGAACGGCGGCTATTCGCAGCGCGATGTAACCGAAACGGCGAAAGTGTTTACGGGATGGACGATCGACAAACCAGCCGAGGGAGGCGGATTCAAATTCGATCCGCGCATGCATGAGCCGGGGCCGAAATTTGTGATGGACCACAAGATCAGGCCGAAGGGTGAAGAAGAAGGCCTGGAGCTGCTGCACCGACTGGCGACGAGTCCGCAGACCGCACATTTTATTTCACTCAAGCTGGCACAGCGATTCGTCTCTGACGATCCGCCATCTTCGTTGGTCGATCGAATGTCGAAGACTTTCCTGAAGAAAAAAGGTGACATTGGCGAAGTGCTGGGCACGATGTTTCATTCACCGGAGTTCTGGGACGATTCGGCTTATCGAGCGAAACTAAAGACGCCGCTGGAGTTTGTCGTGTCGGCGGTTCGCGCCTCAGGGGCGAACATTGACGATGCGTTGCCATTGACGCGACAGATTGCGAATATGGGCATGCCGCTATATGGATCGCAGCCCCCGACGGGTTATTCGATGAAGGCTGAAACCTGGGTGAGTTCGGCGGCGCTGCTCAACCGCATGAATTTTGCTGTGGCGCTGGCCAACGGGAAGATCAAAGGAGTCTCGCTGGACCTGGTCAAACTGGCGGGCAACGCTTCGCCTTCGCCGGACGCGGCGGCGGCGCTTCTCTCGCTGGAGAGCAGTCTGGTTCCGGGCGGCGTCTCGCAGCAGACGCACGATTCAATCCTCTCGCAATTGCAGGCGAAAAAAAAAGCCAGCCCAAACACGGTTGCAGGATTGCTGCTGGGGTCGCCGGAGTTTCAGAGGAGATAGCTGTCAGCTTTCAGCCGTCGGCTATCAGTTTTGCCGGCCAGCTGAGAGCTGACAGCTTTTGGCGGAATTACCAGCTAGGCAGACTCATATGTCCATCACACGACGAATTTTCATTTGCAACGGGGCGCTGGCCATCGTTGGCACGGCGGCAGTCCCGAGCTTTCTGGCGCGTGCAGCGATGGGCGCCGCCCAGGCAGCCTCGGGCACGAAACGCCTTGTGGTTATTTTTCAGCGCGGCGCCGCCGATGGCTTGAACATTGTTGTGCCTCACGCCGAACCGCAGTATTACGCGATGCGGCCGAGTATCAACATTCCACGCAGGTCCGTGATCGATCTCGACGGATTTTTCGGCCTGCATCCGTCGCTCGCGCCTTTTCAGCCATTGTGGGCGCAGCGGCATCTTGCCATTGTTCATGCGGCGGGGTCGCCCGATCCTACGCGCTCGCATTTCGACGCGCAGGATTACATGGAAGCGGGCACTCCCGGCCTGAAAGCGACAGAGGATGGCTGGCTGAACCGCTGCCTGCACGACCTGCCGGGCCGGCCACAAAGGTCCCCATTTCAGGCCATCGCGATGGGGCCATCGATTCCGCGAATTCTGAGCGGGCCGGAACCAGCGATTGCCATGAACAACATCAACGACTTCACCGTCGGCGGACGAAACGCGAAGTCTTCGCCGGTTGCAAGTGCATTCGAGGCTATGTATGACCACTCCTCCGACGCTGTGCTGCACGGCACAGGCGAAGAGACATTTGACGCCGTGAAAATGCTGAAGTCCGCCGACCCGGGGAAATATAAACCTGCACCCGGCGTTGAGTATCCCAAAGGACGCTTCGGCGACAGCCTTCGCCAGCTCGCGCAACTGATCAAAGCTAACCTCGGCGTGCAGGTCGCATTTGCCGATATCGGCGGCTGGGACCATCACGTGAACGAAGGCGCAGTCGACGGGCAGATTGCCAATGTGTTGCGCGAGTTTTCTCAATCAATTGCTGCGTTCTGGAAAGACCTCGGCGATCTCGGCGAGGACACAGTTGTCGTGACGATGTCGGAATTCGGCCGTACCGCGCGCGAAAACGGCAATCGCGGGACCGATCACGGCCACGCGAACGTGATGTTCGTGCTGGGCGGGCCGGTTCGCGGAGGCCGGGTCTATGGCCGCTGGTCGGAACTCGATCAGTCGCAGCTTTATGAGGGCCGCGATCTGGCGTTAACCACAGATTTCAGGCAGGTGCTTGGCGAGGCCGTTTTGCGCCACGTGGGAAATAGGAATTTAAGTGAAGTGTTTCCGGGTTACGAGAATAAGCCGGCAAAGTTCCTGCACTATCTAGGATAAAGAAGCCGATATTAATAAGACACATGCAGGGACAGCCGCCCTCGGCTGTCCGGCCGAGCGAAGCTCGGCAGCCGCTGTTGCGAGCAACTATATTTCAATCATCACCTCACCGTTCTCGATTTTCAGAGGATATAGAGCAACTTTCATTCTCGAATCTTGTTCTGCTACGCCTGTCTTCGCGTCCCACGCCCAACCATGCCACGGACAAATCACTTTGCCGCCTTCGATCATTCCTTGCCCGAGCGGACCACCGCGGTGAAGGCAAATGTTGTCCATCGCACTGTAGGTTCCGTTTACGTTGGCAATGCAGATGGTCTTGTTGCCGCAGGGGAATTCTTTGGCTTCGTTGGTGGCGGGAAGGGCGGATTGAGCAGTGAGCTTTATGAAAGCCATCTTGATCTTGATTCGAGAAAAAAGCTGCCGAGCTTCGCTCTGCCGGACAGCCGGGGGCGGCTGTCCCTACATTTGTATTTCTGGCGGCTGAGCTATTTGGGTTTGCGCGATCATGACCTTGCTTCTTGAAGCCGACTGCGGAGCGGTCGTCCTGAGCGCCGCGAAGGATCGCCCTCATTTCGGTTGCAAAGTTTGGGCAATCATGACTTGCTTTTTAAACGCCTCCAGCATGTTCGCATCGAGCCGCACTTCGGTGGGCTTCTTGGCCACTGTCATGGTGCCGATTTTGTCTTGCAGTTTGAGCAGCGCATAAAAAAGATTCTCGGGACGCGGCGGGCAGCCGGTCACATAGACATCGACCGGGACAATCTTGTCGACCCCTTGCAACACCGCATAAGTATTGAACGGCCCGCCCACAGACGAGCAGGCGCCCATCGAGATCACCCACTTCGGGTCCGGCATCTGATCGTAGATGCGTTTGACCACCGGCGCCATCTTCAACGTCACCGTGCCGGCGACGATCATCAGATCGCTCTGCCGCGGGCTGGGACGAAACACTTCAGACCCAAAGCGCGCAATGTCGAAGCGCGCCGTCGAAGACGCGATCATTTCAATGGCGCAGCAGGCCAGGCCGAAGGTCATCGGCCACACGGCGGACTTGCGCGCCCAGTTGAAGACGTAATCGACTGTGGTGATTAGAAAATTCTTCTCGAACTTATTTTGCAGCCAGGCCATAGGTGACCTCGAGCAACATTATACAGTCGGGCCGATGAGCAGCAATCAGCATTGGCTATTAGCACTCGTCCAAACAGATCTCAGCGAAGGACCCCATCAGGGCCAAATGCCAATTGCTAACAGCGTGCCCGGCGAGTTGCCCGCGCTCCCCGTCTCAGTTACAAATAGAATTATTCATGAATCCGAATCCCGCCGCCACGGTTGAGCCGGCGAGCACGGCAATTCGACTCCGAAAATTCTGGCGCCGCATCCGCACTTCAATGTTTTGGATGTTCGGCATTGGGGCCCTGCTGCGAATCGGCTGGATCATCATTGGCCACACCTACAGGTTCAATGCCGCCTATCATAACTTCGGCTTTGGCTGGGAAATGGGCCGCATCGGCGCGGCCATCGCCTCAGGACACGGATTCAGCAATCCTTTCGAAGCGCCAACCGGGCCGACCGCATGGGAGCCGCCGCTGTACCCATACCTCACTGCGGGAGTGTTTCGTCTATTCGGAATTTACTCGCAGGCGTCGGCTTTCTTTCTGTTGTCGATCAACAGCATGTTCTCTGCGCTGACCTGCATTCCGATTTTTTTTATCGCGCGGCGAATCTTTTCCGAAAAAGTCGCAGTCGGCGCAGCCTGGACCTGGGCCTTGCTTCCTTACGCTATGGCCTGGTGTACGCGCTGGGTTTGGGAGACGAGCCTTTCGGCTCTGCTGATCGCAGTTTTGTTTTGGCTTGCGCTTACGATGGAAGATCGCGATCGACTGAAGCCGTGGTTTTGGTTCGGTCTGCTTTGGGGCATTGCGGCGCTGAACAGCACCGTGCTGGTTTCATTTCTGCCAGCATCGGGATTGTGGGCCTGGTATCGGCGGGGGAAGGGCGGCAAGAAGTCTTTGGCAGGTGTTGCGCTTGCGTCGGTTGTGTTCATTGCCTGCATCACGCCGTGGATAGTGAGAAATTATGTAACGTTCCACAAGTTGATTTTTATCCGCGACAACTTCGGCGCCGAACTGCGGCTAGGGAACGGACGCCTTGCCGATGGGACCTGGATGCAGTACCTGCACCCAACCCAGGATCTGTACGGACTTCGGCAGTATGAAGCTATGGGCGAGCTGCCCTACATCGCCATGCGCAAGCAACAGGCGATGGACTACATCAAGGCAGATTACGGCCGCTTCGCCGTGCTTTGCCTGAAACGCTTCATTTATTTCTGGGCGGGCGGGCCGCGTCTGGCGCAGGTATGGTGGCTTTCACAGGTAAAGAATTCGCTTTTTCTCGCCTCTTCTGTGCTCATGTTCTGGGGGCTTGGCCGTGCGTTGCGCCAGCGCAGGCCGGGAGCATGGCTTTTGTTTTGGCTGATCCTCTTCTATCCCGCCGTTTACTACGTCGTCTTTACCAGCCAGCGCTACCGACATCCCATCGAGCCGGAAATGGCGATTCTAGGCGTGTATTTGCTGACCGAAGCGGGAAAGAACCGCATTCACACGAAGACATCCGATGATTCGCGGGATTAGTTCCACCCCACCTCCAATTGCCGCCTTGCTGATTGCACACCCGATCCTTTTCACAATTTTGGGTATCTTGAAGTCGGTTGCGATCGTGGCTGTCCTGGTGTATTTGCAGATCAGGTCTCCGGGACTCTGGTCAGCGGTTGGACTGAAGCGGCTGGAACGGTTTGGCAAGTCGCTCGCCACGCGAAAAGGGCTTTGCGTAGTTCTGGTGGGCTTGGCGCTGCTGACAATTAGAGCTGCCGTAATTCCGGTCTCCGGCATTCCTCTGCCTCAACGGCACGACGAATTCAGCTATCTGCTCGCCGGCGACACCTTCGCCCACGAGCGGCTGACAAACCCTCCACACCCGATGTGGATTCACTTCGAAACCTTCCATGTGATCTGGCACCCCACCTACATGTCGATGTACCCGCCGGGCCAGGGCTTGGTGCTGGCGTTCGGCGAGATTTTGGGCAATCCATGGATCGGACAATTGCTGACTGCGGCCGTAATGTGCGCCGCCATCTGCTGGATGCTGCAAGGCTGGCTGCCCTTGCGCTGGCCGCTACTCGGCGGCGTGCTTACTATTCCCCGTCTTGGCCTGCTGAGCTATTGGATCAACGGATATTGGTGCGCCAGCCTTCCTGCCCTCGGCGGAGCCTTGATTCTCGGCGCGTTGCCCAGAATCAAACGCCGCCCTTCGTGGCGTAACGCCGTGATCATGGGAATTGGTTTGTTCATTCTGGCGAATACACGTCCGTATGAAGGATTGTTGCTGAGCGTCGGAGTGGCCTTAGCTTTGCTGATATGGATGCTGGGCCGGCGCGCACCTCCGCTACGGGTTTCGATCAAGAGGTTCGTCCTGTCCTTGGTTTTGACGCTCACCCCGCTCGCGGCCTGGACCGGTTATTACTATTACCGCGTCACCGGCAGCCCATTTCGCATGACGTATGAAGTCAACCGCGAGATGTATGGCACGGGACGTTATTTCATCTGGCAATCGGCGTGGCCGCAGAAGACATATCATCACGCCAAAATGCAGGCGCAATACGAACGCGAGCTGAGGCAATGGCGTGAAAACCGGACGCTCGGTGGATTCATTCACAAGACCGGACAAACACTTTACGATTTTTGGCGAGTCTATCTGAACCCGCCGTTATTGTTCGCGTTCATCGCGCTGCCATGGGCGTTGCGCGACCGCAAAATGCGCGTGCCCTGGATGATCCTCATCATTTTTGTACTAGGCGTTCAGGCTGAAACCTGGTTCCTGCCACATTACATTGCCCCGGCGACGGCACTGCTTTTTCTGATCGTAATGCAGTGCATGAGGCACGCGCGGATGTTTCGCTGGCGCGGGCGACCCGTGGGCCTGGCGTTCGTGCGCGCTGTCACCGTGGTTTACATTGGAACGGTTGTGCTGCGTGTCGGTTTAGCGGTGACGCACGTCCATCCCGAGAAAGAGTTCCAACACGGCGACATGGAGCGGGCAGCCGTTGTTCAAGAACTGAACGCGCTTCCGGGTGAGCATGTGGTGCTGGTGAGTTACTCTCCAGATTTCGATCTGGACCGTGAATGGGTATATAACCTCGCCGATATTGATGGCTCGAAAATCGTTTGGGCACGAGACATGGGGCCGAAGCAAAACCAGGAATTGCTGAATTACTATCCTAGGCGGCAGTTCTGGACCGTACACGCTGGATCGTCGCCACCGATTCTGCAACCCTACACACCCTGACGCGTCCGCAGTTCGTATGGAGATTGTGGGGGCGGATCTTCCTGGCATGGCGTCATCCTGAGCGTAGCTTGAGGCGTCTGCGCGGCGTCCGAGCCGCGCGCCGAAATCCCGAGCGCCGCGAGGGACCTCAGGCGGAGCGAAGGATCTCCCTGTGCACAGGCCATTTTCTGGGAGATTCCTCGCCCCGCGGCTTCGCCGCCCTCGGCTGAAACCGAGGGTCTACCTGAAAGCGCGGGGCTTCGGAATGACGCGACTACATGGCAATTTCAAATTGAGGAATCACCCATTGGACGCGCGGAATTGTCGACTGTCAATGAGCGACTGGAAGCAGAGTTTAACGAACTTCCCGGCTCATCCATTAAACTGGATTCGGTGAACGGAGCGTTGGAGCTGACAATTCCTTCGGATTCGAAGGCAGAGATCGAAGCCGAAACAGTTTCGGGTGTAATCGACAACGATTTTGGGCTGCACGCGAATCATCACGGCTTCGTTGGCCATGATCTGCGCGGCGAGCTGGGCAACGTGAATGGCAGAATCGAAATTCGCCGCACCTCCGACGGCCGTCCGATGAGCCCGGTGAAGGATTTGAGTCACCACGATCAGGACAATGATGAAGACGAGGCCGAAATCTAGGGCAGAGAGAGCTACCGCGACTATCACACATCGTATTTTTATGTCAGTAAACCCCCAATGCATTGGATTGGGGCTTTTTTTGTTTTTTCTGCCCGTACTGTTATGGTCGGAAACCGCTGGGCCCAAGCTGCGCGTTACCCACTACGATCTTCGCCTCCGAATCATCCCAGCAGAAGAAACTCTTGACGCTGAATCGGGCATCACGATTCAAAACTTGGACGATCACCCGGTCAGCGAAATATCGTTTGCGCTTTATCGCTTGCTGGATGTGAAGGCCGTCACAGATCAGAATGCAGACAAACTGCAGTTTCGCCAAGCCGTCGTCAAGTTAACGGACGCACCGAATATGCAAGTAAATGCAGTGACCTTGCAGCTCCAAGCGCCGCTGAACGTGCGGGACCAGACCACGGTCATCGTGAAGTTCGGTGGATACGTATACGGATATCCGGAAGTGATGGCGTATGTTCGTGATCACGTGGGAGAGGATTACACTCTACTGCGGCCAGACGCCCTCACCTACCCAATTGTCTGCGGTCGGTCGCTCGCGGCATTGATCGATGCATGGCGGCAAACTTTCAGTTACGCACTGGAGGTGGATGTACCCTCAGGCTACGTCGCTGTGAGCGGGGGTGCACCTATAGAGTCCCAGTCCAACAATGAAGGGGTTGTGTTTCGGTTTCGCAGTCGCGTGGATGTTTCACGTATCGATGTGGCAGCTGCGAAGTTCAAGGTGCTGCGAAACGAGAGTTCGAATTTAAGCGTTTACACATTGCCCGAGGATGAAAGTGGCGCAAGGCGCATGTTGAAGGCTATGGAGCAGGCCATCGCCTTTTATACGGAAGCATTCGGCCCCGCTCCGGGCGGTGAAGGATATACAGCGATTGAGATTCCGGAGGCGTATGGGTCGCAGGCGGGCAGGTTTTATTTCCTGCAGGAAGCCCCGGCGTTTCGCGATCCCGCAAGACTGCATGAGATGTATCACGAAATCGGGCACTCCTGGAATGCCAAGGCAAAGCCGGAAGTTGACCGCACGCGCTGGTTCGACGAGGCGTTTGCCTCTTATTTTGAGGCGCTTGCGCAGCGCAGACTGGAAGGAAGAACGGCCTTTGCCGATCGTATGAATACATATCGCGAACGATTTCGAAAACAGGTGGAAAAAAATCCTCGCATCGCCGAGACGGCAATTCGCGATTATGGGAAGCTTGAATTCGGGGACTGTTCTTATACCAAAGGGGCATGGTCCTTATTCGTGCTGAACACGATAGTCGGTGATGCAGTATTCTCAAGCATCATTCGGGAGTTTCTCAGTCAATACGCCTCCGAGCCGGCCGACTTTAGCGCTTTTCGAGCAACCGCAGAGCGCGTCAGCAAAAGAGATTTGAGCCGCTACTTCAAAGAGTGGATCGAGGAAGATGACTCTTCCAAGGTGCTTCTGGGAAACCAAAGCGCGGAAGAAATCGCCAACCGCTACCGCTGACCTTGTCGCCGCGACCCTTCGGAGCGGGCGAAAATCTCATCAGTAAATCGTGTACGCCGGGCCCGGCGTCCTCAGGTCGGGCTTCGAAGCCATCAGCAACAGTGCGCCTTCTCGCTTGAACGCGCGCAGATCGTCAAGGCTATTAAACGACTTGGTCTGGTAATCATCGGGAGTGGGCGTATCGTCCGGGATCCGAATCGCCTCGACATTATCGAATGCATGTTTTCTGAGGAGTTCGACGTACTCTGCCACCGAGCGCACGTGGACCGGAACCTTCAATTTGTCGACCCACTGCAACGAGTAGGGATTGTCTTTGTAAAGGTTAATCAGGATGAACTGCTTTCCCCGCGGCGCCATCACGCGAAACAATTCCATCAGAACGCGGTCCTGATCGGGATAGTAATAAAACGACTCCACCGACAGAATCTTGTCGAAGAAATTCTCCTCCCACGGAATCTGCTGCGCCGATCCCCACACATACAGCACGTTGTCGAAATCTTTCGACGCAGCCCGCGCCTCGCGAATCATCTCGTCCGAAATATCGAGGCCGACAACCTGCCCGAAACCTTCGGGGCCCTCCCCAACCAGCCGCGCCAGCAGACGCGTTGCCCATCCCGAGCCGCAGCCCAGATCGAGCACACGCTCTCCGGGACGCAAATTCATACGCCGAATCGTTTTCGTCGTGATATCGAAGTGATGCTGCTCCATCTTGGGGCCTTCGCCAGCGGCGGCCCAGCGGTTGAATTCATGCTGAAGAATTTCGTCGGGGGTGAGGGGCTTGTTCGGCATAGTTCTTCCGATTCATTGTAACGTCAGCCCGCTACTAACTCATTGACTCTGCTCCATGCTGGCCCTAAGATTTTTGTAGTGTGGGGAAAGGAGACTTCCCCATATGAGCCAGGCACTCAGCCGCGATTCGCTGATCGGCTGTGAACTGGGCCACTACCGCGTCGTCGAAAGACTGGGCGCCGGAGGTATGGGAGAGGTTTTTCTTGCTCACGACGAGCATCTCGGGCACGTCGTGGCCCTCAAGGTTCTGCCTCCTGAGACCGGTGATCGCGACCGCCATCTTTTCCGCAAAGAAGCCCACGCTCTCTCCAAGCTGAACCATCCCAACATCGTCACGGTTCTGGATTTTGACTCGCAGCAGGACCTGGATTTCCTAGTGATGGAATACGTCGCTGGAGAATCTCTCGATCAAAAGGCTCGCCGCGCAACTTTGCCGGAAAGCGAGATCGTCCGCATCGGCGTGCAACTCGCTGAGGGCCTGGCGGCGGCCCATGAACATGGCGTCATCCACGGCGACTTAAAGCCGGCAAACCTGAGGCTGACGAAAGATGGCCGATTGAAGATCCTCGACTTCGGGCTGGCGCGGTCCACACTTAGCCTGAGTCAACTGGCCAGCACCGCGAGCTATGACGGGCCTCCGAATTGTTCAGGAACCCTGCCTTACATGGCAAGTGAGCAGTTGCTGGGGCAGGCGACCGATGCTCGCACCGATATCTATTCGGCGGGAGCAGTCCTCTACGAGCTTTGCGCCGGGCATCCGCCATTTGAACAAAAGGTGTTGCCCGCGCTGGTCGATGACATTCTGCACAAATCCCCGCTTCCGCTCAGCCGCTTTCGATCTGGAATTTGGCCGCAGTTGGAATCCATCATTCTCACGTGCCTGGAGAAGGATCCGGAAAAGCGATATCAGTCGGCCAAGGAACTCGCTCGGGAACTCAAGAAACTGGACGCCTTCCAGCCTGCGACCGCCGGACCTGAGAGGATGGCAGCGAAATACGTTTCCGTCATCGTAGCAAGCCTCGTGGTTCTGTTCCTGATTGCTTTTAGCATCTACACGCGCGAGAGGCCAAACGCTACCCCCGCCGGGCCCCGCGTTGAATCTTTAGCCGTTCTGCCTTTCGAGAACCTCTCGGGAGACTCCCAGCAGGAATACCTGGCCGACGGTTTGACGGATTTTCTCATTACCGACCTCGGCCAGATGCACACTGTGCCACGCATCATCTCGCGCACCTCGGTGATCCGCTATAAAACTGAACGCGTGCCACTGAGCGAGGTGGCGCGGCAGTTGAAGGTCGATGCCGTGATTGAAGGTTCGGTCACGCGCGCGAATGACGCCGTGCAGGTGACGGTTCGTCTGATAAGCGCGAGCGATGATACCCAGATTTGGTCTCACAGCTATGAAAGTGCCTTTCGCGATCTGCTCACACTGCGGCACCAACTTGCGTTGGCCATCGCTCGTGAGATCAATTCCGGCGTGAAGCCGCGAGATCGTACCGAATTCGCCTCGCATTCCGTCGAACCCGCGGCGCAGGAAGCCTATCTAAAGGGAAAGTATCTGCGCTTCGGAACCGCCGAACAGCGCACCAGATCGCGGCAGTATTTTGAGCAGGCCGTGCAACTCGACTCCCGCTATGCGCCCGCCTACGCGGGATTATCTGACTCCTATTGGGGCGACACCAGTCGACCAGCCAGCGAAACCATGCCTAAAGCCCGCGCCTATGCTCTACAAGCCATCTCGCTCGACGAGAACTTGGCAGCCGCGCATACGGCGCTGGCCACGGTGCGTTTCTATGGTGATTGGGACTGGGACGCCGCCGATCGCGAGTACCAGCGGGCGCTCGAGCTCAATCCCAATGATGCCGAGAGCCATCGCATGTATTCGGTTTTCCTCGCGGCGATGGGACGCACCGATCAAGCCCTGGCGCAGGTCCTCGCCGCTCAGCAACTCGACCCTCTGAACAGCGAGAACAACACCACTGCCGGGTGGGACCTTTATTGTGCGCGCCGTTACGATCAGGCGCTGGCGCAATGCCAGATCGCGGCCGAGCTCGCGCCAAACGGCATCAACTCACGCTCCTGTTTTAGTTATGCCTATCTCGGCAAGGGGCAAAACCAGCAAGCTGTTGAAGAAGCAAAGAAGGCCTGGACTCTTTCCAATAAGGAAACCGTGTGGACCACGCTGCTGGGACGCACCTACGCGATGGCAGGAAATAAGAGCGAAGGTCAGGCGATCATTGGGCAATTGCTAAAGCAATCTCGTAAGACTTACGTTCCCCCTTATTTCATTGCGTCAGTCTATGCCGCTCTGGGAGACAACGGAAACGCCTTACTTTGGCTTGACAAAGCCTATGCAGAACGCGATCCCTACATAACCATGATCGGCGTGGACCCCGCGGTCGATGGTTTACGTTCAAACCCTAGATTTCGTCAGTTATCGAAGGGGCTGGGAATCTCTTCCATGACTGGACCGTCCTAAGCAGCGACGCAAGAACCGACTGCATAGCATTGGAGCGGGTGCTGCAACACAACCAGACAGCCGACGTTGGGCTGCTCACACGCCCTCATCGTCAGCTTCGTCGCATCCTTGGTAAATACATGGTTGCTGTTCACGAGATTTTTCCCTTCGTCCCCCGGCTTGTGCAAGGTGCTATGTTCCGTGCCCGAAACTCGCACAATGGCTATCTCTGGATCGTTTGGCGTTGGCTGCAACAAAATCAGACGTTGCATGATGCACCTCCTACGCAATTGCCCGTAGTATTTTAATAGGCCAATTCGGTTTTGTATGTGACGAAGGCCACGAACAACTGTGCTGTCAGTCCTCTATCTGTGCTACAGTTTTTCTCCACATGGCCGCGAACCCTCACAATCCTCATCCCGAGCCGAAACCCGGCTCGCTCTATTGCCCAAACTGTGCTGAAGAGGTGAACGATCCCCTTACCTGCGGCGACTGCTCGGCCGTGATCTGCCGAAAATGCGGAACCCCGCTGGAATCCGCCGACGAGTTGGGAATCGGATAAATGGAAACCACTCTCGCCTCGGCCCCAGCCAGTCCCGTCAGCGAGAAAGCTCAGCCCACGCTCGTCCGCGGTCTCGGCTTGCTCGATTCCGTGCTGCTGCTCGCCAGCGGCATCATAGGGTCTTCGATTTTTCTCACTGCCAAAGACATCGCCGGACCGCTGCCGCACCCGGTGCTCTTCTTGAGCGTGTGGGTCATCGGCGGCGTGATTTCGCTGTTCGGGTGCGTGGCTTTTGCCGAGCTGGGATCGATGTTCCCCGAATCCGGCGGCCAGTATGTTTATCTGCGCGAGGCTTACGGCGACCTGGTCGCATTTCTTTACGGCTGGATGCTCTTCGCCGTCGCCAACGGCGGGACGATCGCCGCGCTTTCCGTCGCCTCGGCGGCATATACAGGCCAAGTTTTTCCGATGCTTTCGCAGGAGCATATTGTCGTTTCAATGGCGGGCATCGCCATCACTCGCGCACACGTCTTCGCCCTGCTGCTGATCGCAATTCTCACGTACGTCAACGTTGTCGGCCTGCGCTGGGGCACGCTCTTGCAAAATGTTTCCACCTGGACGAAGTTCTCCGCCATGGGCGGATTCGTCTGCCTCGGATTCGTTCTCGGCAAGGGCGACTGGTCGCATTTCAATTCCCACGGCACGAGCCTGACGATGGGACTTCAACCCGCGCAACTGATTTCCGCCATGGGCGTTGCGCTCATCGCCGTGTTCTGGGCCTATGACGGGTGGGTTTACATCACATGGGTCGCCGGCGAGGTGAAAGATCCACGCCGCAACGTTCCGCTGGGCATGGTGCTCGGCGTGCTGGTTGTTGGCGCGATCTATATCGCCATGAACGTGACCTATTTATATGCCCTGCCGCTGGGCGAAATCGCCAAGCACGACACCATCGCTCATGCCGCAGCTGCCGTGCTGTTTTCGCCCCAGGCGGCGGTGTGGCTCTCGCTCATGATCGCAGTTTCGTGTTTCAGCGCGGCGGCAACCTGCACGCTCTCAGGAGCGCGCGTCTATCTCGCCATGGCGCAAGATGGAGTTTTCTTCAAGCGCATGGCGGTCATCCATCCCAAATGGCGCACGCCTGCTTTCAGCCTGATCGGACAAGGCATCTGGGCCGCGTTGCTCACGTTGAGCGGCCGTTACGATCAGCTGTACACTTACGTCATTTATGGCATGGTGCTTTCGTACACGCTGACTGTGATCGGCATGTTCCTGCTGCGCTGGCGGCGTCCGGATATTCCGCGCCCCTATCGCTGTGCCGGCTATCCTTGGCTACCCGCGATTTACGTCCTCGTCGGCGCGGCGTGGACGTTGAACACCATCATCACCCGCCCGTCAGAAGCTTTCTGGGGAACGGCAATCGTGCTGATCGGCGTGCCGGGATATCTGTATTGGAAGCGCAGCAGCAAGAAAGCCGCAGTGGAGTAAGTAATGTTTGAGCGGTACACTGAGAAAGCGCGGCGTGCGATCTTTTTTGCACGCTATGAAGCCAGCCAGTTCGGATCACAGGTAATCGATGCCGAGCATCTGCTGCTCGGACTTCTTCGCGAAGACAAAGTTTTGTATCGCTGGATACCAGAGACAAATGCCGAGCGTCTCCGCCGAAGGGTCGAACAGCATTCGCCACCGCGGGAGCAGATACCAACCTCTGTGGACTTGCCGCTCAGCGCGTCTTCGAGAGTAATTCTTAAGAATGCTGCTGCGGAAGCCGATCGGCTGGCCCACAAGCATATCGGCACCGAGCACCTGCTTCTTGGATTGCTCGATGAGGAAAACACCTTTGCCGCAAAGTTACTTCGCGATCGCGGGGCCGATCCGGCGCAGATCCGTGAGCATTATGCTTGTCGAGAGGACGTCTCGAGACCGCTCTCATTTCAGCGTGGGTCGTATAAGGACCTTGGATTCAGATCGCTCTCCAAGGAAACCGTCGAAATCCACGGCGCCCGCTGGAAAGTCGACTATGTCCGCGACGTCGTGAATCTCTGCCGGTCGTACAACTGGCACTGGCACAAAGCGCAGTGGACCCCTCGTGACATCGCCATCGAACGCAAAACGGGCCGCGTATCATTCGATCTGAGTCTTGCCAACGATCCGGCAAATTTCGATTTAGTGAAAGGCGGCTGGAAGAAAGATCATTGCTTCGTGTGCCGCTGGGAGTTGTGCCAGTCAGATAACGCCGAACATGCCGTTGGCTACACCAATGGCCACGATTGGGTTTGCACTGAGTGCTACACAAAATTCTTCGAGCGGCCGGATTTTTTCAATTCAGCGTATCCCGAAATTACATAGCTCGCCCAGGAATAATCGAGACTACTTTGCCAGCTGTGCGGCAACCTCGGCCAACACCTGCGTGCCTTCCTGTTGTACTGCATCCAGCAGCGCGGGATTCAAACCCAACACTTGCACCATTGTTGGAGCTACCTGCCGGGTTGTCGAAGCAGTCGCGACGGTCTGCGCCGTGAAGCTGGAATTTGCCACCAGCAAGATTACGTTCGTGTCGTCATGGGTGAATCCGCCGTGGTCGCCGATCATTGCAGTGCTGCTTGAGTACGTGACACCGACATTCGGCGTGACAATGATGTCTGGCGTGCGAGGATCGTCGCCGCTCTCCCAACCGCCCACGTTATAGTTCAACGCGACAGTTGGGCCATAGAAAATCTCGCCCATGCCGATTTCGGTCGCATCGCTTTCGAGGATTGCGACGGCCGTCTTTACGTCCACGCCTTTTTTCAACCAAAGTACCGAGACATCGTCTTCTGTCGCCCCGATACCCGTAGAATTCAATGGTGATTCGGAATAAGGAATGAGATCGCCCAACAGCGTCGCTGGCGTGTCGGTTCCATCGGCGATATAGCGGGTCGGATCGATTGGCGACTCCCCGTGCTTGGCCGTGATTATGACCAGTGTGTCATTGTAAAGACCTGCGGTCTGGAGGGCAGCGACGATGTTGCCGATGCAGGTATCAACGTATTCGATTTCACCCAGCAGTTCTGCACTGGGAGTGGCCGCAGCGTCTTGGTACCCACCCCCGCCCACGCCCGCTTCGTAGACCGATTGTCCAACGTATACGGATTGAAAGTTCATGCCGAAAATTGCTGGAACCTTCGCGGGCGCTCCGGAATGTGTTTTACCTGCAATCTGATTCAACAGGCCATACACTTTGATCGCATCGTAGCATTGGATATTCTTAAAGCTGGCGTTTCACGCAGATGTGCCGAGCGGGTCGCGAATCGGATCGCACGAAGCGCCATCCAAGGTTTTCACCCCCGGCAGCGGCACCACCATTGAGTCCACTTCTGGCGAATAATAATCGTCGAGTCCGTTACCGCCGGGGCCGCCTACGAACGAATACGAAGGATGCTTGTCGATCCAGGCCGTGTATCCGCCGGTCGCACGAATCACGCCAAAAGCCGTATTGACGCGAATGAAATTCCACGGGTAGACCGGCGCGCACCCGTTGAGTGGGTCACGTTCTAAATGTTGCGGGTCGATGGAAGCGATTCCTCCTTCGGTCAGTGACGCGCCCGGTGCACCGCCGTTCAGCAAGTTATCGTTGTAATCGATACCTTGGTCGAAATCTGTAGTTGTTCCGGCCGGTGGCGCATAAGCTTTGCATGGACCACCCGCCAAGCCTGTGCCCGTTGTTTGCGCGGGTGGGTCAAGCGAGCGATCATAGGCGACGTCGTAATAAAGTCCGGTCGTTTTCGGCGTGCCGCCAGAAGCCAGCGCCGCCATTCCTGGAAAGGAGTCCGATGGCTTCGAAGACTCCGTATTCACGTAGTTGATTGCCGTCTGGCTCAGCGTTGCCATATTCGGACAATACGGGTTTCCGCCGTTCACACCGGCAAGTCCGCGTGAACAGTTATAAAAATCGACCGCGTGCATGCCATCGATGCTCAACAATAGAACATGCTTGATTTTCCCCGTGCCGACCGCATTCGTTTGAGCAGCCGTTCCCAGCGTCGACGCCAGCGCAAACGCCAGCATAGTTCCCGCCAATAGGAATCTGTCCGTTTTCATAAGACCTCCGCTCGGACAGTATTGACTGCCAATGTTACGCAGATGTTAATTGTCAGTGAAAGTGACTCAGATCTGCTTCAAGGCAAGCGCTCGACGGCGCCTGTCCCTGCATGGGCGTGATTACTCAATCGAAGACGTGAGGCAGAAAAGGGTGGCGCTCATGCTACTGCCACGCCAGCCGCATCACAGAGTTGTGCTTCTCGAAGGTGACTTGAAGTGTCTTGTCCTCGCCAGCAGAAAAATCGCCACCGATCGTTTTCGACGGCGCATCTGGCGAGCATGCTCTCGTCCATTAGAAGAATCACGACCAGGACTTGAAAGGTACTCGCGGCCTGGCGTGACAGAAGTAACTGGCAATGCCTATTCTCCCCTGAAACAATCTGGCAGCAAAAGGGGAAGTGCATGAATTTCATGAAACTGACGCTCGCTTTCTGGATGTTGGCCGTTGCCGCGTCCGCGGCGCAGAATCTCGATTTCGCCAGCATGCGCTATGAGGCTCCTGAGTTTTCTGCCTTGTATCCGCTGCCCGATAAAGACAAGCCCGGCGTCGGGTATTCCTTCGACAACATTCAGCTGAAAAGCGGTGGCACCGCCAAGATGCATAACTACACCCTGAGCGTGCATGACGATTCCGACGCCTTTCTGGTGCTCTATTGCGACATTCCCAACACCCGCAATGACACGGCAGCGCTCGACCACATGCTTGATAGCGCACTCGGGCAGCTCGATAATGCCAAGCCTGGCCCGAAGACCGATTCAACATTCGGCGGTTTTCCCGCTCGCGCCGTTTCGGCCACCGGAACCTATGTTCACGGCCAGACCACCTTCCACGTCACTTCCTACGAACGCATTACGGTGAAAGGCGACCGCATCTGGCAGGCCATCGTCATCTGCGACGCCAAAACCAACTGCTCGGAAGCGGATGCCAACAAGTTCTTTAACAGCATACAGATCCGATAGCTGCGCGTTGCGACGAGAATCCACGCCCGTGAGGGCAACAACGACATTGCGTCTCCCTGTTTCAACTCTCCTCCCATGACTCGGGTAACTTTGTGTTCAACAGCTACTTGGGGTATTTTTATCCATGACCACGTGTGCGTGGTCGTCTGTACCATTCCTGGGAGATTTCATGAGCCGTTCGAGTTTCGTTCGTTTTTTCTTTATCACATTTTTCATTACTACCCTGCTAACTGGATGTTCGCGCGACCCCAATGTGCGCAAACAGAAGTTTCTTGAAAGCGGCAACCGCTACCGCGATAAAGGCAAGTTTCGGGAAGCAGTCATCCAGTATGCCAACGCAATTCAGGTCGATCCCCGTTTCGCTGAGGCGCATTACCAGCTGGGCGAGACCTACCTTAAACTTAAGGATTACAACCGCGCTTTTGTGGAGCTCTCGCGCACCCTCGATTTAGTCCCGGACAATTATTCTGCTCATCTGGAGATGGCGAATCTGCTCGTTGCTGCGCGCCAATTGAAAGACGCTCAGCCACACCTCGATTTCCTGAAGTCCAGTCAGCCCGACAGTGCGGATACTCATATGGCTTGGGGGAACTTCTATGCTGCGCAGGATAATCTGGGCGCGGCCTTAACCGAGATGCAAAAAGGCATCGCCGCCGACCCCAGCCGCGCAGACTCTTATTTAAGTCTTGCTCTTCTGCAGCTGCGGGCTCAGTTGCCCGACCAGGCAGAGATCAACTTAAAGAAAGCGACCGAGCTTGGCCCCAAGAACATGAACGCACAACTGGCGCTGGGAGGGTTTTACCAGTCGCACAATCGGATGGCCGAAGCGGAGCAGCAGTTCAAGCGCGCCATCGACGTCGATCCCCACGATCCCGCGCCGCGCGCCGCCTATACTCGCCTGCTGATGACTGAGGGCAAGCGCGCCGAGAGCGAGGCCTTCCTCCGCCGGACGAAGCAAGATTTGGCCGATGATTCCGAGGGCTACCGCATGCTCGGCGACTTCTATTTCGCCGATGGTCAGCTCGACAAGGCGACGGAGGAGTATGCCTCGCTCTTCAGCGAACACCCCAAAGACCTCCAGGTTAAGAAAAACTATATCCAGTTGCTGATCTTAAAAAATCGCCTCGATGAGGCGGCCAAGCTGAATGACGAGATCTTGAAAGCCAATGCGCACGACAGCGAAGCGCTGGTCTATCGGGGACAAATACGCCTTCGCCAGAATGACGCCGCTGGTGCGGTTGATTCGCTGCAAGCGGCGCTGAAAGAGGACCCAAACAATGCAGTGGCACACTATCACCTCGGCGTCGCGCTGGGCATGCAGAACAACGAAGCGCAATCCGAGTCAGAATTGCGCACCGCTGTTGGATTGCATCCCGATCTCACCGACGCTCAACGCGCGCTGGCAGCAATCGAAATACGCCACAACGATGTTGACGCCCTGACCGAGACCGCACAGCAGATCGTTTACGGCGCCCCTAATTCTCCCGATGGATACCTTTTGCGCGCTGTCGCCGAGATGCAGCGGCAGAAATTCTCCGATGCTGAAAGTGACATACACAAGGCGGCCGAGGTCGCACCCGCCAGTGCCGCGCCTTATGTTCAGATGGGAAATCTGCACCAGGCGCAAAAACAATATCCCGAAGCCATCAAGTCCTATCAGCAGGCGCTCGATAAAGATGGCAACTCAACCGATGCGTTGCAGGGCATGATGAACACCTACATCGCGCAGAAACAGCTCGATCAGGCCATTGCTGCGGCTCGGGCTCAGATTGCCAAGCAGCCTGCCAATAGTGGCTTTTACGACCTGCTGGGCACCGCCCTGTTTCAGAAAAAAGACTACAGCGGCGCAGACGCGGCGTTTCAAAAATCAATTGAACTCGACAAGAACAATTCCGATGCCCTGCTGAAACTGGCGCAGGTGCAGACTGCCGAAGGTTCAGTGAGCCAGGCGCTGGCAACCTACCAGCGGTCGATCAAGGACCATCCTCGGGAGATTTCCTTCTACCTGCTTGCCGGCATGTTGTATGAGTCACAGCACCAATACGATCAGGCAAAGAACATGTACCAGCAGGCGCTGAATATCCAGCCAGAAAATCCTCTCGCCTCGAACAATCTGGCGTACATCATGTTGCAGCAGGGCGGCAATGTCGATGTTGCCCTCGCCATGGCGCAGACCGCGCGCCGCGGCATGCCGGATTCTCCCGCTGCGGCCGATACTCTGGGCTACGCCTATTTCCAGAAAGGCGTGTATCAGTCGGCGATTGACATGTTCCAGGAGTCGCTGCGCCTGAGCCAAAAGCACGGGGCCGCCGACGATGCCACGGTTCATTACCATCTCGCGCTTGCCTATGAGAAAACCAAGCAAACGGCCTCGGCGCGCCAGCAACTAGAACACGTGCTGAAACTGGATCCGAACAACGCCGACGCGAAGAAGGTATTGTCATCGCTGCGCAGCAGTTAGGTGTGCCAACGTGTAGCGCCGGCCCTTCGCTTAAGGAAGAGTGTGCATAGCCTGCGAGTCGAACGCCGGATCTGGAGATTAAGCATTCTGGCCGGCTTGACGATTGCAACCCTCTGGGGCCAAGAGAGCTTGTCCAAGACTTCCGCGAATGCACAAGTCGTCCGCGTGCGGGTAGGAAACTCTTGCGGTTGGTGCACGGAAGGTTACAACGAGGTTGAGACAACCGTTGAGCCGCAACGAATTGTCATTGCCAACCGATCATATTCGGACAAAAAGAAATATCCAGATCAAATCACTGAGTACAGAATCACGAAGCGAGACTGGAAGGATCTGCAACGCCTAATCGACACAAAAGTACTCCCCGCCTTCGCCAACCCACCAACCGACTGCCCAGGATGCGCCGACGAACCAACTACGTGGATCGAGTTGCAAGTCAGCGACGGAGAAAAGAAATCTATCGCCTACAACGAAGGAGCAGATCCCGGCCCAATTGTAGAGTTGCGCCAAAAGATCACCGCTATCGAGACGAAGGCCTTCCTGAAAGGAACGCGGCACCCTCCTCAAAAATAAATGTGTGCGCCGTGGGCTGCCCCGAACGAAGTCGAAAGATACTCGCCGGTTGTCGCGCGGGCGTCCGCGATTTCTTTGCGCGCTTTCCTCAGTTTGTCATCCGGCAACGCAGAGCCATTAAGGTTGATTCCTTCCGCCCCAATGTTGTAACTTTCTTTCGCCCGGCTCATCTCCATCGTTAGTCTGCAGGTGCAGACCTGCCGGACGACCCAACTCACCTATTGCAAGGAGACAACATGAAGAAGATTTTCGGGAGTCTGATGCTTGCCTGTTTGCTCGCGGCTTCGCTGCCCACCTTCGGCCAGGATTCAATGAAGCAAGACACCAGCAAGCAAGACACGACGAAAAAAGACACTTCAACGAAGAAGAGCGCCGCCAAGTCAGCCAAGAAGACCAAGGCCGCGAAGAAAGACACAACAAAGAAAGACAACACCATGAAGGACGACAGCAAGAAAGACAATACGATGAAGCAGAACTAGCCGTCCGAGTCGATCTGCACGAATTGCCAGGGCGCGGGCCACGGGTCCGCGCCGAATTTTTTTCAGGAGCAAGTCAAAGACTGGCCTTGATGGATTCTGAGTGTAAACGTGTCCCGACCCCATTTCCCATGTGAGGGCTATCGTTCTCTCCCGCCGTTTCGCCTTTCAACGGGCCTTCTGTCAGACCGAAATAAAGGACTAACATGGACTGTTGTTGGGAGGCATTCATGGAACCATTTCGCTTTCATCTTTTCGTTTGTACGCAACAAAAACCAGAAGGTGTTGTGTCGTGCCCGGCCAGCGGTTCATTCGCGGTACTCGATGCTCTCGATCGACAGATACAGGCAGGCGGCCTCGATGGCGACTGCCAACTCACCACCTGCGGCTGCATGGGGCTTTGCGATGAAGGTCCCGTGATGGTGGTTTATCCGGCAGGGGTGTGGTACCGGCGTGTCCAGGCGTCGGATGTAGGTGAGATTGTCGACGCACATCTGCGCCAGGGGAGGGCGGTCGGTCGCCTTGCTTGGAATGACGCGTCTGCGATGAAAGCTATGGCGGTGGAGCACAGGGAAAAATTCCGCGCCGCAATGACTGCCCGCGACAAAGCAGGAACTCTGCCCGACCATCTCGATCAGATGATCCGCGGCTACATGCCGAGCCGCTGCATTCTCACCGCGCTAGAGCTCGACATTTTTACCGCCGTCGGTGACGGGGCGACTGCCGAGCAGGCTGGGACGAGGATCCACGCCAATGCCCGCGCCGTTGGCATGCTGCTCAACGCGCTCGTGGCACTCGGACTGCTCAGCAAGAGTGGCGATACTTACAGAAATACTCCCGCGTCATCGCGCTTCTTTGTGCAGGGTTCCAAAGACAACCACCGCAACGGTCTGCTCCATATAGCCAACATTTGGCATCGCTGGAGCACGCTGACCGACTCGGTGCGCAGCGGTACCCGCATTCCGATCGGTCGCGACGAGACTCCCGAATGGACAACCGACTTCATTGCCGCCATGGATCGCCATGCCAAAGAGCGCGCCCCGTCTGTGGTGAAGGCCCTGGGTACGGCCGGAGTGCATCGCATCCTCGATCTCGGGGGAGGATCTGGCGCTTACTCCATCGCCTTCGCCAGAGCTTCTTCCGATGTTCACTGCGACATACTTGACGTGTCAGAGGTCGTGCCGCTTACCACCGAATACGTGAAGCAAGCTGGTGTTTCCGCGCAAGTCAAGGTACGCGCCGGCGATATGCTCACTGACGATCTGGGCTCCGGCTATGACATCGTCATGCTGAACGCCATCTGCCACATGTTTTCCGAGGAGGAGAACCGAGAACTCTTCCGGCGCGCCCGGCAGGCGCTTGCGCTAAAGGGCCGCCTCGTCGTGCAGGATTTCATCCTCAATCGCGATAAAACCGGACCTCTTCACGCGGCACTATTCTCACTGAACATGCTCGTCAGCACCGACAGCGGCGCCGACTATAGCGAAGTCGAATATACGCAGTGGATGAAAGATGCGGGTTTCACCGATATATGCCGGATCAATCTTCCCGGTCCCAGCGACCTTATTGTAGGGCGGTGACAGTTAAGCCTGATTTCGCCAGTTGCGCTGGGAATCCGGCCAGTCTATTGATTGGTGACCACGCTGCGGATCAGGACTACATCGCTGGTCTGAGAGCCACGCGCAAGTGCGAGTTGTCGGCCGTCCGGCGACCAGGCAAAGTTGTAGATAACGTCGACGGGGAAATTGGTGAGCTGTTTGGGTGAGCTGCCGTCGAGCGGCTGCGCCCAGATATTGGAGACCCCTTGCTTGTCTCGAATATAGGTAAGGTAACGGCTGTCCTGGGTCCAATGGATTATGGGGTAGCCCGGCGCGCCGGAGGGCAAATAGTCGAAGGTCCGAACAGGCTGGCCGCCTGCGAAAGGAATCACCCCGATCCGCTGCGACTGCGGAAGTCGGTAGTCATCGAAGGCAATCCACTTCCCGTCGGGCGAAACGGAGGGAAAAGCTGAAGCGTAATCGGTGAGTTGCTCTGGGCTACCGCCCTGGACAGGAACTCTCCACAGCGAGTAATCTCCCCCGCGCGAAGAGTTGAAAACCACCCATTTTCCGTCCGGCGAACAAGAAGGGACACCATTTGTGCCTTCGTGCGTTAACTGTCTCCGGTTACCGCCATCCAAATCGATCCGCCAAATGTTCGCGGCGCCGTAGACGCCGGATGCAAACAAGATGCTCGCGTCGGGGCAAGATGAAGGCGAAGAGAAAAACTGGAGGTCGGCAGCGGAGGTCAACTGCCGCGGGTAACCGCCGTCGGTATCCATGACCCAGAGCTCACGGCGGCCGCTCGCCAGCGAAGCATAGGCAAGGCGCCCCTCCGCCGTCCACGTGAGACCGAAGAGGCCCTCCTGTGTGGCGACGCTAGAACTGATCTGGGCAGACTGACCGGGCGCACCACCGGGAGCAAGCCAGAGGTTTGAGCGAACCTCGCGCAGAACGGTCGCCAGCGCGCGCGAATCTGCTGTCATATCCAGATCGACGTAATCGTCTAAATCATTGGTAACCCTTCCTGCCCGGCCATCAGGGTAGGAAAGCTCCCAGAGTTGAAGTGGCCCGTTCGCCGAATCTTGGGCCCCGAAAACTAACCCGCTCGAATCCGCCAGCCAGGCTACCCTCAAGACATGACGCCACCCTTGAGAACCGACGCGTTTCACAGACCCGTCTGCTATCTGAATGGTCATTACGTAACACTCACCGCCAGAATACGCCCCGATGGCGATGCTCTTGCCGTCATGGGACCAGGACATGCCTGCTTCACTGAAGGGATCAGGAACTTTCCGTGCGGAGAGTTGCAGCTCGCCACTACCATCGGCTTCCGCCACCATCAAAGCAGTCTCTGACCCGGGGTTATCTCTTATGAAGGCTAGGCGCTTGCCATCCGGGGAGAACGCGACCGGAGACTCGACGTGATCTAGCACCTTGCGTGACTCACCGCCTAAAGTGGGAATTTGATACAGCGTACCCGACCCCCAGGCAGTTGCTCTTCGGACGTAGAAAACGTAGTTTCCATCCGGTGAGAAGGTGAGCCCACCATAATGCTCCTCGCTCGGGAGAATAATCTGGATATCGCTGCGGGTGACGGTCTGTCGCATCCAAAGGCTCTGCTTTCCCGCATTACCAGTAACATAGGCTACATAGTTGCCATCCGGCGAGAGGGCGACTCTTCGGGCTATCCCGCTGGTCGTGAGCCGCTCGATGTTCATCGTCTGGAAGGGGGTGAAAGTTTTTTTTCGGCCCAGCGAGACATAAACGCCCATCCCAATCAGAACGAGCGCCAGGCTCACAAGTGTCAGTACTGTGGGGCTGGGCCAGGCAGCCAGCCAGATCTTTCTCTTCTGCGCCGCTGAAGTGGTCCCGGCAGCCGAACTTACGGCGCTCTTCGATTCCGTGTCACGCTTGAGCCGCTGCAAATCCGCGCGGATTTCGGAAGCATGCTGGTATCGCAGATCGCGGTCTTTCTCCAGGCATTTGTTGATTATGTCTTCGAGCTTCGGCGGAAGATCCGGATTCAGCCGCACCGGCGCGGTCGGGCTCGCATCCAGAATGGCCTTGAAGATCACTCCGGAACTCTCACCTCGGAAGGGCAGTGATCCGGTCGCCATCTCGTAAAGGACGGCGCCAAACGAAAACAGGTCAGTGCGGGAGTCGAGCTCCCTGGCGCGGACTTGCTCTGGCGACATGTACGCGATGGTTCCAATCGCTTGACCGGGACTCGTCAGATGTTCTTCCAGAGTAATGGTCGGCGCGGAGCTGGCGCCCGCCGATTCCCACTTGCCTGGGGCAGTCACCTTTGCCAATCCAAAATCCAAAATCTTGGCGTGCCCACGTTTTGTGATGAAGATGTTGGCAGGCTTGATGTCCCGATGCACGATGCCAGCGGCGTGGGCAGCGTCCAGCGCATCGGCGATTTCAACTCCAAGCGACAATAATGTCTCCATCTCCAATGGTCTGCCAGCGATCCTGTTCTTCAACGTCAGGCCATCCAGAAACTCCATCGCGATGAACGCCTGCTCGTGCTGATCGTCAATCTCGTAAATCGTGCAGATGTTGGGATGGTTCAGCGCCGAGGCGGCCTTGGCCTCGCGCTGGAACCGGCTTAGCGCCTGCGGATCACTTGCTACGTCGTGAGGCAGGAACTTGAGAGCGACAAAGCGCCCGAGTCTCACGTCCTCGGCCTTGTAAACGACTCCCATGCCCCCGCCACCGAGCTTCTCGATGATGCGATAGTGCGAGATGGTTTGGCCGATCATGCCGGATTCCGAGTGCAATGGTAGGAGCGTTGCGAAGGGGAAGTCAACGAAGGCAGTCAACAATGTAGCAGATGTGTCACAGACACAAATCGTAAACAGCGTATGCTGAGGTATAAGTGGCAACCTGTGACCGTTAATGAGGTCAGTTCGTTGTTCGGCGGAAGGAGAGCGCTCATGTCTCTGCGCAAATCGTGCTTCCTCGCAATGCTGGTCACGATTGTTACGTTCGCAGCTCCCGGAAAGCTAAATCCTTACACCGCGGAATTTGATGTGGCGAGGTTCAATACGTGGTTGCACGGTCCGGTGCTGGCCGCTGATAGGTCGTTTTTGTACGGGCGCCATCCGGCGAACAAGCCAAGTCGATCGCATTGGGTCAAGGCGTTGCGCACGGAAGGCGAAATGCTGCTGGCGGCGCTTCTTCCGATTCAATCGCAGAATGCCAAGAGTCTGGCGGCCGGAAAGTTGCTGGTGGCAAGCCGCGAACTCGGCGATCCGCATTTTGCAGGAACGGTGATCCTGCTGGTTCGCTACGACGAAAAAGGCGTACTCGGGCTGGTTCTCAACCGGCGCACCGATGTCCCGCTTTCACGAGCGCTTGATCTCAAGGGCGCGAAAGACCGCTCCGACCCGATCTATCTCGGAGGCCCTGTCGGACATCCGGCCGTGTTTGCGCTGTTTCAGTCGTCGAGCAAGATCGAAGGAGCTGAAAACGTCTTCGGCAGCGTTTACCTGATTTCCGACGAGACCCTCTTCGAACGAACCATTTCGGCCCGCCCTGACGCTGGCGTTTTTCACGTTTATGTGGGATACGCTGGATGGACAAAAGAGCAATTGCGGACCGAGGTGCAACTGGGGGCGTGGTTCGTTTTTCCGGCAGACGCCGGCACGGTATTCAGTTCCGATCCGGATTCTTTGTGGCTGCAGATGATTCGGAAGACAGAGATGCAGCTGGCGAAGAGTGGGCCGTTGCAGTAGATCCTTTAATGCAGCACGAAGCCAATGTCCACGCGGCGAGGGCCGTTCGTTTCGCAGTCGCGTTTAAAAGGTGAGGACGAAAACATGAGCAAGGCGATTTTCGCGTTCGCTCTGATCTTTCTGAGTTCCACAGCCGTCACAAACAAGCCTTCGCCGAAGACACTCTATGACCAGCACCGCTGGTTCGAACTGCGCGATGTCCTCAAGAACCAGGAAGCCCCCGTGCTCTACAAGGGCGCCATTGCTTCCGCTTTCAATGATCCACAATCAGCCGAGAAATACCTAAACGAAGCGGTAAGGCTCAACCCAGCGACGAAGGAAGCGGCCGATGCCCGCGACATGCTCATTGATCTCTATGGCCGCTTGGGGCGGTATCATGAGGCGTTGCGGGAAATCGATGAGGCTCTAAAAATAAAGCCAGGCCGGGCCGACCTGACCAATGCGCGATTGCTCTTTGCCGCGTGGAGCCGGCATCCTGATCAATCCATCGCACGCAATCGCCCCAGCCATTTTCAAGGCCAGGCGGACCGTGATGGCATCGTGCCGCCCACCTCCATTCACGGCAAGATCGCGCACTGGGCGCTCGACACGGGCGCGAACTTTTCGATGATCAGCGAAAAAGAGGCTGCGCTGTTCGGGATCGCTGTAGATGAAACCTCTGCGAGCGTCAAGGATGGGGCCGGAGGGACAGCCAAGATTCGAACGGCGGTGGTGGACGAGCTGACCGTCGGTGATTCGATTCTCCGAAATGTTGCCTTCCTTGTCTTACCGGATTCTCAGGAGCCGATGAGCGATCTGAAGGCGGGTGAACGGGGAGTGATCGGCATCCAGGTTCCCATCGCGCTGCGGTCGCTTGCGTGGAAGGCGGATGGAGCCTTCGAGTCAGGCTTTGGGTCCGCCGGTCCCGCATCAGTGGACGCGAATTTGTGTTTCGACGGACTCAATCCCGTAACCCGCATCGAATTTCAAGGTAGGCAGCTCGACTTCATCCTGGACAGCGGCGAGAGTGCCGGCTCGCAATTCTGGACACGCTTCGCCGATGATTTCCCCGCGCTGTTAAAGGAACGCGGCTCAAAACGCACAAGGAAAGTCACGGAAACCGGTGGTTCGAACGAGCGCCAGATTACGGAGTTGCCCGAGATCCGGTTCCGGGTCGGCGGTTTCGAGGCAACCTTGCGTCCCGCAAATGTTTTCTCTAAGCCCGTTGGCGACGATTTCCATTATGGCCATCTCGGTCTTGATGTCCTCAGTCAACCGCGCGAAGTGCGCATCGACTTCGCAACCATGGTGATCCAAATGGTGCCGTGAACGACTGGGGAGCTCACCTTCCACGAACAATGTCACCTGCTTCGGATCCGACGACATGATCTGTTCACCACGGCCACTACTGCACCGCCGCTCCGACGATCGGCTGTTCTTGTTCTTCTTCCGCTTCGTCGTCCTTATCGCCGGCCTGCCCATGCGGACTGATCAATCCAGTCTTCAAATACTGCCGCAGACACCGCGTGCACGGCGCATAGCCCTCCTGGATCGCTTCTTTGGCGGTCATCGTGCGCTCTGAATTCGGGTCCTTGATGAATTTGCATCCCGGCAGATGAAACAGCTTCTCCCCGTCCGAAACTACGACCTGAAGATCAGGAGGAATATTCTTCGCCGGCTCCGCATGTTGCGATCTCAACGGATTTCTGAATCCCGACGGATTGGCCAGCCATATGCCTCCGGCAATCAACAACACAGCCGCCACCGGTATCAGCCAGGCCATCCAACTCGACCACCACTGCCGACGCTCGCGAAGATCTGTCGCTAGTCCTCGCTCGATCCGTTTTTCCAAACGAACGCTGAATCCCGCCGGCACCTCCAGCATGCGCTCATCGCCGTACAGCTTCACTACATTTTGCATTCCCGCCAGTACCGAAGCGCAACGCGGGCACATCTTCAAATGATCGTCCATCTCCGCGCGCAGGCCAGTCTCTACGTCTTCGTCGATGTAATTCGAAATCTCGCGCCAGACTTCTTCGCAGCTCGACATTTTCTGGTCTACCATGGCTTGGTCCCCTTCTCGAATGGAAGCCGGCTGAACCAGCCCTGCTCCCATCCAGCGGCCAGCAGATCGCGCAGCATCAGCCGCGCCCGCAGCAGCCGCGTCTTCACCGAGGCGATAGAAATTCCCAGCGCCTCCGCCGTTTCCTGAATGTTGAGGTGCTCCATGTCGCGCAGCACAAAGACCTCGCGATATTTCCTGTCGAGCGAGGCCAGCGCCTTCGCCAGATGCTGGCGCACTTCCTTGCGCTCCAGCGCTTCGGAGGGAATCTCGCGCCAGTCGGCAAAATCGCGCGGCATATACTCGCCTTCGTCAGGCTCGTGATCGTCAATGCCTTCGATGACCACCGTTCGCTCCCTTCTGCGGCGCATTAGAGCTTCGTTGACTGTGATCTGGATGAGCCAGGTGCTGAAGCGCGCCTCCGCACGGAACTGCCGGATCTTGGCCAGAGCCTTCAGCATGGCTTCCTGCGAGGCGTCTTCGGCGTCATGTTCATTACGGAGGATTGCCAGCGCCGCAGCGTAAACCCGCCGCTCATATGGCCGGACCAGTTCGTAGAACAACTCCCGCTGGCCGCCTTGCACGGCCAGGATCAACTCCCGCTCACGCGAGGCGGCACTCTGCTCCGGATTACCGATGGCAGTGTTCAATGCCTTGCTTTCCATGCGCGGGCTGCTTTTCTTTGCGCTCTTGCTTTGCGCTCTTTAGGGCCTTTCTTAGCGGCGTTTGCGATTTAAGATTTTGAAGTTGAAGTCGTCAACCGATCTAATACTCTGGATCCTTCTTCCACCCCGTCAACATGGAAACAAAATTGTTCCATCCGTGCAGAATCACCATGACCAGATGTCCTAAAACAAAAGCCACCATTGCCCACATCACAGCGAAGTGCCAGATACGGGCATAGTGAAAGCCGCCCATCATCCACGCCAGCCAGGAAAACTGAATCGGTTTCCACACCGCAAATCCAGTCGCTACCGACAGAATGCCCAGCACAATCGCCGTCGTATAAGCCTGCTTTTGGAGCGCGTTGTAAGCTTCCCGCGTCGGCGGCTTAGGACCAAAAAAGAAGTAATGCCTCACCATCGGCCACACATCAGGAATGTCACGGTGCGTGAACAAGACTTGACGATAATTCCCGCTAAAAATCTGATACGCGATGTAAACCACGCCGGTCGCGATATAAATCCACATGAAGGTCAGATGCCATTGCAGAGCCCCGCCCAGCCATCCGCCAATGGCAAACTGCTTCGGCCAGTGCAGCAAATCCTTCTGCGGAATCTTCGCCCCAAAGCTGGGAAACGCGCGAAAGATTTGAAGCCCGCTGCCTACCATCACGAACAGAGCAATCGTATTTAGCCAATGGCACAACCGCACGATGAATGGGTGTTCATACACTCCGCGCCCGACGACGATTGGCTCGTCTTTGCCTTTTTGCCGCGTAATCTCAACCACTACACCACTCATCAGCTTTACCCCGTGTAACCCGTGCCCTCCGTGGTTAAGTTTCTTGATTTCCGCAGACGCGCACCTCTACAGCCCGTAGAACCACGAATACCCCTGATCTTCCCAGTATCCCAGCCGATCAAGCACGTGCGTGACCTTCAAGTCCGTCAAATATTTCGCCTGCTTGTAGCCAATCTTTGTCGGAATCTGCAGGCGCAGCGGCGCGCCGTGCTCGCGCGTGAGCGGACGATCGTACATCTCGTAACACAATAGCGTCTGCTGATGCATCGCCGTCGCCATGTCCAGCGATTCGTAATAATCGTCGGCGCAGTTCACTGTAATAAAGCGCGCCGTAGGATCTGCGCCAATCAAACCCAGAAAATCGGAAAGCCGCGCGCCACCAAAGCGGCCGATGACGTCCCAGCCCTCGACGCAGATATGCCGCGTGTTTTGCCGCACGCGCGGCAGCGCTTGTATCTGCTCCAGCGTATAGTCACCCGGCTTTTGTACCGCGCCACTCACGGTCAAAGTCCAGTTTTCAAAAATCACTCCCGGATCATCCACGTCGTAAGTGTTCAGAGGGAACTTCTCGAACGGAGTCACTTCCGAATCATCGAATGTAGTCGCCAGATGACGCGGCCGGAACAGCCGCGCCGCAGTCCAATCGCTGAAGCGCAATCCCTTTTTCAGCAATCCTTCTTGCAGGTTTGGAATCGCGAATGCGCCCAGCGCCAGTACCGGCGTCAGTTTGAGCAATTCACGGCGGCTGTTCTGGCGAAATTTCTTCTCGTCCATAAGTGATTCTTCAACATGCTCGATTCACGCCCTTTGATTTGCCAGGCTTGCAGATGGGATTCACCAGGCACGCGAAAGTTTCGGAAGGTGGTGAATATCATACACGCAGGTTTGACCACCGAAGATGGGAGAAGATGATCAACCGCCAAAGATGCGAAGGCAAGGCCTGGTAAGCGGAGGCGGTGCCATCGGACTTAGCCAGGGAAAGGCTTCAGAATGGGCGCGTATTCGGCGGGCAGGAGTGCCCGCCCCCACATCAAGAATCTCGCCCAAAAATAACGAGCGCCTCAATCTCAGTGAGATCGAGGCGCCCGGGCAGCCCTCCCCCAGAACTGCTCACTTGTCAAGTTACATCCCGGGGAGAGTCTTGCAAATGGCACCCTCGTGCCACTGCCTGACCCAAAAGTGTTAGGTTGTTAATGCACTGTAAACACGACAGGTTAGGCACAATTTCAGTCTCTATGCCGCCCTCGCCGGGCATGAAGTCGGGCTGCTATTCCGCCGATAGAAAACTCGTCAGCACTGCGTTCATGCCATGTCTGCCTTCCAGGATCCAGATGTTTACCGAGACATCCTCAACCAGTTGCAGGTGGGAGTCTGTGTGCTTGATCTGCAAAAAAAAATCGTTTTCTGGAGCGACGGCGCCGAGCAGATCAGTGGCTACGCGCGCATCGAGGTGCTGGGCCATGTCTGCTCCGAGAACATTCTCTTGCATTGCAACTAGGAAAGCTGCGAAGTGTGCGAGATGTGCCCGATCACAACTGCGCTATGCGAAGCCAAGCCAGTGCAAACGGAAGGGTTGGTCCATCACAAGTCCGGACATCGCACTCCCGTGCACACAGTTGCAGCGCGCCCAGCAGAGCCTCGAGGAGAGCCGTGCGGTTTACGGTGCTGCCGCAGCCGCTGCTGCGGCCGCTTCCGCTGTTCTGAAAAAGCATCATGTGCAGGATTTCGTCTGCGATTCCTTGCGGATGGCCATCACCGGCATCGATGCCTTCGATCTCGACCAGCTGCTCGACCTCGACCTGGAAGTGCATCATCACGACGCATCGCAGCCGACGACAGCTCTAAGTACCATGGCTGATTCCATGCCCGGACTAGGAATTGTCGCAGCAGTGCTGGGAGTAGTCATCACTATGCAGGCAATGGGTGGACCGCCGGAAGAAATCGGCAAAAAAGTCGCCGCGGCGCTGGTGGGAACATTTCTCGGCATTCTGCTTTGCTACGGATTGATCGGCCCCATCGCCGCCAACATGAGCAAGGCGGCAGAAGAGGAGCATGCCTATCTTTACGTCCTGCGCGTTCTGATGATTTCCTTCCTGCGGGGGACGGCGCCGATCATGGCGGTGGAAGTGGCGCGCCGCGCAATCCCCGGGCATGTGCGCCCGTCTTTCCGCGAAGTCGAAGCAGCTTGCCGGAAGAAAACGGCGGAGCCTGCGACGGAGCCGCAGGCCGCTGCCGCCACGGCTGCCAGGTAGCGAATCACCAAATCCATGGACAAGACACGCCCCATCATCATCGTCAAAAAAAAGAGCGGCCACGGCCACCACTGCGGGGCGTGGAAGGTCGCCTATGCTGATTTCGTCACCGCCATGATGGCGCTGTTCATCGTTCTCTGGCTGTTGAATGCCAGCAAGAAGGTTCAGGAAGCGGTCGGCGGTTACTTCAAAGATCCAACCGGAAGCTCGAAAAAAATTGGCAGCAACATGCTCGGTGCGGGAGAAAACTTCATCCTCACCAAAGACAACATGCCCAAGCTCAAGGACGAACTACAAAACGCGATTCGGCAGTTACCCGAATTGGACAAGATCAAAAATCAGATAGAAATCACCGTTACGCCGGAGGGGCTGCGCATCGAGCTGATGGAATCGGCCGCCGGAACGTTTTTCGACATCGGCAGCCCCAATCTGAACGCTGATGGCAAAGACCTGCTGATCACTCTGGCACAGGAACTAGGCAAGCTGCCGAACAAAATATCGATCGAAGGCCACACTGACTCGAAACCCTATGCCGGCAGCGGCACTTACAGCAATTGGGAGCTTTCCACCGACCGCGCGAACTCCACGCGCCGTTTGATGCAGGCCAACGGCATTCGCCCTGATCAGATCACGCAGGTCCGCGGCTTTGCCGATCAACATCTGCGAAAGCCCGATAACCCGCTCGATCCTGCCAACCGCCGCATCTCGCTGATTGTCGAATACGTGGTGAAAAATGATGATCAACCGGCAGAAAAAGAGGAACCGAAGAAACCAGAGAACGAGCCGAACCCCGCCGCTCCTGAGAAGCTGGATTGACCCTTGGTAGTGGTGAGGCTTGCTTGTCATCCCGAGCAAGCTTCTTTTGCGCAGCGAGGGATCTGGGCGAGCCGCCCGACGCGGCGTGCTTTTTGCGCCGCAACAATCGCGCGGTTGGCTCGCATCCTTACCAAACTGCACCACTGCCTGATCCTCTACGCGAACGCCTTCATCGCGACTCCGCTGTATAATCACGCTTTTCATCTTCTCCCGGGGGACCGCACATGAAGAACTTCGCCCGCTTCTTCTGCTTTATTTTCTTGTTGTCATCAGCTCTTGCATCATGGTCTCAGGAAAAAGTCGACCTTGAAGTGATGAGCCGTATTCGAAATGAAGGCTTTCACAACTCGAAGATCATGGATTACGCCACCGGCCTCATGGATAACATCGGGGAGCGCCTGACCGGCTCGCCCAACATGAAGCGCGCCAACGAGTGGACGCGCGATCAACTCGCCGCTATGGGCCTTTACAACGCGCACCTCGAAGCATGGGGACCATTCGGCCGCGGCTGGGCGAACCAATATATCAACGTGCGCATGATTTCGCCTGATGTCGCCCCGCTGATTGCTTATGCTAAGGCTTGGACTCCGGGAACAAATGGCAGCGTTACCGGCAAATGCGTCCGCGTCGACATCGAGGACAAAAAAGATTTCGATAAGTACAAGGGCAAGCTGGCAGGCATGATCGTCATCGCCGGGCCGGACACTGAAGCCAAGCCGATCACTGAAGCCCCGTTCAAACGCGATTCCGAGGAAGACCTCGCAAGAATCTACGATTACACGGCCGCGCCCGAGCGCCAATACCGCATGGCCGATATTCTCAGGCGGCAGCAGTTGATGAAGGATACCAATCAGTTCTTTGCGGATGAGAAAGTTCTCGCCGTCATCGATCACAGCCGCCAGACCTCAGGTGGCGGCACGGTATTCGTGCAGCAGGGCGGATCGTACAAAATCGGTGAGACTACCACCGTTCCGCAGATCACCATCGCGCTGGAGCACTGGACGCGCATCGCTCGGCTGCTTTCGCAGAATAAAGATCTCACGCTCGAATTGAACGTGCAAAACACGTTCTACGACGACGATCCCATGGCCTACGACACCATCGCTGAAATTCCCGGAGGCGATAAGAAAGACGAGGTGGTCATGGTCGGCGCGCATCTCGATTCCTGGCACGCCGGCACCGGCGCCACGGACAATGGTGCGGGAACAATCGTGATGATGGAAGCCATGCGCATTCTGAAATCGCTCGATCTCAAGATGCGCCGCACGGTTCGCATCGGGCTGTGGAGTGGTGAAGAAGAAGGACTGCTCGGCTCGCAGGGCTACGTTGAGCACCATTTCGGTTCGCGCCCGCACTCAGAGGAGCCCGGCAAGAAAGATGATCCTACGTTATTGCGCCGCGAAGCCGGAGACGTGACCGTCAAGCCCGAGCAAGCCAAAGTTTCTGTCTATTTCAACGTCGACAACGGCAGCGGAAAAATTCGCGGCGTCTACCTGCAGGAGAATGCCGCCGTTGCGCCTATTTTCGAAGCATGGATGAAACCATTCAAAGATCTCGGTATGACTACGCTCACCATGCGTAACACTGGTGGCACCGATCATCAATCTTTCGACGCCGTCGGCATCCCCGGATTCCAATTCATTCAAGACCCGCTCGAATACGAATCGCGTACCCACCACTCCAACATGGACGTTTACGACCGCCTTGAGCCCGACGACCTCAAGCAAATGGCCGTTGTCGTAGCCGGTTTTGTTTATGACGCCGCCATGCGCGATCAGATGCTGCCTCGTAAGGCCATCGAGAAGGGCTTGCCCAAAGAAAAAGAAACAGAGAAGAAACCTGGGCAGTAGCCAAGAATATTTCTGCGGAGGCTCTTGTGACGCGTTGCAGCATTATTTTCCTGATCACATTGCTCTGCGGCCAGAATGCAGTGCCAGCTCAGGAAGCGAAGTCGAGCCCGTCGGTGATTTCGCTTCCCAGCAGCAAGAGCCTCACAGTTCCCTCGCCCGGCCGCCTCAGCAGCACCAACGGATTTCCTGCCACGATCACCCTCAGCCCGGATGGGCGCTACGCCGCCTTTTTGAATGATGGTTACGGCACTCAGGAAGCGAGGGCAACACAATCGATAGGTGTGCTCGACCTGAAAACCAATCAACTTGCCGATTTTCCCGACAAGCGCTTCGGCGAAGAAGTTCACCAAAGTTATTTCGTCGGCCTGGTTTTCAGTTCGGATGGCAAACATCTTTATACGTCGGTGGGTTCGATCACCGATCCAACTGGACAAAAGCCCGGCGATACCGGAAATGGAGTCGCTGTTTACAGCTTCGCCGCTGGCAAAGTTGCGCCGGAGCGGTTCATCGCGATCGAACCGCAAACGCTCGCGGCCGGCAAGAAAGTAGCAAGTGCTTTGCAGAAGACGCCTGCGGGGACGGCGATTCCGTATCCGGCGGGCTTGGCGCTGATTGCTGGGCAGAACGGTCAAGACCGGCTTCTGATTGCCAACAATCTTTCCGACAATGTAGTGCTGCTAGATGTCACGAGCGGCAAGGTCGTGCAGCGCTTCGACCTGAGCACGAATGAACTTGTGCCATCGTTGTTTCCTTATACCTGTGTGGCCACGCATGACGGGCGCTGCGCTTGGTGCAGCCTGTGGAACGCATCTCGAGTCGCTGAACTGGACTTGTCAAGTGGCCAGGTGACGCACTGGATCAAGCTAAACGAGCCTGAGGAGCAGATTGCGCCCGGGTCGCACCCAACGGCTCTGCTCTTGAGCCCCGAGGAAAAACTGCTCTACGTGGCTTTATCGAATTCTGATTCAGTCGCAGTGGTTTCGACCGAGAGTGGTCAGCTGATCGCGTTCCTGAGCACCACGATGCCAAATCAGAAGTTTGCCGGAACTACGCCCAGCGCTCTGGCACAGTCCAGCGATGGAAAGTATCTGTTCGTGGCGGATTCTTCAGCCAACGCAGTGGCTGTCTTCGATGTTCCAAGTTTGCCCGCGAATAAGCAGAATAGCAGCAACTTTCCTCAGGTCGCGGCCGGCTTTATCCCCACCGACTGGTACCCGAGTGCCGTTGCAGTCCAAGGCAACGATCTCCTGATTGCTACCGCAAAAGGCGAGGGCACAGTACCCAACAAAGGACCGGGCAAAACTTCTTGGGAGGTCCGTCACCACGAGCATCCCTACATCCCGACGCTGCTGCACGGATCAATCGCACGACTCAAACTCCTCCCTACTCTCGAGCGGCTCGACGGACTCACGCGCACAGTCGAGCATGACAATCTGCTGCACAACGATCCCGGCAAGATGCAATTCGCGCAAGGCGGCAACCTCATCAAGCACGTGATCTACGTCATCAAGGAGAATCGCACGTACGATCAGGTGCTCGGCGATCTGAAGACCGGAGGCAAACCTGTCGGCGACGGCGATCCATCGCTTACGATGTATGGCGCCGATATCACCCCCAACGAGCACAAGCTCGCACTGCAGTTCGGCGTGCTCGACAATTTTTATGACAGCGGAGAAGTTTCCGGCGACGGGCATCTCTGGTCCACCGCCGCTATCACCAGCGACTACAACGAAAAAACCTGGCAGATTGCGTATCGCGGAAAAGAAAGGACGTATGATTTCGGCGGCGCTGTGGCTGATGAAGTGATGCTTGAACACAAGCTGCCGGACGTCGACGATCCCTCCACAGGATTTCTCTGGGACAATCTGGCGCGGCATGGATACACCTATCGCGACTACGGTGAGTTTGTTGACGCCGCCTGGTGCAACAAAATTCGCAAAGCAGAAAGCCCAAAGCAGGCAACTCCTTCGGCGAGCGAAGCGCCATGCCCACGATCTGAGGTTCACAAAGGAGAAATGCTGGCTCCCAATGTGGGGAATCCGCACGCAGGCGCAAGCCCGTGGCCGTGGGCAGTCCCGTTGTTCAGTCTGGTTAAGCCGACCAAGGCGGCGCTGCGAGATCATTTCGATCCGCTTTTCCCCGATTTCAACACGGATTATCCCGACCAGCTCCGTGTCGACGAGTTCCTGAACGAGTTTCAAACGTTTTCTCAGGCCCGGCAGGCGAACAAGGATCCGCAATTTCAGCTTCCGCAATTTGTGCTGCTTTATCTTCCCGACGATCACACGGGAGGCACGCGCCCCGATCATCCGCGCCCTGCGGCCTCGGTCGCCGATAACGATCTCGCCCTGGGGCGCGTCGTTGACGCCGTCTCGCACAGTCCCTATTGGGATGACACCGCGATTTTCGTCCTCGAAGATGATGCGCAGGATGGCGGTGATCACGTGGACGCGCACCGCTCGATCGCGTTTGTGATCAGTAAATACTCTCCGGGAAGTGCAGCCGCACCTTATGTCGATCACCGTTTCTACACCACGGTAAACATGGTCCACACGATCGAGATGCGGCTTGGCCTTCCGCCTATGAACTTGAACGATGCGTATGCGCCGGTGATGGGACCCATGTTTTCAGGTCATGGCAATCAGCCGGCTTTCGAGGCCGATTACCGAAATCTCAACAACGGCCTGATTTATGAAACCAACAAGCGGAATGCGAAGGGCGCAAGCGAGTCGGCCAAAATGGATTTTTCGCGTCCCGATGCGGCGGACGCGGCAAAGCTGAATGCAATTCTCTGGCGCGATGAAAAAGGCGACGTGCCGGTGCCTGCACCGAAACACGCTCTGTTTCCTGCCAGAGGCAACTAGGATTGCTGAGCACAAGCACAGGCCTATTGAACTCACATGAAGGGACCCATTCGAATTGTCGTCTTGGTCGTGTGCGTCTCCGTAGTCCTTACGGCAGTTGGCGGCAAAGGAAAAGGTCAAACGACCGCCTTCGATCCGACACTGTGGCTGGAAGACTTCCGTCAGCTTCAGCTGGAGATGGCGGCCCATTATGCGGACCTTGAGTTTGCAGTGCAAGACCGCAGAATGGACCTGCCCAGACTGCGAAAAGAGACAGAGGCAAAGCTGCGGAATGCTCAGGATGAACGCACCGCTCAACGCGCGATTGAAAAGTTTCTTGCCAGCTTTGGCGACGGGCATTTGGAAATTCGATGGGTGCAGCCGCATACTAGCGCGAAGCCGGAAGGAGACACCGCTCCGAATCTATGTCAACGGTTAGGGTATAACTCTTCACTGAAACCGGGACTGGATTTTTCAACTTACTCCGAATTTGCGCCACTCGATACCGAAGACGCGAAGAGTTTTCCCGGTGGTTTGCTGCGTCTGCCGAACGGAAAAGTCATCGGCACAATTCGCATCGGGTTATTCACCGAACACGCTTTTCCCGAAGTTTGTGAGGCCGCGGCCAAAACTCTGCATTTGGCAGATGACTCAAAGTGCGACCAAGACTGTGAAAATAAACTAGAAGTCGAAACGGCCAATGCTCTGACGGCTTCACTTTCGAAGCGAGCGGACGCTTTGCGCACGGCGGGTGCGACAGCGCTTCTTATCGACATTACTCACAATGGTGGCGGCTCGGCTTGGGTTGACGCGGTCGCCAGGGAGCTGAGTTCAGTTCCGCTGCGGGCCTCGTGGATGGCATTTCTTAAGCACCCGCACTGGACAAAAAATTTGCAGCAGGAACTCAACGCTGTTCAGACAGACATCAAAAATCGCGCCGGCGATCAGAATATTCTCCACGCAGCGGCGAAAACATTGGACGCCGCCATTCAAGAGACCGAGCAGATATGCCAACCTGTAGACGTTTGGGATACCGGAAAACTTAGCTGTTCGATGCTGGTGCGCAATCGTTTGTATGTTTCCGGAGTGCTCGATTATGCGAAACCGGGAAGCTTCGAATCTCTGGAATCTAAGACCACGCTGTTTCATCCGGCACGCTATGCGTACTCGGAAGACAAACATCGGCTGCCGCTGTACGTGGTGGTGGATCGCGATACTTGGTCCTCGGCCGAATACCTCGCGGCGCTACTTCAGGACAATCACGCGGCGACTGTCTTGGGCGAAGCTACAGGAGGCGCGGGATGCGGCTATACGAACGGTGGCATCCCAACAAAGTTGAAGAATTCCGGGGCCGAGGTGAAAATGCCGGATTGCGTGCGGCTGCGGGCCGATGGCTCAAATGAGGTTAATGGGATCATGCCCGACGTTCTCGTACCGTGGCCGCGCGAAGCCTCTGATTACCAGCGCGTGGGGAAGCTGGTTGCGGTGCTGGGGAAATGAGATTGATTTGACCCGGCCCCCGCGTTACTCCGTTTTGCTCGATTCCTGAACTTGAGTGCAGAGAATGCGGGCGCATAACTCGCACGGGAGCTCCTGAAGGCAGCCAGTTGGCGGCAGACACGTACAGAGGTGATCTTCCACCGATTGTGGATAACTCTCCTCTTGCCCGGGCGCTCTTTCCCGCTAGAATGGCGGCAACTACCGTAAAATTAGATTAGCCTATGGCGGAATCCCAATTCGTCCACCTGCACCTGCACACCGACTATTCCTTGCTGGATGGCGCCTGCAATATCGAAAAACTCTGCAAACGAGTGGAGAGACTAGGCATGCCTGCAGTCGCCATGACGGACCACGGCAATATCTTCGGAGCCGTCGAGTTCGTCACAAATGCGCACAAGCACGGCGTGAAGCCCATCGTCGGGTGCGAGCTTTACATCTGCAAAAAAGAAGATCACAACGTCGAGCGCACGCCGCCGGAGGGTGATACCTATAACCATCTGCTGGTGCTGGCGGAAAACGAAGAAGGCTACCGCAACCTGGTGAAGATCACGTCAGAGGCGTCGCTGCACGGCTTCTATTACAAACCGCGCGTGAGCAAGAAATTTCTTGCGGAGCATTCGCGGGGACTGATCGGGCTTTCAGGATGCCTGAAGGGCGAAGTCGCCGAGCGATTGATGGAAGGGAATCTCGAAGCCGCGCGAGCCGCCGCCGGAACATTTGCCGATATCTTCGGCAAGAACAACTTTTTCCTGGAGATTCAAAACCAGGGCCTCGCCATGGAGGCCCGCATCAATCCCAGCCTCTTTCAACTCGAAAAAGATCTCGGCCTGCCTCTGGTTGCAACCAATGACAGCCACTACCTGTGCGAGGACGATGCGCATGCGCAGGATGTGATGATCTGCATTCAGACAGGCAAGTCGATTCACGACGCGCAGCGCATGAAGTTCGACGGCACACAGTTTTTCCTCAAAAGCGGCGAGCAGATGTACAGCGTATTCAAGGACTCGCCGCAGGTCTTGCAGCGCACGCTCGGTATCGCAGAGCGCTGCAGCGTGCGGCTGGAGAAGGTCGCGTCGCCGTTTCCGCAATTCGATGTGCCGCCCGGCTACACGATCGATAGTTATTTTGTTCACGTCACCCGCGAAGGATTTGCGCGCCGGCTAGAGGCGCTGCGGCCGCTTGCCGAACAAGGAAACCTGAAACATTCGCTGACAGAGTACGAGCAACGCCTGGAGCGCGAACTCACCATCATCCAACAGATGAAGTTTTCCGGCTATTTCTTGATCGTTTGGGACTTTATCCGCTACGCGAAAGAGCGCTACATTCCCGTGGGGCCAGGGCGGGGATCGGCGGCCGGATCGCTGGTCTCGTATGCGCTCGGCATTACCGACCTCGATCCATTGCAGCATGAGCTGCTGTTTGAGCGCTTTCTGAATCCGGAACGCGTTTCCATGCCGGATATCGACATCGATTTCTGCATGAACCGCCGCGTAGAAGTGATCGATTACGTAACACGGAAATATGGCCGCGATAATGTTGCGCAGATCATCACTTTCGGCACCATGGCGGCGAAGGCAGCCATTAAAGATGTGGGGCGCGCGATGGATATTCCTTACAGCGACGTGGACCGCATCGCGAAGATGATTCCCGCGCAACTCAACATCACCATCGAGAAAGCGATCGAAGAATCACCACCGTTACGGGAGGCAATCGAGAAAGATGGACAAATCAAGGAACTGATTCAGACTGCCAAGAAGCTGGAAGGGCTCGTACGCAATGCCGGAGTTCACGCGGCAGGTGTCGTGATTTCTCCGCGGCCGCTGACCGAACTTGTTCCGCTTCACAAAACAAAGAACGACGAAATCGTTACCGCCTTCGACATGGTCGCGATCGAGAAGATGGGCCTGTTGAAGATGGATTTCCTTGGCCTCACTACGCTGACAATCTTGACTGACACGTTGAAACTGATTGCGCAAACGCGCAGCACGCCAATGACCCTCGAACAGATCCCCCTGGAAGATGCCGAGACCTATCAGAGGGTCTTTCATAAGGGACTCACGTCGGGCGTGTTCCAGTTTGAATCGCACGGCATGCGCGACGTGCTGCGGAAGTATCAGCCAAATTCGATTGAAGATTTGACCGCACTGAATGCCTTGTACAGGCCGGGGCCGATTCAGGGCGGCATGATCGACGACTTCGTCGATCGAAAGCATGGCCGCAAAAAAGTCGAATACGAATTGCCCGAGTTGAAAGAAATTCTCGAAGAAACGCTGGGCGTGATTGTGTATCAGGAGCAGGTGATGCAGATCGCGAACCGGCTCGCCGGATATTCACTCGGTGAGGCCGATTTGCTGCGCCGTGCCATGGGAAAGAAGAAGCCGGAAGAGATGGCGCAGCAGCGCGAGCGGTTCGTCGAAGGCGCGACGCAGCGCAAGTTCCCTCCCAAGAAGATTGAAAAGATTTTCGATTTGATGGCACAGTTCGCGGGATACGGCTTCAACAAATCGCACTCGGCTGCTTATGCGCTGCTGGCCTATCACACCGCGTATCTGAAGACGCACTACCCCGTGGAGTTCATGGCGGCATTGCTGACCTCGGTTACGGGGAGCACGGATGACGTGGTGAAGTACATCAACGAATGCCGCGAGATGGGGATTGCGGTGGAAGCTCCCGATATCAACGTTTCGGATGCGAACTTCACGCCGCATGACGAAGCCATTCGCTTCGGGCTGGCAGCGGTGAAGAATGTTGGCGCAAACGCCATCGAATCGATCATTGCAGCGCGCAAGAAGCTGGGGCGGTTCCGATCGATTTACGAATTCTGCGAGAACGTCGATCTGCGGCTGCTGAACAAGCGTGTGCTGGAGTCTTTAATCAAGAGCGGTGCCATGGATTCTCTCGGCCGCCGCGCGCAACTGATGACGGTGCTTGACCGCGCGATGGAACGCGCTCAGAAAACCCAGCGCGACGTCGAATCCGGCCAACATGGGCTCTTCGGCATTTTCCAGGAGGAAGAAACCGAAGCGCATAATGACAAGCTGCCCAACATTCCCGATTGGGATGAACATACCCGCCTGAGCGCGGAAAAAGAGATTCTTGGCTTCTTCATCAGCGGCCATCCGTTGGAAAAATTCAAAGACAAGCTGGCGGATTTGCAGGCGCTGTCGATCGCCGAACTGAGCGCCATGACGAAGAGCACGGGCAAAGATGAAACACTGGCGACGGCAGGCATTATCGCCAACGTGCGCGTGCTCAAATCGAAGCGCGGCGAGTTTTACGCCCAGGCCACGCTCGAAGACATGTCGGGCTCCATCGATATGATTGTGTTTCCCGAGGCGTTTAAGCGGCTAGGAGATAAGGTCAAACTTGAAGTTCCGGTACTGGTGCGTGCGGGAGTGAGAATCGAAGAGGGCGCGAATCCCAAGCTCATCGCTTCTGAGATCATGCCGCTGGAGGATGCGAAGGTCCCACTGCCTCGCGCCATTCGCATTCACGTGCCGCTGGAAACGTCGGGCGAATCGACTGTCGATGATCTGCATACGCTTTTCCGCGAGCGCAGAGGTGAGGCTCGGGTATTGTTCGATGTGGAGCGCGTCGGCGATTTCATGGTCGTGATGGAAGCGGAAGGATATAATGTGCTGCCAGACCGTAATTTCATCGCCCGCGTGGAGCAGATTTGTGGACGGGGAAGCGTGCGGCTAATCAGCTAACGCTGCTCACACGGGAGCGGGCGATACGCCCGCTCGATAGCCGCCGGGACCGCGGCGTTACTATTCAGTCAGGTAATCAATGGAAGCATCATCCGCCAAGGCGCAGCAGGAGCTTGAGCAGATCGAGCGGCAAGTCGCGCAGATTGAGGCCAACGGCGGCAAAAACGCCGAGACGCAGCGGCAGCTCGCGCAACTCCATCAGCGGATTCACACCTTGCGTCAGGAAATGACCTCGCTGAACACCGCCTGGCAGAAAACCGAGCTGGCGCGCCATCCGCAGCGCCCGCAGACTCTGGATTACATCGAACGCGTCTTTACTGATTTCAGCGAAATCCACGGCGACCGTGGCTTCGGCGATGATCCTGCCATCGTTTGTGGCATGGCGCGTTTTCACGGCGAGGAAGTTCTGGTGGTTGGCACGCAGAAGGGCCGTGACATGAAACAGCGCGTACACCGCAATTTCGGTACGCCGCATCCCGAGGGCTACCGCAAGGCGTTGCGCGTGATGCAGATCGCCGAAAAATTCGGTCGGCCGATTTTCACGCTGGTCGATACCGACGGGGCATACCCGGGAATTCACGCCGAGGAACGGGGCCAGGCCGAAGCCATCGCCTACAACTTGCGGGAGATGGCGCGCCTAGAGGTTCCGATTATCGCGACCGTGATCGGAGTCGGCGGAAGCGGCGGCGCGCTGGCCATCGCAGTCGCTGATCGCGTATTAATGATGGAGAACTCCATCTACTCGGTGATTTCTCCCGAGGGTTGCGCGGCAATTATGTGGCGCGATGCCAGCAAGAAAGAGTTGGCGGCTGAAGCCATGCGAATTACCGCCCCGGACCTCAAGGAATTAGGCTGCATTGACGACATCGTTGTTGAGCCCGAAGGCGGGGCTCACCGCGATCACGAAGCCGCAGCGAACCTCCTCGACGTCAGCCTGCAAAAACATCTTGCCGAATTGAAGGAAATCCCCCTCTCTGATTTGGTCGTGTCACGATATAATAAGTTCCGTACCATCGCGCAGTTCTTCAAAGGCGAGTGATAGAACAATAATTTGAGTGATGTCATCCCGAACGCGGCTATCGCCGCGAGTGGGACCGTACGTGAGCCGGAGGAGTTTGCGCCGCGGACGGGAGTTGCCCCGCTGCATGCATAGAGGCGTTCTTTCCCGCGCCGATGCCGCTTGAAACGTATCATAAGTTCCTCCGAGAGCTATCGCTCTCGTCGGGATGACATCGTGAAGATTGATGAGATTCGACTAATTCTGACGACATCGGGTGGTTTCGACTTAGGTTCCTGGCCGCTTCCGGCGCGCGATTTGCCGCGACGCTCGGCCTCAGCCGCGTATAATTATGCCAATCCTCGATTTTGACGTCACGCGGAGTACTCCGCACTCACAAGGAAGGAGTAGGGATGTCTACTACGAACGTTGCGCCCCAGGGTACGGGCGGCGGGCAATTGGGGCGCAAGCGCATTGTCAACGACATGAGCATTCAGGTCGCCACCGTGAATGGCTCAGGATCGCAAAGCTCAAATACGGTTTTATTGCGAGCAATCTTTCAAATGGGCGTGCCGGTTTCCGGCAAGAACCTTTTTCCATCGAACATTGCGGGATTGCCCACCTGGTACACGATTCGCGCCAATAAAGACGGCTACATCGGCCGCAAGAAAGAGATCGACTTTCTGGTAGCGATGAACCCTGAAACGGCCCAGGATGACGTCATGTCGCTCGCGCCGGGCGCTTCGGTTCTTTACGACGAGCCACTCGCACTCGATAGGCTGCGCAATGATCTCGTCTTCTACTCGGTTCCCTACGACAAGCTGGTAGCGGCGGTCTGTCCTGAGGCGAAGCTGCGCAAGCTGGTCAAGAATATGGTGTACGTTGGCGTGGTCGCGCAGTTGCTTGAAATCGAGATGGGCGAGATTGAGAAGGCAATTCGCAAACAATTCGCGAAGAAAGCCAAAGCGGCCAATTTGAATTTGGCTGCGGCGCAGGCCGGATTCGATTACGCCAAGGCAAGCTTGCAAAAGCGTGGCGCGTTTTACATCGAACGCATGGACAAGACAGCCGGTAAGATCATCATCGACGGCAACTCAGCAGCGGCGCTGGGCTGCATGTTCGCCGGATGCACCGTGGTCACGTGGTATCCGATCACGCCGTCGTCATCGCTCGTCGAAACGATGATCGAGTACATGAAGGAGTACCGCATCGGCCCGGATGGCAAAGCAACATTTGCGATTGTGCAGGCAGAAGATGAGCTTGCTGCCATTGGCATGGTGATCGGCGCGGGATGGGCGGGCGCGCGGTCAATGACCGCGACCGCGGGCCCCGGCATTTCACTGATGTCGGAGTTCGCCGGCCTGGCTTACTACGCCGAAGTTCCCGGTGTGATTTGGGACATTCAGCGTGTCGGCCCTTCCACTGGTTTGCCCACGCGCACTTCGCAAGGTGACATTCTTTCGACCGCGTTTCTGTCGCATGGCGATACCAAGCACATCATGCTGATTCCGTGCTCGGTCTCTGAATGCTTCAGCATGGCGCAAGACGCATTTAATCTAGCCGAACAGTTTCAGACGCTTGTCTTCGTGATGTCCGATCTCGATCTCGGCATGAACAACTGGATGTCGGATCCATTCGAATATCCGACCACGCCGATCAAACGCGGCAAAGTTTTGAGCAAAGCCGATCTCGACAGGCTCGGCGGATTTGCTCGCTATAAAGATCTCGACGGCGATGGCGTGGGTTATCGCACGCTGCCGGGAACAGATCATCCTGCAGCGGCATACTTCACGCGCGGCAGCGGACATAACGACAAATCCAGCTACAGCGAGCGCCCCGATGATTACGAAAACAACATGGAGCGCCTGAACCGCAAGTTCGAGACGGCGCGCTCCTTTGTGCCGCGCCCGGAAATTCAAAAGGGCATAAACGCCGGCTCTTCAAATGCAAAGATTGGAATCATCGCTTACGGCACGTCGCATTGGGGCGTCACCGAAAGCCGCGACCAGTTGCGCAGCGAGTATGGTATTGAAACTGATTACCTACGACTTCGGGCGTATCCGTTTACGCGCGAAGTGCACGATTTCGTGGAGCAGCACGATCGCGTGTATGTGGTCGAGCAGAACCGCGACGCGCAGATGCTCAGCTTGCTGAAGCTCGACCTGAAACCTGAACTCACGACGCGCCTGCGCGCCATCGCTCATCTGGACGGTCTGCCGCTGGATGCGCGCTCCGTTACTGACGAATTGAGCACCATGGAGGGCAAGTAATGGCGACTACGCCAACTTCTGAACCCAGATCTTCCGAACCAAAAACCAACCGCATCGGACTGACCGTAATCGACTACAAGGGCGGCAAGACCACGCTATGCGCTGGCTGCGGCCACAATGCAATTTCCGAACGCATCATCGAAGCCATGTACGAGATGGGCGTCTCACCCGAGCGCGTGGTGAAGCTGAGCGGAATCGGGTGCTCTTCCAAGAGCCCGGCGTATTTTATGAACCGCTCGCACAGTTTCAACGCCGTGCATGGGCGAATGCCTTCGGTGGCGAGTGGCGCGATGCTGGCGAACCGAAACCTGCTTGCTCTCGGCGTAAGCGGCGATGGCGACACAGCTTCGATCGGCATCGGCCAGTTTGTTCACCTGATGCGGCGAAATCTTCCGCTCATTTACATCATCGAAGACAACGGCGTCTACGGGCTGACCAAAGGCCAGTTCTCCGCCACCGCCGATCTAGGCTCGAAGCTGAAAACCGGTGTGATCAACGATCTGCCGCCGATCGACACCTGTGGACTGGCGATTGAACTCGGGGCGACGTTTGTCGGACGCTCATTCTCCGGCGACAAGAAGCAACTCAGCGCACTGCTGAAAGCGGCCATCGCCCATCATGGCACGGTTATGCTCGATGTGGTTTCTCCCTGCGTGACGTTCAATGATCATGAAGGCTCGACCAAATCCTACAAATACGTCAAGGATCACGACGAAATTTTGCAGGAAATCAGCTTCGTGCCGCACTTTGAAGAAATTGACGTCGAGTACGACCCGGGCACGACTGTAAATGTCACGATGCACGATGGCTCACACCTGCAACTGCGCAAGCTGGAAGAAGATTACGATCCGACCGACCGGATCGGAGCGATTTCGCGCTTGGCCGAAGCGCATGAGAAGGGTGAAGTTCTGACGGGATTGTTCTACGTGAATCCCAAGGTGCCCACGTTCCTTGACATGCTGAACATGGTCGACGAACCGCTGGCCACGCTGCCCGAATCGCTGGTTCGTCCGAGCAGAGAAGCGCTGGAAGCGGCCATGGAAGAGCTGCGGTAGTGTGCTCTTTCAACAATGTCATCCCGACGAGAGCGTCAGCTCTCGGAGGGACTTTACGAGGCACGTCAATCGGCGTCGGCGCGGCAAAGAACCTTTTCTCTGCATGCCGCGTGGCAATTGGCGCTCACAGCACGAACGCTTCCGGCTCATTTAAGGTCCCCTCGCGGCTTTCGCCACGTTCGGCATGACGTCTTTCATGGGCCCGCGAATAGTGTTTATCTCGGCGCGACCGCGCTCCCCGGATTCATTCCCAATCCCGCGCCGTAATACTCCGCCAGTGCGTGCCGCTCATCATCGGTCAATAACTGCGCAATCGTGCGCATAGCTTCGTTGATGTCGTTGGCGCGCTTGTCATTCGCGAAGGCCTCCAACTGCTCTAAAAGATAAGGCCCGTTTTGCGTCAGTAGAGCCGGCGCTCCCGGGCGATACGCAACTGGGCCGTGGCAGGCCTGGCATGGGGGAATCCCGCGCTCACCGTCGCCGAAGTTGATCAGCCGCCAGGCAACGCCTTTGCGAACCGGATCAGGCGCGGGCTCGGGAAACGCACGGTGGTCATCGGGGTCATAAAAGACGGGCAGCTTCGCGTAGTAAGCAACCACATCAGCCACGTCTTTGGTTGAAAGCGATTGAGCGATAGGGTTCATCGGGAACGAAACACGCTTACCCGCGCGGAAATCTTGCAACTGTTTCCAGATGGCCAGCCGGTCCATGCCCGCAAGATTTGGAGTATCCGCTTTCTGACTGAAACCCTCTGCACCATGGCAGTGCTCACAATGGCGCGACAATAAAAGCCCCCGAAACGCATCGCCGCTGGAGGCCGTTGCAATTGTCTCGGGAGTCCACTCAACGTAAGAGGGAACGTGAACCCCCGGATTGTCACCGGCGCGCAACAGCAGTACGGTCGCAGTTAGCACGAGAAAGAGGATCCCCACTAATCGAAAAGCCGAGCGACTTCTATTTCTATTGTGCGGCACAGGCACCCCTTTCTCCCGGCTGCAAAACCGGGAATTGTTCCTGCGGCACAACTTTCACTACCGACCGCATGGCGTAGTGGCCGGCGCCGCAGAATTCACGGCAGGCGGTCTTGTATTCTCCCGCACGGGGAAGTTGCATTTCAGCCACGCTGATCGCTCCCGGCGTGACCTTGACGTTGTAGTCCGTTCCGAGAAACGCGAGCGAGTGGACTGCATCCGGGCTCGTGATTCGCAGATGCACCGGAACTCCCGCAGGAACGAGAATGCAGTGTGGAATAAAAAGATACTGCTGCGCGATCATCCGCACTGTGACGGAGCCGTCGGAATTCTGTTCAGTTCCAAGGTTACTCTCGACGAACTCGCCCTCTACGTGCAGCGAAAAAGGATCCACCCGGCGAGGGTTGCGAAACATGCGCAGAATGGGTTCATCAATTTGGTAAAAGCGCGTTGCAGGGATCAGAAGCAGGACGAAAAGCGTAATGAGGAATGTTCGTATCTTTCGCCAGTTCACCGTACACTCCGGCTGCGGACACCGATTGGATGCGCTGCCGATTTAGCAGCGTGCTTCGATTTTTTTCAGTACAGCGCTGCAACGTTCGCATACCGTGGGATAGTTTTTGTCCTCCCCGACATGGATGGAATAATTCCAGCAGCGCTCGCACTTCAGTCCGTCAGCTTTCTTCACTTCGACGTGCACGCCGGATGTTCCGTTTCCTGAACCGCGGTGCAGATGCACCGCCGACACGATGAAAAGATACCGTAACTGGTCTTCATAACGCTTTAGAGCGGAATAGACAGGATCGGAGGCATTGAGCACAATCTGCGCTTCAAGTCCCGTGCCGATCAACTTGTTGTTGCGGGCTTCTTCGAGCGCTTTCAACACTTCATCGCGAACCGAGCGCAGCGTCTGCCAGTCTTTGAATTGTTGTTCATCTTGCTCTGGAATCCGGTCGCCGAGAATGTCGTTCGCGGCTGGGAAGTGCGCCAAGTGAACGCTTTCGCTGCGACCAGAAACTTTCGGCAGATGCTCCCAGACTTCTTCGCAGGTAAAGCTCATGATGGGCGCGAGCAGACGTGCCAGAGCTTCTCCGATCCGCCAAATGGCCGTTTGTGCCGCGCGCCGCGCTTTTGATTTTGGTGCAGAAGTATAGAGCCGGTCCTTGAGCACATCAAAATAGAACGCGCTCAGATCGACGATGCAGAAGTGATTCAGCCGGTGATAGATCTTGTGAAACGCGAACTCTTCGTACGAGCTGCGCACGTCTGAGGCGAAGGCCGCCGTCTGCCGCAGCATGTATTGATCGAGCGACTGCAATCGAGCGAACTCAAGCGCATCCTGTGCCGGATCGAAGTCATACAAATTGCCCAGAATGTAGCGAAATCGGTTGCGAATGTCCCGGTAGTTCTCGGCCACGCGCTGCATGAGCCTTTCGGAGCCGACCACGTCTTCGCGGAAATCAACCGAAGCCACCCACAAACGCACAATTTCTCCGCCCAGGCGGTTCGCTATGTCGACCGGATCGACATCGTTACCGCGCGACTTCGACAGGGCCTGGCCTGTTTCGTCGAGCGTCCATCCGGGCGTGACCACGCCCTTGTACGGAGGCGAACTGTGCGTTCCCTCGCCGCAAAGCAGAGAAGATTGAAACCATCCACGGTATTGATCGCCGCCTTCGAGATAAACATCAGACGGCCAGGGATATGAAGGCTCATCGTCGATCAACGCGAGATAGCTTGCACCCGATTCCAGCCACACGTCGAAGATGTCGGTTTCTTTTTCAAACTTCGTGCCGCCGCAATCAGGGCATTTCGCACCGGCCGGAAGCAAAGAATATGGTTCATCAATGAACCACGCATCCGCGCCTGCTCGCCGAAACAGCTCGACTACCTTTCGATTGATCGTTTTGTCGTTCAGTGGCTTGCCGCAGGCCTCGCAAAGAAAGACGGCAATGGGCACGCCCCACACGCGCTGCCGCGAAATGCACCAGTCAGGTCGCGTGGCGATCATGTTGGCCATACGCTCTTCGCCCCAAGCCGGGTCCCATTTCACATGCTTGATGTCTTCCAGCGTGTGCGTGCGCAGAACGTCGTCTTTCCCCTTGCCGCCCGGCATAGGTGTTTCCATCGAGATAAACCACTGCTCGGTGGCACGGAAGATCACAGGATTATGGCAGCGCCAGCAATGCGGATAGGAGTGCTCCGTTTTTTCCTCATGCAGTAGCGCTCCTCGGCTCTTGAGCAGCTCGATGATGGGCTGGTTCGCGTCCCACACGCGCTTGCCGGTATATTCGGGCGGGCCATTGCGCAGGATGCCTTTTTCATCGACGTTGCTGGTGGCATCGAGCCCGTACTTCACGCCGGTAGCGAAGTCCTCAGCGCCATGCGACGGCGCAGTATGAACCACGCCTGTTCCCGTGTCCATCGTGACGTATTCGGCGAGCACGCCGAGAATTTTGCGATCGAGAAATGGATGCTGAAAATTCAGGTGCTCGAGCTTGCGGCCGGCGAAGTGCGCAAGCTCGCGGGGATTGACGAAGCCGCATTTCTCGGCAGTTTCTTTCGCCAGCTTGGAAGCGACAATATAAACCTGGGTGCCCCACTTCTCGCCGTCTTTGCGAGAAGTGGGAACTTCCAAAGCCACGTACTCCTCATCCGGATGAAATGCCACCGCCATCGAGGCGGGCAAAGTCCAGGGGGTGGTTGTCCAGATGATCGTCGAAACTTTCTTACCGGCCAGCGCAGGATCAATTTGAGCCTGATCATCAAGTAACGCATATTTCACCCAAACCGTCGGGCTGACGTGATTCTCATACTCGACTTCAGCTTCAGCGAGGGCTGTTTCGTCGAACATGCACCAGTAAACGGCGCGCAGGCCCTTGTAAACGAATCCATTCTCGTAAAACGAAAAAAATGTCGATAAAACTACCGACTCATATTGCGGATTCATCGTGGCGTAGGGCCGGTCGAAGCGGCCAAAGACGCCGATGCGCTTGAATTGTTCGCGCTGAAGATCGAGATACTTCTGCGCGTATTTGCGGCACGCCGCGCGCACATCCAGCGGACGCATTTGCAGTTTCTTGCCGCCGAGTTCTTTGTCGACCTTGATTTCGATAGGCAGGCCGTGGCAATCCCAGCCCGGCACGTAGGGCGCATCCAGCCCGGCCATGGTCTTTGACTTGACGATGAAATCCTTCAGGCACTTGTTGAACGCCGTGCCCAGGTGAATCGGCCCGCTGGTGTACGGAGGACCATCGTGCAGAATGTACTGCGGCGCGCCTTTGCGCGCCTCGCGAATGCGGTTGTAGATGCCCATCTGCTCCCAGCGAGCCAGCATTTTGGGCTCATTCTGGGGCAGGTTGGCCTTCATGGGGAAGGCCGTCTTGGGCAAATTGATGGTGGCTTTTAGTTCGAGCGGCACCCGGTCAGCTTCTCCGATTAAATGAATCTTTTCATTATAGGGAGCGAGGAAGGGAACGTCTATGCGCGATACCTAGGGAGCAAAAAAATTTTCGTCCGGCATCAGAACAATTCGGAAGTAGTTTGGTTGGATTAGGCCAACGACGAACGACCAACGACTAACGACGAAAGCTTACAGCTATCGTCCCGCAGTTGCGTGATCGCTCATGCGGCGCTTGTTGTAGCGCAAGGCAACGTTCATGAACACGTTGCCGAGAGAGGTTTCGAAGCAGATCATCAGCGCTTCCACATCTTCACTGGTCTTGTCGCCTTCCGCGGCTGTTACGAGCATGGGAGGATGAACGCGGAAATGGAATCCTTGGTCGTTGAGCGCAGAGATCGCATTGCCCACGACCTGGTTCGCCAGTTCGAAAATGGTTTCTCGAATTAGCGTGTCGGACTCGGGCAGCTGTGAGCCCGCAAGGTGACTAGCCACGCGCACTGCGGTTTGCGGATCGAGGTCGACAATAATGCGGCCTTCAATGTCGCCGCTGAGTTCGACCATTCCAGCTACGCCCTTGCGGCGATAGCCGGCCTCGTCCATTGCAAGATGCCCGACTTTGGTCGCGCCCTGCAAGCCTTGCGACAGCACGGCGTCTGCCGCGTTGATGAAAGGCTGAATCAACTCCATCTTCATGAGACTAGGCCCCCGTGTTGGCCGCCGTGGCGACCACGCCATCCTCTCCCAGCACGTACTTGATCACTTCATACAAAACTTCGGGTTTGACCGGCTTCTGCACGAAATGCCGCGCCCCGCGCTGCAATGCGGCGACGATGTTTTCCTGATAGCCCACGGAAGACACCATGACCACACGCGCGTCAGGATGTGCCTGCACGATCTTTTCGGCGGCCTCGATGCCTTCCATCTGCGGCATGGTGATATCCATGAGCACGATGTCGGGATGAGTACGCTCGAACTCGCTGATGGCGGTGAGGCCATCACCGGCTTCGGCGGCCACCTGGCCTCCGAAGCTTTCGATCATGCGGGCCAGGTTCTTGCGCGCGAACACGGAATCGTCCACGATCAAGTAGCGGACCGGCTGGCCGTCCTTGCTACGTTTAACTGCTGCGAACTGCTCCATAACGCCTCCCTTGCTATTCCAACACGGCGGTAACCCGCCGAACAGATGACTCAGGTCACCTCGGGGGCTGAAAGCCCCGAAAATTGCCGCCTTGACGCGGCGCTGAAGCGCCGCTCTTCCACAGTTGCGCAGGCGCCGCGCTTCTAAGGAAAGCGCCGCCCGGCACCGCATTTATGAAGAACGTTCCGGCACGGCCAAAGCCGCGCCCTGATCTGAAACCTTACTTTCCGGCGCGGGCTGGTTTTCCCGCGCCGGCTTCGTCCCGGCCGTTACGGCTGCAAAGCGCTTGCAAAGTCGAAGCCATCACGTCCAGAGACACGACGCGTGTCACATACCCTCTCTCAATAGCGGCTTTGGGCATGCCAAAGACCACGCAGGATTCTTCACTCTGCGCAATCGTTACGCCGCCGGCGCGCTTGATCGCGCCCAGACCCTCAGCTCCGTCGTCGCCCATGCCAGTCATAAGCACCGCGACAGTTTTGGGGCCGAATTCTTCCGCCGCGCTTTGGAACAGCACATCAGCGCTGGGACGGTGACCGTTCACGCGCGGTTCATCGTTGAGCACGACCACATCCCCCATGGTGAGACGCTTCACTCTCACGTGCCGGCTGCCGGGGCAGATCAGCACGCGGCCGGCTTGCAGCGTGTCTCCCGATTGCGCCTCTTTCACACGCAAAGAGCAGAGTTCGTCCAGGCGGCGAGCAAACATATCGCTGAAGCCTTCCGGCATGTGCTGAACGACAATGATCGTCCCGGGGAAATCGGGCGGTAGTTGAGAGAGCACAAACTCGAGTGCCTGCGGGCCGCCGGTGGAAATTCCGATGGGTACAATTTTGCTGGGCGGCGGTCCGGATTTCGCAAAGGAGATCTTTTCGTGCGGTCCGACGGATTCCTGCCATCTTCGTGGGCGGACCACTTTTGAGTCTGCGGCAGCCTTGATCTTGGCTTTCAGTTCGGCAGCGGCCTCGCTCATGTGGGCCGAGGCATCCTGCGGCTTGTTGACAAAATCGACTGCGCCCAGACCCAGCGCCTTGAAGGTGACCGACGCTCCGTCAGTGGTATGCGAACTGACCACGATCACCGGCAGGGGATTATGCCGCATGATCTCTTTTAAAGTGTCGATGCCGTTCATGCCCGGCATCTGCAAATCGAGCGTCACTACATGCGGCTGAAGCTCTGCAATCTTCTTCAGGCAGAACGTGCCATCCATGGCGGTGCCGACGACTTCGATGGCGGGGTCGTCCTCGATCATCTGCGGGATCAGCTTGCGCATTAGTGCGGAATCATCGACCACCAGCACGCGGATTCTTTTTTCCGGTTTCATGCGTGGCCCTCCGCTGCGCCCAGGGCAAGCCGGGCGCGGTCGGCATGATTTAGCAGAAGCCCGAAGTTTGTTGTTCCGGCAGCTCCAGGTCGCATACGCGAAACGTGTTCCACGACCGCGGGCAGGTTGAGAATGAGAACGACCTTGCCGTCACCGAGGATGGAAGCTCCGTTTACGAGGTCAGTCGCGAAAGTCTGATCGTCAAGCGCCTTAATCACGAGTTCTTCTTCGCCTTCGAGAGAATCGACGATAAGGCCGTATTTTCTTTCGCCGACCGTGATAACCAGTACGAACAGCTTCTGCGCTTTGCGGTCAACGTGCGGCGCGGGAGCCCGGCCCAGGCGCAGCAATGGCAGCACCTGATTGCGAAATTGCAAGACTTCGTAGTTGTCAACCTGATGAACTTCCGATTCGAAAGTGCGGGCGATCTGGCTGACAGCATTGAGCGGAATGGCGTACAGCCGCTGCTCGACCCAGAACATCAGCGCCTTGATTATGGCCAGTGTGAGCGGCAGCTTGAGGCGGAAGGTTGTGCCCACGCCCAGGCGGGTCTCCACGTGAATTGTAGCTTTCAGGCGCTGCAAGACGCTTTGCACTACGTCCATGCCAACCCCCCGCCCGGAGACTTCTGTGATGTGTTCGGCGGTGCTGAACCCGGGACGGAAGATCAGGTCGAGCGATTCGGCTTCGCTCAAGCGCGCGGCATCTTCGGCGACCACCATGCCGAGTTCGATGGCCTTATTGCGAATCATCTGCGAGTCGATGCCACGGCCATCGTCACTTACCTCGACCAGTACCTGGTTGCCTTGGTGATAAGCGTTGAGGCGAATCTTGCCGCGCGGCGGCTTGCCCTGCGCCCGTCGCTGCTCGGCAGGTTCGATGCCGTGGCTGACGGCGTTGCGCACCAGATGGGTCAGCGGCTCGGCAATGGCGTCGAGGATGCCTTTGTCGAGATCGGTTTCCTGGCCGCACAGTTCGAGATCGACTTCACGATTGCACAGCCGCGCGACATCGCGCACAATGCGCGGAAAGCGGCGGAAGAGCTGCTCCACAGGAACCATGCGGATTTTCATCACCGAGCGCTGAAGGTCGTTCAGCACGCGCGACTGGAAGGCCATGGCATCGGCGAACTTGCCGCGTAGCAGCTCCTTGGGATAACGCTTGCCGAACTCGTTCATGGCCTGCTGCAACATGGATTTGCCGATAATGAGCTCGCCGACGAGGTTGAGGACGTTATCGATACGTCCGGCTTCGACCCGCAGAATGTTTTCGACGGAGGGCTGCGGTGCTGCAAGGTCGGGCGAGGCGGAATGCTCCGCCACCGCCGTGTGCGGCGGAACTGCAACCGGAGGCGCGGCGCTAATGACCTCCGAAGATTGAGTTGAGTTCGGCGTCCCAGCAGTAGTTTCAGCGGGAGCCGTCGCTTCGGATCTTATGACGTCCGCGGAGGCTTTCGCAGCAGCAGCCTGTATAAGACTGATGTTGACGTCAGCCGTGATAGTTGGAATGTGGCACTTGGCTGCGATCTGTTCTATTGCCTGAAGGCTAGCGAAGATGAATTCGACTTGCCGGGATGCTGCTGGCGAGCTTGGATCCGGGCGAACGACCAGCACACGTCCCAGACTGCCGATCGCGAGCTGAATCATCTGCCGGGCCGCAATCGGCATGCTGCAATGAGGGTCGATCTTGACCACAACCTCATACAGTGCGAAGCCCGCCTTCTGGGCTTCGGCAATGGCTTTCTTTTCCGCAGCGCTCCAATCTTTTCTGGAATCGGGCGCAATGTTTTTTTTCTTGCGGCGGACTTTCCTGGCGCCAGGAGATGCAGTGAGTTCTCTGATTTTCTGGTGCAGAGCCTGGACGTCAGGCAAGGCAATGCCAGACTGGTAAGCCGCGATCATCTCGGCGAAGACGTCGGCAGCGGCAAATGCGATTTCAGCCAGTGCGACGTGAGCGGCCGTACCTTCGAGCGAAAGTGCATCTTCAAACTGGTGCGCCAGTTCGCTCAGTTCGCGTAGGCCGCAGGCTGCCGAGTCGCCTTTGAGCGTATGAACGGTGCGGCGGATCGAACGCACGATTTCCTCATCGCCGGGATTTTTTTCCAGCTTGAGAGTTTCCTCGTTCAATGCCTGCAGCAGTTCCTGGGAGGTTTCAAAAAACAACGCTCGCAGTTCCGCGGCGCGCTCATCGGGAGGATTGGTCACTCTCGCACCTCAATTCGGTGATATGCCGTCCCACTGTCGCGATGAATCATCGCGAATTTGTCGGTAAGTCCCAGCAGGCTTTCGGCATGGCCGACAAACAAGTAGCCGCCGGGATTCAGACAGCGATAAAACTTTTCGATCAGCCGCTTCTGCTCGGCTTCGTCGAAGTACATCATCACGTTGCGGCAGAAAATCACGTCGTTGCGCTGTGGGAGGTATTCGGTCTTGAGATTGTGAAAGTCGAAGTGAACGATCTCCTTCAGCGCTTTTTTGACGGCATAACGATCGCCGACTTTGTCGAAGTAGCGCAGGCGGAAACTATAGTCGACGCCCGCCATCTGGTGCTCGTTGTAAAGCCCTTCCTGGCCGGTGCGCAAAACCGAATAGCTGATGTCGCTGGCAAGAATTTCCACGCGCCAGGGGGGAGGGATCAGCGGCTTGGGCATAGTCATTTCCACGGGCAGGGGATTCCGCAGGTAATAGAAAGCCAGCGCATCCGCAGCCAGCATGCCCAGCGTGTACGGTTCCTGGCCGGTCGAGCAGCCCGCGCTCCAGACGCGGATGGTATATTCACGGTGAGCTTGCTTCCGCTTAATTGTTTCTTCGAAAGCGAGCCTTTGAAACAAATCCAGCTGAGCTTTGTGACGGAAGAAGCTGGTTTCGTTGACTGTCAGGTTCTCAACCAGCCGTGCCAGTTCGGCCTTGCCCTCGGCGCTGATCAGCATCCGGTAATAGGAGTAGAAGGAATCCACGCGGCATTCCTTTAACCGGCGCAGCAAGCGGTCCTGGAGGAAGTGCGTGCGGCGCTCGTCGAAGTGCATGCCGCACTCCTGGTACACGAGGGCCTGCAACAGGCGCAGTTCGGCGTCGGTCAAAATGGGAGCAGGCGCGGCTCCGAAAGTGCTCATGCGTTGTGTAGAACCCCGGGGGCTAAAGCCCCAAAATCTTCTGACGTGTGCGGCACGGCTGAAGCCGTGCCCTGATACGAATCCTTGTTTCTTGCGTTTTCTCCCAGCACGAATCCTCGGTTACAAATCCCCATGATGTGAACCTGCTACCGTGCGGACGCCGCGCGGGCTTCCGTTTTACCGTTCTTGCTTTCTGCGTTGCTGTTCTGTTGGGTCAAATTTCCCGGTGCCAGCAGTCTCGTCATGTCAAGCAGCACAATTAAACGGCCATCGACCTTACCCAAGCCGGTGACGCAGTTCAATCCGCCTTCCTGAAATGCGGCGGGCGGAGCTTCCACATTTTCGCTGGCGATTTTCAGCACCTCGGAAGCTGAATCCACGATCAGCCCGGCGAGCTTGCCGGAATGCTCGACGACGAGAATCCGATTTTGTTTCCTTATGGTGGCGTTCTTATCGCCGAAGCGCTTGCGCAGGTCCATGACCGACACGATCTTTCCGCGCAGGTTGATGACGCCTTCCAGATAGTCGGGGGCATCAGGCACGGCGGTGATCTCAGGCACGCGCACGATTTCGTGCAGGGAGGTAATGGGTACGCCGTAAGTCTCGCGGCCCACCTGAAAGCCCACGATGTGCAATTCGCGGTTCATCCTTCTCCTTAAACTCGAGTCTTTTAAGAACGCGCCGCCGCTGCCGCCCGGCGGCCGCTTGACTTCTTCTCTTCATCCGCCGCAGGCCGGGCCGCCTCATCGAGCGTGAAGCGGTCCATGAAATCGAGCAGGCCGCGCGACATTTTTGACATCTGCTCGGCGGAAGCGGCGAGTTCAGTCGAACCGGAGGTGGACTGCTGCACCAATTCGCGCATGCGTTCCATGGCCTTGACTACCGCCTGCGCTCCCGAGGCCTGTTCTTCGACCGCTGAGTTGATTTCGTGCGTGATCTCGTTCAGACGCGTGGTGGCGCGAGCAATCTGCGACGAGCCGTGCGATTGCTCGTTGGTGGCCGCGCCGATTTCCTGGGCGAACTTGTAAACTTCAGTGACCACATTGGAAATCTTGCGCAGCGCGGCGTTCAGCTCGCCGCCAAGGTCGAGACCTTCGTTGACGATGGCGGTGGAGCGGTCCATGTTCTCGACGGCTTTGCGGGCTTCTTTTTGAATGCTCTGGATAAGCTCGGAAATCTCTTTAGTGGACTGGGCTGATTTTTCCGCCAGCTTGCGAACTTCGTCGGCCACAACTGCGAAGCCCAAACCGTGTTCGCCGGCGCGGGCGGCTTCAATGGCAGCGTTCAGAGCCAACAGATTGGTCTGCTCGGCGAGATCGTCAATGACTTCAATAATCTTGCCGATATCGTCGGCACGCTGGCCGAGCGCTCCGATGATTTCTCCGGAACTGGTGATGGTGGAGTTGATGCGGTTGAGGCCATCGGTCGCTTTTTCCATTGTGGCGATGCCACTATGGACTTCTTCGCGCGAGCGGTTCGAAATATCGAGCAGCACCTTGGCGGTGTCGGCGACGCGCTGGATGGAAGCGACCATCTGGTCGATGGAGGCAGAAGTCTCGCTCACGCTGGAAGCCTGCACTTGCGTGCTCTTCACCATGTTCTGTACGTTGACGCTCATTTCGTGCATTGTGCTGGTGACTTCATCAATGGCGGAGGAAGCCTGCAAGCCGATCTTGGCGGAATCGTCGGAGGCATTGGCGACCTGGCCGCTGGCCGTAGCCACTTGCGTGGAGGCGTCGCGCACGCTACGCACCAGGCGTCCAAGACCCTCGACCATCTTGGCGAAGGCGTTGCCCAGAGTGTCATTCGCGGAGCGTGGTTTCACTTGAACAGTGAGGTCGCCGCCGGCGATGGCTTCGGAAACGCCGGCCATTTCTTTCAGATAGGTGACCATCTTGGCGAAACTGCGTGCCAGTTCGCCGATTTCATCGTCGCCCCGTACGTCGATGGTGTGCTCCAGATCGCCGGTGTCGCCGATCTGCCGCGAAACATGCATCAAGTTGGTCAGAGGGGCGGTGATGGACTTCGCCGTCCTATACGCAACCACCCCGCCCACACTTAGTGCGACGATCGTGCTGAGAGCCGCGAACAGAATGGTCCAGTTGCTGGCGGATTCATCCGATTTACGGCGCGAGTCAACGAGTTTGTGGTTTTCGGCATCGGCAATGTCGAGTTGTTCGGTGGAATTCTTGACCCAGGAAGAGGCGTCTTTCTGCAGGTAATAGATTTGCAATTCGGCGACGGTGGCGTTGCCGGAATCGACGTCCTTGCGCTTGTCGATGAGCGGCTGGGCGAATTCTTTGGCCCAGGCCTGTTCCAGTTGCTCTACCTTGGCAAGTGCGGTTTGCTCCTGTTCAGAATTGGCCAGGCTCTTCCCTTGAGATAGTTTGTCCGCTAGAACACGCAGACCGTCATTCATGCGCTCGACTTCGCGCGTATCCCCGCTCAGCAGGTAATTGCTGAGGTAGAGGCGGTTCTGCATCATCTGGAAGCGGACTTGGTTGGTGACGTCCTCCAGTTCGAGCGATGCGGCCGCTGCTGCCTTGGTAGTGTGCTCGCGCAGCACCGCCAGCAAGTTGACCAAGAACAGAACCACCACCATGCTGAGGATGATTCCGAAATTCATGTACAGCTTCTTGCCGATCGTCATGCCATTCCCTCCCCGCTACCGCTCCACTACTGATGGCGTTCGAACTTGAAATTCACAATACCGGTGCTCTCTTCCGCCGCGGGTTCAAAACGCCACTTGCTGATCGCCTCCAGCGCTGCCGAGGCCAATACCGGATGTCCGCCCACGACCTTGGCTTCCTTGACCGTGCCATCGGGCGCGACCACTACTTCCACCTTGACAGTGCCCGTGATGTTCATCTTGCGCGCCAACTCTGGATACATCGGCTGGACTTTGGTTCGCGCCCGCCGCGGAATCTCGTTCTCAGAACCTTGACCTTGAAACGTGGCGGCGACTCCCATTGCCAAGGCCATTGTCATCAGCAGAACTCCGATTTTGCCCACAGACAAGACTTCCCCTTGGTGGAATCTTCAGCGTTGGCGTTGGAGCAAAGCCGTCGCCACCGTTCCTGTTTTGAAAAAACCAAGGTAATAGAGCAGAAGTACGTGAGAGAGAAGGACTTAGTTGGCTGGGGTGAGGGTTTTTGGGCATCGAGCTGGAATTAACGCTGTCTCATGCTCGTGCCATGTGATAGTAAATCTCAGAGTGAGATGTCTCAGTGGCGTTTTCTCGTGATGATTCACACTTTGGCACCTCTCGACCATTTTCCTTGACTCAAAATGAGATGGCAGGATACTTTGCCCTTAGTTTCAATCACTTGTGAGTTTCGGAATCGCTCTTTCTGCGCCCAGCGGTGACATTCTGAACACGGTCGGGGACAATTCGACGTTGTCGCAGTTTGGCTGGCACATGCCAAACGACGAGGAATTTCAGAAGCTGCTGGTCCGCATTGCTGAAAGGGCGGCCCAGCGTGCCGACGCCCCCGCCCTCATCCAGTTTTTCTGTTCGGCGGCGCGGGAATTTTTCGGCGTCAGCGGTGTTTATTTCTGGCGGCAATCGGGCCACGAATTGGTTGGCGAACAAGCCGAGGGAAAGCTCGCTGAGCGTTTTATCGGACTGAGGCTGCGCCCCCAGCACAGCGCGGTGGCCGCAGAGGCAGTCCGTACACGCCGCACAGTTTTTGTTAATCATTTGCCCGCGGACGCGGTGTTTACCGCCGCCCGCGAATTCGAGGCACGCTCTCTGATGGCTGCGCCCCTGGTTGTCTTTGACGAAGTTATCGGCGCGGTCACGTTTCTGCATGATTCTGATGAAGAATTCTTTAATGAGGACCTGGTGGCCAAGGCCACCATTATGGCGGGCCAACTGGGCAGCCTGTTGGAAGCAACTCGCTTGAGCGAAGTCTCGCGCGAAGAGCACCGCCGTACGGAGAGTCTGGCTGAAGTCGCCAGTTCGCTGCATGGAACGCCGGATGTATCGGCTGTGATTGAGGCACTCGCCGATCGTCTGCGCTTGTTATTGCGCACGCCGCTGGTCTCGGTGCTTCTCCGCCGCGAGGGCCCGTTTGAGTTGCGCGCTGTCTCGGCAGAGACTCCGCAGCTGGCAACTGCCTTTCGCGCCGGACACGACCGGCAAACCATCCGTTTTGCCGCTGATCTGGCACAGCGCGCCGTCTCGGCAGGAGAAATTATTGCTATTGCCATCAGCGGCGACGTGCATTCGCTGGGCAGCATGGTTTCGCCGGGTATGCTGATTGCGGCGCCATTTCGAACCGCGCGCACGCAAGGCGCAATTCTGGTTTATCCGCGCCAGAATGCGGCTTTTACGCCGGAAGAGAAATCGCTGGTTGCCGCCATCGCTGGTTTCGGCGCAGTCGCCCTTGCCCATGCCGAACTTTCTGCTACAGCTCAAGGCCAGGCTCACGAGATGCAGCTGCTGCTGGAGATTTCGTCCGAACTAAGCTCTAGCGGCGATCTGGAACACTTTCTCGAGAGGTTCGTGGTTCGCGCCGCGGATTTTCTCAATTACGGCCGCTGCTTCATCGCGCTGCTGGAAGATGGGCAATTTCGCGTCCGTTACGCCGTTGTGAAGGGAAAGTCGCGACGGACCGATAGCGTTTTCCCCGAAGGCGTCGCTACGCGCTCTCTGCGCTCCAAGGAAGTTTTCTGGTCTGATGATGTGCGGCAGATGCCGGGCGCGAACCTGGAAGCGCTGGCGCAACATGAGGCGAAGCAGTTGCTGGCAGTGCCGCTTCTCGGTTCCGATGGACGCGTCCAGGGCATGTTTGGCGTGCTCGACCGCCTGGATGAAACCGGCATATCGCAACAGGACATTCGCAGGGCGCGCGTGCTGGCGGCGCAGGTTTCGGTGGTGCTTGAAGTTGCGCACAATCTGCATCAAGCGGAGCAGCATCGCAAACGCGGCGAAGCGCTCCGGAAACTAGCACAAGAAATTGATGGTTTGTTGCGCCTGCCCGAGTTTGCCCGCAAATTTCTTGAGCAGGCCATCGCATTAACCGGGGCGCAGAGCGGCGCAATCGGCCTGTTTCAGGATGGACGCTGCCAGACGGTGACGTTGCTTCGCGCGAGTCCGCCAAAAACGCAACAAGAGCTGCCGGAGGACCAGAATCCACGAGCGGCGGAGCGTGGACAAAAAGTTCAGGAGACAGACGCAACGCCTGCCACGCCCGCGCTGGCCGCGCCCGCAAGTCCGCTGGCTATCAGTCGGGAGGATCGCTCTCTGGAGCAGCGCCTGGCGCAGGCTATTTCCGACTTTGCCGCTAAGCAGAAAAACACAATTGTTTCCGGTTCAGCCGCGGACTTGCTGAGCGCGGGGCTCGCGGCAGGGTTGGGTTGGGATGACGTGATAACTGTTCGTCTGGCAGATCCCGATGGCAAGGTGGCGGCGCTGCTCTGCCTTGCTGGGCGCGGCCGTCCCCTCGACCAGGAAGATCGCGAGTTACTTCACGCGATCGCGAGCCATGCCAGCATGGCCCTGCAAAATGCCCGGCTGTTTACCCGCATCGAACAGGCCAACCGCCACTGGCTAGAAATTTTCGACGCCATCACAGACTTTATCGTAGTGCACGACGAGTGGGACAAGGTTTTGCGCGTGAACCGCTCGCTTGCCGCCATGATCGGTGTGGCTCCGGGCGAGCTCATCGGCATGGATATGCGCGCGCTGCTGGCGCTCACCAAGGAAACCACTCTCTATTCTTGTCCATTCTGCCGTTCTCTGAGCGGAGACACGGACGAGTTCGTTCACGCCGCGCTCGATCGCACCTATCTGGTTTCGACTTCACGCATACACAGTGCCTCCGGCGAGAGCCTCCAGACCATTCACGTGCTGAAAGACATCACCGATCGGCGCGAGGCCGAGAGGCGTTACCGCGAACTGTTCGATAACATTCAGGAAGGGCTTTTCTTCACCACTCCGGAAGGGCGCTTCGTTGAAGTGAACGATGCCCTGGTTGCCATGTTGGGCTATTCGAACCGCGAAGAATTGCTGCAAGTCGACATTCCCACACAGATCTACTTTTCGCCGGAAGATCGCCATCGCCATCGGGAAGCTATGGAGAAGACCGGTTATCTGCGAAATTTCGAGAGCAAGCTGCGGCGCAAGAACGGCTCACCCATCTACGTTCTGATAAATGCGTTTGGAGTTTACGACGATTCCGGAAAATTGGTGCAAATACGTGGACTCATGCTGGATGTCACCGGATTGCACACATATCAGTCGGAATTGCAGCGCGAGCGGGATTTCTCGAGCAAGATTCTCAGCGCTACACAGAGTTTCATTCTGGTGGCAGACACCGGCGGGTTCATCAGTTACGCCAATCGGAAGTGGTATGAAGCCGGCTTCGAGCAGCGCGAGTTGCTGGGGCATCCGCTGCTCGCCGATGCGCTTCAGACTGTTCTTCGCGGCGGGCAGGTCGACAATCTTGAGCTTCATATCATGCGCGGCAACGGCCATGCCGGCCATTTCTCAGTAAATCTCAGCCCCATGCGCGACGACCAGGGCAACATCAGCAGCATCGTCGTAGTCATGACAGATATTACCGACTCCGCGGAGCTGCGCGATAAGCTAGTTCATGCGGAAAAACTGGCGGCCGTGGGGCAACTGGTTTCCGGTGTCGCCCATGAAGTGAATAATCCGTTAACCGCGATTCTCGGATTTGCCGATCTGCTCCTGCAAAACCCCGAGGTTCCCGAAAATGCCCGCAAGGATCTGCGCGTGATTTTGCAGGAAGCACAACGCACGCGTCAGATTGTTCAGAACCTGCTCAGCTTCGCTCGGCAGATGCCGCCGCAGCGCAACGCCGTGCAGCTCAACCAGATTCTGCGCCGTACCGTGCAATTGCGTTCCTATGATTTCCATAGCCACGGCGTCGAGGTCATTGAGCATCTCGATGAAGGCCTACCCGATGTGATCGGCGACGCCCATCAGTTGCAGCAGGTCTTTTTGAACATCCTGAACAATGCTTACGATGCTGTGCACGAGGTCGGTCGCCCGGCGCGCATCGAAATCATGAGCGCGAAGGCCGGAGACTACGTAGAAGTTTCTTTCCGCGACAACGGTCACGGCATTTCACAAGCCGACCGGATTTTCGATCCTTTCTTCACGACCAAAGAGGTTGGAAAGGGAACCGGCCTCGGCCTCAGCATCTGCTATGGCATCGTGAAAGAACACGGCGGCGAGATTCTCTGCCACAACAATGCCGGCGGGCAGGGCGCCACCTTCATCGTCCGTTTTCCCGCAGCGCCCCACACTGCTTCGCTGGGTGTGGCCGCAGGAGTGATACCCACATGACAATCCCAGCAACCTCACAACGAGGGGTTCTACCAGTGTTGCTCATCGAGGATGAGCCTTCGATCATGGCCCTGGTGAGCGCCACTCTCGAACGCCACGGCTATGGCGTGGTCTGCACTGAAAGCGGAGCGGAGGCCCTGCAGATGCTGGAAAATGGCCAATATTTAGGCGTCGTTTCCGACATGCGTACGCCCGGCGGTGTCGATGGCGCCCAGGTGCACTCCTGGATTTCCGCCAATCGGCCTGATCTTGCCGATAAAGTCATTATCATCACAGGCGATTACGCGAATGAGGAAACGGTGATCACACTGAAGAAAATCGGCGCGCTTTATCTGGAAAAGCCCTTTCGCGTGCAGGATTTAATTTCGGCAGTCGAAAAGACCATGGGGAAAGCCCGATGAGTGCCGCATTGAACAACCTGGCTGGCGGCAAAGAAGAGCTGCGCGTGCGGCTTCTGATTGTCGACGACGAAAGCAGTATTCGCAAGCTGTGCATGACCGTAGGTGAAGGGCTAGGCTTCATTTGTCTAGAGGCCGACAGTGGCGAATCGGCGCTGACGCTTTTGGAAGAGCAGCCAGTGCATATGATTCTTACCGATATGGTGATGCCGCACATGTCAGGCCTGGAATTTCTCGAACGCGTGAAGAAGCTTTTGCCTCGCACCGAAGTCGCACTCATGACCGGGCACGGCTCCATCGAAACTGCGGTGCAGGCGATGAAGCTCGGCGCTTATGACTACATCACGAAACCTTTTTCGCCGCTGGAAGAGCTACGTATGTTTCTGCGGCGCATGGCTGATAAAGTTCGCCTGGTCGAAGAAAACGAATTTCTTCGCCAGCGTATGGATTCCGAGACTGCGGTGCACGGAATCGTGGGTTCCTCCGCAAAAATTCAGGAAGTGTTGCGCGTAGCATCGCGCCTGAAGGATACACGCACCGCCGTTCTGATCTCAGGTGAAAGCGGAACAGGAAAAGAATTGATTGCGCGCGCCATTCACTTTCGAGGCGCGTTTGCGAACCGGCCTTTTGTGGCCGTCGATTGCGGATCGCTCGTGCCCACGCTGATTGAAAGCGAACTGTTCGGCTACGAAAAGGGAGCGTTCACCGGGGCGCTGAAATCGAAGCCGGGCCTGTTTCAAGCGGCGGACACGGGCACAGTCTTTCTCGACGAGATCGGTGAGCTGCCACTGGAGTTGCAGGCCAAGCTGCTGCGCGTACTGCAGGAGAAGGAAGTGCGTCCTGTCGGCAGCAATCAGCGGGTCAAAGTGGATGTGCGCATCATCGCGGCCACCAATAGCGATCTTGAAGCAGCGTACCGTGCGGGAACGTTCCGCAAAGATCTTTATTTCCGATTGAACGTGGTGACCGTGCATGTGCCCGCGTTACGCGAGCGCCGCAGCGATATTCCCATGCTGGTGAATTGGTTTTGCGAACGCTACGCTCCCGGCGCGGAAATGCGCGTCTCGAACGCCGCCATGAAGGCGCTGATGAGCTACGACTGGCCTGGCAACGTCCGCGAGCTGGAAAACTGTGTGGAACGGGCTGTCGCGCTGGGCAATCGCAACTTAATCGATCTGGGCGATCTGCCGCCTTCCATTGCGGCATTGGCTTCGCCGATGTCACGGCCGTTCACCGAATCTATGCCTGAGATGGCGGCTGATCTGGCACGAGCGGGCGAATTGGGTTTGGAAGGCGACGCATCTTCCGCTTCTCGCACCACGACCGACCTTGAGGATATCGAGCGCGCAACAATTCAGCGCGTGTTTGAACAGGTCAAAGGCGACAAGGCCCTCGCCGGACGCATGCTTGGCATTAGTCGCGCGACGCTTTACCGCAAGCTCAAGCGCTATAACATCAGCACAGGCGCGGGAGGCCCGAGCGCGACGCTGCAGTGAAGTGCGCGCCTCTCCATATGTCACAATAGTGCGTGGAGAATTTTTCCGGGATCATGCCGCATGTGCCGCAATATCAAAACTTTGTTTAACTTCGATCCGCCGGTCAATGAAGATGAAGTTCGCGCCGCGAGCCTGCAATTCGTGAGAAAGATCAGCGGCTTCAACAAACCGTCGAAGGCCAACGAAGCCGCGTTCCAGAAGGCAATCGACGAAATAGCGACCGCCTCGGCGCGTCTTCTCGATTCGCTGGAAACCACGGCCCCGCCGAAGAATCGCGAAGAAGAAGCAGCCAAGGCTCGGGCCCGTACAGCAGAAAGATTCGGAACCTAGATTGGCCGCGGATCTATGCTGATGTAGACGCACCGCTTTTTCGTTCTTCAGAGCCCTACGCTCTAGTTTTCTGCCCATCAGTCTAATGAACTTGGATGTAAACGTCTGGTTACGCCAGTTCGGATTGAACTATAAGGGGAGATAGCTTCTTCGAATTGAACGTCTTGCGCCGCAAGGAGTTACCCGCGTAATAGCATTACGGCCGCGGATAACAGCTATATTCACAGCGTGGCCACCTCCGAAGAAACATCTTCAAGCTTCGGCACTCTTCCGGGCAGATATCACGAGTCACTGAAGATGTTCCACTCCGGCCTCGTTCTCTATTTAGTCAGCTTCTTCCTTCCGGCAGTCTGGGCGACCGACCACTACACTCCCGGCTGGGCATGCGCGTATTTAGCCCTCACCGTATGGACAACGAACGGTTGGGTAAAAGCCGCATACCAATTGGGAGTTCGGCTGACCATCTTCGGAGGCCTGATTAACCTTTTAGCCATCGCTTACGCCGCACTGAGGCAATGGCGCTGCGCTCCAAAGGGAAGATTCACAATTGCTGCGGCGCTTCTGGTATGCATGCCTCCAATGTGGCTCTCCCTTTACCTTTTGGATGCCCCTCCGTATTTAGGTCACGCGGCATGGATATCCGGGCTTGTATTAATGATTTTCGGAGACATCTGGGTGCTCGGACGACGGCGGCTGCTTCTGGTCGCTTCTGTCATTGTGTCCTTCGCCTTGGCTCTTGTTTGCCACGGCGTCATCATCAGCCGCGATCCGCTGGCTCATGGACCGAGCTTGTGGGGTTTCACGGTGGAACGCAACCCCTTCGCTGGGGAGCCGATCGTTTGGGGACTATTCAGAGACTTTCCGTCGCGAGCTGACTTTCGCCCTGTCTCTTTTTTCCTTTCACTCTTGATCGATTTAATGAGCTGGTTTGCAGTTCTAGTGTTCGCATCAAAGCTAATGAAGAAGTTTTGGGGAACGTGGCGCTTTACTGCGCGTAGCCTCTAACGAACTCGACCAAAGTCCGCAGGGCAATTCCCGACGGCCCTTTCGCGATCCACGGTTTTTGATCTTCCATCCAAGCCGTGCCGGCGATGTCGAGGTGAATCCACGGAGTCTCTTCGGCGAACTCCTGCAAAAACATGGCTGCCGTAATTGCGCCGCCCCAGCGTCCTCCAGTGTTCATGATGTCAGCGATGGTTGACCGAATCTGCTCTTTGTATTCGTCATCGAGTGGCAGCCGCCACATTTTTTCTCCGGCTTCTTCATTGGCTTTGTGGAAGCGCTTGTACATATCGTCGTCGTTGGAGAAAACCCCAGCGTTGGCGTATCCCAACGCGACCACAACCGCACCGGTGAGTGTGGCCGCATCCACCAAATGCGTGGCGCCCAACTGACGCGCGTAATGGAGACCATCTGCCAGCACTAGCCGCCCTTCAGCATCCGTATTGATGATTTCAATCGATTTGCCGGACATGGCAACCTGCACGTCTCCCGGCTTTTGAGCGTGGCCGGAGGGCATATTTTCCGTTGCGCAGACAATGCCAATGACTTTCACCTTCGGCTTCAACAGTGCAATGGCGCGCATGGCGCCAATCATCGTCGCGCCGCCGGCCATGTCGTATTTCATTTTTTCCATGCCATCTGCGGGTTTGATGGAAATGCCGCCGGTGTCGAACGTGATGCCTTTGCCCACGAGGCCGAGCACCGGTTTTTCCGGCGCGCCAGCCGGTTCGTATTTCATGACGATCAGCTCGGGCGGTTCGTCGGAGCCTTGCGCCACGCTCCAGAACGCGCCCATTTTCAATTCTTTGATTTTGTCCGCGCCGTAGACTTCGCACCGCAATCCCACTTCTTGCGACATTTTCTTGGCGCGCTCGGCCAGAATCGTCGGCGTCATGCGATTAGAAGGCTCGTTCACCAGATCGCGCACGAAATTCTGTGAC
>JASHOH010000044.1 GCA_030041215.1 Candidatus Sulfotelmatobacter sp. | reverse complement strand
GCCCGTGAGCACACATGCCGCGATGATGAGTGTTAACAGGATTTAACATCTACTGAGGCTTCGGAACGTCACCAACCTGTTCCCGTTTATTGACGGGGTTATACACATTGAGGGGATTTTTGCTACACCCCCACCCCCCACGAGGGTATCCGGGGCGCGAGGGGACTTTAGTGTAATCGGTTTCTGACCGAGAAATCTTGCTGTACATTTCCAACAAATACCGTGAATTCAGTTCGTCTTTTCATAACCATGTCATCATCACGGCGAATCTGAAGTTGGTGGGATTAGAGCGTGATTCGGTTTTTGGAAGCAGTTTCGAGATTGCCTTTGCGCAACGAACAACCTGTTCCCGTTATGTGATGATTTAGTGTTTTGGCAACTTCCTGGTGGCTTTTGCTTATTCGTGTCTGATACTTTTGACAGTTTTCACTGCCCTATCATCTTCACTAGGGTGAGTGGAACCAGTCAGTCGAATCCCCGACCTTCGGTGTCTAACCCTAGATAATCGATAGACATAACTCGTTCCAAAAAAGGAAGTGTGCCGAAGCCTGCAAAACGCGCGCCTTACAAGCAGAGACGTGAAGCTGGATAGTGATATTGAGATGCGATTACCGACCCTCGACCTTGACAAACCGGTGTTGTACCGCGGAGATGCTTTCATGCCCGTCTCGCAGCCTGGCCCCGGCGGATGGCTCCCCCTTCGAGATGTGGATGGCGATGTGAGAGGTGTCCATATTTCCCGCATTGATCTGAACGTGAATCCAATCTTGCCCTTGACAATTTGGTTGAGGAAGGAACAAAGCTACTACTCCAAAAAGAGAAAGGCGGCGTGACCGCTTCACGCTCTGCCAAATGGTTTCCGCAGCCATGAAAAGAAGGCTGCTTCCACATCCTTTTTTTTGCGACACTGCTTATCAGGAGAGCTTTTCGTTGATTGTCAATAATTGGAGACGTGTTCACAGCAGTGTCGATCATGGAAAATACAACCTGACCCAGAGCTTGGCAAATCAGGCCTAGGACCCATCCGCTTAGGGCGAAGCCAAATGCTCCTACCGAGGGTCGCAAGCATACCATCACCGCCAAACTGCGGCAGATTCCCTCCCTGGGGCCGATTCGCTCTGTCTTAGCGGTGGCGCTGATGCAGACGCCGCATCGTTTCCGCAGCAAGCGACAGCTCTGGACCTACAGCGGACTGGGACTGGAAACTCGCGACAGTGGCCAATACCGCTGGGTCCAAGGGCAACTGCAGCGCCGCAAAAAGCAGGCGACCGTGCGCGGATTGAACCAAGACCACAATCACGATCTGAAAGCTTTATTCAAAAGTGCGGCCACCCGGGCGAGTGTGCAGCCCGGACCGTTTCAGGAGTTCTACCAGCGCTCGCTGGCCAAAGGCATCAAGCCGACCATGGCACGGCTGACGCTGGCGCGCAAGATCGCAGCCATTACGCTGACGCTATGGAAGAAAGGAGAAAACTTCGATCCTGAGAAACTGAAATCGCAAGCTGCCTGAGCGCCTCCAGGGAAGAGCCGTTCCTCTCCAGCATGTTTCTCTGGTAGTGGTCGATCGGTTCTTGAGACGCTCGGGTTCGAGGGTGAGCATCCCAAAATCCCGTAGGCACAACCCGTGCCCCTCGGCACGCAGCCTCCGTGTAATCTCTCATGCCCCCTCGGATAACCCAAGAAAGCACTAGGCCGAGAGCCTCAGATAGATCTATGGGTTGCCCCAGGCACCCGCCACGCTTGCTAGTTTCAGAATCGACTGGCGTCGTCGCTACTAAAGAAGATGCAACTGAGATGGAACAAGGCAAGACCTGACACCGCTCCAGGGCAAGAAGAAAAACCCAACGCCTCCCATCGGGCCAGGGGGCTGGAAGTCAACAACCTTTCTCCACTCCGGTCGAGGGAGAAAAATGTCCTTGACATCCCCTCTCCAAAAACTGCTCTCATCCCTGAGTCTCTAAAAGCTGAAGTCCAAGTTTTGTCGCCCGTTTCCGGAGTAATTGGATTTGTTGTTGGCGGAATCTTTCCTCATAGTACTCAGTCCCTTTGTCCACATATGCTTGACCGTACTTCAGCATGCGATAGACAAGTCGGGCGAGTCGATGAGCCATAGCGGTAATGGCTTTCGGAGCCCCTAGCTTGGTACGCAAACGGCGGTACTGGGCACCGAGGTAGCTGCGGCTTCGCATTAGGGTGTTGGCAGCCTGTCGCAGTGCAGTAGCGGCGCGGTTGACTACACGGCGCGTGCCTCTGCTCAGTACCTTATCTCCACTGATACGGTTGTCCGGGCATAGCCCCAACCAGGAGGCAAAATGCGACTCGGTTTTCCAGCGACTCATATCCAACCCGACTTCGCTGAGCAGCGTCTGGGCCACCATAACGTCTATGCCGTCAATGCGAGTGAGGTCCACGCCTGTGACACGCTGCAGTTCGCTGCTCAGATCGAAGCGTGGAGCATTCTTGGCGGCTGGCTTCTTTGTCTTGAGCTTTCGCGTGGGAGGTTGGATCGGGAGGGGACGTGTGAAGCTGGCGAGGTGCTTCTGCAATCGCTGGTCGCACTCGGCGATTCGTTTCTGATAGGTGTCGTACATGTCTACTTCCTGATGCAGCACGAACAGCAGTTCCGGACGCCAGTTGCCCTCCAGGCTTTTGGCGATTTCTTCGTGGCTGGCGTGAACCCGCGGATCGCTGAGCAAAGCCAGCTTCAGTGGATTGCGCTCGCCGGCCACGATCGCCCGTATGATCGCCTGTCCGGTCAGCCCGCTTATGTCGCTGATCACGTTTGCCAATTGCACGTTCATCTGCGTCAGGGCCTTTTGCATCCGCTGGACGCAAGTCGCGGCTCCCCGCACGTGTTCTCCTCGTTGCCGCCAATAGGTTCGTAGCACCCGAATCTCGGACATGGGTTGGAAGGAGTTGTTCAGTAGCCCATAGGTGTGCAATTTCAGCAACCACTGGCTCTCCTGCACGTCGCTCTTGCGTCCTGGAAGGTTCTTGGTATGCCGCGCATTGACCAAATAGACCTCGAGGCCATGCTCTTCCAGAATCTCGTACAGCGGAATCCAATAGACGCCAGTCGACTGCATGGCTACGGTCTTTACTCCACAACTCTGTAGCCAGTCGGCCAGACGATGCAAGTCCGCCGTAAAACATTCAAATCGGCGTACTGGTTCTGGATCTCGGTCCGGCCGCACGGCGACGTAGTGTGTGCTGTTCCCCACATCGATCCCAGCCGCGTGAGGATGAACTACCTCTAGGCCTGGGTCTTCCGATTGCAATCGTCGTGCCCATTCCTTTCTCTCTTTCCGGTTTCGCCACAGTTGCTTGCCTGCCGTCATCGATGTGTCTCCTTCAAGGGAAAATTAGGATCCGATTCGGCCCGGTGACGATAGGTTGAGGAATCTCTCCAACGGGGTCAAAGAGCGTTCGCAAGGACCGCCCTTGCCACCATGCCAGCGATCGCCAGTACCGGAGCCATGCTCTTAATCCGGGCAAAAGAAGCACCAGTAGGAAGTCGGCTTTAGCTTGCCGAATCTGATCCCGGATCAGAATTGCAAATGGCAGGAGCTCAAGACAAGTTTTTGGCACCAGTGACTCCGCCCTGGCGCAGTCAACTGCTCTTATAGACCAGGCGATTGCACTCATTGAGGATCGGCCCGACTTTGGCCGCTGCACATCTTACACGAAAAACGCTCGAAATCCCGGTCGTTCGTTCGATGAACGGAACGTCGTAGAGAGAATCGTGATATCGCTCATTCGGCCAGGGTTATTGAATTGAACTAGCTACATTCGAAAATACGTTGTTCGCACTGGTTCCGACTAGCCGAATCGTACCAACTACAATCACCAGAATAACCGCCAGCATCACTGCATACTCGGCGATATCTTGGCCCTCGTCACGGTGCCACAGCTTGCCAAGAAGACTGCTCATGTTCCCACCTTGCACGAATTCTACACCATCGTCAATGAACAGCAGTAAACCAAGTATTGTAACCAGATGAGATGAGAAGGCCGGTCTCCGGACGGGATGCGGTGTACGCTCCCAAGTTATCGACGTGCTCAAGGCACAGATAAAAAGGAGACCGGCAATGAAGAAGGTTAGCACCGTAGCAGCGAAGCAGAGCAGGAATATTTCCCAGCAGACACTGACCATTGGATTGGATCTGGGAGATCGTAACAGTTGGTACTGCGTGGTGGAGGAAGCGGGCCGGATACAGTTGGAGCAGCGAATCCGAACGAGTGCGAAAGCGTTGCAGGAAGTCTTCGGGGCGATGCCACGCAGCCGGATCGCGCTGGAAACCGGGACGCATTCGCCCTGGATCAGTCGCTTGCTGAGCGAGTTAGGGCATGAAGTGATCGTGGCGAATGCGCGCAAGGTGCGGCTGATCGGAGAAAGCCGCCAGAAAGACGACCGCCTGGATGCACAGACCTTGGCGCGATTGGCCCGGATCGATCCCGAGTTGCTGTATCCGGTGAAGCATCGCAGCGCGCAGGCACAAGCCGATCTGATGATGATCCGGGCACGCGCCGGCCTGGTACGAGCGCGCACGGGGCTGGTCAACACGGCTCGCGGACTGGCGAAGTCTTATGGAGAACGATTGCGCGGCTGCAACGTGCGCAACATGAATCCGGAGAAAGCCGAAGCCTTGAGTCCGGAACTGCAGACTGCGCTCGAACCCTTGCTGGCGGAAATCGAGTCTGTGAGCGAACGAATTGCTGAGTACAACGACCGCATCGAAGCGTTGGCGCAAGAGAGCTATCCGCAGGTAGCACTGCTGAAGCAGATCAAGGGAGTGGGCACGCTGATCGCGTTGACCTTTTTGCTCACGTTGGAAGACCCGCATCGTTTCCGCAAGAGTCGCGACGTGGGCGGCTATTTGGGACTGCAGCCGGGACGCAGGAAATCGGGACAGAGCGAGCCACAGCTGCACATCAGCAAGGAAGGCGATCCGTATCTGCGGACCCTGCTGGTGCAGGGAGCGCAACACATTCTGGGTCCGTTTGGCCCGGACTGCGATCTCAGGCGCTGGGGCCTGAAGCTGGCAGAGCGTGGTGGAAGAAACGGGAAGAAGCGAGCCATCGTTGCCACGGCAAGAAAGCTGGCAGTGTTGCTGCATCACCTGTGGGTGAGCGGAGAGGTGTACGAACCCATGCACAACCGCCCGCCGAGCACGGTGGCAGCAGCGGCATAAAACAAAAACATTCCCGGAAGAGAAAAGACAAAAGCCCAAAGCCGAGTTCCGGTGACTGCGTTAATCGCCTGGCCCACGTTCCACTCTCAAGTGAAACGACAGGTCGCTAATCAGATGGCAGCACCGGCTGAAACGAGAACGCCCAACATGCACCGAGCGAACCAACATCGCTCACTCAGAGTGCGGATGGAAGCATGGCGACAGTGGCAAACTCGGCGGGAGAAAACCTTTGTCTCAGAAAAAGAACAGAGAATTCACTTGACTCCGACCGGCCTTCTCATGGAAGGCGATTACACTCATTGATCCCCGGAGTCGCCCAACGCGGATGATGAGTGCAATGGGGATTTGTCAACAGCTATGTAAAGGCTGGCCGCCGTAACCCAGCACCTCACATCAAGATGTGACCGGCTTCACCGACATTAGTCGTGCATGAGCGCAAAATTCGCAGGTAAATTATCTCGCCTCTCCGAAGAGCAGTTCCCGCCAGTTGAGACGCACACCCCCTGAGGCGAGCAGGGGACCTCAACACTTCTTTCTTCAGGTCAAGCAGTTCAACCCAAGTTTTATCTCAACGGAGGTAACCATGAGACGCATCAGCATTCTGCTGTTGGTTTTCTGCACGTGTTTTGTTCTCAGCGCATGGGCACAAGCGCCCCCAATCATCACCATCGACGTTTCGGGCGCGGGCACGAGCACCGGGCAGGGCACTTTCGCATTCTCAATCAACGACCCGGGGGCGATCACTGGATGGTACGTTGACGCGAACGGGGTGTATCACGGCTTCCTGTGTTCCCCTTACGGAATTATCACGACGTTCGACGATCCAGACGCGGGCACTGTCAGTCCCGAGGGCACTGTGGCCTACATGATTAGCCCGCAAGGGAACACAATCGTCGGATTCTACGAGGATGTGAGCCAGGTCAATCACGGCTTCCTGCGCGCTCCGGACGGCACTTTCATCGCCATCAATGCTCCGGGCGCTGGCACCGGCGCTGGCACCGGCAACTACGTGGGCACTGAGGGCACGTTCGCCGGGAGCATTAACCCGACGGGCTGGATTTCCGGATGGTATGAGGACGCTAGCTACGTGTATCACGCCTTCCTGCGCGCCCCTAACGACATGATCACAGAGTTTAACGTTAAGGGTGCGGGCACCGGCGCTGGCCAGGGCACGGTTGTCGCCTTTAACACGGGCACTAACGCGGCAGGGACCACCACGGGACAGTACTTCGATCCGAACAGTGCTTCGCACGGCTACGTGCGTGCTCCCGATGGCGTCATCACGGTGTTTAATGTTTTGGGCGCGGGCACGGGTGCCGGCCAGGGTACTGAACCCAGCGGCATTAATTCGGAGGGGGCGGTCACGGGATACTACGTGGACACAAACGGCGTAGGTCACGGTTTCCTGCGTGCTCCTGACGGCAGTATTACCAAGTTCGATTTTCCGGGAGCGGGCACCGGTTCCGGTCAGGGCACCTTTGGCACAATGATCAATGCCGCCGGTTGGATCGTGGGTGACTATGTTGACGCGAACGGAGTGACTCACGGCCTGTTGCGTGCTCCCGACGGCGCCCTCTTGCCCTTTGATGCTCCGGGCGCGGGCAATCAAAGCGGCCAAGGCACTACGCCCATATTCATCAACTCAGCGGGAGCGATCACGGGATACTATGCAGACGGGAGCGGCGTCTATCACGGCTTTCTGCGATTGCCGTTCTAGAACGAATCACCAACGAACACTATGGCCGCCCGAAGTCCGGGCGGCTTTTCTTTGCTTTAGACGTGAATCGTTGCGCCATAACTTCTGTTATCGCATTCTAAGAGGGCGCCCCTTTTGGAGTAGGTTGTCGTGGTTGGACATGACCACCTACGAAAGGAGCACCCTCGATGAGCGGTGAAAAGTATATTGGGCTGGACGTACATCAAGCAACGATTTCAGTCGCGGTGACGGATTCCCAGGGCAAGTTGATCATGGAATCCATTCTGGAGACCAAAGCGTCGAC
>JASHOH010000043.1 GCA_030041215.1 Candidatus Sulfotelmatobacter sp. | reverse complement strand
GACGAAATCCTGTTCGAGATCATGAATCACGCGATGGAGATCACCGAGGACCGCGTGCTCGCTCCCGTGCGCCGCATCGCCGACCCTGAGGAGCGTTTGCGGGCGCTGATCCGGCTGCATATCGAGGTCGTGCTCAGCCCCCGCGACCGCGAGATTACCGTGATGCTCCACGAGAATCATCCCCTGCCGCCTTCTCTTCGCCGCCAGATCAACGCTCGGAAAAAGGAGTACGTCCATTACCTGGAGAACCTGATCGCGGAAGTGCAGAAAGTGCGGCGCGCCTCCGGAAAAGTCAGTGCGCGCGCAGCAGCCTTCGCCTTGCTCGGTATGATCAACTGGATTTATCAATGGTACAAGCCAGAGGGTGAATTGCAGGCCGACAATCTGGTTCCACAGTTCACGAGTCTGGTTTTTGGCGGAATTTTGGTCTAGGGCTGAGGTGCAAGATCTGCGGTGATCTCTCGCTCAATTCGAGGTGAGCCTTCGTGACAACTCCGCAATTTCAGAAATTCAGTCTTGCAGATTTGGAAAAGCAGCGGGCCCGCAATTATCGGGAGTTCTTACGCGTGCCCGCGATGAGCGCCGGTATTTACGTCCTGCCTGCGGGCGCAACCGACCCGCAAAGACCCCACCACGAAGATGAGATGTATTACGTGATCCGCGGCCGCGCCCGGTTCCAGGTCGGCTCGGAAAGCTGCGAAGTCTCAGCCGGCAGCGTGCTATTCGTCGCTGCCGAAGCCGATCATCATTTCTACGACATCACCGAAGAACTGGCGGTACTGGTGTTCTTCGCCCCCGCCGAAACGTAAGCAGTTAGTCCCGAGCGAGTAGTCCCGAGTCCCGGGCGACTACAAGAATAAAGCGCGAAAGCGAGGTTTTGCTCAGGACTCGCAACTCAGGACCAATTGCTATCTCGGCGGAATCCAGTAAATCTCTTCTTTAATCGACTCTCTGTCGAGAAAGCCGCGCCGCTTAAGGATCGCTTTGCTGTTGGCGATCATGTCAGGGTGGCCACACAGGTACGTAGTCGTGTTCGTCGGATCGAGTTCCCAATGGTCGGCGTATTTGCGCAGGATGTCGTCGGCGCGGCCGATCTCGCCCGGCCAGTCGGCGTGGTCCCAGGGACGGCTCACCGTGGGTACATACTTGAACCACGGCAGCTCAGCGTCGAATCGGTTCAACTCTTCTTTGTAGCCGAATTCCCAGGGACGGCTGGCACCGTTCAACAGATAAAGCTGGTGAACGCCGTCAAAGCGGCCTTCGCGCCAGTCCTTGGCGAGGCTGCGCACGTAGCTGACAAAAGGGGCAACGCCGGTCACCGTCGAAACCAGCAAATGGTGTTTGCGCCCGCTTTCAGTATCGAGCGTGAATTTCCCCTTGGGATTCTTTCGCATCCACAACTCATCGCCCGGCTGAAGCCTGTAAAGTCGGGGAGTAAGCAGGCCGTCCGGCACGAGTTCGATGAAAAACTCGAGTTCGTCCTCCCACGGAGCCGAAACGATCGAATAGGGCCGCTGGGTCAGCTTGCCGTCCCCCTCGCGCTCAAGCGCAAGAGTAGCGTACTGTCCCGGAACAAAGGAAAATTCTGCCGGAACCCGCACGCGTATCATCCACAAATCGGGCGCAAAATCCACGCGCTGGGTAATCCGCACTTTATGAAAAAACTTGTCGTCCACAGGTGTCATTTTTTATCGCGACCTTTGCCTTTACAAAGCAGGAGCACAGCCATGGACTGCGATATTGAGGGCCAGAAAGTGTGGCGATGATACAGACAACAGGGAAATTTGACAACCGAACGGTCGTTCTATCGTCTAGGCTCCCGCTTCATTGTTTGTGGCAGCGCATCATTTGGCGATCACCAGCACGACAAAACTATCAGGTAAGATTGTTCGCCGGGGATGTGGGTTATCTGCGGAGGGAGCCGGCGGGGGCCCAAACTTTGCCGTCACAACATAAACATTGTGGGTTTTGGAATCGAGCGCCAGCGTGCGTGCCCCCGCTTGAGTCGGCACATTTTCTGCCACGCTGAATTTGTCGGGCGACTCTTCCTTCACCACCGTCAACACGCCCTCGCCGCAGGAGGCAAATGCCAGACCGGTGTCATCGTCAAATGCGGTCGCGTCCACGCCCTCGCCGATGGGCAGCGTGGTCAGAACCTTGCCGGTGTCTGCATTGACCACAGTCATCATCTTGTTGTCGCATCCAACGAAGAGACGGCGATTCTTCTTGTCCATCGCAAGTCCTGAAGGCTCTTCGCATGGCGTCAGCGGCCAGCTTGTCTTCACCTGAAGCTTGTTGGAAGCAATGGCCGTCAATTCGCTCTTGTCTTCGATGTTGACGAAGACTTCGCCGTTGCCGTCGCTGGCCGCAAATTCAGGTTTGCCATCCAGCTTGATCGTGCCCACGACCGTCCCGTTGCTGGCATCGATTGCCGTCACATCGTGGCTTCGGCCGTTGAATGTAAACACGCGCTTACTCGCCGGATCGTAAATAATGGCGTCAGGATTTTCGCCCGCCTTCACCTTGCTAGTCGTTGCCAATGTCTTGAGATCA
>JASHOH010000042.1 GCA_030041215.1 Candidatus Sulfotelmatobacter sp. | reverse complement strand
AAGTCATGGACGCACTCTCCCCTTCCGGTCGAGGGAGAAAAATGTCCTTGACATTCCCTCTTATAGAACAGGCGATTACACTCATTGATCCCCGGAGTCGCCCAACGCGGACAACAGCCCACTGAGATGACTATCGCTGTTTACCTGCCAGGCCCTTTCAATACCGAACTTGCCCAGACCAGCGGCATGTACCCCTCATACCGATTCCCCTTTGCTCGTGGGTTGGCGTAGAACTCGGTTTCCGCTAGCCATTTCGTGGCAAAACCGAACGTATAGTGCCACACCTCGCTAAACGCAAGTGAAAATGGCACGCCGTTCTGCAGGGGGGATAAACTCGTCATGTCTCTTTGCATCGCCGGGTAATTTTCGCGAAGCCAGTCAGTCATGCACACAAAGCAGAATGGGCAGAAAAATCGCGCCGCCGCCGAGCAAGATTCACGAAAGAAGAGTGGCAGCACATAACTAGGGGATATATATTCAAACATAAGTACGGAATCACCATTGAGGATTACGATCTCTGTTGTCGCGCCAGAACGGGGTGTGCGCTATCTGCGGAGAACAGCATGGGTCTGTGGGTCAAAACGGAAGACTACACGTAGACCACGACCATGCAACAGGTAAGGTGCGTGGGCTTTTGTGTATGCACTGCAATCACTCCATAGAGCGCCTCGAAAAACATCCCAATTGGCATGAAAAAGCATCGGCGTATCTACGCAGGTCCCGATGAAATATCTAATCGCCATCATCGTCTTAATGTCAGCATTGGTTTTCGGGCAAACTGTCACCATCACGGGAACAGTGCAGGATCGCAATGGAAACGCCTATTCCAATGGATACGGTTCGGCCACGTTGATTCCACAGAACCAAAATTGGCTAGTCAATGGCACAAATCCAGTGCAGTCTCCCATCGCCATTGGCCGCCTGAATTCTTTCGGATACTTTTCCATCGCCTTGACCAACACTTCGCTGATTTCTCCATCCAGCGCCAATCCGCAATGGCAATTTAGTTTTTGCAGCAGCACATCCGTGTCCAATCCTCCCTTGTGCTTTACCATGACGCCGATGTCATTGACCTCTTCCCAAGACATCAGTTCGCAGATATCCTCTCAGGCCGCTGTTCTTCCCGCTAACCCATCGAACATTCCGCTATTAGGGGCCAGCAACACATTTACGGGGACCAACATAATTGCTGTGCTAAATACGGCGATCAATCCGACGATCTGTGGTGTCTCGTCTCCTCCAGTGTGGTGTTCAGGCTCGGACATCGGAGCATGGATCAATGCCGCCTACGCAGAGTTTGGCGGCGTAGAAATAGATATCCCGGCAGGAAATTACACCGCCACGACGGATGTAGTGTTTGGCACGGCAGGCGAATGCCCCGTACTGAAAGGCGCGGGATACCTCAACACGAAAATCACCTGGGCTGCCACCTCGGGCACTGCGGTTACATTCAATTGTTATTCCTTTGTTTCCCCGCTCGGCATCCTCTCCGGATTCGGCCTGCGCGATATTTCACTGGTTGGTCCGAACGCCACGGGCACAGATATCGGCTTGGTGACTGGCGGATCGAATGGTGCGGCAGGATTTTACGGTGAGGCAATCTCAGTCAGTGGATTCAACACCAATCTCCAGTTCGCCAACAATGCCTGGATGTGGAAGTGTCTGAGCTGCAACTTTGATTTTCCTGGCACGGCAAATGTCTATCTTCCGAGCACACTGAGCAATACGGGAGAAAATCTCGGATTCATCGCTAGCACCTTCGAGAACTCGGTCAGCGGAAGTTCGGCCTATAAGACATCCTGCTTCCTTATGCAAGCTGCGGTAAATCTTACCTTCACTGGAGGAAGTTTCGAGAACTGTCAATATGTGCAGAACACCAATGCTTCCGGCAGTGTGCTTTTCTCCAATGTCATGTTCGGAAATTTTGGCTCGACTGGATCGACCGCACCTTACGGAATTGTTGGAGCTGGAAACGTAACTATCGTGAGCGGAGAGTGTGGACAAGCCAATACCACGGGGAATATACCTACGTCGTGCTGGGCTGCCACGGCTGGCGCAATCGAATCTCATGGCATGTACGCGACCAACGCAAATTCTACGAGCTATCTGCTTGAATTCGCTATCAGCGGCAGCGCCAGTTTGATCGTAGATGAATCGATTCAGGGTGGATACATTACCCAGCCGCCATATACCTTCAGCGGAAGCGGATTCGTAAATGCTCGACTGGTGAATGGACAGATTACCTCGACCGCAGGCGCTACGCTTGGAGCTTCGCCCATAGCTTCCGGAACTGCCGCGACTCTATCGGGAACAGGAGCATGTGCTACGCGATCAGGACAACTGGGAGGCAGTTGGGCAGGGCAAGTTAGTTGTACCGGAACCACGGGAGCTAGCACTTTATCCATCACCCCAGGGCAAATTGCTCCGAACGGTTGGTCGTGCTGGGCGAGCGATGTTACGCACGGGGCAACTGGCTATCAATCGGCAGCAAGTACCACGGTTCCAGTGATTAGCTTTTCATCGGTCACCGCAAGCGATGTGATTATTTTTGGATGTCAGCAATATTAAGACTATGATTGTTTGGCTGCCAGTGTCAGAACTTGCCCGAGAATACAACCGGACTTCCCGGTTGATGAGAATTTGAACACCCAGTCGATCGCGACCCGCACAATGACATAGCCCATAATTGAGCCGGGCTGGCTGGCGCCAAAAATCCGCTCCGATAGATACGTTCCCGGCGTAGGAACACCAAGTTTTAGCTCGAAGCCCCAGCTATACGACGCTAAAGCCAGCGAAACCGCCGAATCCACCAGCAAAAGCACTCCTCGCAATACTGCCTTATCCATAGCTGTCCCGGCTAATTCTGGTTTTCAGTTTTGTTTGAATTGTACGCTGCGTCGCAAAGCAGCCCGACAACTGACGAAATCAGATGAGATGAGAAGGCCGGTCTCCGGACGGGATGCGGTGTACGCTCCCAAGTTATCGACGTGCTCAAGGCACAGATAAAAAGGAGACCGGCAATGAAGAAGGTTAGCACCGTAGAGACCCAGCAGAGCAAGAATATTTCGCAGCAGAAACTGACCATTGGATTGGATCTGGGAGATCGCAACAGTTGGTACTGC
>JASHOH010000041.1 GCA_030041215.1 Candidatus Sulfotelmatobacter sp. | reverse complement strand
GCCGAGATGTACCGTGAGAAGGGCAACCACATTATCACGGCGGTCACCGAGCACAAAGCGGTGCTCGACACGTGCAAGCGCCTCGAAAAATATGGCTATCGAGTGACGTATCTGCCGGTTCAAAAAGACGGCCTGATTGATCTCGACGATTTGAAGCGCGCCATGGACGACAAGACGATTCTGGTCACGATCATGGCGGCCAATAACGAGATCGGCGTGCTGCAACCTTTCGCCGAGATCGGCAAGCTCTGTCATGAGCGCGGAGTAATCTTCCACACCGACGCGACGCAGGCAGTTGGGAAGATTCCGATTGATGTAAACAAGCAGAACATCGACCTCATGTCGATTTCCGGCCACAAAATGTACGGCCCGAAGGGTGTGGGCGCGCTCTATGTGCGGCGCAAGAATCCGCGGGTGCAGATTTCCGCCATCATCGACGGCGGCGGGCACGAGCGTGGCATGCGATCGGGAACGCTAAACGTTCCCGGCATTGTGGGTCTGGGCAAGGCCTGTGCTCTGGCCATGGAGGAAATGCCGACCGAATCGGTTCGGCTGGCGGGGCTGCGCAATCGCCTGCGAGACCGCATCATGGGCAAGCTCGACGAGGTCTACATCAACGGCTCCATGGAGCATCGTCTGCCCGGCAACCTGAACATCAGCTTCGCCTATGTCGAGGGCGAATCGCTGCTGATGGGCATCAACGATGTTGCGGTTTCCAGCGGATCAGCCTGCACCTCTGCGACGCTTGAGCCATCTTATGTATTGAAGGCTCTCGGTACGGGGGACGACCTGGCGCACAGCTCGATTCGCTTCGGCATCGGCCGCTTCAACACGCAGCCGGAAGTAGATTATGTGGCGGATCGCGTGATTGAAACGGTTGAGCGCCTGCGGGAACTTTCTCCGCTCTACGAGATGGCGAAGGAAGGCATCAATTTGAAGGATGTGAAGTGGGCGGCAGAATAAAACGGGTTTCAAGGTCGCAGAGTTTCAAGGTTTCGAAGTTCCTGAGACCCTGAACCGCGTCATTGAAGCCTTGGAACATTTGAAACTTTGAAACATTTAAAAGCTGGGGTGAATTTAAGGACTAGGAGAAACAGATGTCATACAGCGAAAAGGTAATCGATCATTACAACCATCCGCGCAACGTCGGCTCACTCGACAAGTTGAGCAACGACGTGGGCACCGGCCTGGTGGGCGCGCCGGAGTGCGGCGACGTCATGAAGCTGCAAATCCGCGTGAACCGTGACACGAACGTCATCGAAGAAGCGAAGTTCAAGACCTTCGGCTGCGGCTCGGCCATCGCGTCGTCTTCGCTGGCGACCGAGTGGGTCAAAGGCAAGACCGTGGATGAGGCCCTTAGCATCAAGAATATGGACATCGTGAAGGAGCTGTCGCTTCCTCCCGTGAAGATCCATTGTTCGGTGCTGGCCGAGGACGCGATCCGCGCTGCCATCAGTGATTGGAAAAAGAAGCAAGAGACCGCGAAGCCGCTCGCTGTGGAGGCGAAGTAAATTACCGGCTTTGAAAGGGCGCGGCTTTCAGCCGCGCCGCTTGGAGCGATGGATATAGTGCGGCTTTAGCCGCTGAGGTACAAGTTGACGACGGCAACTGACACAACGCCTCAGGCCACCGCCAAAGGCATCACGGTGACCGACAAGGCCATCGCCAAAATCCGCGCAGCGATGGCGAAGGAAGGCATTTCGCCCGAGCAGGGCGGCCTGCGCCTCGGCGTGCAGGGCGGCGGATGTTCCGGGCTGAGTTACAACATTCGTTTCGACACGCAGCCGCGCGAGCGCGACCGCATCTTCCAGTTCGACGATGTGCGCGTGTTCGTCGACCCGAAGTCGTTCATTTATCTGCACGGCATGACTCTCGATTACCAGGAAACGCTGATGCACCAGGGATTCGTCTTCATCAATCCCCAGGCCACGAAGTCGTGCGGCTGCGGAACTTCGTTCTCGGCCTGATGTGTGTGGCGCGGCGGTTCTTCGGCAAGCTCAGGACAAGCCTGCCCGCGAAAGCCTGCCACGAAGAGGTTCTCATGATCACATCAGGGCTTAGTTCGCAGTGCCCAGATATGAAAGTAACGCAATGACCCTAACCACCATAACGGCGAAGCCGGCACCAGAGGAAACTCAAACCTGCTGGTCGTGTGGCGCGATGCGCGCCTCGCACTTCTGCGAAGCATGCGGTAAGGTTCAACCTCCCGCGCCAGTGGACTACTTCACGTTTTTTGGACTGCCCCGAAAGTTGAACATCGACGTAGTCGCACTCGACAAAGATTTTTATGAGCTGAGCCGCAAGCTGCATCCCGATCTGAATGCCCGTGCCGGAAGCCAGGAACAGGGATGGAGCCTGCAACAAAGCTCGCGCCTGAATGACGCGCACCGGGTGCTGAAAGATCCCATCAAGCGAACTGAATATTTGCTCAAGCTGGAAGGCGTCGAACTTGAAGAACAGTCAAAGTCAGCAACGGAGAAGGCGCGCGCGACCGGGCAGTTGAAGGAGCAGGTAGTTCCTCCCGATCTGCTGGAGGAGGTCTTCGAATTGAACGTGCAGCTCGAAGAGCTGCGTATGAATAAGAAGATGGGCGAAGACGATCCCGCGCTGGTCGAGGAAATTGGGCGCCAGAAGCTGGAACTTGAACAGAAGCATGAAGCACTGCTCGAGGAACTGAAAGGATATTGGAAGCAATGGGACGCGCTGATCGACCGTGAGCAGTCCGGCCAATCCGTGTCGCAGGATGAACGTAAGCAGGTGCGCGACAAAATGGTTGGCCTGCTGAACCGCCGAAACTACATCCGGAATCTGGTGAGGGATGTAAGCGAAGCGTTGGAAGGATAGCAACTAGCACTCGGCATTTAGCATTTACGTTTGCGCATCTTGCTAGCTCGAAAGGCCAAATGCCAAACACTAACTGCTAAGTGCCCGGAAATAACGAATGGCATCGGAACGAATTGTCGGCATTGACCTGGGCACCACGAATTCTCTCGTGGCAGACATGCAAGGGGAGAACCCTGTCGTGATCCCGGGAGAAGACGGATCGAATCTTGTTCCATCGGTTGTTGCGCTCGATCAGAATAACCAGCCGGTCGTTGGCAACTCGGCACGCAATTTTCTGATTGAGACACCGGAGCGCGCGGTTTACTCGATCAAGCGCCTGATGGGACGCGGCGTCGAGGATATTCAGGAAGAGTTGAAGCTCTTCCCGTTCCGTCTCGCCGACGACCTACAGCCCGGCGAAGTCCTGCGCATCAAGCTGGGAGATAAGACTTTCACGCCTCCGGAAATTTCGGCGCTGATTCTCCGTCAGCTCAAGCGCAACGCCGAGCGCTACTTTGGAGCGCCGGTCACAAAAGCCGTCATCACCGTTCCTGCATACTTCAATGATGCTCAGCGCCAGGCCACGAAAGACGCCGGCCGCATTGCCGGACTCGAAGTTCTGCGCCTGGTCAACGAACCCACGGCCGCATCGCTCGCCTACGGCCTCGATAAAAAGCGAAATGGCATTGTCGCTGTCTACGATCTCGGGGGCGGAACATTCGACATCTCAATTCTCCGATTGCATGACGGCATTTTCGAAGTGATCGCCACCAACGGCGACACGCACTTAGGTGGCGATGACATTGATAACCTGCTGATCACCATCGCGCTCGACGACATTCAAGGCGATCTCGGACTCAACGTGCGCCGCAATGCGGAAGTTGTGCAAGCCATTCGCAAGGCCGTAATCGATGCGAAAATCGCGTTATCATCGCAGCCCTCAACAGAACTCGATATTGAATTGCCGCAGGGCAAACGGTATCAGCGCGAGATCACGCGCAAGCAGTTTGAACAACTGATTCAACCGATCATCGACCGCACTGTCGGCCCGGTCAAGCAGGCATTGAAGGATGCTGGACTGAAACCTGAACAGATCGACGAGGTCGTTCTTGTCGGCGGCTCGACGCGCATTCCCAAGGTTCGCGCGCTTGTAAAAGATTTGTTTCGTCGCGACCCGCACACCGATCTGAATCCTGATGAAGTCGTAGCGCTCGGGGCAGCGGTGCAGGCGAATATTCTTGGCGGAGGCTCGGTAGCTACCGAAAATATGTTGCTGCTTGACGTCACTCCGTTGTCTCTGGGCATCGAAGTCGCTGGCGGCGTAACCGACAAGATTATTCTGCGCAACTCGACCATCCCCGCCTCCGCAACGCAGTTCTACACGACTCAGGTCGATGGCCAGGCGAATGTCGCCATTCATGTGCTGCAAGGCGAGCGCGAACTGGCAAAAGATTGCCGTTCTCTCGCCCGCTTCGACCTCAGAGGCATTCCGCCGATGGCCGCGGGCATGCCGCGCATCGAAGTAAAATTCCTGATCGATGCCAACGGCATTCTGCACGTTTCCGCGCGCGAGCAGCGCAGTGGCAAAGAAGCCGAAATTCAGGTACAGCCCAGCTATGGCCTCACCGACGAGCAGGTCGAGAGCATGATTCTCGATTCCTTCGACAGCGCCGAAGAAGATTTCCGCCAGCGCCAGATCATCGAAGCGCGCAACGAAGCCGCAACCATTCTGGCTGCGCTCGAAAAGGGTAAAAAGACTCCGGCCTGGGGCAAGCTCACGACTGACGAAAAGAAAAAGATCGCGAAACTAGAGAGCGCACTGAATGCCGTCACGAACGAAGACGACTACCGGGCGATCCGCAATGCAATCGAAGCTTTGAACCAGGCCACAACGCACCTGGCCGAACTGATGATGGATAGCGCGGTTTCGACTGTGCTGAAAGGCAAGACCATGGACGAGGCCGACATGGGCGAAGGCCCAGCGGCGCCGCATCCGGTGGCGAAAGCGGAGTTTGAATGAAGCAGCAAGTAGCAATTAGCGCTTGGCATTCAGCCAACACACAGTTCTGCTTAATATCAGTCACAGTAGGCTGCGAATGTTCACAAAGCTCGACGGCCAGATGCTAAGTGCCAACAGCTGAATTTTCTGGAGAGATGTAATGTCAGAGGAAAAAACGCAATCAGCCGGAACGATTACCGAGGAACCTCCCGGCGAGAACAGAGTGCAGATCACGTTTCTGCCTGAGGGCAAGACCGTTGAGTTCGAGCATGGCAAGCTGCCATATCAGGACCACGGCAAGGAAGAGTCGATTCTCGATATTGCCTTAAACTTCGGAATTCCGCTCGACCATGCCTGCGGGGGCAACTGCGCCTGCACCACCTGTCATGTGTGGGTCAAGGAGGGCGCGGAAAATCTTTCTCCGATGGAAGACGACGAAGCCGACCGCCTCGACATGGCGGCCGATTTGCAGTTAAACTCTCGTCTCGGCTGCCAGGTGCAGATTGTAAAGCCGGGAAAAGTTGTGGTGGAGATTCCGGCCTGGAACCGGAATTACGTGTCGGAGGAGCAGCATTAAACAGCAGCCAGCACTCAGCAATCCGCATTCAGCTTTCCGAGTTGTTATCAGATTCGGGTCGGCCATGGACGCGTTACATTGATTTGACTGGCTGAACCGAGTGCTGAATGCTGTGTGCTTACCCGAGGAGTTAGCCATGCCCAAACCTCTCAACTGGGACGACGCCGAAGATATCGGCATTCTGCTCTCTGAAACTCATCCTAAAATCGATCCGCTCAGCCTGCGCTTTACCGACCTGCACCGCTATGTTACCGAACTGTCTGACTTCAAGGGCGATCCCAAGGCTTCCAATGAAGGGAAGCTGGAAGCCATTCAGATGGCGTGGCACGAAGAATTTCTCGACCGCACGCAGGGGTAGGGAAAGCAAGGTTTCAAAGTTTCAAAGAAGTTCGTTCTTTCCTTGCCAGAAAAGCGTTTCACCCCGTTACGATTCAGGACACTGCCAAGCCATCCTGTCTCCAGCCTGCAAACCTTTTTACAATTTATTGACAACTCGGAAGCGGCGCCCAGGTAAGCTCGTGGTGGAAGCCGCACGTCACGAGGAGCTTCCAAACCCTCCTCGACGCTCCGACTTCTCTCTCCGTCCAACTGCAAAAGGGCACGGCATTGGCCGTGCCCTAATTTTTGTTTTGGAAAACTATCCTACTGTCGCAGGTACTGGCTCTTCCACGCTGGCCTCGCGCAGGAACTTTGCCGCTTCCTCGGGTGGGGTGGGGTTGATGTAGAAACCTGTGCCCCACTCGAATCCGGCGGTCTTGGTCAGCTTGGGCATGAACTCGATGTGCCAGTGATAGTGGTCGTTCGCCGGATCCTGCGCCGGTGACGTGTGAACGACCAGGTTGTAGGGCGGATTGTCGAGCACGCGATCAGCTTTGATCAGCAGCGTCTTCAGCGCCTTGGCCAGGTTCTCGAACATGTGAGAGGACGAGTTCTCGAACGCCGACTCATGCTGCTTCGGCAAAATCCACGTCTCGAAGGGGAAGCGCGGCGCGTAGGGTGCGATGGTCAGGAAGTTCTCGTTTTCGTTCACCACGCGAACGCCGCTTTCCGTCTCCTGCCGAATGATGTCGCAGAATACGCAGCGCTCTTTGTACAAGTAATACTGCTTGGCGCCTTCCAGCTCCTGCGCCACGTTGATCGGCAAAATCGGCAGGGCGATGAGTTGCGAATGCGCGTGTTCGAGCGATGCTCCTGCAGCTTCGCCATGGTTCTTGAATAAAAGAATGTATTTAAAGCGCCGGTCTTTCTTCAGGTCGAGGATGCGATCGCGGAAGGTCCAAAGAACGTCTTCGATCCTTTTGGGAGGCAGCGTTGCCAGTGTGGCATTGTGGTCAGGAGTCTCAATGATGACCTCGTGCGCCCCGATGCCGTTCATGCGGTCGAACATGCCCTCGGCCTGGCGGTTCAAGTTGCCCTCGATTCCGAGAGCCGGAAACTTGTTGGGGACTACTCGGACAGTCCATCCCGGCGTGTCCCGTTGGGAAGAACCTCCGTTCGTGCCGGGACGATAGGCCTGAATTTCCGGAGGCGTCTTGTTCTCGTTGCCATAACAGAAGGGGCAAAAACCGCCTTTCAGCTTGACGTTCTCGCGGGTGAAGTCTGTGGGACGCTTGGCGCGGTCGGTCGAAATAATGACCCAACGGCCAACAATAGGATCTTTTCTCAGTTCGGGCACTAGCCAAACCTCATTTTCCTAAGAATGGATGAATCTTTTATTCTAAGCCGTCAGGGAGGAATTCCGAAACACTTCGATCTGCGGCTGGCTGGTCTTTGGCTGGTCATAGTATACGCTGACCACGTCAAAGCGCCACTGGCATGAAGGTGGAAAACGGCGAAGGTAATCGCGTGAGACAGCTTTAATCATTCGCCGTTTGTACTGATCGACGGCCGCTTCACCGGGTTTGACGTCTTTTGTGGTGCGGGTTTTGACTTCGATGAAGCAGAGGACATCTTTGTCCCAACCGATGAGGTCGATTTCGCCGCGGCTGTGCGACGAGCGGAAATTGCGCGCGACCATCGTGTAGCCGAGCTTTCTTAGATGGAAATAGGCGTCTTGTTCGCCGCGCATGCCTGTTTTCTGGTGTGTGGCGATTTTCTCCGGCGGCAAAGTGTGGTCGGCGAGCCAGTCGAGGAAGCGGATGATGGCGCGTGTGAGCTGGGCAGAGAATAGTGGTGCGGAGAAGAAATGTCTGGTCGGAGTCACGAATGGTACCGAATTGGCTTTGAAATTTTTTATCGCTAGCGCTGGAAGCCGGAATTTCCACTCCGCGATTTACTTCGACTTTTTGGCCTTTTTTGACGCCTGTTTATCAATTTAGTACTCCCCACCCCCTTGTGGTAATCCGCGAAATAAAGGACTTAGGCGATGCACCCCCCCGCAAAATATGCCATCTAAAGGAGTTGCAGGTAAAATCCGTCAAACAAAGGACTTAGGCTGACGGGCGGACGGGCGGTTGTGGACGCCTTGTCCGACCCAGGCCTCTGCTGGGACAAGGATGAATAGAGTGGTCTGCACAAGGCAAGTGCAGTCGTCACATTAGCGCTGTGGAAAACTTGGCGTGAAGATACCTCTGCATGGTCACCCAGCGTTCGAAAACCGCCCTCGACTTCGCTCGGCGCAGGCTGCGGGTGAGCATCCTCGATGGGATCGTAAGGGTCGCGCGATCGTCCGGTTGCGCAATCGTTCTCTCGCCCACTTCTTGCAAAAGATGCGAGAAGTCGGCCCCCAGTCTCCTTTCGCTCACTACTGCCTTCATTCACCCCTGTTGTCTGCCTTCGCCCGGCCCGGTCTGCCTTCGTTCATCTCTGATATGCTCTTTCGCCGGGGAGAATCCCATGCGCAATCTGTTGCCTGCACTCTTGGTCCTGTTTTTTATTCCCGCTGGCGCGCAAAGCTCGCGCCACCCGTTTACCTTCGATGACGCTGCCGGACTTCGGAGCGCCCATGCTGCCGCGTTTTCACCCGACGGAAAGAGCGTTCTGTATCGGGTGCTGTTCGGCGCCAGTAAAGGCCCCGACAAGACCGAGTGGCACTTGATTCCGATCACAGGCGGAGAATCGCGCCATCTTGATCTTCTCGACAGTTTCAAGCCGGCGGGATTCACCGCCGATGGCTCCGCGTTGTATGGGCTGCAGGAGGTCAACAAGATGGCGGAGCTGGCCACGTTGCCACTGGCCCCGCCAAACACTCCTGCCGCTGCTGCCGCCACTCCGAAGCCCTTGACAGCCCTGCCCCGCGGAATTCGCTCCGCCCAGCTTTCTCCCGACGGTTCTCATTACGCCATTCTGGCCGATCCGCGCCTGCCCGATCCTCTGTCTGACGTGCACACCGTTATAGAAGCTGAGCCCATGAGCGTTTACGTCATCGGCGCCGACGGTACGGGAGGCGCGTGGTGGTGCCCGGAATTGCGGGATGTGGCTGCCGTTGCCTGGTCACCGGACGGCTCATCGCTGGCCGTCTTATCGGAAACGCCGAAGATTGGATTTCACTACATGCGTTCCTTCATCGACATTTGCAGCAGCTCCGGGCCGCGCCACGTCGCTACCATTGACAATGCCGCCGATGGCCTCGGTTGGATCAACGGCGGCAAGGAGTTGATCTTTCTGAGCACCACGTCTTCGGTTTTGACGCCCGATCACGTCTGGACCGTGGCCGCCGGCGGTGGCACGGCCGTCGATCGCACGCCCAAGCTGGAAGGGAGCGCTCAGCAGGTGTCGGTGGATGCCAAAGGAAACGCCTGGGTGATGGTAGCGCGCGGCGTCAGATCAGAGGTTGATTCTTTCCGCGACAATACCTTGCAAACAGCGTACACGTGGCCCGACGGCACCATCGACAATGTGATCTCGCCGGAGACCGCTTCATCTCCTGAAGTGCGGGTGTTTACCGTCGCCGATCCGCAGCATCCTGCCAATCTCGCCGTCGCTCATGACAGTAGTCTGCAAAAAATCACCACCGAAGGCGAAGATCAAGTGGCGAAAATTGCCCTCGGCGAAAGCCGTGCTGTCCACTGGACCAGCAAAGAAGGAATTGCATTGGAAGGCATCATCACCTTTCCGGCGGACTACAAGCCGGGCCAGCACTATCCCTTCATGGTGATGCCCCATGGCGGTCCGGAAGCCAACGACACCCTGCGGCTCGATGAATTTTCTCGCATGTTCGCCGGCATGGGCTATATCGTTCTTCAACCGCAATACCGCGGCTCAACCGGATACGGTACCGATTTTCTGAACGCCATCTACCAGCACTTCGGCGATCGCGCCTACCGCGATGTCGATAGCGCCACCGATTACGCCATCGCCCAGGGGTGGGCTGATCCTAATCGCCTGACTATTTTTGGCTGGAGCGGCGGCGGCTTCATGACTTCATGGACCGTCACGCAGACGCAGCGCTACAAGGCGGCCATCGAGGGCGCCGGTATCACCGACTGGCTTACCTTCATGTGGACGAGCGACCTACAGCAATTCGACTATGACGCGCGCTGGCCCGATAAAGACCCGAATGCTTTTCTGATGTTCTCCGCCGCGATGCACTCTGAGGACGTGACCACGCCGCTGCTGATCTTGCACGGCGCCGCTGACGAGCGTGTGCCAACTTACGAGGGGCGAGAGCTGTTTGAGGTACTCGCGGCTCGAGGCAAGACTACGCGCATGGTGACGTATCCTGGTTCTCCGCACTTCCCAACGCTATGGGAGCAGCGCCAGGACGTGTTCCGCGAAATCGCTGCCTGGCTGGCGCGGTATAACCCGTGAAAATCGCCCCAGGACTCCGCTCACGGCAGGCTGCGGGGTGGGCACCCTTGGTTGTGGGGATTTCATAACAGAGCCGGGGTTGCCCACGGGGCTAAAGCCCCGGATCAAGGGCGACGCTGACGCGGCGCTGAAGCGCCGCTCTTCCACGGTTGCGCAATCATACATAGCGACCTCACACTTCGCTGAAGCGCCGCTCTTCCACGGTTCTGAACTGTCGTTTCTCCAAGATGGTGAACCGCTGCACATGCGTAATCAATATGGGGTCTCGCGATCATCCGGTTGAGCAATCGTCTCGCCCACTTCTCGCAAAAGAGGCGAGAAGTGGGGCACCCCAGTTTTCTCTCTCTCCTTTCTGATTATTTTCTGCTTCCGAACGGGAATTCATAACTGCTCCGGCCGCTGTACCATGTTTGCGTGCACTCCCTTGCGAAACGCGTACTGGAACAGATTGAACGGCTGGAGTTGATGCGGCCGGGCGACCGCGTGGGCGTGGCGGTGTCGGGCGGAATCGACTCGGTGGCGCTACTGCGCTTGTTGCTGGAGTTGCGGCAGGAGTTGGGCATTGTGCTGTCGGTCGTTCATTTCAATCACAAGCTGCGCGGGACGGAGGCGGAGGCAGACCAGGCATTTGTTCAGGCGCTGGCGCGGGAGCATGGGCTGGAGTTCTACGTTTCGAGTGGGGATGCGGGAGAGCTGGCGGCGCTGGAGCAGACGGGAGTGGAGGCGGCGGCGCGGGAGTTGCGGTATGGGTTTTTCTATCGGCTGCTGGGGGGCACGTCGGCGGCTAAAGCCGCTGAATCGGGCGGGTCGGATCGCAGCGCCGGAAGCGCTGCGCTACCCAAAGGCGAACCTCGGGGGCTAAAGCCCGAGTCAGAAGAGTCGCTTTTACGCGGCGCTAAAGCGCCGCTCTTCCACGGCGGTGATGACGTTAATGACGTACCGCTCTTCCACGGAACGGCTAAAGCCGCGTCTTTGCACGAAGCTGACGGCGCGGCTGAAAGCCGCGCACTTTCAAATCACTTCGAATGGCAGCATCCAGGGCTCGACAAAATTGCTACCGGGCACACACTGGATGACCAGGCGGAAACGGTGCTCATGCGGCTGATTCGCGGCACGGGGCTGCGTGGGCTTGGGGGGATTTATCCACGTATCGTGGTTGAGCATGAGAACGATGAAGGTCACGGCGAAATCGTGCGGCCGTTGCTCGGAATGCGACGGCGCGAGCTGGAGAGCTACCTTGCCGAGCTGAAGCAGCCGTGGCGGGAGGACGCGACGAACGCCGAGTTCGCGTTTACTCGCAATCGCGTGCGCAAGATGCTGATGCCGGTTTTGGAGCGGGAGTTCAATCCTGCGGTGGTGGAAAATTTGTCGGAGCTGGCGGAGATTGCGCGCGATGAAGAGGACTACTGGGAAGGCGAACTCTCCGGCTGGCTGGGAACGGTGGTGCAATGGATTGAGCCGGAGTGGGCACGCGGGGCGGGCGGTTCGGCCCCTCTGGTTCAGATTCAGCCATTGGGATCGAATCCCGTGATTGAAGACGAAGACGCCATCGCGAATGCTTCGGTGAGCCGGCCGTGGCTGCTTACTGAGCCGAAGGCGGTGCAAAGAAGAGTCGTAAAAGCGATTGGCGAGCAGGTGGGCATTCCGCTGGAGTTCAAACATGTGGAAGAGATCTTGCGTTTCGCAGCGGAAGAGGGGCCAGCGGGCAAGGAGCTGTCGCTTCCTTTAGGATGGAAGGTGGTGCGAGAGCCAGAACAGGTGCTTTTTGTGGCTCCTGAAGTTCGAGCCTCAAGGTTGTTGGATTATCAATACTCGCTGCCGGTGCCGGGGCGGGTTTTTGTCCCCGAACTCGGCGAGACGATTGAAGCGCTGCGCATCACTTACGATTCCGCAAACGCGGAGTATAATGCGCAGCGTCTTCTGCGCGCTGATTTGCTGCAGAGTGAATTGACTGTGCGCAACTGGCGTCCGGGTGACCGGTTTTGGCCGGCGCACACGAAGGAGCCGAAGAAGATCAAAGAACTGTTGCAGGAGCGCCACGTGCGTGAAGCCGAGCGCAAGCTTTGGCCCGTGGTGCTGAGTGGAGATGAGATCGTGTGGATGCGGGGATTCGCGGTCCCGGCGAAGCTGGCGGCGGCAGCGGGGAAAGAGGCGGTGATGATCCGCGACGTAGAGGGAGAGCCCGGGATTTGAGGTTGGTTGAGAACGTGCTGTTGAAAATCAGAATTTTTGACTGCGGAGATTGCCCGTTCGGTCGCTTTCGCCCTCTCAGGGCAGGCTCCGAACGGCCGCGGAGGGCGCAGAGAGCGCATTACGATTAATGAACTATGCCACGAGCAAGTCGCTACGTCAGGTGATCGGCGCGGAACAGATTCAGAAGCGGGTGAAGGAACTCGCGCGTCACATTTCCGATGATTATCGGGGACAAACGATCCAGGCGCTGGCTGTGCTGGAAAATGCCTTCATGTTTATGGCCGACCTGGTGCGGGCGCTGGAAGTTCCAGTGGTTTGCCAGTTCATCAAACCCAAATACAGCAAACAGGGCAGCCAGTCGGGCGAAATTGTCGAGATTTTCTTCAGCCATGAGCCTGATATTCGTGGGCGGCACATTTTGTTGGTTGAGGGGTTGGTGCATTCCGGGGTAACCAGCGAGTTTCTAATGAATGACTTGCGGGCGCGGGGCGCGGCGTCGGTGAAGCTGGTAACGCTATTGGACCGGCAATCGGCCCGGCGAGTGGCGTTACAGCCGGATTATTTCGGTTTTCTGGTGGATGAAACCTTTCTGGTGGGATATGGTCTTGGTTCGCCCGAGCAGACCGATCGCAATAAGCCCTACCTGGCGGCATCACCGGTGCCAGCAATGACTTAAGTCACGAAAAGAGTGCTGCGCCTTTTTCCCGTAGAAAATGTAAAATGGCTAGGGGAATTTCCCTATCGAAATCGGACGAGTGGCATCTAATGTGGTGGTGGAGACTTTTGATTTAGCGTAAGGGCCGGAGCCTCCGGCTTTCTAGGAGTTTTTGGTGAATTCAACTGTAAAAACTGTGGTGTTCTGGGTAGTGATCGGGCTCTCCGCCTTGCTGTTGTGGACTGTGATTCAGCAGGGGCGCAGCGGGCAGAAGGACACGGAGCTGAATTTTTCGCAGTTCATGGCGGATGTGGACCAGGGGAAGGTCCATGAAGTCACCGTTGACGGCATGCAGTTGCGCGGCAAGATGACGGACAATTCAGCCTTTCATACTACGATTCCGGCCAATTATCCCGACATGATTAAGGAGTTGCAGCAGAAGAACGTGTCCATGACGTTCCGGGACGCGAACAGCTCGAGCTGGCCGCTGACGTTGTTGGGCACCTGGGCGCCGTTGATTTTGCTGGGCGCGCTGTGGTTTTTCATGATCCGCCAGATGCAGACCGGCGGGAATAAGGCGCTTTCGTTCGGCAAGAGCCGGGCGCGGCTGCTTTCGATGCAGCAGAAGAAAGTTACCTTCAAAGACGTGGCGGGAGTAGAAGAGGCTAAGGAAGAGCTGCGCGAGATTATTGAATTCCTGCGCGAGGCGCAAAAATTCCAGAAGCTGGGCGGAAGAATTCCGAAGGGTGTGCTGCTGGTTGGACCTCCGGGGACAGGAAAGACTTTGCTGGCGCGGGCTGTGGCTGGTGAGGCGAACGTTCCGTTCTTCTCGATTTCTGGTTCTGACTTCGTAGAAATGTTCGTCGGCGTGGGCGCGAGCCGCGTGCGCGATCTGTTTGAGCAGGGCAAGAAGAATGCGCCGTGCATCATCTTTATCGACGAAATCGATGCCGTTGGACGTCACCGTGGCGCAGGCCTTGGCGGCGGGCACGACGAGCGCGAGCAGACTTTGAATCAGTTGCTGGTTGAGATGGATGGCTTCGAGTCGAACGAAGGCGTCATTCTGATGGCGGCGACCAACCGGCCTGACGTGCTTGATCCGGCGTTGCTGCGGCCAGGGCGATTTGATCGGCGTGTCGTTGTGAGTCGGCCGGACGTACGCGGACGCGAAGAGATTCTGCGCGTGCATACTCGGAAGATTCCTCTTGCCGAGGACGTTGATCTTTCCGTGTTGGCGCGCGGAACTCCGGGGTTCTCTGGCGCTGATCTGGCCAATATGGTAAATGAGGCGGCACTGGCTGCGGCGCGGCAGAATCGCAAGGCTGTGCTGATGTTCGATTTCGAAGTCGCAAAAGACAAAGTTCTGATGGGAGTAGAGCGCAAGTCGCTGATTCTTTCCGAGCAGGAAAAGAAGGTGACGGCGTACCATGAGGCCGGGCACGCGCTGGTTGCGGCGAAGCTGCCCGGTTCGGATCCGGTGCACAAAGTCACGATCATTCCCCGCGGCATGGCGCTGGGCGTAACCATGCAGTTGCCCATCGACGACCGGCACAACTACACAAGGGAATATCTCAAGACCGATCTCGCCATCCTGATGGGCGGACGTTTGGCCGAGGAAATTTTCCTGAACCAGATGAGCACCGGCGCCGGCAACGACATCGAGCGTGCCACAGAAATGGCGCGGAAGATGGTCTGCGAGTGGGGCATGAGCGATCTGGGCCCGCTGACCTTCGGCAAGAAGGAAGAACAAATCTTCCTCGGACGCGAGATCAGCCAGCACCGCGATTACAGTGAGGCTACGGCAATCAAGATCGACGCCGAAGTCCGCAAGCTGGTGAATGAGGGATACGAGACCGCAAAGAACATTCTCGAGGGCAATCGAGAAACACTACAAAAGATCGCTTTGGCGCTGCTGGAGCGCGAAGTGCTCGATGCTTCAGAAGTCATGATGCTGGTCGAAGGCAAGGAACTGCCCCCGATGAAGTCGCCGTCTGCCAAGCCGGACGAGGGCGTGCAGCAGGTGCTGAAGCCAGAACCGGGACGCCCGGGAATCGTGAAGGGCGGGGAAAGCCCGGCGCGGGCGTAAGGCTAATTCCCGCCGGACACCGACGGCCGTTCTTGATGAAAGCGCGGGGCTTCGGAATGACGCCTTAGTTACCGGGGTTTGAATCTGAGAGTTGTTCCTAAGGGAGGCTGAAGAGCCGCCCTTTTCTATTCAGCACGAGGATGCGTACTTACCCGTTCACCAGGTCCATCATGTACTCGGGATAGCGCGTCCCAGCAACAGCGTCAGCCGGGAAAATTTTTTCAATCCGGTGCAGGTCATCCGGGCTCAGCCTCACGTCAAGCGCCGCGACGTTCTCTTCCAAATATTTGCGGTGCTTCGTGCCGGGAATTGGAACGATATCTTTGCCTTGCGCCAGAACCCAGGCGAGTGCCAATTGCGACGGCTTGCAGCCTTTCTCGCGGGCAAGTTTCTCAATGCCGTGCACAAGGTCTAGGTTCTTCTGAAAGTTTTCTCCCTGAAACCGCGGTGAATGCCTGCGGTAGTCGTCTTCGGGTAAATCTTCAAAGCGCCTGAATTGGCCCGTGAGAAAACCACGTCCCAGCGGACTGTACGCCACGAAACCGATGCCCAACTCGCGGCAAGTGGGAAGAATTTCTTGTTCCGGCTCGCGGCTCCACAGAGAATATTCGGTTTGCAGCGCCGTTATGGGATGAACTTTCACGGCGCGCCGCAGCGTTTGCGGCGAAGCTTCGGACAAGCCGATGTGGCGAATCTTTCCTTCGCGCACAAGCTCGGCCATCGCGCCGACAGTTTCCTCGATGGGCGTGGCGGGATCGACGCGATGCTGATAATAGAGGTCGATGTGGCCGGTGCCCAGCCGGCGCAGGCTGCCCTCGCACGATTTGCGAACGTAATCCGGCTTGCCGTCGACGCCTCGCGCCATGGGGTTGTTCGGATCGCGGACGATCCCGAATTTTGTGGCCAGCACAACTTTATCTCGCTTGCCTTTGATGGCGCGGCCGACCAATTCCTCGTTCTTATAAGGACCGTACACGTCTGCCGTGTCCAGAAAATTGATGCCCAGCTCAAGCGCGCGATGGATGGTCGCGATCGATTCATTGTCGTCGCGTCCGCTGTAAAACTCCGACATGCCCATGCAGCCGAGTCCGATAGCGGAAACTCGAAGACCGCTGCGTCCTAGTTCACGAAATTGCATGATGATGGCTCCCTCGACTCATACCAGATTAATCCCACTTCTCGCAAAAGCGGCGAGAAATGGGGCACCCCATGTTTGTCGCTTGGCGATACAACATTTGTGATGTGAATCAAGCTGCGGGCGATGGAATAATTGTGAGTCATCTTCCGCCACGGCGCATCCTCACGGTGCTGAAGGGCATTTAGCAATGGGGTATTTCTAATGAGTCAAGTGTCTCCCTGGTTTGAGCGCAGGTTCGATCTTTCGTTTCCAGTTGCATTGCGGCCAAATATATTGACGCGGGTACGCGGCACGCCAGCGCGGCTGGAAGAAATTTTGCGCGGCGCTTCTCGAGAAACATTGACGCTTAAGCCGCAGGGGAAATGGTCGGCGCAGGAGCATGCGGGGCATCTGCTCGATCTCGAACCACTGTGGCTGGCTCGCGTGGAGGATTACGTAAAGGGCAGTGATGAGCTTACCGTGGCCGACCTGCAAAATCGAAAGACGGACGAAGCCAATCACAACGCGCGTCCGCTCAACAAGATTCTCACTGAATTCCGCTCGGCGCGAGAGAAACTAATGCGGCGCGCCGATCGATTGGATGCTGAGCTGTTTTCGCGCGCGATTCCACATCCCCGGCTGAAAACGCCGATGCGGCTGGTCGACCATTTATATTTTGTTGCCGAGCATGACGATCATCATCTGGCTCGGATTTGGGAATTGGTGAGCCCAGCGAAATAACCGCCTGTGATTACGGAAACACCGTAATGAGAGGTTTGGTCTTGGTTATGACATCGCCGATCTGCACTGCACGAACGCCGGATTCGGCCAGAGAGCGAACGAGCTGTTCTGAAATTTCAGGTGTAGCTGCAACCAGCAAGCCTCCGGCAGTCTGGGGATCGAAAAGAAGGGATTTAACTTCGTCTGAAATTCCATTTTCATAACTGACCAAGCATTCGGCGAAGTCGCGATTGTTCTTCAACCCTCCGGGAATGTAGCCAGCACGAACACATTCGAGCGCACCGGGAAGTAGCGGAATCTTGCTGGCATGCAGTCGCAACGAAACCTCGGAGGCCAGCGCCATCTCGCGCGCGTGGCCGATCAGGCCGAACCCGGTAATGTCGGTCATGGCATGAACGGCTGCTGCCGAGCTTCGCTCGGCCGGCCCCCTCGACTGCGCTCGGGGCAGGCTTTCGAGGGCGGCCGTCCCCACATGAGTGTTGGTAATTACTTCGGCTGCGGTCTTGTTCAGAGTGGTCATCGATGCAACGGCTGCATCAATCCATGCTGGTTTGGCTTTTTCTTTCTTGATCGCGGTTGAAATTACGCCTGTTCCGAGAGCCTTGGTCAGAATGAGAGTATCTCCCGGTTTTGCCCCACCGTTCGCCAAAATTTTTTTGGGATCGATGAGGCCGGTGACCGAATAACCGAATTTGGTTTCTTCGTCGCGAATGCTGTGGCCGCCGATGACGGTGCATTGCGCTTCCACCATTTTCGAAAGGCCTCCGGCGAGAATTTTCTCGAGAATTTCGAGATCGGCTTTTTCGGGGAAGCAGACGAGAGCGAGAGACGTGAGCGGCCTGCCGCCCATCGCATAAACATCACTCAATGCATTGGTCGCCGCGATTTGGCCAAAAACGAAGGGATCATCAACAATCGGCGTGAAGAAGTCGACCGTCTGCACCAGCGCCTGATCGGGCGCGATTCGATACACGCCTGCGTCGTCGGCGTGATCGAAGCCGACCAGAACGTTCGGGTCGTGTTGCCGGGCTAATTTCCCAAGCACCTTGTCCAGCGCCGCCGGACTCAGCTTGGAAGCTCAACCCGCGGCTTTCACCGACTCGGTGAGGCGGAATGGCTTGGTATTTGTCACCAGGCAATTGTAGCGAAATGAAGTTGCTTGGACGGAAGCATCTGATTTGCTTTTGCGCTCTCGTGGTGAACGGCAAACCGCATGTTGTCCACACGCTGTTAGCGTCTTAGAATCGAACAATGATTA
>JASHOH010000040.1 GCA_030041215.1 Candidatus Sulfotelmatobacter sp. | reverse complement strand
CGTGAACCTGCGGCTCGCCGCATTCCGCTCGGGCTGCTGCTTTTGTCGCGACAGCAACTGACCGAGGAACAATTGCGCTGGGCGCTGGCCGCACAGAAAGAAGCGGACGGCTGCGTGGACGAAGCTTTGCCACCGCAAAGAAAAAAAATCGGCCTGTGGCTGCAGGAGCTTGGCTTTGCCACCGAGCTGCAAGTGACGGCGGCGCTGGCGCGGCAGTGGTCGTGTCCGCTGCTGCGGGCGGGGTTGATGGCGCCGGGTTCGCGGCGGTTTCCCGCGATTCCCGCGCGGCTGCTCGCGTCTTTCCAGATGATGCCGGTTGAACTTGCGGCAACCACGCGAACTCTATTAATGGCTTTCAGCGAGGGCATCGATTATGCTGCGCTGAATGCGATCGAGCAAATGCTGGGATACCGTACCGAGCCGTGCCTGGTGGCTCCGAGTACTCTGCGGGAAGCTTTGCAGGCTTTGGCCCGCGAGCGAACGGCGGGTGAAATCAATTTCGACCGCGTGCGCGACTCGGACGAGTGCGCCCACATCGTCGCCAACTACGCTTCCACGGTGAAGGCCGACGAGGTGCGCGTGGCGCGCTGCGGCGACTACTACTGGGTGCGGCTGGAACGTCTGCGGCGCGAGGCGGTGACGATGGTGTTCAGTTGAGGATTAGTTTTTGGCCTTCGCTCCGGATGCGGCTGTTTACTTTTTGATAACCAACCTTACCCCTCCCCCACCCCCCTCTCTAATGAAATCATCGGGTTACGAGGAAAATGCCTGCAAATATTTCCCTCCAAAGGAGTTATAGGCAAATATCAGATTCTAAATAAGTTAGCTCAGTACAATCTGAAGTTTGTCGACATTCGCTTCGAGAATAACGATAGGCGACGTCGGTTGGAAATGTCAAGGAAAAAACGACCACGAGCCCTGAAGGGCAGCTCATTTTTGCGTTTTGACGCGGCCCTGAAGGGCCGCTCTTCCACGGTGGCGCAATCAGACGTCAATGTGGTTTTTTCGTGCGTTTTTTGGAAACGTCGAGCGTGCGCGCGGTGTCTCACACCGTGGCGGGAGGGCTGTTGTCGACTAGGATCGGGCGGGGCAAGGGTTCAATATAAACCTGTGGCCAAAGCCTTCGGAGCAGACTGACTCAAACCAAAATCGGGCCTGAGTGCGCCACACGCCTAGGTACGCAATTTCCCGGTCGCTTGTTCGTGAACGCCTACTAACTGATTCGCAAGCAGCGCTGATAGCAAGCCTTCCAGTTCGGACAAATCGATCTTCTTGCCCGCCCACGCCTTGTCTGCGGCTTCGAGCGCCTTGTAATAGGGTGTCTTGTCTTTGGCGATCTGCTCGGGAATCGTATTAGTTCCAGGCAGTCGGTAGCCTAGGCGCAAGCAGAGCAACAGGTACGAAATTGCGCGAGCGGTCCGTCCGTTTCCGTCCGTGAACGGATGAATCCAGTTCAGCTTCCATAGCGCATACGAGGCGAGGTGTAGAGGCGAGCTCTTTTCCCAATTGTCGTTAACGTAGTCGCACATGTGCTCGATTTCTTCGGGTACCATGTGCGCGCCTGGAGGCTTGTGCCTGCTTCCGCCGATTTTGATATCAGCCGGTCGATAGTTGCCCGCATACGCGCTCAAATCTTCGAGCGCGATTCGTTAGAGATGCAGCAAGTGCGATGGGCGCAACTTGAATTTCCGCTGGGGATCGGAAAAGTGCTCAATCATTTCCGTAACAGCGTCGAACTGGCGAACGCCGTTACGGGCCTCTATCTTCGCTTGTTTGTCAGGATCGGAGACGATCTGAGCTTCGAGCGCCTTGCTGTGGCGGATCTGATCGTCGTTCGACATTTGCGATCATTCCGAATGACGAGGGGGTTCTCCCTTGGGTTTGCCAAGCGCGTCGGCGGCGCGATCAACCATTTCGCGTGTAATACGCGAATTTTCGATTTTTGTATTGCCGTAGGCGAAGCTCCGCCGCTGCTGTTCCTTCTGCTCTGCGGTAAGGACAACTTTCTTAGCGGCTTCAAGCAGGACTTGCAAATGTTTGGTCATGGTTTCGCCTCCGCTTCGCTCGAAGGACAATACCATAATAAACCCTGAGGAAATTATTTTCGATTTGCGCCGGTACCAGGGTGCCACACGAGAAAAGGCGCGCCGCGTTGGACTAGGCGCTAAAATGCTTCAGCAACAGCGCCTTGACGCGGCCCTGAAGGGCTGCTCTTCCACGGGCGGGAATGGCAGACATCAATGTGATTTTCTCGAGCGCTTTTTGGAAACGCCGAGCCTGCGCGCCGTGTCCCAGACTGTGGCGGGACGGCTGTTGTCGACGATGATCGGACGGTGCATGAGTTGATTATAGCTGAGGGTGCAACGACCTACGAAAATCCCCACTTCTCGCAAAGAACGCGAGAAATGGTGCACCCGGCTTCAAGCAGGACTTGCAAATGTTTAGTCATGTTTCGCCTCCGCTTCGCTCGGAGGACAATACCATAATAAACCTTTTGGAAAACTCTGATTTGCTGATGAAATTTTAGGTAGCCAGGTTGGTACTCACAGATCTAATTGGTTTACGCGATACACCCCTACTCCAGGAATGCAGGAGATTGCCGAAGGGATGTCTCGATGAGTTGAGTGAGCGTAGCGGGTCACTTGTTCACTCGGCTTGCCCTTACCTCTTTGATCATTTGAGATTGTAGACTGCCTAACGCGCCGTCGACATCGTCGATGGCATCCCTGCACTTCTTGATGGACTGCTTATGTGCGTCTCCAGGATCGGCGGTGGTGTAGCGGAGAAGCTCAGAGACGTCATCGTCGAGGGCATCAAGGCTCTTTGACAGGCGTGCAGAAGCGTCGTTCGTCCGCGAGTCTTCCGCAAAGTATATCTCTATCCTGAGATTGAGAACTCCTTCGCTCTCGTCCCAATCCTTCTGGGCAGTGTCGTACCTATCGATCACCTCATTCAGCTGCTTCCTCTCATATCGCTGTTCGTGGGCTCCGACAAGTGACGCGCTTGCAGCTCTGAGTTCCCCCACCTTTTTCGCAAGCTCTTCCACGACTCCCTCGGCGACTTCGGTCCTTTGCTGGAGCCTCAGAAACTTTTGTTGTGATCTCCAATAGAAGTTTTGAATGTAGCTTGTGATCAAAAAGACAATAAGTCCCCCGATGACCGTCACCATGACGGGTTGGTTGAGGTGGCCCCAAAAGCTCCTTGGCGCTTTTTTCTGATCTCCAGCCTCGACCAAGGACTCTCCTTCCATTCCGACTGCCGCTATCTATTCCCTTTTCTAGGAGCGCGTTTGGCTGGTCTTTTCTTCACTTTTGCCGGCATAGGTTGCCTCCTCCTTTCTATCAAAATCGCATATGGCTCTAGCTACAACCGCTGGTGCTGCCGCAACTGCTGCAGCGGTAGCAGCTGCCGTTGCGGGTCATGATGCTGCCGCAGAAGCTGCAGATCGGTGCGTCGCCGAGGTCGACGATGCCGGCGAGGGCGTCGGCGGCGTGGATGGAACCCGTCGCCGGTCGTTGGTCGTTGGTCGTTGGCCGGGACTGCATCGATCCATTCATCTCCGGCACATCTGATGATTGGGGTAACGCCGGCTTTGGCCTCAGGTTCTCAAACAGCATCTGCTGCTGGCCGGTGAGGAAGCGGAGCTGGAGCCAGCGGAAGATGTAGTCCATGATCGACTTGGCGAAGCCGATGTCGGGATTGCCGCTCCAGCCGCTGGGTTCGAAGCGAGTATGGGCGAATTTTTCGCAGAACAGCTTCAGCGGTACGCCGTGCTGCAGCGCGATGGAGACGGCCAGGGCGAAGCTATCCATGAGGCCGCTAACGGTGGAACCTTCTTTGGCCATGGTGATGAACAGTTCGCCGGGGCTGCCATCGGGATAGAGGCCGACGGTGATGTAGCCTTCGTGGTCTCCGACCTTGAATTTGTGCGTGATGGAGGCGCGCTCTTCCTGCAGCTTGTGGCGGACGGCTCGGGGAGGGGCGTTGAGATTTTCTTCTTCCTGGACAGCGGCGGCGGGCAGGAGTGCCCGCCCCACACCGCCTTCGGCGGTTTTTGTGCCTGCGGCGGAGAGCGGTTGAGCTTTTTTGCAGCCATCGCGATAGATCGCTACGGCCTTGAGACCCAGCTTCCAGGCCTGGAGATAGGCGTCCATGATGTCTTCGACGGTGGCGGTCTCGGGAAGGTTGACGGTTTTCGAGATTGCTCCCGAGATGAAGGGCTGGGCGGCGGCCATCATGCGGAGATGTCCCATGTAGGCGATGGAGCGCGTGCCTTTGGCCGGCTTGAAGGAGCAATCGAAGACGGCGAGGTGCTCGTCTTTGACGTGAGGCGCGCCTTCGATGGTGCCCGTGGCGTCGATGTAGCTGACGATGGCGTCGGTTTGCTCATGCGTATAGCCGAGCTTGAACAGCGCGGTGGGCACGGTCTGGTTGACGATTTTGATCATGCCTCCGCCGACCAGCTTTTTGTATTTGACCAGGGCGAGATCGGGTTCGATGCCGGTGGTGTCGCAATCCATCATGAAGCCGATGGTGCCGGTTGGCGCGAGAACCGTGACTTGCGAGTTGCGGTAGCCGAATTTTTCGCCGTGGGCGAGTGCTTCGTCCCAGCATTGCTTGGAGGCTTCGTAGAGAGCTGTAGGGACGTTGAGCTTGTTTATGTTGTTGACGGACGCGCGGTGCATGCGGATGACGTCGAGGAACGGTTCGCGGTTGATGTACCAGCCGGGGCAGGCGCCGCCGGGCATGTGCGCGGCATCGTGAACGCCGAGGCGAGTGGCAACTGTCTCGGTTGCCGGCGGCAGCGGTTCGCATTGTTCGGCGATGCGGGAGCTCTGCAAATATGCTTCGCCGCACATGATTGCGGTTACACAGGCGGCGTAGTCGCGGCCGGCGTCGGAGTCGTAGGGAAGGCCTGCGGCCATGAGCAGCGCGCCGAGATTCGCGTAGCCCAGGCCGAGCGGACGGTAATCATGTGAGTTGCGCATGATCGCTTCGGTCGGGTATCCGGCGTTGTCGACGATAATTTCCTGCGCCGTGATCAAAATGTCGACCGCGTGGCGATAGGCCTCGACGTCGAACGTGCCGTTGGGCGCGAACTTCAGAAGATTCAGGCTGGCGAGATTGCAGGCGGAGTCGTCGAGGAACATGTACTCGCTGCATGGATTCGAGGCATTGATCCGCGCGGTGTTCTTCGACGTGTGCCAGCGGTTGACCGTGGTGTCGTATTGCATGCCGGGATCGCCGCAGTGCCAGGTGGCCTCGGAAATTTTGTGCAGCAGGTCTTTGGCCTTGTAGGTCTTCATCACCTTGCTGTCCGTGACTGACTTGGTGGAGAAGTCGGTGTCGCAAACGACGGCGTACATGAAGTCGTCGGTGACGCGAACGGAGTTGTTGGCGTTCTGGAAAAAGATGGAGCTGTAGGCGTCGGAGTCGGGATGGGAACCGTCGTATCCCATGGCGACGAGCGCGTGGGCCTTGGCTTCTTCTTTTTGCTTGCACTCGATGAAGTCAACGATGTCGGGGTGGTCAACGTTTAGGATGACCATCTTGGCAGCGCGGCGGGTCTTGCCGCCGGACTTAATGACGCCGGCAAAGGCATCGAACCCCTTCATGAAGCTGAGCGGGCCGCTGGCCGTGCCGCCACCGGAGAGAGTTTCGGTGGAGGAGCGCAGCGGAGAGAGATTGGTGCCGGTGCCTGATCCCCACTTGAAGAGCATGCCTTCGGTTTTGGCGAGGGTGAGGATGGAGTCGAGAGAATCTTTGACCGAGTTGATGAAGCAGGCGGAGCACTGCGGCTTGGTGTAGCCGGTGACGCCGAATTCGACCTGCTGGGTCTGCGGGTTCCAGTGCCAGTTCTGGCCGTCGGAGTTGGGCTCGATGCGGTCGCAGCCGACGTTGAACCAGACGGGCGAATTGAAGGCAGCGTACTGGCGCAAGAGGATGTGCGCGAGTTCGTCGTGGAACGTCGCGGCGTCGTCGCCGGTTTTGAAGTAGCTCTGGGCCTGGCCCCAGTCGCGGATGGTTTCGGCTACGCGGGTGACGAGCTGGCGGACTCCGGTTTCGCGCTCGGGCGTGCCGATCTTGCCGTGGAGATATTTCGACGCGACGATGTTGGTCGCGGTCATCGACCAGTCTTTGGGGACTTCCACGTCTTTCTGCTCGAAAATCACGTTGCCGTGGGCGTCGGTGATCTGGGCGGTGCGGCGCTCCCATTCGAGCTCATCGTAGGGAGAGACTCCGGGCTTGGTGAAGAAGCGGCGGAAGGAGAGGCCGGATTTCATGGTAGCCTTCTCCGGGGCTGCGGCGGGGCTTGCCGTGGATTGGATGGTGGATTTAAGGTCGGGCATTGAGATCTCCGTTAATTAGATTCTAATAAACATGGGTCGATTCGGCGGTGCTGAAATGTGCCGGATTTTGTGGCCCTTCCCGAATAGTGAAGATTCGGGGTGAAGCTGGATTTCTAAAGAGCTCTTCCGCTTTCGCGGCGGGGCTAAAGCCCCAATTCCTCAATTCTGACTCCTTGCGGCACGACCAAAGTCGTGCCCCTTCAAGGGCTGGGCTAAAGCCCCGGTGCCAACACTCGATGCTTACGCGGCCCTGAAGGGCCGCTCTTCCACGGTACTTCAGCGTCCATCATTCCCTCAGACTCAGAAGCCGGAGGGTAGTGGGTGAGGACAGTGAAGGTTTGTGTTTGCTCCGGAATCCAAATCTGCGGGCGGCAGGCGATCCGCCGATTTGCCCGCCTCGACTGTTTTTTTAGTTTTGGCGGCGGAAGCGGGCACGAGTGCCCGCTGCGCACCACCCCACTCGACACGTTGGCTGGTCACCTCCAGCGATGACAGAAAGTCTGCTGGCAGGCCGGAGGCCTTCTCGGCCGAAGAGACCATCCATTGATTTAGCGCGCTGCAGATGCTGCGGCGCTGCGACTCATCTCGGATGACGACGAAGCGTAGGAAGCAGCGGCCTGAACCCAAGCGGGCGCGCATCGGGTTCTCGCGGGTGAACATGCGGTCGAGGGTGAAGGCCATATCGTCGTCTTCTGAGAATTGCAGGACGGCGAGCATGCGCTTGCTTTCTGAGCCCAATTCATCGAACTCAGGAGATCCTTCGCTTCGCTCAGGATTGCGGCTGCGGTGCTCAGTCGCCCCGCAAAACGCCGCAACTTCTTCCGCTATGGCAAAAATGCCGGGTTTGCTGGGAACCACCAGCAGGCTGCGGGGCGAGTCGCAGCGGAACCAGCGCGACCACTGCAGGCGGCCAGGGTCAATAGGACGATCAAGGCCGTGGCGGGCGAGCGATTCGGCGACAAGACGGGTTATGGCTTCCAAGGTTGGGCTCCAACGTTAGCTCTCAGTTGCCAGTTGTCAGTTCTCAGTTATGAGTTCCGATTGCCTGGTCTTGTTTCTTGTTCGTTCTTATTACCGGCTTATTCACCGCCGCGTTTATTACCGCCGCGTTTATTACTAACCCCGGGGGAGTTCGGGGAGGCAGTCACCGCACTTCAACACTGCGTTTCGGTCTTCGACCTATGGATTCGAGCCCTCGGGTCCGACCGTTGGCTTTCGATCGGTGAGGCTCTGGCTTCCAGAGCCTCACCGTTTTTTTCAACCTTTTTGTGTTGCAGGCAAGCACCGAGTCACCTCCGGCCCGATGCTTTCCTGCCAGTTAACCGCTTGCGACTTTCCTGACCTTCCGAACCTGCCCCGTTCCCGCAGGGCGGCTTTAAAGGGTCTATGGGATTGCAAAATTACTCCTGCTTATAGGGCCTGTCAAGAGGGAAACACAATATATTGTATCTCCAGCAATGACGGGCTTGGTGCCGGGTTGGTGGATTTCTTTTCCACAAGGCAGATTTCATCGTTTGTTCACAATTCTCACAAGGAGCTCATGCCGTGCCGGGGGCTGCGGCGATCGCGGCAGGGTTGAGGTGATTTTCTGGTTAGGTGCGGGGGAATGGAGAGGCCAAAGGTTTTTCCCGGTGACGCGGGTTTTCCTGGAAGAACATCCCACGTCGAACCGGAGGGGCAAGCTGCCGCCTGAGGCGGCAGTTCTTCATGCGCGGCGAGGGGGACGTAGACATCCTCGAAGATTTTCTGTGGCGCGATACGCAGAAGGCCATCGCTCCACTCGACGAGGTAGTCACCGCGGCCTCCCGAATGCTGACGTCCAAGCTCGTCGGTGAAAGACAAGCTGCCAGTGAGTTGCTTTGCTTTGACAAGGAAGCGAGTGCGATAGGTGATCCATGGGTTCATTGCTTTCATGCCTGCCAGGGTTGAGTTCAGTTGTCGATGATGGCTTAGAATGACCGCGCCTGAGGGAATGAATAAGCTGCGTTTTATGACCGGGCCAATCAATGTTGGGAGACCCGGCCGAGCAACTTTTTGTCTCAGGGCGAAACCGAATGTACGAGCGAAACACGGGCCGGGTCAATTCAATATTTTTGGTGCAGTTGAGGAAAATATCGGAGGTGAATTTTCTGCAATCTTCACTGCTCTTCATTCTTTGAACAGTGATATTTGCCTGACCGCATGCAGGGCGCACATTGTGAACGGGCCATTTAAGTCAGGAAAAAACCTGAGTCAATAGCGAGGTGCAATCTCCACAGAGCGTGCACAGGAAATGCAGAAAGGCAATCTCGCTTCTCAACTCCGTACAGTGTGCACTTCAGCGGAAGATCTTTCAGGTACTTCGATCCACAGAAAATTGCTGGGATAAGAGCGTCAGCGCGATCACTCACTTGGAAATGCACTGGGGCGGGCAGGAGTGCCCGCCCCGCAAATTTTCAGGCCACATATTTCTAGGCCGCACATTCCCGGGCCGCTAGCTATCGCGCCATGGCGGGTTCCTGGACGGCCTTGCCGGACTTAAAGGCTTCGTAGCGGTGGTTGATTTCCTCCCAGTTGACGACGTTCCACCATGCGGCAAGATATTCGGGGCGGCGGTTGTTGTATTTCAAATAATAAGCGTGCTCCCAGACATCGTTGCCGAAAATGGGGAAAAGTCCTTGTGAGATCGGGCTGTCCTGATTCGGCGTGGTCATGATCTGCACGTCGCCGCCGGGCTTGCCTGCCAGCCAGACCCATCCTGAGCCGAATTGTTTCGCACCGGCGTCGTTGAACTTGGCCTGAAAATCTTTGAAATTGCCGAAGGTCTTATTGATAACCTGGGCGATGGGGCCGGTGGGGTCGCCTCCGCCTTTGGGCTTCATGATCTTCCAGAACATAGTGTGGTTGACGTGGCCGCCCCCGTTATTACGCACGGCGGTGCGGATGTCTTCCGGAATGGAATTGAGGTCACGGAGCAGATCCTCGGCAGACTTCTTGAGCAGGTCAGGATGTTTTTCGAGGGCGGCGTTGAGGTTTTTCACGTAGGTGCCGTGGTGCATGTCGTGGTGCAGGGTCATCGTTTGTTTGTCGATGGTGGGTTCGAGGGCTGCGTAATCGTACGGCAGAGGGGGTAATTCATGAGCCATGATCTTTTCCTCCAGGATTTTCATTTACTGATGACGAAATCGGCTGCATGGATTCAAGGTGGAACCTATGATTAGTGATCCAGAATCACGAGGCGGTTGCGAGGAAGATTTTACACCTTGGGCGTAAATCAAAAGCGTTTAACGGCAAGGAGCGCCCGTTCGGTCGCTTTCGCTCTCTCAGGGCAGGCTCCGAACGGCCGCAGAGGACGCAAAGAAAGCCAGCCTGGTTCTCGACTTTTGCAAGTGGATCGACCAAGAGTCGATTTGCTCGACTTCTCTCAAAAAGCAGCCTCAGGCCCTAAAGGGCATCTCCTCTGGTTACTTAACGCGGCCCTGAAGGGCCGCTCTTCCACGGTAGAGCTGGTACGGTAGAGCTGCCACAGTGGAACTGCCACCGTAGAGCTTCCATGGTAAAGCTGCGACTGTAAAGCTGCGACGGCAAAGCTCCGGGGCGGGAAAGTCTTTGCTTTCCCATCGAGCAGCACACGATTTCTGGGGGTAAAGCAGTCTTTAAACTCCGGGCTCATTGGCAGTCTGTCCCAAGACTTCGCGGACTTTGCGGGCGAGGCTTTGGAGCGTGAAGGGTTTTTGCAGAAAAGCTTTGGGCGGATCGGATGGCTTGGGGTTGGCGAAGGCATCCTGGGCATAGCCGGAAAGATAAAGAGACTTGATGCCGGGACGGGTGGAGAGCAAATGCTGAACAAGTTCGTGGCCGCTCATGCCCGGCATTACGACATCCGTAATGACGAGATGGATGGTGTCCGAATGGCTGGTGGCGATGGCGAGTCCAGCCTTGCCGTTCGCGGCTTCGAGCACGTGGTAGCCGCGCGATTCCAGAGTTTCGCGGACAAGTTGGCGGACGGAATCCTCGTCTTCGACAAGAAGGATGGTTTCTGTTCCACCGGCGCCGGCAAAGGAAATGGGAGTGGCGCCGGCACTTTCACACTGTTCCTCGACCTGCGGTAGGTAGATAGTAAAAATGGTGCCGCGGCCGGGTTCGCTCTGGACGAAGATGTAGCCTCCGCTCTGCTTGATGATGCCGTAAACGGTGGAAAGACCGAGGCCAGTGCCCTTGCCTTTTTCTTTGGTGGTGAAGAACGGTTCGAAGATGCGGGCCTGGGTTTCGCGGTCCATGCCCTGGCCGTTGTCGCCGACCGAAATCATGATGTAGGGGCCCGGCTTGATGAAAGTGTTTTCGGGGCGGTAGGAACTGTCGAGGGCGACGCTGGCGGTGCGAATACAGATTTTGCCGCCATTGGGCATGGCGTCTTTGGCGTTGACCACCAGATTCATGATTACCTGCTCGAGCTGGCCGGCGTCGGCACGAGTGCAACTGACATCGGGAGAAAGGCTGGTGGTGAGTTCGATGTGCTCGCCGATGAGAGGGGTGAGCAGGCGCTCCATGTCAGCAATGATGGAATTGACATCGATTACCTTCAATTCGAGAAGCTGTTTGCGGCTGAAGGCGAGGAGTTGGCGGGTAAGTGTGCTGGCGCGATCGGAGGCCTGCTGAATGGCTTCGGCTTTGCCATGCAAGGGATGACCGGGATTGAGATGGTAAAGCAAAACCTCGGTGTAGCCGCTTATAACCATGAGCAGGTTGTTGAAATCGTGCGCGATGCCGCCGGCGAGTCGGCCGACAGCTTCCATCTTCTGCGCTTGCCGGAATTGATCTTCGAGAACGCGGCGTTCCGTAATATCTTCGGCGATGGCCTCGAGGACGTCGGAGGGTTCATCTCCTCCGGCAACGGCGCGGCCGCTGATGCGTACGGTAATGATAGCGTTATCTTTGCGCTTCCAGCGGACTTCGAAACCATCCATGCGGCCGGTGCGGCGGAATTCGTCTACCAGGCGCGTGTACTCAGTGGCATCGACGAAAACATCTTCTTGAGGGTCGAGAGCGAGGACCTCTAAAGCATCGCTGTATCCGAGCATGCCGATCAGAGCCGGATTGACGTCAAGGAAGCGGCCATCAAGACTGGCGCGGTAGATGCCGTAGACTGCGGTCTGCACGAGCGAGCGGTAGCGCACTTCGGAGCGGCGCAGTGCCTGCTCGTTGCGCTTGCGGTCGATGGCGGCGGCCAATTGCTGGGCCACAAGCGCGAGGACGTCTTTGTCGCGCTCGCGGAAGTGAGTATTTTTGGAATAGCTCTTCAATATCAGTGCTCCGAAGATGTGCAGGTCGACCTTCAGGGGAACACCTAGCCACTGCGTGGGGACGGGAGTGCCCATTGCGATTTCGCCGCGCCGGCCCAGCAAGTCAGCAATTTCGGGCGTGCACAGCAAAGGTTCACCGCTCCGCAGCACATATTCTGCAAGGCCGGAAGCGAGCTTTGCCGGAGTGGGGGCGGTTTCCTGCTCATCGACGAAATAGGGATAAGTCAGAAGCTGTGATTCAGGATCGTAAATCGCAACGGCGAAGTTGCGGGCGGGCATCAATTCATCGACGATTCCGTGGATGGCGGCAAAAAATTGCTGAAGATCCTGCGTAGCGCTGGCTTTCTCGGCGATGCGGTAAAGAGCGGAACTGAGCGCTTCGGCGCGCTTGCGCTCGGAAATATCGCGGTAGATGGCGTAGTAGGCGGCGATCCGTCCCTCATGCATGAAAGAGCCGGCGGAGACGAAGAGATCGAGCAGGCTGCCATCTTTGCAGCGGCGCTGGGTTTCGAGTGTGATGGGCTCGCCGCGCTGAAGGCATTGAGCGATCCACTGGGCTTCGGGGCCGCGCTCTGCAGGAAAAATCAACCCGTCAATCGTTTCGCCCAAAACTTCTTGCGGAGAATATCCGAAGGTTCGTTGAAACTCGTCATTCACCGTTTTAATGCGGAACTCGGCGTCAAGGATAACGAGAGCATCAGGAGAGTTTTGAAAAAGTTGCTCGAAATAGTGTGCGGGAATAGTAGCAGTATGGTTTGACGAAGGCGAATCGGGAGGTTCGGCATTTGCGGGAACAAATGCCGGAGGTGCACCGCTCTCCAGCGCCTGACGCAGGCGCTTGACGCGAACCAGTTCCTTTGACTGCGATCGCTGGGTGACACGATCACCCATGTGGAAAGTTCCCCCTCTGAAGCTAAGCCCTCAGGGATGGTAGAACGCGCGAATGTTTACTCGAAAGTTACAGAAGTAATTGTGGGGAGATTGGGAAATTGAGTGATTGAGTGATCGGGCGATTGAGCGATTGAACGGCCGATCTTCAATCACTCGATCACCCAATCGCTCAATCACACAATGCCTTCAGGCCCGGGTGGCCAGCATTTCACAGACGCGGCAGATCATGTCGCGCTGGCTTTCGGTGAGGGTGAGGAATTCGAAACCGTAGCGAAGTCCATCGCGGTAGCGGACGATGGCGCGCACTTTCAGCGGATAGGGGCTGAGAGGCAGAGGAATTTCGAGGGAGACGATTTCGCCGGTCTCGAGATCGCCGGTGAGAGTGGCGCCGATTCCGTCCTGGCCCAGCTCAGTGGAGCGCCCCCAACAAGTGCGGAATTCGCCGCTCTGAAACATGCGGACCTGCATGCGGGCGTCCACCGCAAAACGCGGAAAGCGGCGTTGACGGCGCCCGGAGGTTGTGGGCTTCCCGGGTGCGAGTTTTTTGCCGGGTGCAGCCATAAGAAGCAGTTGCCTGTTCCCAATTGCCAGTTTCAGCTGTCAGCTCTCAGCTATCAGCCTTCAGTTCTCAGTGGAATCTGGTTTTCCTGACGGCTGAGAGCTGATGGCTGATAGCTAATTTCCATGCAGCAGATAGCCCGGTTCGAGTGGGGACTTGCCTCCCAGCTTGAGGATCTCAACGCTGCTATTGATCGAATAGACGTCGACAATTCCAATGGCCCCGGGAAGTGACGCAACTTGATTGATGACGTCGTTATCGGCGGCCACGACCAGAATAGCCGGATGATTGGCGCGCCCGTGATTGGCGGCAACGATCAGCTCTGCGACGTCCTTCTCGGACATGCCGTAGATTTTCTCAAGCACCATCCTCATTCCCGGCGAGGTGGGTGATCGCATGATCAAGGTGACCGGCTTGCCATCAGGCCAGCGATTGCTTTCTCCCTTGCAGATCTTTACCAGGTCAGGAACAGTGATCGCCTTGATGTTGTTCGCCTTATTCGAGACAACAGCGAGATCGCGTGCGGACGCGAGGGAAGCGCTAATGAGCAAGAAGACGGATAAACGCGCCAGTTGCCGAGAGAGCACGCTTGATCTCCAAAAGCTTAGAAAGCTGGAACTCATTGTGCGGGAGGGGCGGCGAATTGTTAAAGGTAACTAAGGTCACGGAACTAAAGACGGATAAAGAAAGGGCGCGGCGGAAGCCGCGCCCGTCGAGTGAGAGTGCGAGCTTAGTTCTGCGTTTGCTTCTTCTGCGCGCCAGCGTGCGGCCGGATCAAGGAAGGCGGAACAAACATAGCGTGCGCCTTTGCTACCGAAGGAGACGTCGCGGAGGCATTCTGCTCGAAGAAGACGCCGGTGGAAACCTGTGCTGTATCGGTCTCTATGAACGGGAAGGTCGTGCCATCGACTGTATACGCGATCCCGTTCACATCACCATTCACGGTATTCGCGTAGTAGAGGAACGCGACGCGACCGGTACTATCCGGGCCGCTATATTGGCCACAGAGCGCCTGCCCATAGGTTGACTCGATTATAGAGTTTTCGTCCGTTACGCCGACCAGGGTGTCGCTGGTTATGACCGAGCCTGTGGTCGTTTCGGTGCACGATGTTCCGCTGGCGGCAGCCGCGAACTCGGCGATATCGTCCACTTCAGCCAACGTGCTAGTCGAGAAGTTTTCTCCGCTCAAGTTCAGGCCATAGCCCTGAGATGAGGTAAAGCTTGTGGTGGTGGTTTGGGCGTAGGCGGCGCCAGTGTTGATTGCCACGTCGTCGGTCTCCAGCAGGAAAATGCCACCGCTGGATGGATACGCGACAAAGCCGGTTAGGGCGGGGTAGAAGCCTGAAAGAGTCAGACTAAAACGGCCAGTCGACCCGGCGCCAGTGCTGGCATAGGTGCCGGTGAATGGTGTCCCGTCCGGTACGCTCGAAGTGCTGCCGCCGGCATTGTAGTCCTCGCCTGATCCTGTGACTATATTGCCCGAGCTGCCCGAGCCGCTGGTGACCATGATCCCCCCCGCCGCAAATGGGGTTGTGCTTGAGACAACACCTGCCAGGGTGAATGCTAAATTTCCGGTCGGCATGGTCGTGGATTCGGTAAATGCATCTCCCGCAAGGTTTGCGGTGGAATCCACCTCAATGAACTTCAAATGGCTGGAGTCAATCGGGAACACGTCGAAAGTGAGAGTGTTGAACGAGGAGCTCGTGATCAGAGTAGTTGCAGTACCCTCCGCCGAAAGGGTTCCTGTGAGCGGGTAACCGGCATTGCCGTTGGTGAGGGCCGATCCATTCGCGTTGAAGTCCTCAAGGCCGGTTACCCCCGAGCTCGTTATGGTGAAGTTGCCGACGGTGGCGAAAGGCCCGCCGTTGCTGAATGTAGCGCCGGAGAAGCTAAACGCGTAAGAGCCTGACGGCGTTGTACCGGCAGTCTCGATGTCCATAGTGCCGCTGCCCGTGGCATTGGCATCGCGTTCGATCACGAGGCCGTGAAAGCTGTTTTGGAGGACAAAGTCGAAGCTAAGGGATTGAGTGAATGGGTTCCCCGCAAAGTTGATGCCGCTGATTACTCCCCGTCCGTCTTGTCCGATGGTGTAGGAAGCACCGCTGCTTATGGGAGCCGCAATCACCGCAGATGTGAGACTCGCATCGTTCATGTCAATCGTGCCGCCAGTGATGCCGCCACTGCCATTGGCATTGATGGCGCCCACAACCGCATATGGCGCTCCAGTGACAAGGTCTTCGCCAGAGACAGAGAAGACATAGGTGCCATTCAAGTTGCTATTGCTGAAGCAGCCGCTGGGCGGACACTGGCCTTTGGTGATGCCGGGTCCGCTACTGCCGCCGCAGGCGGCTAGAAATGTGAATGCAGAAAGAGCGAGGAGCAGAACGAGCGCGCTACGGACTGACATAATTCCCCCTGGGAGCGGTGCTGGGCCACCTGATGTCTTGAGGTTAGCACATACCTATTCTGTTGCATCAAACCCGGAACAAGAAAAAAAGTAGCGCGAAGTAGCACAAGCGTTACATATCTTTACATTCCGCTAGAAGTGGCGCGATCGCGGGCGTGCAAGAGGTGTGATAGAAATTGCTTTCCCAGTTCATGACGATACGCAGCAACAAAAAATGGCCTGCACAGGCGCGACGCAAGCGCATCGAATGCGGTATTAATCCTGATTTACAAGAAACATTCCTTGCACAAAATAAGAGACACCCAGGAGCGCGAGGCCGGGGCAAAGTTCTAATTTGTCTGGCGGCTTTTTTGTTTGTTTTGATCGGCAATCACATGACGGCAGCCGTGCCCGATGGGAGTGCCTACGATCAGGATGTGGTTCAGCAAGATTCTGGTCTGGTGATTGAGCCGGCGGAGTTGCCGGCAACGTATCCCAAAGGCCCGTATCAGGTAATCTTCCATGCGCGCGGCAATTATGTCCCGCCCCTGCACTGGAGCGTGGAGAGCGGCACGCTGCCGCCCGGCATCACGCTCGACGATAACGGAACACTGCATGGTGAAACAGAGCGCGCCGGGGAATTTCAATTCGTTGTGGCTGCGCGGGACAGTGGAAAACCCCAGCAGGCGGTGCAGAGAGCATTCACGATCAAGGTGGTCGAGGCGCTTACGGTTGCATGGAAGGTCCTGCCGCGTGTGAATGTGAACCGCATCGAGGGTAGCGCCGAGGTCTCGAATACGACACCGGAGGACATGGACTTGACCTTTGACGTGAAGGCCGTGGCCGACAATGGGCGCGCGACAGAGATCGGTTATCAGCATTTTCCGCTCAGAAAAGGAACGATTGGGATGGTGTTGCCTTTCGGAGACACATTGCCGAAGGGCGGGTACGTGGTTTACGTCAATGTGGTGGGCGAGATCGCGCAGCGAAACGTAATTTACCGCCAGAGATTGCAGACGCCAACGGCGTTGCAGGTGAATGTCGGGCCTTGATGAACCCCACCGATCAGGGCTAGCTGCCGACGCTTTACGTTTGGGTTGTCGGTGAACGCGATGTATTGCTCGGAGCGGAACCGGATTTGCTGAGGGCGAGCACGTGGATTAGCGTCCATCTCTTGTGGCGTCATCCTGAGCGGAGCCGTTCTTCAGGCGGAGCGAAGAGCCTGCCCTGAGCCGAATGGCGAAGGGATCTCCCCCGCCCACGGACCATTTCGCTGGTTCGGAAATTATTCTTGCTTCGGTTTCGGCGTGTGCAGAAGAGATTCGTCCCATCTCTCCACATTTGACGGAGCTTCGCCCTTCAGCAGCGCGGCAAAAGCTTCCAGCGTTTTGCGGGCGTCGCCGATCAGGTAGTAGAACGCCTCCCAGTTGTCACTGTCTTCGCCATCGTGATTCGGGATCACATGATCGAAGTGCCATGCCTGCTGGAGCTCGCGGTAGGCGCTGGAGGCGCGGGTTTCGATGTCTGCGAGGTCTTTCGCTGACAGATTTGTTTTTTGCCGAGTGGTGCGGCGCAGCAATTTGCGCCGCATGATGTCGGTGAGAAGATCGGGAAGGGAAACGTTTCGCTCGGGCGATTGCAGGTAAATGATTTCTTCTTTTGAAAGCGGCGAGATGAAGACGCTGAGCTTTTCTATTTTTGCGAGTTGCGGATGGGTTTGCAGCGCGCGGCCGACAAAAGGATTGCCCTCGAATAAAACGTCGCCTTTTTCCAGCAGAGACTCCAGCGCCGGAATATCGAGCGCCTGCAAGTCGCCCCGGACTTCGAGCACCGCGTAGCGCTTGTCAGATCGCAGCGCTTCGACTTGTTCGCGCGTGCGGAAGTAATAGTCTTTGCCTTCGATTTCGCCGGGGCGCGGCGAGCGGCTGTTGACGAGTACGAGCTTGTGCAGCTTGTCGTGAAGCTCGGGATAAAACTTGCCGAGAGCCTTGTGCAGCGGACTTTTACCTACACAGGATGGCCCGCAGAGGATGACCAAACGTCCGCCGGTGCTCATTGGTGTCCGTCCAGGAACAGCGTGTGCTGAGGGTAGCCGCCGGTGATCTTGCGAATGAACTTGTGAACGCCGTGATACCACGCTGTCTTCGGCAGGAACATGTAAGGGCATTCTCCAGGGACGACATGCACTCCGTGCTCGCAGCAACAGGCAAGGGCCGCTTCGCTTACGGCACCCTTGCCCGTGGCGCGGTACATCCAGATTCTTCGGATGCCAGCCTCGATGCAATCATTGACGACTTCGGCAGTCGCGCGGGGCGAGGTCATGAGCAAGGCTGCATCAACTGGGGGTTGGATGTCTTGCACGCGAGCGAAGCAGCGCCGTCCGTTGATCTCTGTAGCGTTGGGATTTACTGGGACCACGTCAAATCCGCGGCGGCAAAGATCATCGAAAAGTTGGGCGCTGAAGCTTTTCTGATCTCTGGATACGCCTGCCACGGCAATCCTGTTCTGGGCGAGAAAATCCTGGATTACTTCCAAAGATGATGAAGATTGGGCGGGCATATTGCCTCCAACCGAACCGCCACCCCATTCAGACATTAAACATAAAGAACGCGAGGATTGTCAGTGATATGAAGCACAGAAGAAAGGGGAGCAGTTCATGAGTCGAATTTTGAGGCTCAGGCGGTTTCATAAATCGATTTCTTGGGCGGTCGGTATTCCCCTCAGGGGCTAAAGCCCGTCTGCTTCCCGGGCTTTAGTCGGCGCGGCTGGAAGCCGCGCCCTTTCAAAGCTATTTACGTCAGTTCTGCCCTCCGCACCCGACTGGTCTGTACTCCCGTCGAATCGGACGCATTGTCAGCAATGCTCAGTAGCTTGCGCTAGGCCCTTGCCGAGTGGATTCTGGTTCCAGAAAAGTCTTGAATCGGAACGCGTTTCTATTTGGGCATTCACCCTGTCAAAGGTCTGACTTTGCACGTTCCAGGCGCGGCGGTCTCAAACATAATTTCCTTGGAGCCCGTTTGCGTCCTGCCCAGATGCAGAAATTTGAAATCGTCAATGCGCTGATCGCCCACCGTCGCTATCGTAGCTATCTTGAAATCTGCACGCCTCTCACCGGATTTCGCTTTGCGCGCGTTGATCGCAGCCGCCTCAAGCGATGTCACCGGATCATGTATAACTCGCCACCCGAATTCGACGATGGCCATGAGATCACGTTTCGCAGCGAAGATGAACATGTCGGCGACTTGCTCGATCCGGCCGCTCGCTACGATCTGATCTTCGTCGATCCGCATCACACATTCGAGTGCTCGCTTCGCGACCTGAACCTTGCCTCTCATCTGCTTGAGCCCGGCGGTACCATCGTTGTCCACGATTGCTCGCCGCCGTTTCGAGAATCGGCCAGCGCATCGTTTCGGCGGGGTTCCTGGTGTGGCCTTACATACTGCGCGTACATCCAGTTCGTTCTGTCGCATCCCGAGCTGGACTACTACACCGTAGATTCGGATTTTGGCTGCGGGATCATCAAAAAGCAGCAAGTCGCAACTACTGTTGACGGAAAAACCTCCACTGAGCGACGCAAGCTATTACAGGGGTGGAAAGTTGAGGAGCAGCGTGGCGGCGAGATGTTCGATTACTTCCTAGCGCATCGCGGCGAGTTGCTGAATCTGATTTCTGTGAAGGAATTTTTGGCGCGGGAGAAAATCGAATTGCCGCTCACCTTACGGATCGCGCAAGAACTCCGGCGCCTGCTTTGGGTGCTGCGATGCGCGGCCAAGCGCGCGCTGGCGCTATGGGTGATCAGGCAGATTCCTGGCCAAAAAAAATTAAGAGTTCCGAGGTGGTGTTGGATTCATTCGTCTCGGCCAGTAGCTCGCGTTCGACCCTTGCTGACCTGCTACGGAGCTTCCCTTGCGGGCTGCTGCGCGCGATCAATTGCTCGGGCTCCGGGCTCACCGCCAACCGGAAAAACCTACCCAACGCCTCGGAACTCTATCCTGCCTTTGACGGGGTTTCTTGTTCGTCTCGACCAGCGCTTTGCTATAGACCCTTGCTTGCCTTCCCTGCACGTTTTGCAACGCGGAGGGTGACTCAGCTTGAGCCCCGGACGCCGCACCAACCGGAAAAACTTAAGAAACTGCCAAAGAACGATTTTCTTGTACTCCTTTTAATTTTGTAGTCAATCGAAAGTTGGCGATTGTATGTGCTTTATTTTCAGTCGAGTGCGGGCCGTCCACAGGCGGGTGACAGGATTTGGTGCAGGCGGGCGAGGCGAGTTATCACTAAGAACAAAGCTGGACGGGCGTTTTGCGTGATTGGGATGGGAAATTGCGGGGAATTATAGTGAATTCACCGCATTCCTGGCTGTGGATATCTCTTGAAACCCTTGACTGGTGCGCAATCCGACGACTTTGGTTAAGGAGATTTCTTAGCCATTCGGCTCAGGGCAGGCTCTGCACCCGCCTGAAAACCGGCTCTGCTCGGGATGAGGCCATGCCAAATAGATTTGGTGCGATCCACGACTCTAAACCGTAAGTTCTTGACAACACGGCGAACTCTGCTAAAGTTCGAGAAACGCTGCACCGATAACGCGTTTCAGGTGACCCTGTCTATGAAGAATGTTTACGAAGTTCTGCGGCAGAAGGAAATGGAGTTAACCCGTCTGGAAAAGGAAGTGGAGGCGCTGCGGCTGGTAGCGCCGCTGCTGTCGGAAGAAAAGGAATCGATCTCTGATGCCAGCGTAAAACCTTTGCCGACCGCGGTGAACGGCCCGCAGCAACCGATCCGCATTCCATCGCCTCCGGTGGCCGTAGCGGCGCAACCTGTTCGCGCCGCAGGCTGGGATGATACGGCGAAGCGCTGGCCGTAACCAGACGAATCCTCATCTCGTGGAACGCGACCGCGTGGTCGCGTTCCAAGTATTGTGCGCGGAGCCTTTAAACGTGAGTTGTGCGCACGAACCGATCCTTCGATTATCATCCGATTATCATCTCCTTACAGACATTCAATCCTGGAATTTCAATCCTTCGAAATGAACCGAGGACATGATCGTCGGCACTGGAATTGACATCGCGGAAGTGGAGCGCTTGCGCGCGGCGATTACGCGGTATGGGGATCGCTTTCTGGAGCGCATCTATACCCCGGACGAGAGAAGATATTGCGACTCAAAAGCGAATCGTATCGAGCGCTACGCTGCGCGTTTTGCCGCGAAAGAAGCTGCGATGAAGGCGCTGGGGACGGGCTGGAACCATGGCGTGCGCTGGCGCGACTGCGAGGTGGTGCGGCCGCCGGGCCGACGGCCGACGATGGTCTTTCACGGCAAGGCCAGTGAATTCGCCGCAAAACTCGGTGTGAGGAATGCGGCGCTTTCGATATCGCATACGGCCGAACAGGCGATTGCGCAGGTGATCCTGGAAAACTAGAGCCACGCCCTTTCAAAACTATTTTCGAGACGAGTTCTCAGTCCGTGACGAAGGCTTTAACTAAGAACTGGGAACAAAGACTGATCTGCACGAGAAAAGCCTCCCGTCAATCGGGAGGCTTTTCTCTGGGGGAGGGACTCCGGGCGAGGCGCCCTTCTGTCCACAAGCTTACGTTCTTGCCACTCTGCGGTGGCCGGCTGTTACTTCGGCTGCTGCTGGTCCCTGGTCATGGGTGCAGAAGAATTGCTGGAGAGCTGCTCCAGATCATTCTTCAGCAGGCTGACTTCAACACGGCCGCCGCTGATGTGCTTCTCGTTCTCCTCGCCCTGCACTGGGGCGTTGCCCATGCCGACGAGATAAATGCGGTAGACAGGAATGTCATGGTTGAGCACGAGATAGCGGACCACCGACTCGGCCATCTTCTGTGAGTTCTGAATGGCGACCTGTCCCTTGCCAGAAGAGAAGCCTTGCACTTCGATGATGTAGCCGCGTTGGCCCTTTACGGCATTGGCCATTTCATCCAAAGCATCTTTCGCAGCCTTGCTCAGCACAGTCTGTCCGGGCCGAAAGCGGATTTCGGTCTGATTTGAAGCCTTATACTGATCAATGTTGCCCACCACGGTTTCGACGGTCTGAATGCGGTTGGTCGCCTGCTGCGCGCTGGCCTGCGCCGCCTGGGCTTTATTGCCGGCTTCGATGGCGTGCTGATCGGCTTCGTTGGCCTTCTCCGATGCCAGCTTGATTCCGGCCTGAGCGCGCGCGTCGGTATCTTTGATCGCCTTGCTATTCGCAGCGGTCAGTTCGTCAAGTTCGTTGACGCGGTCGCGAATAGGCTCGGTCTGACGCTTTACATAGCTCTTGCGGGCGAAGGGATTGATGCGTCCCCAGAAGCCTTCGCGTGCCGGCGCCTGAAGGGGCTGCTTGCCGGTGACGTTCTCAGTGGATTGAGTTGACTGAGTGGCTTGACTGGAAGACGAGGATTGGTCCTGGGTAGACGAAGTTTGTGCCATGGCCGGAATCGCGATTACCGCAGCCAGAGGCAGAACAAGGAAAATACTTTTCATAAGTGACTTCCTCCGAATTTGAGGGAGCGTTGGCAGCTCCACTCCAGCACGCCAAAAAACGCGCCTGTAGCGTGATTTTTTAAGTGCGTCCCCTAAAACCGATGCGACTATAAAAGGATTAATCGCGAGGACAGCGTTGACGCGGTGCGGACCTCAAAAATCAGGCTCCCGTTACCGCGGTGCCAGTCTTCACAGTACAGGTTGGATGCCAAACCGTCCTGCAAAGCTGATGGCGTAAATCATTGATATCCAAACACATTGTACATCTAATGCGAAGTCCGGGCCAGGTCGATGCTGCAGAAGGTTGGTAATTTTGGCAAATCTATATAAAAACTGCGTTACGTGCACGGGAACATAAAACCTGAGACAGCGCTTCCAGCTTCCAGTCAAAATCGAAATCGGTTTTAGCTAGAAGCTAGCAGCTAGGAGTTAACAGCACAGGGCAAAGCTAGGCGTGGAGGCGGCAGATTTGCTTCGCTCAGAAGAGTCTCACTGCTCGGGTGGAGCAAGGGGAAGTTTGGTAGCGCTGCGCATGATGTCGCGCTCTTCGGGCAAGAACATGCCTTTGAATCGTTCGGAATTGATGATCTGTTCGCGTTGCTCGGGCGGCATGCCTCGCATGTCGTCGATTGCAGTGCGCACCATGCGCTGACGGTCGGGCGGAAGCTGCTGAATGCGGCCGTGAATTTCGCGCGCCTGCTGCTTCTGTTCCGGCGTCAAATGCGCCCAGACATCCATGCGACGCAGCATGCGGTCCTGTTGATCGCGCGGCAGGCTGGAAAAATGCTGCAACCGCTGCCGGAACAACTGCTGCTGCTGAGCAGGCAGACGGCGGAAGCCGGGATCGTTTTCCAGGTCTCTTTGCCGCTCCGCGGGCGACATATTCTGATGCTTGCGCAGCCAGTCACCGGCGTGACTCTGCGGCTGTGCGTGGGTTTGTGTTTGTGGGTGACTTTTCGGCTGCGATGGATGAGGCGCCGACTTCGGCTGTGCGGCCATGGACTGGTGGTGTTGCTGCGGGAAGTGGGCGAATCCTCCGAATCCGTGGCCGTGCTGCGCAGTGCAGGGTAGGGCGAGCGAGCCCACAAGAAGGAGGGCCGCTGATACGCACTCCGCCATGGATCTCGCCCGCTTCATTATTTTTATCTTTCTTTTGCTTCTCTCTATTTCTTCTCTGCGCCCATTCCTACGGATTTGCTGTTACTTCCGGCTGCACTTGCAAATCATCGAGAAGATCAAAATCTGAATACAGGTCGTTGTTCTTCTCAAGGGCCTGGAGGTCGCTCACCGCCGTACCTTCGCCAGACTGCGAAACCACGTCATTGACTGCTACAACATTTTCCGGCTGATAAACTCCATTGTCGTTGCGGAAGAACAGGCCGATGCCAATGGCCATGAGCACCGTCAACGCAGCCGCCAGCACGGGACGTGGGAACCATGCGAACCATCCGCCCTGAGGTTTAGCCGTTTCCTGGCGCAGGCGTGCCTGCAGGCGAACGTCGAAATATGGCGACGGCTCGGGCGCCTGCCATTCATCGAGCAGCGCCATCGCCCTGCGAAGCTCTGCCAGTTTGCCAGCGCAGGCGCTGCACGCCGCCAGATGAGCGCTAAGTTCGGGCGTCATTACCGCCAAACCCGCCGCTACATCCGGCATGATTTCCTTGATTTCTTCGCACTTCATAAAGCTTACCCCTTCGTTTCTTCGCCTCGTCAACGGCTAATGTCAACTATATGAATTCCTTCAATTGTTCCCGGAGCGTTTCGTATGCGCGGAACAACAACGATTTCGTTGCCGATTCGCTCAACTTCAGCACTTCAGAAATCTGCTTGTAATCCATCTGCTGATACTTGTGCATGATCACCGCCAGCTTTTGCCGCTCGGGCAGCGCCTCGACTTTCTTGCGGATCGCCTTAAGGCGCTCATCGCGCAGCAATTTCTGCTCAACGCTGAGCGTGGCGTCGGCCACGTCCATGGTCGTTCCGGTCTCCTCGTCGGGCTCATCGAGGCTGACGGTCACCTCCGGCCGCTCTTTGCGCGTGTCGCGCGCGTAATTCACCGCCAGGTTGGTTGCGATGCGATACAACCAGGTCGTGAATTTGGCGCTCGCCTCGTAGCTTTCGCGCGAACGATAGACGCGCAAGAAAACTTCCTGTGCGAGATCTTCCGCCGCTGCCGCATTGTGCGCCATGCGGTACATGAAGCTCACCAGCGGCCGGCGATATTTCTGCACCAGATAATCAAAAGCGGACTGATCGCCCGCCTTGACGCGCAGCATGACTTCAGCGTCGCTGTAGCCCTCAATGGCTAACGCGGGCTGTACGGTGACGGGCGGGTGCGAACCCAACGAGCCCATCAGCACACTTCCGTCGATAGCGGCAGTGCTCACACTACCTTGAACCCCGGCGAGCGCCGAAAGTTGCTCGGTTTCCGGGTCGGAGGAAGGCGCGGAAGTCCCTGCAGGCAAGGGGGATAAGGGTGGTCGAGATGGCTTGGTTTGCTCCCGCATGGTTACTTCTGTGCAGGAGACTACTAGTTCGACGTGAGCAGCCCCTACTGATGATAGGCTAACACGGTTCGAACTAGGGAACGGGAAAAACGGCTGCGCAAGAAAAAGGCAGTAGCATCAAGGACGTTTCTCATTGACTTGCTGTGGCAGCAGCTTCGTCACATGGGGAACTCTGTAAGAGAAGGGCAACAGGGCTTTGTGCTTATTCCGGCCGCTTAAAAGGCTGGGGACTGAGTGGGCGACACCTGTGCCCTCAACACCTCGGCCCCCTGAATGCTTCCTTGTATACGGTAGGGGCGGTGGCTCCTGGATGGAGCTCAAATCTACAACAGCGATACCGTCGCCGCTTGTTCCCGTGATCGCGATCAGGACGTTATCAACGCCATCTGCGACCATGGCGTCATAGTTTTGCGAGAGAGACACCGGAAGGGCCACGCGATTCAGCAGGTTTCCGAGCCTGCCATCCAATACATCGATACCATTGGTAGAGGGTTGGAACAACAGGGTGCCATCGGCGCTTAGCTTTGCACCGTATACATACTGGATGTTCAAAACCTCACGATCATTCAACGCATAATACGAATTACCGTTAAGGTTGTAGTCGTAAAGAAAGCTCGTAGCTTCTAAGGCGGCTTGGTCGGCCGACAGCGTCAAATCATAGTCTCCGTAGCAACATTCGTCATCGATAGTCGCCGGAATCAAAGTGTCCGTGGCAGTGTCGACATAAAAAACATAGCCTTCCGCATTATTGAACACGCGGGTGTTATCAGAACTGATCTCATTTCGCAGATATGCATCGTTTGCCCCATTTCCGGGGAAGTCAATGAGATAGTTGTAAATGGCCCCGGTGCTTGTATTCAGCTTGAAGAACTGGTCAGCACCGCCGCCCTGTCCCAGTACAGTTACCCAATAATAGATATTTCCTGCGTCGCTGACAGCGAGCCCACAGGGATTCACCGTGAAGGGAGAGGACGAGCCGACGATGAAGGTCTGGACGGAGGCTGGGCTCGCGGGGTTCAAGACGTAAATCGCGCCCACGCTTGCGTCGGATACAGCAAGCTTGCTCCCGTCGGGGGACAACGCAATCCCCCAGAGTCTTTGCGCGGCCGGAATGCTAATCGGAGATTGCCATCCGCCCAGGGCCTTGGAGAAGACCTGAATTTTGTTTGTGTCAGTGAAGTAATACAAGTCTGTATACGGGTCGTAAATTCCTTGTGCCAATGACGAGCCTGGCAGGGCGAACTGCTGAGTTGGTGGGAGGTACGTCAACGCGGAGGTTGTCGTCACGCTCCCAGTGCTGCTCGTAACGGTTATGTTTGCGGATGAGGCCCCAGCCGGAGCTGTATACGCTAGAGCCTGCAGTGGGAACGGCGGGGATGCGCTCGGGTAGGCGTACGGCTCGAAACCGGTGATAGGTGCTGAATTGCCGCCCACTGCCACCTGCAGAGATGATGGGATCGTGCTGCTCATGCTGGCGGTGCTGCGGGCCACATTAGGCAATGGCCCTTCCGTCGCCGTGCCCACCGGGCCGAAACCGTATCCATAAATGATGCCGGTACCGCCTCCGTCACCCGTAGACATATTAGGTGTGATCTCGATAATTGTCGGGCCGTAGCTGAAGCCCTCCGGTAGAACCTGCATGCCTCCGTCGGTGGTGGTGACATAGATGTCTGCGGGGCCCGCAGGGCCAGGTGGAACCGAGGCGGAGACCCAGCCGAAATTTCCGTACGTATTCGGCCCGGAGACCCCTGATATGTCACTTGATCCCTGCGATCCAAAGTAAATCCCGCTCAATGCGCCAAACGCAGCGGGCTCCGTTATTTTTATCTGGCCGCCTCCCGATGTCGGTCCGGATGCTGGAACCGAATACCCATTCGGAAACTGAGATCCAACCGATCCAGTGCGCATCACGGTTGTATCGATGAAGCCAACGCCCTCTTCCAGCGGGCCGACCAGCAGACCTGTGTTATCAGTGGCCTGGAGATTCGGATTAGAGGCCGGCCCATAGGCTCCTCCGCCGCTTTGAAAGGGTACGTTCATGTTCGGAAGCCAACCCACCTGTTGACCGCTCGCCACGTCGTACGCATAGATGGTCCAGGCGTTAGGGACAAAGAGAGTTGTGGAGTCGGCGCTAAATGCAAATCCTGAACCGGTAGAGGTATCGCCACTCACTAGGAACTGGTTAGCAAGAGCCAAGGTCGAAAGATCGTAGATCTGGGCGTAGGTGTTGTTGGGCGGCAGGGTAAGCGTGTTATATGGCACGGCCAGATAATTCCCGTCTGGACTTATCCGAAAATTTACTGACGGAAACCCACCGGGGCCGAAGGAGTTGCCTTGCCCAGTTGATTCGTCCAAGATGCAAAATTCCCCGGCGTCCACGTTGGACACAATTATTTTTGTACGGTCCGGTGTGCGAGATATCCCGCCGGGAGTGATGAAGTAGGAGCAAAGGGTGAACGTAGAGAGGGAGTTATCAGTGGGGTTCCAAAGGGCGGCCTGCCCGGCGCCATCCAAGCCAACACCGCCAGTTCCCTCAAGCAATGCCACCTGTCCATCAGCCATCACCAGGGCGGTCTCGGATGGAAATCCCGATGGCCCAATCTCAGACGCCACATATCGGTTCGTAACCGTCATTCCCACGGGGTCGACGGTGTACACGTCGCCGATGACCGTCGCGACGTAAAGAGTGGTGTGGTCAGGAGTGTCGTCGAGTGTGTACGCGCCTGGTACGCTTATTGCCCCTACTTCACTCTCGGAGGAGGCACTTAAAACCATCACGTGGTTCGAACCCGGATCAGCCACGTAAAAGTAATTTGTAATCGGGTTGTAGATGATCCAATGATCATTCAGCAGCAGAAAATATTCAGTAGTAGCATCGGTTCGTACATACTTGGTTCTGCCGCCGGTAAAGGGGCCGCTCGGGATTCCGCCGCCACCGCCGCCTCCACCACGACCACCACCGCCGCCTCCACCACCACCGCCTCCACTGCTTCCGCTCGACCCTCCCCCACCGCATGCTATCGACGCCAGGAGAGCAACCAAGAGAGCGGGCAAGAGTCGTGCAAACCAGTGGAGCACACGGCGGGGGCCGCCGTCGCAATCAGGGGTCATCGAAGTTTCCTGCAACGGGCGCAAAGCGCTGCGCGATGGGGGAATATCGCGGCGCGCTAAGTTTGCCACGAGTCTGGAGCCCAGTCAAATTTAGTTGGCTAGCCCACACCGAGATGGACCTAGCGAAATTGAAACCTAGCCCAAGGGTTCTGAGCGTAACTTCCTTATGCGACTAGACCTACCAACAATATCGCCACGCGATAGAGTTATAGTGCAACGGACGCGTTTGCTTGGCATCTCGGTAAATGAGTCATTAGTTGAACCATAGGCCATCGAGACCGCTTCTTCGACCCAGGACCTCCCAGCCCTTGCAAAAAGGGCACTAGCAGTAATTCACTAAAGGAAGTGGCGTCGAGTCCACCGGCGAGTCCATTGCTGCAAGACAAGAGACCACGAGCAGTACGTCAACGACAACGCCACGCTGATGGTAGTTGGACGTGCCGATGTTCGCGGTCCCGAAAGCTACAACTTGAAGCTAGATTCTGTTTACAGCGCCGATCCCGCCGATGCCTGCGCGCTGTAGGAAGGCGTTGACTCGTTTTCCTCGGGCAGAATTACTTCTTCCCACAATGTGTTGTCGCGGAGGATGCGCGAGACGAGCGCGGTGTGCATGGCGTGGCCAGCGCGGTCGGCGACGATTTTGCCAAGAATGGGCTTGCCGAGGAGGGCGAGATCCCCTATGAGATCGAGGACTTTGTGGCGGACGAATTCATCGGGGAAGCGGAGCGGGCCGTTTTCCAGTCCGTCGCGGGTGAGGACGATGCAGTTGTCGCGGGAGGCGCCGCGGATGAGCCCCATGTTGCGCATGGCTTTTTCGTCGGTGCGCGAGCCGAAGGTGCGGGCAGGGGCGATCTGGCGCAGGTAGTTGCCGTTGGAAAGTTCGAGCTCGAAAGTTTCTTTTCCAATCAGCGGGTGGGTGAAGTTGATGGAATAAGAGACGGAGTAGCAGTTCGCGGGCTCGACTGAAATGTACTTGTTGCCCTCACGCATTTCGAGCTCGCGAAGAATCTTGAGGTATTTTCGTGGGCGGCGCTGGCGGCGGATTCCCGCTTTCTGAATGAGTTCGACGAAGGGAAGGGCGCTGCCGTCAAGAATCGGAAGTTCGAGATTGTCGAGTTCGACAATGGCGTTGTCGATGCCCATGCCCACGAAGGCGGAGAGCAAGTGCTCGGTGGTGGAGATCAGCACGCCTTTTTTCATCAGGCTGGTGGCATAGCTGACGCGGGCGACGTTGCGGCTGACGGCTTCGATTTCGAATCCGTCGAGATCGACGCGATGAAAGACGATGCCTGTGCCGCTGGGAGCGGGGATGAGGCGCAGCGAGACAGGGGCGCCGCTATGCAAGCCAATACCGCTGCACTCCACAGGCAAGCGAAGTGTTTGCTCGTAGGTCAATTGGAACTTTGAATAGGTCTTTGTTGCTAAACAGATTACAGCGTCGGGACAAATGTTGGCTGTGGCAAAAAAGCCACAGTTTGATGGAGGTATCGCAGGTTATGAGATGCAAGGGCGTGCTGGATAGCGGCTGCAAATCTCATAGAATCAATAGGTTCGATTAGATTGCTTGGCTAGTGAAATTAACCACAGGGAGCACAGAGGTTCGCCGAGTAAGTCATCAAGCTTCTTACTTTTTGTGTTTGCCCGCCTGCTTGTTCGGGTCGTAGCCGGAGTTGGGGTCGAACATAGCTTCGTCCACGCCTTGATTGTAGTGAATGGCGAAGAGGAAGCGCTGGCTCTGCATGTCTCCGTTGTAGTAGCGGGTGAAACCCCAAGGGGTCATGATGCCTTGCACGGGGCGGTAATTGTCGTAAATCTCTTCCTCCGTGTTGCGCTCTTTATCGACTGGATCGCGCCATGAGTAGGTCTTCTTTATGGGCAGGTGTGTATCCGGGTCGAACAGTATATGGACGGCTTCGTCTCTGGCGTCGATGAGCGTGACTTGCTGCGCAGGCGCATTGCCGGCCATGGCATTGCCGTCGTAAAACAGCGCGACTGAGGGATCGTTAATCCAGGTGCGCAGAATGGTTTCGAGAGAAAGGCGGCGGCGGCGGAGGTAGTCATCGAGGTCCTTTTTCTCGAGGGCGTGGGCGCCTTTGTAGGTGATTTCGTATCCCTTGTCGCCGATGAAAAGCTCGGCTATGTCCCGCTCTTTGGTGACTTCGATGCGCTCTTTGTCGGGATATTCGACGAAGCGCCAGAAGAGCACACCATTGCTGGTGGGGCGTCCGTGATAAAAGCTGAAGCTGCGGCCTTCGGACTCGATGTCGTGAATGTTGAGCCATGCCTGGCCGCCAAGCGCCTGGATGGCCTGGTCGAGAAGAGCACGAGCTTTGCGAGCGTTCTCGAGATCGATGGGAGCCGACTGAGTAGCTGGGGACGGTTGCGCATTAGTTTGGGCGAATGGTGCCGGAACGTACTGAAAGGCACAAATAATGAGGATGAGCAGCCTGTATTTCATGCAACAAAATTCAGATGCGTGAAAGGAAGATTGTAGCTGCTTATGACCCTAACCCACCAGGACGGCGCCGCCGTTGACGTTGAAGATTTCACCGGTGATAAAGCCAGCATGTTCGGTGCACAGGAAAAGCACGGGGGCGGCGATTTCTTCGGGTTTGGCTACGCGGCCAAGAGGGATCGTGCGGCGAATGATTTCGCCAGTCTTTGGATCGTTGAGCGCAGGTTTCGACATGTCGGTGTCGACCCAGCCGGGCGCGACGCAGTTGACGTGAATTCCTAACGATGCGAGTTCGGCGGCAAGGCTTTTCGTCAGGCTGATGATGGCGCCCTTGGTGGCAGAGTAGTCGGCGTGAAAGGCTTCGCCGCGCTGGCCGCTGGTGGAGCTGATGAGGACGATGTGGCACGGGCCGGTGCGGGGTTGGGACTTCATGTGTTCGACAGAGTATTTGACGAGGCCGAAGACTGCGTCCAAATTGACCGAGAGAGTTGAACGCCATTGCTGGTCCGACATTTTTTCAATTGGGACGTCTTCGGCGGGCCAGACACCATGGTTGGCGACAAGGATGTCGAGGCGTCCGAAATGCTTGACCGTAATATCGATGAGAGCGCGAGCTGAATCTGGGTTGTCGAGTTCGGCGGCGATAGCGTGGCAGTTTGGGCCGCATTCCTTGACGAGAGCGTTGGCTTGCGCGCGCGCCTTCTGATAACTGAATGCGACTTTCGCGCCGGCCTGGCTGAACATGCGGACGGTGGCGGCTCCAATGCCGCGAGAGCCGCCGGTGATGAGGGCGACTTTGTTAGTGAGCGAGAGAGGGACAGACATGAGACAGAGGTTATCACGCAAAAATGGGGCACTAGCGGCACGGCTGAAAAGCCGCGCCCCTTCAAAACACTCGCTGTCGAATCGGAAATTAGAAAGTATCTTTCGGCGATGACGCCTGTTCCGCCTTCAACTCTCGCAGCAGCAGGCGCACCAGCATTCCATCAAATCGCGTGCCACTCATTTTGGCGAGTTCGTCGAGTGCCTGCTCGGGTGTGCGGGCCGCGCTGATCGATTGCTCGGTGAGCATGTTCGCATAGGCGTCGGCGAGGGCGATGATGCGCGCCCAGAGGGGGATCTGCTCGCCTTTTGCGCCGTTGGGGTAGCCGCTGCCTTCGAAGCGCTCGTGGTGATGCTCGATGGCCTGCTTCATCATGGAGCTGTGCGGCAGGATGCCGACGACCTCGGCGCCGACGTGGGCGTGCATGCGTACAAGGAAGAATTCATCGTCGCTCAGCGGGCCGGGTTTGTTCAGAATTCTTTCGGGAACAAAAATCTTGCCGACATCGTGCACGCGGGCGGCATAAACCAGATCGGAGGTTTCGCTGGGAGGAAGATGCAGGGCGCGGGCGATGATTTCGGTGTAGCGGGCGACCAGGTCGCCGTGGCCGGAGGTGCGCAGTTCGCGGGATTCGGCGGCACGGCTGAGAATTTCGATGGACTCTCTGAGCAGTGCGACATTGCAGTCATCTTCGCCGCCGCAAAGCTTGACCAGCATCGAAGTCAGTTCTTCGAGATGCTCGGGGCCGTTGTATTCGCGCTGCAAGAAACCCTCGATATAAGAAGATATTTGCTGGCGCTGCGCGGCGAACTCCTCGCTTTCAACGAATTCTTCCGCCGCCGAAACGCGATTGCCGCCCGAGCGCTTCGAAACGTACATGCCGGCATCGGCGACGCGAATAACGTCTTCGATGGAAAAGCCGTGCGTTGGGAAGCTGGCCACGCCGAAGCTGCCGGTGATGCTGTGCTCGGCGAGCATGGGATCGGTGGCGATCCATTGGCGCAGGCGCTCGGCGAGAACCTGGGCCTGATCCGGACCGGTCTCGGGCATGAGGACGATGAATTCGTCGCCGCCGTAGCGGGCGACCACGTTGGACTGGCGTGATTTCTGCTCCAGCAATCTGCCTACGCGCGCAAGAACAAGGTCGCCTTCGAAGTGGCCCAGAGTGTCGTTGACATCTTTGAACTTGTCCAGATCGATCAGCACGACAGAGAAAGGACGGCCAGAGCGGGAAGCGCGCTTCCATTCGGCAGAGAGAGCCTCCCAGAAAAAGCGGCGAGTCTTGATGCCGGTCAGACCATCAGTGATGGACTGCTGTTGCAGCTTCTGGAACACGAAGGCGTTGTGCAGGGCCGTGGCCAGCAGGTCGGCGAGAGTGTTGAGAATGAGAACGTCCTGCGGAGAAAACGCACTTTCGTTGCGGCTTTCGATGTTGAGCGCGCCCAGCAACGTTTCGCTGTAGGTCATGGGAACGCAGAGGACGGAGCGGGACTCGGGTAGAATGGCGCCGATCTGGCCGGGGGCTCCGTTCTGAACCAGAGCGCGTTCGCCGGTACGAGCCACACGGCCGAGAATGCCAATGCCGAGAGGAATCCGGCGTCCCATAGCGTGAGCGGTGGCTCCGGCTTCGGCCTTGATTTCAATTTCTTTGGTTCCGTAGTCGAGCAGACCAATACCAATGTGATCGAAGCTGAAGTTCTTTTGAATTTCGCCAACGATCTGTCCGATCATGTGCACGGGATCGTCGCTGGAGATGGCAGTGCGCGAGATGTTGTTGAGAAAGGCAAGCTGGCGTGAGCGGCGCTGTTCTTCGGCAAACAGCCGCGCGTTTTCGACAGCCACTGAAACCTGACCGGCCGCGGTCACCAGGACATCAAGGTCGCGCTGTTCAAAAACGAACTCGCTTTCCTTGCTCATGGCCATCATCACGCCTGCCGGCTTGTTGCCCAGCAAAATCGGCGCTGCACAGAGGCATTTGGCGGGGTGCTCGGGCTTGTGGGTAATGCCCAGGTGGGCACGAGCTTTTTCGAGGTCGGAGCGAATGAGCAGCGGCTGGCCGGTGCGGATCACATACTCTGTGAATGCATTCTCCAGCTTGCGCGAACGTTTGGGCAGAATGCGGCCGTCTTCGACTTCCAGCTCAAAGCGGATTTCGTCGCTTTCTTGAAAGGCGATGTAGAAGTTGCTGGTGTTGAAAATCTGGCCGAGCTCTGTGTGGATGGTGCGCAGGACTTCGTCCTGGTTGAGGCGCGAGCTGATGGCCTGCCCGATCTCGGTGAGCAGTTCGTACTCCTGAGTGCGGCGGTGAGCGTCGTGAGTGATCAGGTAGTTTTCGAGCGTAAGCCCGAGTTGCAGAGCCAATCCAACCATGAGACGGGGACCGGATGCGCCGAAGGCCTGGCGCTCGGCGTGGGGGAAAAGGATCACTCCGAACATGTGCTCGCGGCTCTGGAGACTAACGGCAGTGAGGTTATGGATTTCGGCTCCCATGAGGGCTTTTTTGAAATCTGCGAACGACCCGGTCGTCGAGCCAAGCGCGAGTGGTTCGCTCATCTGGGCGACATCTTGCGCGGTGAACAGTCCGCCCTGGCGATAGGTGAGGTCGCAGATGTATTGCCCCGCACCAGTATGGGTGAGCACGTCGAGGAACTCGGGAGAGAATCCGCGCTGCACTGAAGGCAAGAGGCTGCGCCACCGTTCCGAGATGTAAATTACCGAGCGGCGCATGGAAACTGCGCCCGCCAAACGGTCTGAAGCTGCCTGCATGCTGGGCAGCAAGTCATCGGTGGAGAGCAGGTGGCGGGGATCGACTCCTAGAGTGGAGAGGGCGAGTGTGTTTTCCTGAACCGCGTTGCGCTCGTTTTCAAACAGCACCATCACCATGGCAATGCCGAGCAGCATCTGCGGAATTGGCCCGGCAACCTGGCCGATTGCGCCGACCACGTCGTGCCAGGGATGGTTGGACTGAGTCGATCCGAGTAATACGGCCCAGAAGGCAAGCGAGAGGGCCAGCAACTTGAAGGCAGCCGATCCGCGGCGGTGGGCGTGAACGTAGAATGCAGCCGAACAATAAAGCAAAACCAGACTGAGAAAGATGGTGCCCACGTTCGGCGGGTTCGCGGCCGTAGTCGGTGGATTTATAAAGCGATAGCGAACGTCGTAGGCGCAGGCCACGATTCCGGCGGCAGCGAGTGCCCCATCATACCAGCGGAATTGGAATGAGGGGCGAGTGAGGCGCGTGGAAACAAAGATGCATACGCCCATCGCTACCGAGAACAACGAACTGAGAAAAAACGCGAAGGGAACCCGCTGATGATAGTGGAGGAACGCCGCGAGAGCGTAATGGATCGAATAGCAGGCCCACGCAATCTGCCAGGCGCGAAAGTAAGTTTGCCGGCTCTGCTCATAGAGATAGCTGAACAACAGAAACAGCAGCACGGCCACGACGCCGGGAATGATCACGATGCTGGTGGCAATGCTATTCATGAGTGCTGCTGTTCATGAGTTCGGCGGAGAGGTTCCCCGGGAGATCTGTGCCCGCAACATCCGGGAAAGATCAACTAAATCAATGCTTTCACAGCGAGGGGCGGGAAGACAACAGGATTTAAGTACAGTAACTTTGCTGTACACATTGGAGCGTGTACGCCCGGTCGCTAGTAGGGACGGCGGTCCTAAATCGTTGGCAGGCACCGGCTTGAGATAATTTTGTTTTGCTCCTACCATCAAAGATTCGCTTATGACCAAGATTTCTTCTGGTATGTCTGCCACGCTTGCCCCGCGGGTGCGTTTTGCGCCCTCACCGACGGGTTTTTTGCATGTCGGGAGCGCACGCACGTTTATCTTCAACTGGCTTTACGCGCGGCATAACGGCGGAACGATGATTTTGCGCCTCGATGACACCGACGTCGAGCGCAACACGGAGGAGTCGGTGGAATCGATTTTTGAGGGACTGAGGTGGCTGAATCTCGGTTGGGATGAGGAGTACAAACAGTCGGAGAGAATCGAACTGCATCGCAAGATGGCGTGGACAATTCTTGAGAAAGGCCTGGCTTATCGAGACTTTACGCCCGCGCACGCCGGGGATGCGGAAAAATCTGGCGGGCAAGGGACGTGGCTGTGCAGTCCCGGAGCACGCGAACTTTCGCGTGAGGAGAGCGACCGGCGGGCGCGGGCAGGCGAGCCATTTGCGTTGCGGTTTCGTGTGCCGAGGGGGACCGGGCAGGTGGTGCGGTTTAGTGATGCGGTGTATGGCGAGCAGGCGAAGGAGGCTGATGATATCGAGGATTTCGCGCTGCTTCGCTCGGATGGCATGCCGACTTATCATCTCGCGTCTTGTGCCGACGATGTTGACCTGAGAATCTCCCACATCATTCGTGGGCAGGACCATCTGACAAATACCTTCAAGCATGTGCTGATTCTTGAAGCTGCCGGCTATGCGCCGCCGCAGTTTGCGCACCTGCCGCTGCTGGTGGCGCCGGATGGGACGAAGTTATCGAAACGGCGGCATGGGCCAGTGGTGAGCGTGACGACTTATCGCGATGCGGGGTTCTTACCCGGAGCTTTCATCAATTTCTTGTGTTTGCTGGGGTGGTCGCCGAAGAATGATCGCGAGAACATGTCGCTGCGCGAGTTGCAGGATGCGTTTTCGTTGGAGGGAATCAATCGGTCGAATGCCGTGGTGAATTTTAAAGAGCCGGCGGCAACTGCGGAGGAAATGTTTGATCCCAAGGCGGTGTGGCTGAATGCGGAGCAGATTCGCGGGCTGAGAGTGGAGGATTTGAGTACGCGGTTGCTGCCGATTGTGCGAGCCGCTGGGTATGACGTTTCGGTGGAGAAGATGCTGCAGATTACACCGCTGATTCGGGAGCGCATCAAGCTGCTACGGGATGTGCTGACTGCAGCGGACTTCTTTTTTGTGAAAGAGTTGCCGCCCTATGATCCGGCGGAATTGATTCCGCAGAAGGGCGATGCTGGGATGGCTTTGAAAGTTCTGATCAAAGCGCGCGAGGTGCTGGGGGCGAATGTCGAGTTCGAGCACGATGCGCTGGATCACGCTCTGCGCGCTGCCGCGCAGGAGTTGGGGCTAAAGGCTGGGCAGATGTTCCAGCCGATTCGAGTGGCAGTGTGCGGGCGAAAGAATGCTCCGCCGCTGTTTGAAATGCTGGCGGTGTTGGGCAAAGAAACTTCACTGGAACGAATCGAAAAGGCAATCTCACAACTTGCCTAGCCCGAGTTCAGGGGACAATCTCTGCTTCCGGACTTGTTGCATCCTTCGGGCTTGGACCTAATCTAAATTTTCTATTCATACCCTGTGGGCAGGCCGACTCTGCCTGTCTTTCTTCTCCGCGAACTAACGAAGTTGGTGAATCCAAGATCTGAAAGAGGCTCGAAATGAAAGCAGTGCAAGTCAGCAAACCGGGTGGAAACTTCGAGGTCGTTGAGCGTCCGATTCCCCAGCCGGAGCGCGCGCAGGTGCGCATTAAAGTTGAGGCTTGTGGGATCTGCCACAGTGATGTTGTCGTGAAGGAAGGGTTTTGGCCGGGAATTCAATATCCGCGGGTTCCGGGTCATGAGATTGCAGGTCGCATCGACGCCATCGGTGCGGACGTTACGCTTTGGAAGCCAGGTCAGCGCGTGGGAGTGGGCTGGCACGGCGGACACTGCTTTCAGTGCGATCCATGCCGGCGGGGTGACTTCATTCACTGCCAAAACCAGAAAATTACGGGTATCCACTTCGATGGCGGATACCAGGAATACATGGTTGTAGGGGCCGAAGCTGTGGCCGCGATGCCTGACGATTTGCCCGCCGACGAAGCTGCGCCGCTGCTCTGCGCCGGCATTACGGTGTTCAACGCGTTGAGAAATTCGCGGGCGCGCGCCGGCGACCTTGTTGCCGTGCAGGGAATCGGCGGGCTCGGGCATCTGGGAATTCAATACGCCAGGCAGATGGGATTTCGCATCGTTGCGGTGGGGCGCGGAAGCGACAAGCAGCCACTAGCCAAGAAACTCGGCGCGCACGAGTACGTCGATACTGGCGTCGAGAATCCGGCGCAGGCGCTGCAAAAGCTGGGCGGCGCGAATGTAATTCTTGCCACAGCCCCCGACGCGAAAGCGATTTCGGCGATGATTGACGGGCTCGCACCGAACGGAACGCTGCTGGTCATTGCAGCAGGGGTTGAATCGCTTACGGTCAGTCCGATCCAGCTCATTAACGGCAGCAAACACATCGAGGGATGGGCTTCGGGTACAGCCAAAGATTCCGAGGACACGCTGCGCTTCAGTTCGCTGAGCGGTGTGCGTCCGATGATCGAGCGCTGTCCGCTAGAGAAAGCCGCCGAAGGCTATCAGCAGATGATCAAGGGGAAGGCAAGGTTTCGAGTGGTGCTGACGATGGGAAGATAACGCAAAAACCACGAATCCAGGCTTGGCTACCGAAAGCAACGCCCCGAACCATTGCCAGTTCGGGGCCGTCAACCTGTCCAGTTGATGCAAAATTATCGAAAAGGTAGCCACAGGATGTCAATGTAACTTTTGTTATGGGAGAGATTCCCTGTCCTTAGTCTCTCCACCAGCTTTCCTACCAAACCAGGGAGGCTGTGGACCCGGCGGGATTTGAACCCGCACCTTCCAACTGGACAGGTTGACGCGCTGCCAGTTACGCCACGAGCACCGATGCGAGCCTATTCGTTAAGGAGGTTGACGCACAATTCCTTCGAAGCGAAAAATCTCTGCTGCTTCCGATTTTGGGAGCGGGAGTTATGCAGTATCGGGCCCCTGCGATAAGATCAAATGTTCATGAACGCAGCGAATCCATCAGGTGGAGCTGGAGAAAAGACCGTGGCTGAACCCTCCCCTGCTCCGCCGAATTTCATCCGCGACATCATTGCCGAAGACGTAAAGTCCAGCCAACACGGAGGCCGTGTGCAGACGCGGTTTCCTCCTGAGCCGAACGGGTATCTGCATATCGGCCACGCGAAGGCAATCTGCCTGGACTTCGGGCTGGCCGACGAGTTCGGCGGGCATACCAACCTGCGCTTCGACGATACGAATCCTGAAAAAGAAGATGTCGAGTACGTCGAGTCGATCAAGGCCGACGTGCAGTGGCTTGGTTTCCAGTGGGATGGATTGTTTTACGCCTCGGATTATTTCGATCAGCTCTATGAGTGGGCGATCAAGCTGATTAAAGAAGGCAAGGCTTACGTTGACGATTTGAGCGCCGAGGAGATTCGGCAGCATCGCGGAACTCTGACGCAGCCCGGGAAAGAAAGTCCGTACCGCAATCGCTCAGTCGAAGAAAATCTGAATTTGTTTGAACGCATGCGGACGGGTGAATTTCCCGATGGATCGCGCGTTTTGCGGGCAAAGATTGATATGGCTTCGCCGAATCTGAACATGCGCGATCCCGTGATGTACCGCATTCTGCATGCTGAGCATCACCGCACGGGGAACAAGTGGTGCATTTATCCCATGTACGACTTCGCGCATGGACAGAGCGATTCCCTCGAAAAGATCACCCACTCGATGTGCACGCTCGAGTTCGCCGACCATCAGCCGCTTTACAACTGGTTTATCGAGCAGCTTGGAATTTTTCCTTCCCGGCAGATCGAATTTGACCGCCTCAGCCTGACCTACACCATGATGAGCAAGCGCAAGCTGCGCCTGCTGGTGGAAGAAGGGCGGGTGAAGGGGTGGGATGATCCGCGCATGCCGACACTGAGCGGCATGCGGCGGCGCGGCTATACGCCCGAGGCGATTCGAAATTTTGTGACGGCGGCGGGCGTGTCACGGACGAATGGAATTGTCGAGCTGGCGATGCTGGAACATTTTGTTCGCGAAGATTTGAATAAGCGCGCATTGCGGGTGATGGCGGTGCTGAAGCCGCTTAAGGTGATTATCGACAATTATCCGGAAAATAAGGTTGAAGAGATGGACGCGGTGAATAATCCCGAGGACGCAAGCGCGGGTACGCGCAAGGTGCCGTTCTCGCGCGTGCTGTACATCGAGCAGGATGATTTTCGCGAAGACCCGCCGAAAGGATATTTTCGCTTGTCGCCGGGGCGCGAGGTGCGCCTGCGCTACGGATATTTCATTACGGCGAAAAGCGTGGTGAAAAACGATCGCGGTGAAGTGGTCGAGGTGCACTGCACGTATGATCCGGCGACGCGGGGAGGCAATGCGCCAGATGGGCGCAAGGTGAAGTCGACGATTCACTGGGTGTCGGTGGCGCACGCGGTCGATGCCGAGGTGCGGATTTACGAGACGTTGTTCAGCAAAGAAAATCCAGATGAGGTCGGGCCGGGGCAGGATTTTACGGCGAACCTGAATCCGAATTCGTTGGAAGTGATTGCGAATGCGAAGATCGAGCCATCTTTAGCGAAAGCGGCGGTAGGCAGTCGGTATCAGTTTGAGCGGTTGGGATATTTTTGCGTTGATCCGGATTCGAAACCGGGCAAGGCGGTGTTTAGCCGCACCGTTGCGCTGAAAGATACGTGGGCGAAGGTGGAGAAGAAGCAGGGCGGGAGCAGTTAGTTCCGAGAGCTCAGCGGGGGTTGTGACCGCCACTGTAGCGGATTTTAAAGAGCTCCTCTTCCAAGGTCGGAACGCAAGTCCAACGCTCCGAGATTAATGGTATTCAGATTTGCGAAAACGACATGAAAAGGCAAACCCCGAGCGCAAGTTCCACTCGGGGTCAGCAGGTAAGCCCGTCCAGCTTACAACACCATCGGCGTGATTGGGGCGGACTTTACGTCTCGTGCTGTTTCTCTCGCAGAGGACGAAAGACCGGTACGTGGCACCGTCATCCCGAGGCGCGTTCTTCGCGCCGAAGGATCTATGCACTTCACGCAACTGCATAGACCCTTCGCTTCGCTCAGGGTGACAGGTCAAAAGGCGGACGGTGCTGGATTCCGGCGAGGGGAGCCGTGCAAACTCCGACTAACTTTTCCCCTATCCCGCAGTCTAACGGCTATGATTCGGGGCGACGTCACTTCGTGTGCCTCCTATAAACATGCACCCAATCATCCCTAGTACCTTCGTCGCACTGCTGTTCCTCGAAGTCTCGCGCACGGTAGTCTCGACGTGCGCAGCCGGCATCGCGCTGCTAGTGATCGCGGCGCTGGCGGCGAAAGGCGATGTCGCCAATGCTCGCAGCCTGGACAAGGTCGTCGCCCTAAGCAATCTCTTTTTCGCCACGCCGTTAGCGGTTTTCGGCGCGGAGCATTTCGCTGCCGCCAGAGGCATCATGGAGCTGGTGCCCAAGTTTATGCCTTGGCCCCTGTTCTGGACCTATTTCGTCGGCGTTGCATTACTGGCCGCTTCTCTGAGCATTGCCACCAAGATTCAGGTGCGCTGGTCGGGCCTGCTGTTCGGAGTCATGATGTTTACCTTCGTGGCGATGATGGACCTGCCCGGAACCGTAGCTGATCCGCACAACCGCATCAGTTGGGCGCTTATGTGGCGCGAATTGTCGTTCGGCAGCGGCGGCTGGTGTCTTGCCGGCAGCGCGCCAGATGGCTGGCCGGTGTCCGCCAAAAGCAGGCTCATCACCCTGGGCCGCATCGTAATCGGCATCACCGCGATGTTTTACGGGGTGGAGCATTTTCTTCATCCAATCAACGTTCCTGGCGTTCCTCTCGAAAAACTGATGCCCGCCTGGATTCCGGGGCGCATGCTCATTAGCTGGGTCACGGGCGCGATTCTGCTGGTTGCAGGAGTAAGCATCGTGTTCGCGAAAAAGACGCGGTTGGCGGCAGCTTACCTCGGCACCTGGATCGCGCTGCTGGTCTTCACTGTCTATGCGGCGATCCTGATCACGTCACTGTTAGATCCCAGCACCGAGGTTAAGGTTGAGGGGATCAACTATTTTTTCGACACAATGCTTTATGCCGGGACTATTCTCGCGCTCGCCCGCGCCACACCACAATCCGATTAAACGTGCGGCCGCGCCAAGCTACGATAAGGAGAAATTTGTTACTGCTAGCTGACGGCTGGAAAGCTGACAGTTAATTGTGCGGGCTTTGAGCGGGATAGGCGTGGTGCTGAGCCGGTTCTTTCACAACTTTCACTTCAAAACTCAGGGGCAAATTTTTCGGCGGGAAGCAGGCGGCGTTGTCGCAAGCCTGATAGCGCAACACACCGTGCATCACGTATTTTCCAGGTACGACGGAATGCAGCGGATGGACCGCGACTTTAATGGTGAAGTCTCCGCTGTAAACGTTGAGTTTTTCGTCGGGCGAGAAGGGGAAGGCTCGGTCTTCGCCGGCAGGGTATTCGATTTTTCCTAGGACGATGTCAGTGGGCAAGTCCATCTTGAGCGCGGTGGGGATCAGGAATTCTGATTTCGGCGTGTTCGAGTTGATGTGATAGCCGGGCGGAATGCGAAAATCGAGATCGACGATGGTCTGAGCGGTGCGCCGGGCTGTGGTCAGAGGTACGGGAGCCATCGTTAGCCTGGGTGCTTTGCCGGGCTCTTGCGCGAGCGTTGCGATGGACACGAGTGCGATCGGGACAATGGGCAGAAAAATCTTTAACCATAGAGGACACAGAGATGCACTGACGGTTTGCTGCGCTGCCTTCATTGCCTGCGACATTGTTATAGACATTGTAAAGCGGAGAATGGCAAACGCTATTGTCACTGCTGAGGCTGCAACGCGAGCGTGTTTGCCGCAGTCGATGCCTGGCCGGCGGGCCGCGTATTCAGCGCTTTCTTGATGGCTTCCTCGATTTCGGCCTTCCCTTCCAGACCCACGATCTTGTCCATGATTTTGCCATCGCGGCCGATGAAGAAAGATTCCGGTAACGCCGGAACGCCGCCATATTCGTCGCCTACCGATTCTTTGCCAATCAGAATGGGATAGTTCACGCCCATATCTTTGGCGAACTTGGCGATGTCGTCTTTGCTGGCATCGTCCATGGCGACGCCGACGATTTGCAGTCCTTGAGACCCGTATTGTTTTTGCAGGTCGACGAACCAGGGCATCTCGATTTTGCAGGGGCCGCACCAGGTGGCCCAGAAATTGAGCAGCACAGCTTTGCCGCGGAAATCAGAGAGCCGCATGGTTGTGCCATCGAGTGAAACCAGAGCGAAATCCGGAGCGGGGGCTGATTTTGTGATGCGTGGGGTGAAACCCTGGCGACGGGCGTGGTGATAGCCGAAATACAGGCCGAAGGCTACGACAAAGATTACGACAATAAGGGCGAGGGGATTGCGATTCATCTTGATACTCCATTGAAACTTTTGCGTGCGCTGGGGCTAAAGCCCTTCATGAATTTGCACCGTCTACGAGGCCCTGAAAGGGCCGCTCTTCCACGGCCCTGCACGCGGTTGTTGCAACCCGCGAAAGCCGTGTTTCGATCGACCCCCTATCTTCAAGTCGAGGCAAATATCTGTTTACAAACTTCACAGCGCAAACCGGTTCAGGAATGAGAGCCAGTTCGAAATCAAAGTGAAGCGCCCGATTACGAGCAATATTCCTAGCCCGATCAGCAGTGCTCCTGAGGCGACTTCCAGCGCGTGCATGTGCGAGCGGAAGCGGCTGTAGAACTTGAGAAAACGCTCCATTAATAAAGACGTCAGCAAAAATGGTACCGCCAGGCCGAGAGAATAAACGGCCAGCAACAGGATGCCCTTCACTAAAGTCTCTTGCTCGCCGGCGATGGTGAGGATTGCGGTCAAGATCGGGCCGAGGCATGGAGTCCAGCCGAACGCGAAGGCAAAGCCGATCACGAATGCGCCAACCAGAGTACTGCTGCCTTTCACGCTGTGCAGGCGTGCGTCCGTATAGAGGGGTTTGATTTTGAGAATTCCTGTCAGGTGCAGGCCGAAAAGTATGATGATGACGCCTGCGATGCGCGCGATGGCGTGCTTGTACATGCCAAGCACCTGGCCGATTTCAGTGGCGGCTGCGCCGAGCACGACGAAAACGACGCTGAAGCCAAGAATGAAGCCGATTGAGTTCGCCATTACGCGCCGCATGAGCTGGGCCTGAGGAGACTTGAGTTCTTCGACACCGGCACCGGAGATGAGCGAAACGTATCCCGGCACCAAGGGCAGGACGCATGGCGAGAGGAATGAGATAAGTCCCGCAAAAAATGCGGCAATTGGAAGTGGAAGGCTCGACATCCTTAGTTATTGTACCTGTACAGCGAAAATCACCTCACAGAATGAGACGCGCGAGTGATCGCTTGGTTTCAAAAGGTGAAAGTGTGGTCAGGCTAGTGTTTCGTTGCCGGCGGCGATTGGGCCGACGGCGGAACGCTGGGAGCCGGCTCAGGCGGCGCTTCCGAGAACAGTTTCTTGAAAAATCCAGGCGGTATTACGGCCGTCAAAACGGTGCGATCGTCTTCCTGTTTGATCTGCAAACTGTCGAACGCCGCTTTCACGTCGGGGTCGGTGCCACTGGTTCCTGCCGAAGTCTCTGCGCTGCGAAACATAGCCACATAAGTCCTCAATCTTTCGGCGAGAGAGCGAGCGTTATCGGAGCTTGTTGTGAGAGCCTCGGCGCGGAGATGAATCGGAGCCTGATGGAGCGGCAGATGCAGCGGGTTGTAGCCGAATGAGACGATCACATCGGCTGAACTTGAGAGCAAATCGCTCCAGTCGCCAAACGGCGGCGACGAGGGGTCAACGTGCGCGATCAGCCAGACCGGACTGGCAAACTGCACGCGCTTGTAATAGTGACGCAATAGAGCGGGGCCTCCAAAAGGAGAGGCCAATCGTCGCGAGCGATCGACAATACCACGCATCACCGCGGGGTCATCATTATTGGAGGCGGCAACCGAATCGGCGCCGACAATCGCCACGCGGAACGTGCGGTCTTCGATGGGGATGCTGAAGATATCGACGGACTGGTAATTCTCGATCGAGGTGGCGTGCCGTTTGAGATAAGAGGCGAGTCGGGTAGCGTCGAATTTTCCCACAAAGACTTCAGAGAACCGAGGCGCTGCTGATGCAGGAGTTCTTCCGCTGCCCGGAGCAGGATAGTGGATCGCGAAAGCAGCTTCGTCGAGATCGCGCTCGAACTGAAAACCGGTTTCACGAATGAAGGTTTCGTACTCGGGATCGTGGCTGACGGCAGGTAGCTCTTTGCCGCTGGCGAACTGGCGCATACGGCCAAGATTTACGTAGAAAAATGCGTCGCCTCCGGGCAATAAGCGTGCCGGCTCGGGCGGGGCGTGCTTCCGCAGCTGCACGACCAGAGTCAAGGCGGCGGCGACCACCACAACCGCGAGGAAGATAGGAATCGTGCGCCGAATCCGCATGGGGGTGCGATCAGAGGTGAATGATAACATTGCTCAGGGCAGGGAATAGTCGATGGGTCGGTCGTATGTGGACTTTGCGCATGACTTCGTTTGCGTTATACGGGAGATCCCTCACTCCGCCTGTAACAACGCGGTGCTTCGGGACGACTGGTAAAGTGTCGCTGCCAAGCGGAAGACAGAGGCCTGCCCGGGCGATCGCAGCTAGTGGCTCAGTGCTCCCTTGGTTGCGAGCGTGATCACGCTTGTGGTACTTTCAATAATTGTCCCGGACATCTGGAAGGGATATCGGGTATACTTGTGCCCGTAGGGTACTTGTGCCCACGCTGGCGTAGCTCAGTTGGTAGAGCATCTGATTTGTAATCAGAGGGTCGGGGGTTCAAATCCCTTCGCCAGCTCCAGGATCCCCGAAGAACGCAAAGAAGATCGGGAAATAGATTCCGGCAGGCGGCAGGATTTTTTGAGCAGCGGCGCAACAGGTTTTTCCAACGCACTCCATTTGGAACTATTCCGGCGTGCAGTGATTCTCGCGCGATATTCGTGAGCGCGATTCTTGGTTTTCCCTGGTGGCTGAAAACTCTGATTTGCAAGCGCCGAGCAGAAGTGTGTTGCGCCGTTCTTTTTGGGGTGTTGGCGTGCCCGGCTTGAGGTTGTCCGCTGGATGAATACAGCGGCTGTATCACCCGGCAGTATGTGCACAGGTGGGTGAGTGGTTAAAGCCGACAGACTGTAAATCTGTTCCTCCTAGCGAGGTACGGAGGTTCGAATCCTCCCCTGTGCACCAGGATTGAGCCGTCGAGCGGACCCGTTCGACGCTTGGCCTTGGGCTCGGTTGCTCAGGGCAGGCTCGGAGTCCGCTGGCGAAATCCCGAGCGGTGTTTGCGAGGGATCATTAATTATGAGTCGGTTGGGAATGGCGCTGATTGCGTATGTGATTTTGGGTGCGCTGGCGTACACGACTCTGAGCGATCAGAAAATTCGAGCAGCGACGCTGCTGATTCTGGCGCTCTTCGCGGTGAAGACATGGGTGCGGCGGAAGGATGTGCTGCATCCGGATGGCGAGAGCGAACCGAAGTAGGCGTGTTGGGCCTGCAGCCGAAATCCCGAGCGGAGCGCAGCGGAGTCGAGGGAGCCCGGCTCGAGCTGTACGGGCCATTATAGTAAAGGGCCGATGTAGCTCAGTTGGTAGAGCACTCCCTTGGTAAGGGAGAGGTCACCAGTTCAATCCTGGTCATCGGCTCCATTCGAGTTAGGTAGGAAGTCCCGAGTTGCGAGAATTCTTGAGAACTTGGGAAGGGCATGACTTTAGTCGTGCCGTTATAAGTCGATTCGGAAGCGGCTTTAGCCGCTGAGGCTGAGCGGGAGTAACTCAGTGGTAGAGTCACAGCCTTCCAAGCTGTTGGTCGCGGGTTCGATTCCCGTCTCCCGCTCCAGAGATTGGAAGCGCGCCAGACGCGTGGTTTAGCAATTTCGCAAAAAAGCGCGAAATTGATCACGCGGCGCGCTCAGGTCCTTCGGCGACGAAAAGCGTGTCGCCTCAGGATGACAAGAGAAATGCCATTCGAACAGGCTGCAATTAAGGTTGCCAGGCCGGAAGAGTTCACGAAACTGCGGAGCGCGGTGGAGCAGGCGTTCCGGCCCGAGAAAGTTGACCGGTTCTTGAAGCGACTGGATCGAAAGGGAATCCGGGTGCGGGACTTCGATGGGGTACTCGCTTCTCGGGCGTTCGAAGAGATAGTGGGAAGCGACGGTTCGGCCCCCAGCACATGGCAGTTGTATCAGGCGCTGCCGCTTTCGGATCAGGCACAGACGCGCGAGTTTTATTTGTCGAAGGCGGAAGGCGTGGAGCTGGGCCTGAGACACAAGTTTAAGAAGCTGTATCAGTATTACTGATCGCGTTTTGCGGGCGTGAAGTCGAGCGTAGCGAGGATGGGAGCCCGCAGCCGAGATCCTGAGCGCAGCAAAGGAACATTGAAATAGTTCGAGGAAGGATATGGCGAAAGAAAAATTTGATCGCACCAAGCCGCACGTGAACGTGGGCACCATCGGTCACATTGACCATGGCAAGACCACGCTGACGGCGGCTATCACGAAAGTTTTACAGAAGCATAACCCGAAGATCGTGTTCCGCTCGTTCGACTCGATCGACAACGCGCCGGAAGAGAAGGCGCGGGGCATCACCATCGCCA
>JASHOH010000039.1 GCA_030041215.1 Candidatus Sulfotelmatobacter sp. | reverse complement strand
ATCCCGATCTTCGCGTGCGAGAACGTTTTGAGCGCGGGGCAAAAAAACTGAGAAGCGTTTACAACGCCGCTCTCTGGGTGATGGAGCACGAATTCAAGAAAGTGAACCGCAACGGCAGCGAGAAGATTCACGCCTTGCGCCGCGAAGTCGAAAAAGAGTTCCCCATCGTGGCCCGTCTGGCCGCGGTGCTATTTGGCCTACCTTTATTACTCTCTGCCCGCCGCGAAGAAAAGCTCCTCGCTGCCGGGCGCACCTATGAGCCGCCCACTTTTCTGGAACGCCGCAATTGGATTTCGGCTTCATAGCTAACTACAAATGCCAGACTGAACCCTTGCCCTCAAGAGGGTGTGTTTCCCCTCAACAGGGCGTGTTTTGCCGCTTTGCGACATCCCCTTCCGCCGCCCGCTCGATGATTAGAAGTCGTTTATTATCTTGCACTTCGTCATTATCGTTCGTTGGCATCGCGATTGCTCTTGTATTTTCAAGTAGTTTGCGATAAATCCCGGGATGCATTTCCATCGAGGGCTTAGTTTCAGACCAGGGCAAGGGAGGTAAGGTGCACATGAGTCGCGACATTCTCCGTTTCTGCAGGGGGTGCCTCATGATTGGGGCACTGTTTCTGGGCGGAATTGAACTTGCGCTAGCCACCAATGCTCCCATCATTTCCGGTTCATACGATGTGGTGCGAAGCAAGGCTCTCGGCGCCCAGGTGCAAGTTCGTATGCGCATCCACCTGATGAACCGTGGACCATCTGAGTTTTCTATTCAGCGGATGACGCTTTGGGATTTCTCCCACCCCGATAAAGGAGGTTCGCGCGCCTGCGCGCTCACGCTGCCCGCTCACGCCTTTGCGGACACAACCCAGGATTTCCTAGTCTCGCGTTCAGACTACCAGCACTGGAAAAAGGGATTCCGGCCTCGATTCGTTCTTGAGATGGCAGGCCCACGGAACGCCGCAGGCAAGCCAACAGCGAGAAGCACAGTCGTCGTGCGGCTGGATCGCATTTCCGGCCAGGAGGGCAACTGATCATGCGTTCCCTCAAACATATACTGGTCTCCGCAGCTCTCTCACTGGTTCTTTTCGCCCCCAGGTTTCTGTTAGCGCAGTACCTGATCAGCACTGTTGCCGGTGGTGGCCCGAATAATCTTAGCGGCCTTAATGCCAGCATCGGGTATCCGGCCAGTATCGCTTTCGACTCCTCGGGTAATACGTATATTGCCGACAGCTCAGCGAACCGTATTTTCGAAGTCAGCACCACGAACCTCACGGTGGTAGCAGGCAATGGCGCCGTAGCCGGCGACGGTGCAGTGGGCTTTTCCGGCGACGGCGGCCCGGCAACCAGCGCTACGCTCAACAATCCTGAAGGCATCTTTGTAGACGGCTCGGGCAACATCTTCATCGCTGACACGAATAACTGCGTGATCCGCGTGGTAAACACCGGGACGTCGCCAGTCACGATCGCGGGCGTTACGATACAGCCTGGCGATATCGCCACCGTTGCGGGTACACCGGGGTCGTGCGGTTATTCGGGAGACGGTGGATCCGCCACAAGCGCCGAGCTCGACACTCCTTACGGCGTTTTCGTGGACGCGTCAGAAAACATTTACATCGCCGATACGGATAACTGCGCAATTCGCGTCGTTAACACCGGGACCGCGGCGATCACGATCGCAGGCGTTACGATTCAGCCTGATGACATCGCGACCGTCGCTGGCACGCCCGGCTCATGCAGTTACTCGGGGGACGGGGGGGCCGCCACGGCCGCGCAGCTCGACCTGCCCCAAGGCCTTTTTGTTGCCCCAAGCGGCATCCTTATTGCGGATACCGATAACAACCTTGTCCGCGTAGTGAACCCGGGGACAACCGAGATCACAATTGACGGGATTCAGATCCCCGGAAATGACATTCAAACCGTCGTTGGGACTTACACTTTAGCAGGAGAGTCTGGGTGCAGCATCACTGAACTCTGCCTGCCTGCAGGAGTTTTTGTCGACGGGTCCGGAGACATCTACATCGCCGACACCGGCAATTTTGCCATACGCGAAGTGCCCACCTCCACCAGTGTCACTCTCACCACGGTCGCCGGAACTCCTGGTACATCAGGCTACTCGCCAAATGGTACACCGGCGACCAGCGCGCTTCTGAATTATCCCAGCAACATGATTGTTGATAGCTCAGGCGACATCTTCATCGCCGACACCGACAATTTTGTGATCGAAGAGGTAACCGCCTCGAACGACGAGATTCAGACGACGATTGGAAATAACACCCTGGCTTATTCTGGTGATGGCGAGTCGGCCGTTGATGCGGAATTGTATTCTCCCGGAGCCGTGGCTCTTGACAGCGCAGGAAATATATACATCGCCGACACCGCCAACTCGGTGATTCGCGTCGTGAATACTGGGGCCTCAGCGATCACGATCGCCGGAGTTACCATCCAGCCTGGCGATATTGCGACCGTCGCGGGATCTTATTACGTTTCCACCACCCTCAACCCGTGCGAATACACAGGCGACGGCGGGGCTGCAACCAGCGCACAACTTTGCAATCCAGGCGGAGTGTTCGTTGACAGCGCGGGCAACATTTATATCGCGGATAGCGGAAACAACGTCATCCGCGTAGTTAACCCGAGCACCTCCCAGGTCGTGATCGCAAACGTCACGATTCCAGGCGGCGATATCGCGACTGTGGCCGGCAATGGCACGCTGTGTCCGGACTCCGCTGCAACTTGCGGCGATGGTGGATCAGCCATCCTTGCGGAACTTGCTAATCCGAATGGTGTCTTCGTGGACAGCGCGGGCAATATTTTTATTGCAGACACGGATGACTACGTAATCCGCGAAGTAAACACAGCCGGCACCATCATCACCGTCGTTGGCAATTATGCAGAATGTACTGAGCCCGTAGCGCCGTCGTGCGGTGATGGAGCGGTTGCTACCGGCGCTCAGCTTTATTTCCCGTACGGTGTTTTTGTCGATCTTTCGGAAAATCTCTACATCGCCGATACTTTCGACAATCGCATTCGCGTTGTGGCCAATCCGAATGCATCAGGACCGGTCACAATCGCCGGGGTTCAGATTTCCCCGGGCTACATTGCGACCGTCGCCGGAACCGGCGAGCGCGGCTACGGCGGCGATAACGGATCGCCGACATCCGCGCTACTCGATACTCCGTTGGGCGTCTTCGCCGACACTTCTGGAGACATCTTTATCGCCGATACAGACAACGCGGCGATTCGCGAAGTCGTAGCGGCCTCTTTACTCATTCAAACCGTAGCCGGAACTCCGACGACGGCAGGTTTCTCTGGCGACGGAGGTCAATCCACCAGCGCAGAGCTCAATTCCCCCTCGGGTGTGTTTGGCAACTCTGCTGGCAACCTGTTTGTGGCCGACACCGACAATCAGCGCATTCGCCAACTGGTTCCGTCGATCTTCGTTACGGTGACGCCAAACCCGATTAACGTAGCAGTCAGCACTCAGGAGCAGTTCACGGCAACGGTCACTGGTACCAGCAACACGGCCGTCACCTGGGCGGTGAACGGAATCGTGGGCGGCAACTCGACTGTGGGGACGATCACAACTGCGGGAATTTTTACCGCGCCTGCGACGATTCCAACGCCAGCTACCGTCACCATAACCGCAGTCTCCGTGGCCGATAACTCGAGCTCAGGATCAGCTCAGGCAACGATTGTCGCTACTGGAGACGCCGTAACTGTCATCGTCAGCACGAACCCTCCGGTCACCGAGGTTTACACAACCACGACGCAGACCTTCATCGCCACCGTCACCGGTACAACCAACACCGCGGTGACCTGGCAGGTCAATGGCGTAACCGGCGGCAACGCGACGGTGGGAACCATCGACGATTCGGGCAATTACACCGCACCAGGGACGGTCCCCTCACCAGCGACGGTGACCATCGAGGCCGCATCGCAGGCTCTCTCAAGCGCCATCGGCACTGAATCAGTCGCAATTGTTACAGATCCCACAGCCGCCCCGCCGGCGCCTCAAACCATCTCACCAGGAGGATCGGCCACGTATTCGCTAGTATTGAATGAAGGCACGGGCGCGCCCGGACAACCAATTACGCTCTCGTGTTTGCAAAGTACGATGCCGCAAGGCGCTACTTGTTCTTTCGCTTCGTCGTCGGGATCGCCCATCACCACAATCACGCCTGGAGCGCAAGCGGTGCCTTTCGCGCTCACGGTCAGCGTTCCGACCGGTTCGGCATCCTTGCAGATGCCGAACATGACGCGGCATCACCTTTACTTTGCCTTCGCACTTTTCATGCCGCTGGCGGGAATTCTGTTGGTTGGCGCAGGATGTCGAAATAAACGGTGCAACAAGCGGCGGGGAACGCTTTGGTTGATGGGAGTGTGCGTTTTTCTGGTTCTGCTGAACGCTTGCGGAGGATCAAGCTCGAGTTCAGCTCCCCAGAATCCAGAACTGGGAACCTACAACATCAAGGTCCAGGGAACGACGACAGCTCAGCCCAACCCAGTCACGATCACGATTGTGGGTTTGACTGTGACGCAATGAAGTCGTTAAGCCACGGGCCAGAGCTGTTTGGGAAAACCGCACTTGGTTTGAAAGGGCGCGGCCTCCAGCCGCGCCGAAAGAGCTCTTTGATCAGAGCCGCGGGCGGGCTTGAGCCCGCCAACATCATGGGGCACATTGTTTCCTAATCCGCTCCAGACCTGCGCCAAGCCCAATCTGTGACTGCTCCGAAAACTATTTTGCCGGTTTGCCCACGCGTTCCACGGTTGCAAACATTATGTCGACTGTTTCCAGGTCTTGAGGTTGCACCATACCCGGCGGAATGCGGGTATGAGTCAGGTCTTCGAGCTTCACCAATACGTCCGCGAGAGCCAGCGAGTCGACCAGGCCGGAAGAGAAAAGCGGAGTGCTTTCATCAATTTTTACACCCGGTTTGCGGATCCGTCGAATGATGTATTCGATCATTTGTGTTTTTTCTGCGTTCATGGGGACTTACTCTCCCTAACGTGAGGCTTCGGATGCAGTATCGAATTCCGGATGTTCCCTCAGCAACTTCTCAAAGGTTGTCGATCGCGCGGGCTTTCCGGCGGTGCTCTTCACAATCCATTTTGGTGGTTTGAGCAGGATCGTCGCCACAGCGATTCCCATTGCTGCGATCACGCGGCTCCTTAACTCTTGCTCGATTGCTGCAGCGTTTGCGAGAAGCGCTTCCTCCTCCACTTCCGCGACCACGATGATGTCTTCCGTACCCGTGTCGGGATTGTAAGCTCCCAATGCGACGGCACGTCCTTCATGGATGGCCGGATGGCTGGCGACAATCTCCTCTATATCTTGCGGGTAAATGTTTTCGCCGCCGACAATAATAAGGTCTTTCTTTCGGCCGATCACATAAAGTTCTTCTTCGAGCATAAAACCTAGATCGCCAGTGTGATACCAGCCATCGACAATTGCCTTTGCCGTAAGATCGGGTCGATTGTAGTACCCCTCGAAAAGGCAGTCGCTCTTGACGAGAATTTCGCCGACTTGCCCCGGAGCGGCACGTTGGCCTTGCTCGAGAGAGCGCCCCGTCCCGTTTTCAGGCACAATACGGACTTCAGTGTTGGGAAGCAGTCGGCCCGACGATACGAAGCACACAGCCCCTGCAGTCCCCTCCTCGACTGGCACGACACGATGCGATCTGCGAAATTTTCCACCATCGGCCCAGATTCGTGCGGGGCCAGAGGGCCGATTGACGTCTGATTGCGTCACTGCGAAAACAGTCTCGGCCATCGCATAGGATGTGTGCAGTACGCCGCTCTTCAAACCAATTCCCGTAAATGCCCGTTCGAACTCCTGCATGCTACTGGCCCGGATGGGCTCGGAACAATTAATCAGAGCGCGAATTGACGAAAGATCGTACTGCTGCTCCGGCTCACGACAGGCGCGCCTGGCCACGAACTGAAAAGCGAAATTCGGCAACCATGCCAGAGTACATTTGTGCCGGCTGATGACTTGCAACATGCTTGCCGGATGCATTACCCAGTCCAGCGGCACCTGAATAACCAGTTCCGTGTGACATACCATCGGCAGCATGAAGCAAGCAATCAATCCCATGTCGTGGTAAAGAGGCAACCAGCTATAAATGCGATCCCTTTGTCCGTGAATTTTCAGGGCCTTTCGCAGATATTCGATCTGGCGGAGTACAGCGGTGTGAGTCAGGGCGACGCCTTTCTGGAGTCCGGTCGTGCCCGCTGAATGCTGGATGAACGCAATGTTGTCACCTGGAATCGCGATGTCCTGCGTTCTGTTTTCATCACTCTTTTCGCTGCCGATCCTAGCGTGGAGGTCTCCCCTGTCGCTGACGCGTAGCAGCCTTGCTTCTTCACCAAGCGTAACGTGGCCTAGCATCTCCGCTGGAAAGTTTTCGTCGATGACCACAAGCTTGGATTTAAGATTTGCAGTCACTCCCGCCAGCCCGGAACGATACTTCGCAGGCTCTATCTTGATATTGGGGTAGGCAAGAAAGGCAGGCACCGCACCCAGCATCATTGCTCCGACGAATACCGTCATCGCGGAGATGCCCTGCGGCATGATGATGACCACCCGGTCGCCGGCAGCAATCTCCTGTACGCGGAGAGCGCATGCCTGGAGTCCGGATCTTCGCCGAAATTCACCGAAAGTTACCCGTTCAAACTTCGCCTCGTTGACCCACGCTGTGACAAAAGGAGATTCAGCAGGTGCCGCAGCCAGCGCGTCGATGAGATTCGTAGGGTTGTCTTCTGCTCCGGCCGTCATCTTTTCGTTGCGAGTTTCAGCTTCTCGCCTATTGTAGTGGATGGCAAAACAAGTCCTGTGATTGTGATCACAGAATGGGTATCAACGTTCCATTAACGTTTTTCATTACGCTCCAGTGTTCCTGTCGCTATGCGAAACTGGTGTCTTGCGAAGGACTTGCGTGGGGGCTCTGCTGAGCAGACTAAAGCACTCGTTTCATTCAGTCGTAGGTGTGTTTCGACGGGGTTGAGAAATGTTGCTTCGAGGGATTCTTTACGGCCTGATATTCCTGATTTGTGTCATCGTTCGTTCCAAAGTTCAATCGCGCGCGAAGCGACAAATCGTCCTTTTGATCTGCAGTTACATACTTTATTTCTCCTGGAGCGCATGGTTCGCAATCATTCTGCTCGCTTCTACAGTGATGAACTTCCTGGTTGGGAAACGGCTCCAGAAACGGCATTCCGGGCTTGTGCTGTGGAGTGGCATTTTACTGAATCTGGTTCTGCTCGGCAGCTTCAAGTATCTTCCGGAAATTTCCGCCAACCTCCCGCTATCTTCTCCACTGTTCCAACACTTCTCCCATATTGCGCTGCCATTGGGAATCTCTTTCTGGACCTTCCAGGCGATGAGCGACCTATTTGATCTTTACCGGGGCGAAAAGCTGGACCCGACGTTTCTTGAATTTGCCCTGTTCATGGTTTTCTTCCCGGTTGTGATCTCTGGGCCGATCTGCCGTCTGCCTGCAATGCTTCCGCAATTTCGCGGCGAACATGCTACGGCTGCGCGCGACATTGAACGGGGATTGAGTCGAATAGCAACCGGGTTCTTCATGATGGAAGTGGCGCAGTTGTTGGGTCAGGGAATTCTGTCGGGCGACGGAATCAATTCTGGTTTCGATCAAGTGCGTCACTGGAGTGGCGCCGACGTCTGGTGTCTGGCATTTGGATATGGGTTGCAGCTCTTCATGGATTTTGCCGGCTACTCGCACATTGCGATCGGTGCTGCGCAAGCGCTGGGATTCATAGTCCCGGAGAATTTCGCACGTCCGTTTCAATCCACAAGTCCTTCCATCTTCTGGACCCGTTGGCATATGTCATTGTCCTTCTGGATTCGGGACTACGTTTTTCTTTGGCTGATAGTCTTGCGACGCGATGGCTGGTGGCGAAATAGCGTTTTTGTGATTTCGATGGTGTTGTTCGGACTGTGGCACAAGGCAACCCTTTTGTTTCTGCTTTGGGGCCTCTATCACGGAGTTCTGCTCGTCCTACATCGCCAGGTAGAAGCGGCGCAGCGAAAATTTGATTGGTCGCCTCCATCGGCCCTGTGGACGCCAATTTCGTGGTTCGTAACCATCTGCCTCATCAGCTTGGGATGGATATTTTTCCGCGCAAATTCCCTGGTCGACGCGCGGCAGATGTTTTCTGCGATTCTCTCGGTCAACAGATATAGCGCCCATACTCTCAGTGGTAGTCTTTATTTCCTGGTAGCCGCGGTGGCAATTGGATACGCGATTGTCGTATCCGTGGCGACGGCAACGAGTCGATATTTAGCCGATCCGAACAGCGCTCGTGCCGGCGTACAGTCCGGTATCATAGGCGCCCTTGCTCGCAATCGGCGCTATTGGGTTCCGCCCCTATACGTCTTGGCCTTACTTGTCGTAGTGGCGGCGACGCCTACACACGGTGCCAATGCGGCCCAACTCATGTATCGGAACTTTTGAAGAGTGGCGTGGGGCAAATACCCCACATACCGGGTATTTGCACTGAGTACATGTCCGCCGTTTTCGCCACGCCGTCTGCTAAACCACGCAGATTCAGGTAGTAAGCAGTAAACCACATAGCAAAGGTGTGGCGCACCAATTGCTGATAATCTTTTGGGGTTCAGCGGTCGAAGTGTTCGCTACACAATAACATACAGACTTCTGACGAGCTGGAACCTCAAAATCCAATTCCAGGGTGAGATCGTCACCGCAATGGAAAGCGAAGCAATCACTGTTCCCGAAAGTGAGCGGCGGACGAACGATTCAACGCCCTCGGCCGGTACGCGATGGCGAACCTGGTTGCTCGTTGCCGTGTCGGCGATTGTAGTTCCTGCCTTGATCCTCACTCTTGTAGAGGTCACGCTGCGCCTTTGCGGAGTCGGCAACCCCACCGACGTTACTCGCCCCTGTACAGATCATGGCCGCCCTGCGTTTTGTGATAACAAATTTTTTACCGCAACTTTCTTCCCGTCAGGTATGCTTCGGACCCCTCGACCGTACGCCATACCTGCGACGAAGCCGCCAGGCACGCTCAGAATATTCGTGCTGGGCGAATCAGCAGCGTGGGGAGAGCCTGACCCCACATTCGGATTCGCGCGCTATTTGGAAGCGATGCTGCGCGCGAGCTTCCCCTCGGTGAAGTTTGAGGTCATCAACACTGGCACGACGGCAATCAACTCCCATGTGCTACTTCCCATCACCAAAGACTTGGCGCAGCATCAACCCGACCTCTTCGTGATCTATGCCGGAGGCAATGAAGCCATTGGACCTTACGGTCCTGGCACCGTTCTCACGTCTGCATCGCTCAGCCTGCCAGTTATCCGGGCGAAAATCTTTTTCGATTCCACCAGATTTGGTCAACTTGTCGCGAAGGTCTCCAGTAGCGGCGGACAGAAGCCGGCGGAATGGAGAGGGATGGAAATGTTCCTTGACCGGCAAGTGCGTGCTGATTCTCCGCAATTGCCGGCTGTCTACGACAATTTCGCCGGCAACCTGCGCGACATTATTGCAGTTGCGCGCAGGGCTGGTGCACAAGTCTTACTGAGCACCATAGCCACCAATGTCCGGGATTGCGCCCCTTTTGCTTCCCTGCACCGTGAAGGCATCCGACAAGAAGAGCTGCAACAGTGGAACGCTTTGGTGCAAAAAGGCGAGGCCAGCGAGAAGGCCAGTTCGCCCGCAGAGGCTCTGAAGTCATATCTGTCAGCTGCAGAAATCGATTCTCAATATGCCGAACTCCAGTTTCGAATCGCTCGATGCTTTTGGGCCCTCGGCGATTTCAACGATGCCAGGCAGCGTTACTTACTCGCTCAGGAGCTTGACACTCTCCGCTTTCGCGCCGACCAGAAAGTGAATGAGACGATCCGTTCCGTAGCTACGAAAGCCGGCCGAGGCGTTGAACTTGTCGACACGAACGCCATCTTCGCTCAGGCGAGCGAACACGGCGTGCCAGGCAATGAACTTTTCTATGAACATGTGCATATGAATCCCGCGGGCAACTACCTGATAGCGCGATCTATGTTTTCCAAAATTGCCGAGATGCTCGCAAGCGAATCGCAAACTGCGCGATCCGAGAACCCGGTTCCGACTCAGGAACAGTGTGAGCGCCTGCTGGCGCTTACAGCGTACGACCGCCAACGGATCGTCGGCATAGAACTGAAGAAAATGCAGCACCCTCCGTTTACAAATCAACTCAACCATGATGACGAGGTGTCGAAGCTGCAACAGGAATCCAAAGGCTTAAAGATAGAATACGGAGAGACGATTGCGGAATATCAATGGGCCATTATGCAAAACCCCGACGATCGGCTGCTTCACCTGAATTATGGCTTCTTCCTGCATCACTACGTGCCCGCAGCTTCGGAGCAAGAACTGCGGATTGCGCTACCGTATGACAATGCTCCAGTGTTGTGCAATTGGCGGATGTTTGACTGAGACCTGGCAAGCCAGTCTGACCTTGCGCCCTCAGAATAACGGAGTTACGAAGTGGACGCTGAAAGGATTGAATTCGATAGCCGTGAGCAAGCCCAGACCGTGAGCGTGGCTGAAGACCTAGGCGGATTACTCCAGCGGCGGCTATTGCAGCTCATCGTCCTCGGCAGCTTGCTCTCCGCGGTTGCGGCCCGCGCGATGTACCTAAAATTCTGTGTTCTCGACCTGGATATCTGGTGGCATCTCAAGGTGGGCGAGTGGATTATCCAGCACCATGCGTTTCCTCACCTAGGAATTCTCTCCCGAACAGCAGCCAACCGCCCTTGGATGGCCTATAGCTGGGGATATGAACTGCTCTTATCGGGCGCTTATGCGTGGTTTGGCCTGGTCGGTCTGGGAATATTTGGCACTCTGCTGACCATGGCTGTCGCGTATGCCGTCTACTGGATGACCCGCCGCATTTCAGGAGATTTCTGGGTTGCCTGCATCCTCGCCACGATCAGCTGCTCCAGTTTTCTGTTCACCATCATGCCGCGGCCAGTCTTTTTCTCGATGATCTTCTTCGCGATCACGCTCGCGCTGCTTATGACGTCGCAGCGGACCGGACATGTGGAATTTCTTTACTGGTTGCCATTGGTATTTCTTTTGTGGGCGAACTGTCACATTCAATTCGTCTATGGCATCTTCGTCGTAGGTTTATTTGCTGGAGTACACCTACTGCAGCAACTGGGGGCCCGTTTGGGTTTCAAGCCAGCCTTCGTTCTACCGTCGAAGTTGCCTTTAGGGAAGGTACTTCTCATCTTTGTGGCCTGTTTTGCAGCCACTTGCATCGGACCATACTCTTATCATCTGTATGTGACGGCGTTCAATTACGCGGGTTCGAAGTTCCCATACACTTACGTTCGCGAATTCAATGCTCTCAGCTTTCGTGCCTTCAGCGATTACGTCGAATTACTCCTGGCAGGCGCGGCATTCTTTAGTTTGGGCAGGAGAAAGCAGGTCAGCCTTTTCTCTCTGGCGCTTCTTATCGTAACCAGTGTCGTCGCCTTCCGTACTATGCGAGATTCCTGGTTCCTATGCATCGCTGCGGCTGTCTGCATCGCCGAATCATGGCGCGGAGAAGAACAGTCCGCCCCTGAGCGCAGTAAGACTCTCGTGGAAAATGCAGGGTTGGCTCTCGCGCTGGCATTTATGGTGTTTCTTATTGCCCGCAACACGGATTTTGACATGCAAGGCCTGGATGCGGCTATCAGCAGCCAATTTCCCGTGAAGGCTGTCAACTTTCTTCGGCAAAACCCGCAGCCTGGCCCGCTTTACAACACTTTCGATTGGGGCGGATTTCTCACCTGGTATATGCCGGACTATCCAGTCGCGATCGACGGGCGTACTGATCTTTATGGAGATGATCTCGACTTGAACTTCTTCCGTTCCGAGACCGGCGACTTCGCCTACGTGAACGACCCCTATTTGAATGAAGCGGGCGTGGTTCTTCTGCCGAAGGCAAAGCCGCTGGCGATTGTGCTGACCGGGGACCAGCGCTTCAAAAAAATCTACGAAGATCGGCTTGCGGTGGTTTTCGTGCGGCGTTAGTTGCTTTCTGCAAGAGGACGGAATTCCACTACAAAGATTGCCCGGTCGAACGCTGCGAGTGTTCGGACTGCAAATGCCCCGCGGCAGGAGTTGGCCAACCAATCGAGAGATGGATACGAGCTTGGTGGCACGACCGCAAGGAACCTCTGGTGCCGCTGGGCGGCAGCCAGAACCGCCTGGCTGGCAATCTGCATTGTTTTTTCGTTCAGGTCTATGGGAAGGAAAACCCAAGGCGGATTAAGTGGGTAGTAATCGATCTGGGAGAGCATCGCGTTCTCGCTTTTGGGAATCGTTGGCAGGGGCTCATAGTCAGACTCGATGAACGCGCTGAAGACCAGCACGGGGCCGTCGTCTGGCGCCGCATACGTATTCACGAACGCATGTGCCCCTTTGAAATTTAATGCATGATGGCGCGAGTTCGGTGAACCGTAGGTTTCAAACACGGTGGTTGCCACTAGGGCCACGCAAAAGATCTGCCGCAGCATGCGGGAATCAATGCAACTGGTCAGCCAGGCCCAGATTAACGCGCTGCCGGGCGCCACAATCAGAAAATAACGCGGTTGGAGCAGATGGATTGGAGTAGCCGCCTCCGCGCCGCAAAGGACAGCGGCTGGAACCAATGCAAGCAAAAGAAACAGCAAGATTGTGAGCCAGCCACCGCTCCCAGGAATCCTCAGCTTCCGCAGTAGGGCCCCCACTGCCGCAGCCGCCACAAAGCCAAGCAGAAGTTGCATCGGCGCAAGCGTGTTGAGGGAGAGCAAGACTGGATGACGGAGCGGCTGAACAATGTGGGTTTCGCGCGTGTGGTAAAGACCCGAAACTCGCACAACGAGCGGAATGACCAGCACAACAAAAGTCCCCAGAACAGCCGCCAGTTGCCCTAAGTCCTCTTTGATGGATCGAAACCTTACCACCAGATAATAAATCGCAAAAGCCGGCAGGATGCTGCCGAACAGATAATGGAAGTAGAGAATCCCCGCTGCGGCCGCGCCGAACAGAACGGCCTGGTGCATCCGATGCTGTTTCATCCAGCGTGCAAAAGCGAAAATCGCCAGCGTTGTGGCTAGCAATGCGCACGCGTAGGGGCGGGCATCGTTCGCGGCAAACACAACGTTGTACTGGATCGCGAAGAATATGGCGGCGAGAAACGCAGTCTCCCGATCACACAGCTCGCGTGCGCTTCGAAACAAGAAATACACGGCCGCCAGCAAAGCGAACAGTGACGGAATCCTGAGCGCGACTTCTTTGCCGCCAAGAATCGATTTGGCTGCCCAGAGAGTGTAAAGGTACCCGATCGAAGACGGCATGAGTGCCGACCGGCTCCAGATCTTCTCGAAACCACCGCTCACTTGCCAGTAAGCGAGAGTTTCATCTAGCCAGAGCGGCGCACGCAGTGCGAGAAGCCAGATTGACAGGGAGGCTAAAAGAGCGGCTGGATAAACAAATTTGTTGAAGGCGGAAATAACCTCTTCTTGAACGAATGTCTTTTCTTGAACGGACGCCGTCATCCCGTCTTCACTTCTTTTTTGATGTGCCACCAACTTGGGCGACAGCGACCGTACCGTTGGCGTTATGTGCGGTTTGGTGGCATGCCAGCACACAGGTATTCGTGGCGCGGTTGTATGAGATGGGCGCCGCCCCATTCTGGGCAACGACATTCACGTCAAAATTCACCAGCCGTTGGCCGCTTATATTAGGATCAGTCCCTCCCAGGCCGTGGGCTGTGTGACACACCGAACAGCTAAAACCCGCGTTGATATGGCTCTGGTGTTGACTAAAGGTTGCGTTTGTCATGATGTTGCTCAGGCTGTGACACTTGCCGCACAGCGCGTAAGGTCCATTGACGCTGAGATCAGGGTTGCGGAACAAGTTCATGACCTCTTGCCCGGGCGCAATTGCCTGGCTGAATTCGTAACGGCGCTCGAGAATATGAGTCCACTTGGAACCATGCGGACCATTCGGACCAGTGCCCCCGAATTCGCGATTGTCGTCGCTGTTATGGCAGTCGGTACAGAAAATCTGCGTTCCCATGGCACGGCCCGGCGTCACGCCATCAAGATTCAACATATTGCTGAGCAGGCTCGGCTGCGGCAGCGGGCTGTTGCTGACGTGGGTCACAGGATGGCTCGAGCTGGCGGTAATGTTGAATTGTGGAATGATGTTCAGCGGGTCGCCTGCCGAGGCCGCCCGCACGGGAAGGTAGCCGTAGACGGGACGAACTGTCTTTCCGGTACTGCTACCGTGACAGCGGAAGCAGTTTTCATATTGATTGACCACCGGGTCCACCACCGCGATTCCATTGGTGGCGCTGATTCCCGCGGCATCCCTCTGAGAAACGCGGACCATGGGCGGCCCGGGAAACGTTGTTACTTGGGCTGACCCGTGGCCGTTGTGGCAATCCACGCAAGTAGCGTGCCGGTTGTTGTTAAGCAGCACGCTCTCGGCGGCATCGTGCGGATTCGTCGTGGTCGGGAATGGGTGACCAACCTTGGGGGTATTAAACTCGGCGAAGACGTTGGGCGCCGCCGGGGAAATATTCGACCCTCCGTTGTGACAGCCGATGCAATCCTGCTCATTGGGGCCACGCAGCAGGCGCGCAGGGCCTTGAGCATTATGCGGCGCATGGCACCCTATGCATGCGTCTTGCGCTACTGTGGTATAGCTGCCTAACCCGCTCTGGGGCGTGATCTTATTCTGCACCAGGGCATGAGCGCTGGTGGACCAATCCATCAGAGGGTTCACCTTGCCAGCCATTTGCCGTGTTGGGTCGTGGCAGGCCAGGCACATCTGCCCATTCGAACTGTCGCGCACGAGAAAGTTCTGCGAGATCAAATCCTTGGCTTGCACATGAGGATCATGGCACGAGGTGCATTCAACGTTGCCATTAATGAGGCGGATAGCGCCGGTAGGATCCCCAGTCGCGCCCTTCGCAGCAAGTGATGCGATTAAATCGATGTTGTCTTTCAGCGGCAAGGCCAGGGAGAACGGGTGCGACGGCTGCAGGTTGGTTCCAAAAATATCGTAGCTATACATTGCTCCGTGCATAGAGACCTGGCCAAACACGACCGTAGTACCCGGCGCTACGGTTCCGTCGTGACAGGAAAGGCAAAGATTGCTGTCGCCTCCCAACAGCGGCTGCGTCCCTCGATTTTTTTCCGTATCGCTGGTATATAAACTGTAGCTCTGCACTGTAAGCTTTTGATTCCAAAGTGGAACTCGCCCTCCGATGCCGGAGTGCGGTTCATGGCAATACATGCAGAAATCGGGCCGCGCCCCGGTTATGGGAGACTTGCTTCCGGGACCTAAATCGTGCGTGCCGATCACATCGCCCGTGAACTGAGCCCAAAGACTTGCTCGAACTAGCATTACGATCAGGCACACCAATCTGAACTTGACCCTCATTACATTCCTTCCTTGACCGGTTTCTTCAATCCAAAATAGTGGAATACCTGAATTCTTCGGTTGTAAGAGTCCACTATAAAGATCCGGTCATCGCGGTCGATGAATAGCCCGGTCGGCAATTGGAATTGTCCCGCACCCGTGCCTCGTCCGCCGAAGTAATAGAGCAGTTGGCCCTGGCGATTGAAAACCTGCACCACTCCCCACAAACCGTCCACGATATATAAATCATCCTCGGAATCAACCCCAATTCCTTTCGGCCGGAATATATCGCCGGTGCTATCGCCCAGGCTGCCGATCGCGTAGCGGAAGGACCCATCGCGGCCCAGCACCTGCACGCGGAAATTCATCGCGTCCACAACGATCAGATTCTGCCCATCTAGGCGCAACTCGGTGGGAAAGTTGAACTCCAGATTGCCGTCGCCTCGTTTTCCGATGGTCTGCAGGATCCTGCCCTGCATATCCATCATAAAAATCTGGTCGCGCAAAGTATCGGTCACGTAGATGCGCTGCGCAGCGGAGTCCACCGCGATCCCCGTGGGACGCTTGAAGTAACCCTCGCCCCCCTTGATACTGCCGATCACTCGCTCATATTTTCCAGCGGAGTTGAACACGAAGATCTTGCCGGTCTCCGAATCCGTCACGTAGATGTTGTCCTGGGCATCTACGGCGACGCACTGCGGCCCCAGCATGGCGTCCTTCTCTTTTTCACGCCGCTCGAGGAACTTGTATTTCTTCTGGGCAAAATCGAAGACGTGCACGCCACCGGCGCCGGGGTCTGTGACGATCACTCGCCCATGCGAATCGGTGACAATGCTGTAGGGACGGACCAGATTCTTGAAGTCGGGCTCACCGGCGATGACGTCTACCAGCCGGTTCCAGAAGCCACGTTTCGGCTTCACTTCACGTTCGGACCCGAAACTGCGCTCGTAGGTTAATTTGCGGCCTCCTTCCAGCTCCAGTTCCGGCCCTGGCTCATCGCTTTTCGCCTTCGGCTTTGACGTCCAGCCCACAAGCGGAAGAAGCAACAAAACCAGCAGCAGGATGAAAACCGGACTCAGCTGGCGCAGGCCCCAATTCCTCATCGTTAACTGCATCGCTCTCGCTTCTCCGTGTCACTCTATCCTAGAAGAGATTAAACCATCGGCTGATCCCGATATAGAACGATGATATATTTTCCGCAGGTAGCCCCGAGGCGCTGAAGCCCTGCACCAGATTGCTGTACCCTCCGTTCAGGTACATTTTACGGAATTGATAGTTGAAGACCGCGTTGATCATCTTCGAGTTGTTCGAAGTCAAGATCCCTGCCGTATTGTTGTCGCTGATGGACTTGGCGTAGCTCACTCCAATCGACATCTGCCGCACCGGGCTGCTGCTGAGGCTGAACGAATAGCTGCTTCCGTTAAACAGAATAAGATCGCTGCCTGGGACGAGAGGCTGTGGCACGGGAGTCTGAACCAGCCCGATTACCCCCTGCAGCGCGGTTCCATCCGATCTTCCGTAGTTGCCGCTGGCCGTGACCCAGTGCGTATAGTTGATGGAGGTATTGAATGACTTGCTGTCGTTCGACTGCCCTGCCACCTGAGTTAGCAGTGTGCTTGAGTAGGATCCGCCCCCGCTCCATCCAAACTTTCCCCAGCGCTTTCTCACGTGGCCCGTGCCGCTGTAGTTCGAGGTGGTGTAGGTCACCAGCAGCGTCTGCACATTTTGCGCGTAGCCGAAACCTATGCCGAAGGCCCACCCATCATTGAAGCGGCGGTTGTAGTTGACTGTGCTGCTGATACCCAATGAGTTCTGGCTGGAAGTACTGACCGTGTTGTCGCTCAGCGATAGAGCAGAATTGAAGCTGCCGCCCCAAAGAAGCCGCCAGTAGGTCACCCCGCCTCCATAGGAGTCGGCTCCGTAGTTCTCGCCCAGGAAATATTGCTCGCGGTGATCCGCGAAAGCCAAGCCTTGCAGGTTCGCCAGAATCGAATAGCTGGCATTCCCCGTCACGTCCAGCGAGTGACTTCCCGGCCCCAAATTCTCCGCCGGAGCAACCCCTCCAGCACTCAGGACGGCCAGCGACAAACTGCTGGAGAGATTATCAGAATAGCTGCTGCTGACCCCAAAATGAAACTTGTTCGTCGGCTGGAAGACTGACATGGCAGTGTAAGTGTTGACGCTTCCTGAATTGCTCCCTTCGTCATAGTAAGAACTGAACTCGGAGTGGGTAGCCGTTGCCGTGAATGCTCCCCGCCACGGCAATGAGTGCGACGCCGTAAAACCGTATGCTCGACTGCTCGAACTCGAGGCTTCAGCCGGGGTCGAATTCTCCAGAATCTCGGGCGTCTCGGAGTGTCCGCCTCCATCTGAGAAGAAGCCCATAAGCGAGAAGCCTTCCAGCGTGTACGAGGAACGAAGATTCAGCGAATGATTGTGGGTAGTGCCGTCGCTGTTGGTGCCATAGATGGAATACTGGCCGCTTTCTTCCTGGAAGTATGCCGAGAGCGTAGGCCAGCCCGGCAGCAGTTCGGCCCAGTTAATGCCGAAATTCTGGCTGTCGCCATGCGTCGTGTAATTGGCCACACCCGGGATCGAATAATTGCCTTCGCTGTTGTAGGCTTTGGCGAAGTTGATGGAGCCGGGGAAATGGCTGCCTGCAAAAATGCTGCTGGTGAAATTGACCCCGCTGGCATTGGAGATGGATTGATAGGCGGAGTTGTCACGATTTTGATTGTAGTAAGGCGTGGCCGTATAGGAGAGGAAGTTGGGATTGTAGTAGTAACCGGAGAGCGTGCCCGTGCCACCAAATCCCAGGCTGTGGCTCGAAGTTATGTCGTTTCCATAGTCCCCGTTGTAACCGAAGGATGCGGTACCGCTGAGCTGGTTGCTAAACTGGCCGATCTCGAGCTGACCGGCAGCTGGCAAAGTCAGCAGGAGCAAGCCAAATAGAGCCCAGCCCGATTTGCGCACAATGGCAGCCACCTGGCACCCACTCCAACTTGCAAGTTCTGCTCCCAGTTCCCCTAATTCCCCACAACGGCGCGATTGCAGCGGGGCACCCATAGCCTTGTCACATCAAAATGCACGTCCCAGACCAGAATTAGATAAATCTAACTAATTGATAGCAAAGGGTTTGATTGCCATAAGGCGAGTGCAAAACTTTGAGCTGGGCCATATAACTCAGCTAATTCCAGCAAAACAAGGGATTTGGCGCAGGAGCAGGCGGGGCCTTCGGAATTCAGGGGAACTAGTCCGGAAAATTGGCGGCCTGGAGGAAGCCAGAAATCGCCTTTCGGATATGGCCTGGAAGGCGGCGGCTTCCAGCCGCGCCGCAACGGCCGCCAAATCAACTGCGGCTTCAGTCGGCTAGGGCATTTCTCCAGTTGGTATAGCGCACCAGTCAAGAAAGAAACGGGAAGGGGCACGACTTCAGTCGTGCCGCCCAAAGCCGCAACGAATTCGCGGCTTCAGCCGCTGAAGGCCCGCGCTATGTGCCATTGCTAGAAGAGCAAGATCCCGGTGTAACTTTTCAGCAGCCCCCTATAGCTCTTCCACCTTTGCGTTCTTCCGCAGGCGTTTGTCTAGGGCTGCCCTTAATTGCTCGGTCTTTTTCCGTTGTAGTTCCTTCTGCAGAGAAGCCTTCACATCCTCAAACCTCGCTTTTCCGGGCTGGATGTGCTGATTGAGCCGGACGATGGTGTATGCCTGGTCCAACTGGATAAGGCCCGTGATCTCGCCCGGTCTTAGAGCCAGCAGCGCCTGCACGACCTGCGGCGCCAGTTTTGAGCGCTCCACCTTGTGGTGGTCTCCCATCATCACGCGGTAATCGTCTTCCGAGATCTTCTCCGCCAGAATCCCGAATTCCTCGTAACTGTGTGTTGCCTTCGCCTGCTTCAGCCCATCCTCGGCGCGCTTGTGCAATTCTTTCAAGTTGTCAGCCGTGGGTTGATTGGGAGGCAGGAAGGAAATCGTCTGAATGGCAAACGATTCCGGATACTCGAAGAGCGCCGGATTCTTGTCGTAGTAAGCCTTGGCCTCGGCCACGGGAACGGCGGATTTGTCCTCTACCTCGGTTTTCAACATGGCTTCGATGAGCAAAGAACGCCGGATCTTTTCCCGCAGCAATTTTTCCGAGCCTTGAAACTCCTGGACCAGAACTGCTCGGTATTCATCAGGGCTGTCGAAATGAGCTCGAAAGTCTGCTTCTGCCTTTTGCAGCTTCGCCGACGGTATGGTCACCTGTTTCCGCAGAGCTTCCTGATACAACAGTTCCTCGAACACGATCATTTTCAGCGCGCCTTGGCGAATCTGCGGCTCGAACTCCGGGGGAATTTGGCCATTATGCTGGGCGGCATAGGGGAACAGGGTGTACTCCTCGCGCATCAGATCGCGGTCCGTTAACACCGTGCCGTTCACGCGCGCGACCGGCTTGTCTGATGCTGTCGGTTGCTGCTTCCCCGCGGTCGTTGGCTTATGCGAAACCGCCATTTGCTGGGCTGCAGCCGTCGCATTCATTGTTATTGCCAGTAACGGCGCCGCCAGAATCATGCTGCCGAATGATAATTGGTGCCTCATGGGTCCCTATCCTAACTCGAAAATCCATAAAAAAAGAGGGGAGAGTTTTCTCCCCCCTCCGGGTATAACGGCTAACAGTTTAGAAGGTCGTTCCAATCTGTCCCTGTCCGTTCGACTCGTTGGCCTCTCCACCATGGCACGAACGGCAGAACTGTGCGGTCTGGTTCGCGTATGCTGTGCCGCTGGCCGGATTATAAGGCCCACGCACGAAGAACATTGTCGCGTAGAAGCCGGCGGTCTGACCGCTGTTCTTGGAGTTCACGTTGACGGTGTTCATAACGTGCTGGTTGTGGCAGCTCGTGCAGGTCACAACAGCCCCCCAAGTGCCGGAGTTGTTGTACGCGCTGAGGCTGACGAACCAGCCGTAGTTGGTGACGAACTTGGCGGAGTTGGTGCCGTTCATATTGATCACACCGTTGACTTCGGTGCAGTCCCAGTTCCACTGTCCGCCGCAGGACACGAGGGCATTCAGGCCCACCGGGTGGTTGGCCAGGTAGTTGCCGAGTCCGTCACCGTCGTTGCCGAGCAGCGTCGGAATCGTATTCCAGGTTCCATAGGTGGGGGGCAGAGTCTCAAACACTTTGTCTTTCATCATCGCGCCTTCGGCCCAGTTGCCGTCATGGCAGCTAAGGCAGGTCAAAAGGCCGGCCACGTCGGGTTTGGTGTTGGCCACGAAATCAGCTGCGCTCGGCAGAACTTCAATGCGGCCACCAGCCGTCGTGATCGTCTGTCCATACAGATGGCCAGTGTCCTGGCCCCACAGGATGGATTGACCGGAGACCGTGTCACCGGACTTGTTGGCGCCGTTGCCCCACGCGCCGCTGTGTGGTGCGTGACAGGCCGCGCAGCCACGTCCGTAGTTGAGGTGAGCGCCCAACACGTCCATCGTCGCCGCCCCCGTATTGATCTGAGCGACAGCGAAAGAGGCCAGCGCCAGAATCATGAGTGTCACTAATAGGCTCTTTTTCATATATTCTCCTTAAGGATTAGTTCACTTACCTCACGTCACTTCGCTGTGTTCCGAAAATCTGGTGCACCAACGAGTTGGAGGCGGTTTCTGAACCTCCGCTAAGTTTAAGCACGATGACCGCCTTGAAGGCGTAAGAAGGATATTGATTATAACTCATTTGCCTACAATAACTTGCAATCGACTCGTGAAAACCCCCGGATTCCTCCCGATGGTTATTTGCGGTTTCTAACCCATAACGAGTGGTGAAAAAACACACAGGTCTCGAGGCCTATGTTGCACTTTTCAACGATATTTCCCGGGAACTATTGAAGATTTCAAAAGAACGGGTGAATGATGAAATTCTCTGCGCCGTAGTTGAAGGCCACAAGGTCGCTTCAAACAGCGGATCTCCGGTCGTTAAGGCGAACGAAGGCGTAAGTCGCGCCTCCAACCATCAGCGCAGAAATCAGCCACGGGAGAACGATGGAAGACCAGAGCAGACCGGGAAAGAAACGAATGATCTCGATCCAGACCAGCAGTCCTACGAAGCTGGCGATAGTCAGAACGCGCTGCGGACCCCATCCCGGAACATAGCAGAGCGTCCACACGCCCAGACTAAAGGGAAAGGCGGCCACCAGATCGACTAGATAATGCTCGCCTCCGGCCAGCGTGGCCAGCATGGTCAACACGAGATACACCAGTGCCAGCCAGCGCCAGCGCGAACCGCGACACATGTCGCTGCAAACCCACCAGACGAGCAGCGCCCATCCCACATGCAGCGACGGCATGGCGTTGCGTGGGAACGATCGTTCCAACTCAACTGGACGCAAGTCGCCCGCTTTAACCGTTGCACAACTTGGAGGAAGTTCGCCGGTAAAGCATTCCGAGCCAAGAAGATACACCGGACCGCAGGCGGGAAGGAGTTTGTATGCCTGAACGCCGACGAATCCAGCCAGCAACATCACAGCCAGCACCCGGACCGGCTGGCCGCGCCGTCCAAGCGATAACGCATAAGTGATTGCGATTGCCAGCACCAGGCTTTCATAGACTATGCTGACTAGAGGGTAGAGGCCCGCGCGTTCCACCCACCGGTTGCACCACAGGCTGGGATTGAAGCCGTAACTCAGGTCAGCATAAAGCGTGTACAGATCGAAGGTGTACAACGATGCTGCTGATGTCCGGCCAAAAATCCATAAACGGAAAAAAACATAGGCAATACAAAGCACCGAGGGGGCCAGCGTCCAAAGTGGAATGGTCCGCCGCAGCTGAAACCAGCGCACCACAATAATTGACGCACCCACAAGGCCAAGCAGGGTTGGCCGAATCATCAGCGGGTTCATCAGCGGCTGGGCGGCGGTTCAACCGGCTTCTGCGGGGCTGTGTCTGGCGTTTTCTGGTCTGGCGTGTTGGCCTGCGGTGTGACGGCAGGCGCTTCAGCCGGTTTCTGCGACGTATCGGATGTGACTCCGCGACGCGCGTCTGCGGCTTTTGCGAGGTCGGCTTCGCGCTTTTCTTTTTCGGCTGCCACTTCCGCATCAGTAACGTAGCGGAACATCTGCATGCGGCCCGGGTATTGTTCTGTGGTAAAAACGCGATTCTGTTTGTCGATGGCAATACCGACCAGCGCTTGGAATTGCCCGAGACCACTCGCGTGCACATCCCCAATGTAGGTCAGCAACTGGCCTTCCCGATTGAACACTTGCACGCGATCCTGGTATTGGTCAGCCACCCAGATATGACCGTCGCAATCTACGGCGACGCCCTTCGGCCGGGCGAAGTACCCCGGCCCGTCGCCATGCTTGCCGAACTCACTGATGAAATTGCCGTCGGCGTCGAAGATTTCGACCCGGTTATTCATGGTGTCGGTAACGTAGACATTGTTATCCCTATCAACCGCGACATTGGAAGCACCGCCGAATTCACCAGGGAGTGTGGAGGTGTGCTTCTTGCCAGGAGTGCCAATGTGGCGCAGCAGCTTGAGACTGTCTGCATCGTATACAAAAACAAGGTCCTGCTGCTCGTCGACGACATATAAAAAGCGGTTTTCGTTATCGACAGCGAGTCCCACCGGATCGACCAATCCTTCGGAAATCTGGCCCTCAACTTTGTGCTGAGGGTCAAAAACAAGGACCCGATGCATCTTGCCATCCGAGACGAAAAGCCGATCGCCATCGTCGATGGCTACACCATTGATCATGCCGAAATGCGCGTCGACCCCGTTTTTGATGAGTGTCGCATCGCGGGTTTCGGTGTTGAAGATGAAAACCGCCCCAACTTTTTGATCGGCCACATACACCAAGCCTTTGGAGTCGATGGCAATTCCGTAGGGTCGGATCAACTGCCAAGGAAACTTCTTGAGCTTATCGACGTTATCTACCTGCTTGCTACCTGCCACGCGATCCATCCAGCTCTGTTTTTTCTTAGTCTGCGCCAGAGGGGTGTAGTCAAGCTTCATGCCTGCGTAGTAGTTCAGCCAGCGGACACGCGCAATGTTGGGCGGGTTGGGCCAAACCAATTTCGAAAGGTCAACTGGCTCCCCTTGCGGCCCGGTCGGCTGCTGGACAGTTTCAACTTTTTTCTTCTTTTTCTTGTCGCTGCCGCACAGTGGGACTGGAGAGGCCAACCCCAGAACAAGCATGATCAAGAGCGCTCTCAGCGCCCACTTATTGCAATTCGACTTAGACGGAATTGTGAGCATGTTTCTAATCTCCTGATCTAATTTCCTGTTGTTGTGTCCCGCATATTAGTTCTGTTCTTGTGGCAGTTGTCGCAAAATGCCATGTTGTTTTGCTGGTCTTTCACCAGCAGTCCCGTTTGCGCCGAAGCGTGCGGCTGATGGCAGCTCAAACAACTCAAATGAACTCTAACCACGCTGATGTTTGCCGGATCCATGACGTCTGAGACAGGATGATTCTGTAGTGGGTGGCCCAATCCATATTGCAGTTTCAGCTTCACCACTCCATTCTTCGTGAAGTAATCCTCAGGCAGAGTCACCTGACCATTGAAGATGGTAATTGCATGTTCGGCTTGCAGTTTCTGCGGCACAGCATCGTTTCCGTGGCATTCCAGGCAGAGTGCATTGCCCTTGGCGCGGAGAAGATGATCTTTGTCGCCCCCGTGTGGCGTGTGGCAGGTGGCGCAGCCCTGGGCGAATGCCGGCTGGTGGTGCACAGATTTCTTCTCCAGATCAGAAATATCACTATGGCAACCAAGACAGATTTCAACAGCATTTGTCTTGGGCAGGCCGGGCTGTCGGCTGGCATGAGGACTGTGGCAATCGGTGCAGTCGCCGGCGGCGCCGGGATGCGGAACCTTGGCTTTGTCAATTAGTTCATTCTTGTCGGAGTGGCAGGTTACGCAGAGCGACTTGGCGTCCGCCTGGGTGAGCACGACCTTCCCGTCTTTCGCCGGCGCATGGCAAACGTCGCACTGCTTTTCGGCAAACGGGGGATGGGTGAACTTCGCCATCAGCTTGGGCTCAGCCGACTCATGCGGATCGTGACAGCTCACGCAGTTCGCCTGATCGAAAGGCTGATTCTGGTGCGCTTTCTGCAGATCGGCACTCTTCGGATCGTGGCAATCGAGACAAAGTGCCGGAGTTCCCTTGGCGAGATGAAAATCGAACTCAAGTTTGCCCATTTCCCCTGTTTTGTGGATGATGTGGCAGCTATCGCACCCCATGTCGAGCGCGGCATGGCGGCTGCCTTTCTCGGGAACATCGAGTCCGGTTTTGTGGCAGGTCAGGCAGAGGTTGTCTTTTTGGTCGCCCGAGGTAGGTTTCAACAACTGATTCTTAGTGTCCGAAGTATGCGGGTCGTGGCACTTCAGGCAATCACGCACTGCGGGGGGATGCACTTTACCCCTTATATCGGCGGCGTTTTTATCGGCGTGGCAGGTGAGGCAAAGCTTATAAGGAGTAGCCGTAATGAGCTTCACGTACGTTACATCTCTGTTAGTGCGTATCTCGTGGCAAGAGTTGCAACCCATCGCGATCGCCGAATGCACGAACTTCCCCTTGGTCTTGTCTTCGTGGCATTGCAGGCAGGTGGAGGGATCGGCCTTGGGATCCAGCGTGACTGGATGCTTGGCAGCGGAGACACGGTCAACGCAGAAGAAGACCAGCATGAAACACACGAGTAGATGAAGCCAGCGGTTGGGCAGCGATACCGATTTCAGTGATTTGAACGCCACTTCCCCATCCTTCATTAGGAGAGTCTAAGCACGCGCATCGCCTTATCGGGCAATCTCGACCGGTTCTTGGAACTCGCTCTTAACATATTGGAACGCGGGTAGTTAACTCAAGCCGGCGAGATCTCGATAGGAACCAACTGTTGCATCCTTCATCATATTGGCGGCTTATCGCCCAGTCCAATGCTTTAAATGACGCAAGGTTCCAATCCGCACCCATCGCACTCTCTGTTCGGGAAAAATCCAGCCGCAGGGTTGCGCGCCATCCGGATCTTGCGATTCGTGTCGCACCCATCGCGCTTTTCGATGGGTGGGGAGGCAAGGCGTCGGGGGCACCCGGCCTTTCGATCATCGTGAATTCTGAAGGCTGCCCCGTCCTTGTCGCGCTTTTTGCGACAGGGCGGGGAATCTGACTTCCTCTCCAAGGTAGTGTCTAAGACTGCCGCTCTGGCGGGTTGTCTTTGCGCGCCCGCCACCAAAGCGGCAACGCACTGTTAAGGCATTACCCTCTCCAACTCACGAAACTTTTCCACACCCTTCGCGTGAATCCGCGGCCAAGAATTCCTTCCGGCAAAAAGTGAATACATTCGGCGAGTGGCTCACCCTTGCACACGTTGCAAGAGTGAGCCACCCATTCCAATAAGCTCACGCGGCCAGGTCGAAGCGATCAGCGTTCGTCACCTTGGTCCACGCAGCCACGAAGTCTTTCACAAATTTCTCCTTCGCATCGGCGCTGGCATAGACTTCCGCAAGAGCGCGCAACTGCGAGTGCGAACCGAAAATCAGGTCGACACGCGTAGCGGTCCACTTCGGCTTGTTCGTCTTCCGGTCGCGCCCCTCGTACACGGGTCCAGCGCCATTCCCGGACGTCGGCACCCATACCGTGCTCATGTCGAGCAGGTTGACGAAGAAGTCGTTGGTTAGCATCTCCGAACGCTTGGTGAAGACTCCGTGCGGAGACTTCCCAACATTTGCGCCGAGCACGCGCAGCCCGCCGACGAGAACCGTCATCTCAGGCGCCGTCAATCGCAGCAATTGCGCCTTGTCCAACAACATCTCCTCAGGCGATAAGCTTTGCTTGCCGCTGAGATAGTTGCGGAACCCATCGG
>JASHOH010000005.1 GCA_030041215.1 Candidatus Sulfotelmatobacter sp. | reverse complement strand
GTCCCAATAACGCATGATCTCGTAAGTGCGGCGTCCGTAGATGAGGCCCGTCAGGCCACGCACTTGCTCGGTGAAGTGACGGGAGACCGTGGGCGCAGGCGGCCCAAGCTTCATGTGGTCGACGTAGCCATCGAGGGACTGCATCAATCCGTAGACAAGTTTTGCCATGCTGCAAATCTCCAAACTGAGACACTACCTCTCCGCCTTGTCTATACACTTTCGATGCCGCTGGCGGACGTAGGATTCCGTCTACAGGCCCTTGCCAACGGGGATATAATGCTTTCGTAAGGGCTATGTAAGGTTTCGGGCACCGAGCCAGGGCGCCCGAACTGATGAATTGCCCAACAGTTTCGCGCTTGCCGAGGTGAGCTATGAACTGGACATGGACTGGTCCGATGGTCGGCGTTGCTGTGGCGTGCGGCATCTTCGCGGTCGGCTTGGTCATCTTGCTGATCTATCGCAGCACGCTCACCTTGCACGAAGAAGATTCTCTGTATCTCGATCCCGCAAACTCGCACCTGCAACAAGAACAGACTGAGTTGCTGGTGAAGATGAACCGGCTCACGATCCCTGTCTGGATCTTCGGCACGGGCTTCGGCGTGATGCTGCTGGTACTGGCCGGCATGTTCATCTACCAGGGACTGAACGCGGTCCAGTAGAATCTCTCAGCGATCACGGGGTGCGGCACTCGCCACATCGCCGCACTCGAGTCGTTTTCATCTATTTTCTTTTCGATTCCGTCATCTGCCCAAGAATTGTCATCCTTCGCGAAGCGAAGAGCTTCCCCTGAGACGAATTTCGAAGGGGAGGCCTGAAAAACCGCCACTATGCAATCGGCGTCGCGACGACGGCCTGTCATTCGACGAAGAGGACGAAGAAGGACTCCGCATGCTGCGCCCCATAGAACAGTCCCAACTGGAAGGCTAAAGAACGAGCACAGGTGCTGCCTCGACCCACTTCGCTCCACGGTATAATCGAATCGCTGCGAAAGTGGCGGAATTGGCAGACGCACCAGACTTAGGATCTGGCGGGGAAACCCATGGGGGTTCGAGTCCCCCCTTTCGCACCATTGTTAGTCCGCCTGCATCACCGGTGATGCCGCCAGCACTCCCGCGGCAAGCTCCAAGTCATGCAGGTCTTCGCGGCTGAAGTCCTGGGTAAAGCGCGGGTCGAGCCCCTTGCGCGAGATTTGGATCACTCCCAGCACCGCCGAGTCGTGACCGAGAATCGGCACCGACATCAGCTTCTGAATGGGCACAGGCAATGCCGTATCCTCGTTTGCCGCGCCGACCGGCTTGATTGTCTCAAAGATGCTGGCATGTTTTACGCGCGCAAAGTTATTGAAGATTTCCGCTTTCTTGCTCAGCGCTGTGTGCGCGGCCACGGCCTTGCTCGAAATCGGAATCGCTCCCGTCGTGCGCAGGTGCTCAGGAAATACAAATTTCAGCAGGCCGCCTTCCAACCGCAGCAGCGCAACTTCCGCATGCTGTACGCGGAACACCTTCGCCAGAACCATGCTGACATCCAGTGCCGTAACACCCTGCCCTAAGACTGATTCCAGGGGCAACAAATTCTCAGGAAGAATGAATTCCTCAACCGCTCGACCATCTGGCTTCTGGTTCATAAGAACTCGCATTAGAAATTCAATTCCGAACACTTTGCATACCCGCACTTTGAGCGCCAGATATGTGTCTAAATGACATCCTACAACTCCTTTCATTTCAGCAAAGTAGCTTACGTTCATGGCCTTTCGCGGCAGCTTTTTCACACCCTGAAAGGTCGAAACCTGCAAGCAGCATGACAAATTTTGTCAGTACAGTTTTTCCGCTCTGCATCCTCATCCCCGCTTTAGCGAGTCGTGAGTTTTCAAAGTAGCTCACTACTCTTTAGCAAAGTTCACGATTCCTTCCTTCACATCTTTCCTTCCCGGCGCCAACTGATTACACTGCCTTGCATGAGCCTCCCCGTACCACCCAATGTTAAGTTGACCAATGCGCCCGATTATCGCGAGTCCTATGCCAACAGCGTGCAGATGCGCGTGAATGTCTGGGACTTCTTCCTCGTCTTCGGAACCTTGCAGCAGCAGACCGAAACCCAGGTGGAAATTCGCAACTTTCAGGGCATTTACCTCAGCCCGCAGCAAGCCAAAGCCCTGCTCGGACTTTTGCAGCAAAACATAGTTGGCTACGAAAGCGCCTTCGGCGAGATCAAACTCGATCCACGCCTTACCCCGCCCGGCCCGGTGCATTAGGCATCATGAAACATCGGGCGCCTGGGTGGCCAAAGGGCTTCAACTTGTGCGCGAGAAGGCCAAAGCACTCGAACTCTCCCCAGAGTTCTCGGCGTACTTTGCGGCTCTTCTTTGCGAACTTTGCGGTTTTAGGTTTTGAATCGACAATTCCGAAAGCCATCCGCATTGATGCGATTCGCCAGTAAGAAGGAACAGTCAAGCCCTCACCCAGGTCTCTTATTTGTCATTATTCTTGTCTTTGTCCTCCTCACGCACGCCCGTCTTCTCCAACTGCCCTATTTCTGGGACGAAGCCGGTTACTACGTCCCCGCCGCTCGCGACCTGTTCTTAACTGGTAATCTCATTCCGCACTCGACCACTTCAAACGCGCACCCGCCGCTGGTGATGGCCTGGCTCGCGTTGTGGTGGAAAGTCGTGGGCTACACTCCACTGGTAACGCGCACTGCGATGCTGGTGGTCGCGACATTCTCGTTGCTTGGCGTTTTGCGATTGGCTGCAAAGGTTTCGAACTTCCCCATTGCGATCGCCTCGACGCTCTGCACTGCTCTGTATGCCGTCTTTTTCGCGCAAAGCTCACTTGCCCAGGTAGATCTGGCCGCGGCGGGATTTACTTTCTGGGCTCTGTCCGCTTGGCTGGAAAATCAATTCTTCGCAGCCGCCCTCTGGTTCTCTCTTGCCGCGCTGGCAAAAGAAACGGCCATTCTCACTCCTCTGGTGCTGGTTGCCTGGGAAATCGTCGGCTTCTTCGTACACAAAAACCGCCTGCGAATCTTTTGGCAACAAGACGGTGAGACAAATATTCTGGTCCCGCGTCGCGTAGCCTATCTGTTCATCCCCGTTCTACCGCTCGTTGCCTGGTACGCCTATCATTACTCGCGGACGGGCTACATTTTCGGTAACCCTGAGTTCTTCCGCTATAATGTCGCCGCAACTCTGAACCCAACACGAATTGTTCTCGCGTTAGCCCTGCGCATTTGGCAGGTCTTCGGATATCTGCATCTCTGGGTATTAACCGTCGCCGCGCTGCTGGCCATGTGGCTGTTGCCGCCGTTGCACGACTCCCAAGGTGAACGACCGCGCATCACTTTGCCGCAGCAGATGATCTTCTATGTAGTAATTGCTGCGCATGTCGTAGCGATGGCGCTCATTGGCGGCGCAGTTCTGGCGCGCTACATGTTGCCCGCAATTCCTTTGGTCATCGTTCTCTGTGTCTCAACGTTATGGCGGCGATTTCCTTACTGGCACGCCGGCATCGCCTGCGTCGTTTTCGCGTTTGTCATGGCATGGTTCTCCAATCCGCCCTATGGATTCGCGCCCGAGGACAATCTCGCCTATCGCGATTACATCCTGCTGCATGAGGACGCCGAGCGGTTTCTCGAAGCGCGCTATCCCATGGCGCGGGTGCTGACCGCGTGGCCAGCCTCTGACGAAATCACTCGCCCCTGGCTCGGCTACATCACGCGGCCTATGCGCGTCGTGCGCATCGAGAATTTCTCTCTGGAAGAAGTTCTTTCGGCGGCCGATTTTCGCTCGAATTATGAAGTCGCGCTGGTTTTCTCGACAAAGTACGATCCCGGCCCAACCCCACGGGACCGCTGGCAAACCTGGACCAGACTAAAATCCCGCTTCTTCGGTTTTCACCGTGACCTTCCGCCCGCAGCCATCGCGAGAATTCTCGGCGGGCACATCGTGTACTCCCCATCGCCGCGGCGAGGGCAATGGATCGCCGTCATTGAAGTCGAGAAAAGTGGGAGACAGAATGCAGACATCCCAGGAGCGCAGGGCAACCGCCTTCACGGGCGTTATCTCTCTATGATGGCGGCGCGGTCAAGGCTTCGGTTGTCCGAAACAGACGAGTGACCACTTAGGCGAATTGTGAGTGTAATCCGGATTTATCGACAGTCAGCGAGTTCTGCTTTTTGTCAAATGCCACTCTAAGTCACAAAACGAAAAACGCGTCGTCTTGGCCATCGTCCACGATTCATGGCAATGAGACCCCTTAGCTGGAGCAGGCCCGGTTGCGAATCAATAAACGTAAATGGGTAGAATCCCAATAAGCGTGTTTACCATGGACGGTGTCCCCCCGCCGTCCTGTAATGCCTGGCCGTTGGGACCGATCACGTAAAAATCGCTCTCCGTAGTGACCGTGATATAGCCATAATCGTCGGCGGTGATCGAAATGGGCGCTCCAGAAACGGCGCCCCCATTGTAAATCGCGTAAGTTTTCTTCGTGACCTCGGCCGGTAGCGTGCTCAGGCTGCTTCCAATCACGAGGTAATCGGCGTTTCCCGCCGCGTATATGACCGCTGAACTGCCCCCCGTCAGGGGTAGCGCCAAAGTTTTCTCCAGCGTGAAGGTGGTGCTCGCGGTATCGGCTGTAATCGTATCGACTCTTTTGTAAGCGTAGACGGCAACACCGTCTTGACCGGAGCCGTATTCACCGTCCATCACATAGAGGTAGCGTGTTACTGTGCCCTTAGACACGCTGTAGCTTTTCTTGCCTTCAATAATGGAACCGATTTTGCCGAAGGGGCTCAGCGTGCCCGCGCCGTAACAGCCGCTTGTAGTTCCGACCGAGCCGCACACCTCCCAATTCAACTGGTTCCCCGCTTTGTCTGGTATGGTGTAATACGTATATAAGCCCGCATCGATTGTGGCCGCGTAGCCGATACTGCCGTGCAGAATTAGAAGGGAAACAAGCAGAGCCCGCCGCATCAGCATAGGAACCTCCTCCAAAGTGTCGTCGATTTTACATGAAATTTATTCTTAATCCGTCACAAATTCTCGACTGTCGTTATCGACTGTCGTTATCGCATTCTAAGAGGGCGCCCCTTTTGGAGTAGGTTGTCGTGGTTGGACATGATCACCTACGAAAGGAGCACCCTCGATGAGCGGTGAAAAGTATATTGGGCTGGACGTACATCAAGCAACGATTTCAGTCGCGGTGACGGATTCCCAGGGCAAGTTGATCATGGAATCCATTCTGGAGACCAAAGCGTCGACC
>JASHOH010000038.1 GCA_030041215.1 Candidatus Sulfotelmatobacter sp. | reverse complement strand
ATGATCTGGCCGTAAGTGCGGACCGTATCGACCGGCTTGAAACTGTAATTTTCTTCCGGCATTTTTTCCGAGGAGCGGAGCAGGATTCCCTTTGTTCTTTCATAGCCGCGCTTGTTGATGGCGCTGAACGGATTGTCGGAGGACTGCTTTTCCTGAGAAAAGGCGGGCAGAGCTAGAAGGCACAACAGAATTGCGGGTAAAAGTTTTCGCATCGGGTTCTCCTTTTCGAGTGGTATGCAAGGGTATCAGAAAAGGTGAAGACGGTTTGTAAACGATCAGGAATGCCGAGCCTGCCAGCGTGCGTGGATCATGCAAACAGCTGCCCAAATATTGAAGAGTGGCTGACACCGGCTATTCTGACCGCACCAGCCGGGTTTTAGTGATTTGAGGGAGGCGAAGCCGCAGCAGTCGGCGGGGCCTTGCTGGCCCCCTCCAGCCTAGCTACATCTCGGAGCAATTGTTTAACACACATGTCAGCGACATCGGCGCTGGCACCCTTATACTTCGCGCCCTTGCTCTCCTGCGTTGTGGTCCAGATCACATCTCCGTCCGGATTGACCAGCCGGATCGAAATCCGGGCCCTGTCTACGGTCTCAGTGTTAACCGAGGAATCGCTTGTTCCCATGTGCCGGGCCGCAAAGCCACCGCCAGATGACCCGGAGATCGTGCCATTCCCATTGACTACGCTACCGCTAACGTCGCTATGTGACCCGCCTCCAGCAGTTCCGACTGACGTTGACTCTCCGTAGGCATGTAATTCCTGCGAAGTCTTTTCCAAGGCCACACCTTTAAGAATCGCGTCCGCGCGCTCACGGTTCTCAGTGACCCTGAAGCGCTTGGTGGCGACCAACGAGGAAACAATCATTGACTGAAGCTCTTTAGAGGTGATGTCATCTCCGAAGCTGTCAACGTAGATGCGGTTCACCTTAAGAAGGGCCGTCGGATCATCGTTTTCAGACTTCTGGCCCGCCCTCGCCTTAGGCGCTTGTGACGGAGGAGCAGCCGCAGATTGAGGGGCGGAGGCGGCCTGAAGCAGCGCCAGAACGACGAACAATTGCGCGAGCATTGCTATAGCCCTCCAAGTCCGCTCTTCCGTGCTTCATCGTCCTGATAGTCTATCTTCTTTCCGGTTCGTGCCTCTAGCGTCGCGAGAGTGGTTCGGACGACGGACTTCCCAAGCTCGAACACGGCTGCGTGCTGCTTATCCTGCTCATCCTTCCAGCCAACGGTTAGGAAATGCTTTCGTTTCTTCGAAAAAAGAAGCAGCGGATTTACGACTATCGCCAGCCCAACGCGCCTTCCGGCCTTCTGTCCGTACTCAAGGTCGTTAACTTGGTCGTATGGTATAGTTAGATTTCCGCCCTGATAATTAAACACAAAATTCCTTTCATCTTTTGCTGAAGACGTGCCCTCCGTACCTTCCTTGATTTGGTTCTCCGTTCCGCCGATATACTCCGTCTTCTCACTTCCCAATCCTGCAAGAGCTGCAATCTCGAACACCAGCGAGCACACTAACAGTAAAGTGATTGTCCGTTTCACAATGCTCTCCTTCGGGGGAAGAAGAACCTGGGATGTACGACCGCCAGAACTATAATCCGTTTCAATGACATCCGCAATGACTAGACAACTCCAGCTCCCTGCTACCATTCTCTAGTCGCCTCCATGCTCGAACTCACCACCCCCGTGCAGTACGTCAAAGGTGTTGGTCCAAAGATGGCAGAGATTCTTGCCACCAAGGGCATCGCCACCGTTGGCGATCTGCTGCAGTATCTTCCCTTTCGCTATGAAGACCGGCTGAACCCGCGTGGCATCGGCGAACTACGCGCAGGAGAAATGGCAACCGTGATCGGCGAGGTGCGCAATTCGGGGCTGTTTCGCACGCGCCGCATGCCGATTTTTCAGCTTACCGTCGGGCAGGGACGATCGCGGCTGCGCTGCCTCTGGTTCAACGCGACGTATCTACAAGGCAAGTTCGAGCCCGGGCAGTTGGTCGCGCTTTACGGCAAAGTCGAGCAGGATTCGCACACCGGCAAACTGCAAATTATTCAGCCGCAGTATGAAATGCTCGGCGACGCGGGCGACGACGCGGCTACTTCCCTCGAAGTCGGCCGCATTGTGCCGATTTACGAATCGGCGGGGCAAGGGCGAGTGACGGCACGCTGGTTCCGGCGTGTGATTCGCACGGCGTTGGAGAATTTGAATCCGGATTTGCCGGAGATCATTCCGGCGGCCGTGCGCGCGCGGCTGGCGCTGGTTTCAAAGCGCGAGGCGCTGTGGAAAGTTCACTGGCCCGAAGCGGGAGAAAGTTTCGAGGCCTTGCAGTCGGCGCGGACGCCGGCGCACATGCGGCTGATATTTGAAGAATTGTTTTTCACCGAACTCGGGCTGGAGATGAAGCGGCGTCAGCAGAAGGCGCAGACCGGAATCGCGTTTGAGATCAATGACCGGGTGCGGCAGGCGATCAAAAAAATTCTGCCGTTTCATCCCACGGCGGCCCAGAAGAGAGTGCTAAAAGAGATTGCCGAAGACATGCAGAAGCCGCATCCCATGCGGCGTTTGCTTCAAGGGGACGTCGGGTCGGGAAAGACGATCGTCAGTTTTCAGGCGGCGATTATCGCCATCGAGAATGGATATCAGGTCGCGTTGATGGCGCCTACCGAGATTCTCGCGCAACAACATTATTTTTCGGCGCGGCGGATTCTGGAGAATGCCGGATACCGAATCGTGCTGCTGACCGGTTCTCTGGAAACCGACCGCAAGCGGGAAATTCGGCGGCACATCGCGCAGGGAAATGCGCAGCTTGTGATCGGCACACACGCTCTACTGGAAGAAAAAGTCGAGTTTGCCAGGCCTGGGTTGGTGATTGTGGATGAGCAGCACCGGTTCGGAGTGATGCAAAGATTGAAGCTGATGAAGAAGTCGGGGGATGGCATTGATGCGCTCGCAACTGTCAGTCGAGCTTCGCTCGACCGGACGGCCGAGGGCGGCCGTCCCTACATGGGCAACGCCGAACCTGACGTGCTCGTGATGACTGCTACGCCAATCCCAAGAACGCTGGCACTGACGCTTTATGGCGATCTTGATCTCAGCGTGCTGGATGAGCTTCCTCCGGGACGAACACCGATTGTGACGAGGCGAGTAGGCGATGAACGCTCGGACGAAGTATGGGATTTCGTTCGCAAGCAGGTGGTGAAGGGATATCAGGTGTATGTGGTGTATCCCGTGATTGCGGAGAACGAAGAAAACGAGTTGAAGGCCGCAATCAAGATGTATCGCGAGCTGAGCGGGAAAGTCTTTGCCGATTTGAGGGTCGGGCTGCTGCATGGGCGGCTGGATCCAGAGCTGAAAGATCAAGTCATGCGCATGTTTCAGAAGGGCGAGTTGCAGATTCTGGTCGCGACCACGGTGATCGAAGTCGGCGTCGACGTGCCGAACGCAACTGTGATGGTGATCGAGCACGCCGAGCGATTCGGGCTGGCACAGCTTCATCAGCTGCGCGGACGCATCGGGCGTGGCGCGGCAAAATCTTTTTGCATTTTGATGACTGGCGGCAAGGTGACGGAAGAAGGCGAGCGGCGGTTGCAAGCCATGGTGGACACAAATGACGGATTCAAGATCGCCGAACTCGATCTTGAGCTGCGTGGGCCGGGGGAATTTTTTGGCACGCGGCAGGCGGGAATGCCGAACTTCACAGTCGCGAATTTGATCCGCGACCGGCAGTTGCTGGAGCTTGCGAAACGCGAGGCTGCAGCGGTGATGGATGGGCCGAATGCGGAAATTTCGTCTGAGGAGATCAGCCGGGCGCTGATCGCGATGCGCATGAAGTGGCAGAACACCTACGGCTTGGTGGAAGTGGGATGACGGATGTTGCCTCTGAAATCCGGCTGTGCAACCAGAGCGCTCACAGCACGCTCGATTCGCGAAGTTTGTCTCGCTCGGCGGTTTCCCGGAAAACCGTCTGCCATGCCTGCGGCACGAAGCGTGACAGGATTTCAAGGGACAACGTCGTCATTCCGCCGTGAAGTGCCACTCGGCGAATGATTTCCTGGCGGGTCATCTTAGCTTCCGCAACAAGCCGCAGTGTCGCCATCGCGGTCTCCTGCACTAATTTGTCCGCCAACTCCACCGACAGCTCAGGATTGCTGCGCATGGCTTCGTCGATCATGGATTGCAGAATGTAGGCTATGAGCGCCGGGCCTCCGGAGGCGAGCCCAATTGCGGGGCGTGCGAGAGATTCGCTGATCGCGATGGGTTGGCAGATGCGACCCAAGAGTTCTTCCAGCTGATTGCGATCTTCGGCCGTAATTCGCGATCCATACATCAGGAGTCCGATTCCAGCTCCCATTTCCTGGGTAATCGAAGGGATCAGCTTGGCCACACGGCAAGGTATACGGTCCTCCAAAGCTCTCAGCGTGGCTGCACCGCTGGTAGTGACCAGCAGATGCTGCGGGCTCAGCGTCGAACCGATTTCGGCAAGAACCGCAGCCATATCTTTGGGGCCAACGCTGACAAAAATCAAGTTGCATTGGGCAACAAGATGCGCACCGCTGACGACGTGGATTCCTGGGAAGGCAGACGAGAGCGCATCAAGTTTCGCTCTCGACCGGTTCGCCGCCCAGACATCTTTTGGCGACAGTGTCCCGGAACGCAACAGTGCCCGGACCAGCATCCCGCCCATACTTCCGATGCCGATGAAACCAGTGTTCATGCCGTCTCCGAGTTTCGCTTCTAGATGGTACTCCTCTGGCCGCCTGCCGGCTGCTGGCTTCGCTCGCGTAACGGAATGGCAAGTTGAAGGTCTGCTCGGCTATCTTCATCAGAGCCCTAGATCGCCGTAAGAAGACTAGCTCGTTATCGGAATACAGTTCCTGCTAGGCAGTTTTCTAAACGCAAACTGATAAAATCAAACGAATGGCCGCGTCTTCCCAACTGATCCAGATCGAGCTGTCGCCGCCGCCGCGCGTGCTGAAGCCGGAGTGGCTGCGGGCCAAGGCGCCTGTCGGGGAGAACTTTCACAACCTAAAAAAGCTGGCGCGCGGGTTGGGGTTGCACACGGTTTGCGAGTCGGCGCAGTGCCCAAACATCGGCGAGTGCTGGAATCACAAAACGGCAACGTTCATGCTGTTGGGAGATATCTGCACGCGGCGGTGCGGGTTTTGTGCAGTACCGAAGGGGCGTCCGGAGCCGATGGACTGGGACGAACCCCGGCGCGTGGCGGAGGCCGTGGCGACGTTGGGATTAAAGCACGCGGTAATTACCAGCGTGAATCGGGATGACGACAATGTTGGCGGGGCAAAGATTTTTGCCGAGACGATTCGTGAGATTCGTGAGCTTGTGCCGAATTGTAGAGTGGAAGTCTTGATCCCGGATTTTCAGGGATTGGAGGAGCCGCTGAGAATTGTGCTGAACGCACAGCCGAATGTACTCAATCACAATACCGAGACTGTACCGAGGCTTTATCGCGCGGTGCGCTCGGGAGCGCGCTACGAACGCTCGCTCGATCTACTGGAGAATGCCAAAAAGTTTTCGCCGGGCATGGTGACCAAGAGCGGCGTGATGGTGGGGCTGGGCGAATCGACGGAAGAGTTAATCGAAGTTTTTCGCGATCTTGGTTCACGCGGCGTCGATATTCTTACAGTCGGACAATATCTGCGGCCCTCGCGCGACCACCTGCCGATTGCGCGCTTCTATACGCCGCAAGAGTTCGTTTACCTGCGCGATGAGGCTTTGCGCTTTGGCTTCCGCCATGTCGAGTCCGGACCGATGGTGCGCTCGAGTTATCACGCGCACGCACAGGCGGAGTCTACTTCCTTGCCGCGACTGGCATCCTAAACAAGCATGTTAAGCGCGCTCCTAGTAGTACTGGGATTTTTCGCGGGACTGCTGGGGGCGCTGACCGGCATTGGCGGCGGCATTCTGCTGACGCCCATTCTCGCGCTGCATTTCGGAATTCCCATCCGACAGGCAATTGGCACAAGCCTTGTCGCAGTTATCACCACTTCAGCAGCCAGTTCTTCCGTACATTTGCAGCGGCACACGACAGATATTCGCCTGGGAATGACGTTGGAGCTTGCGACTTCCCTGGGCGCAGCGGTGATGGCATATCTGGTGGGATATTTCAATCGCAGCGTGCTGGAAGGCCTGTTTGCCGCGTTTCTTTTCTATAGCTCGATCACGATTCTCGTGCGGCGAGGAAAAATGGAAGGGCAGCAGGAACCGCCGGCAAATTTCAACGGTCAGACCATGCTGCCTGCGTATGAGCCGAAACGATATCCGGTGGGGCTTGCGGCTTCCTTGGTGGCGGGAGCACTTTCAGGCTTGCTTGGCATTGGCGGAGGGCCCATCAAAGTTCCCATCATGTTCATTTTTATGAGCGTGCCGCTGATGGTGGTGACGGCTACCTCAAATTTCATGATTGGCGTGACGGCGGCCGCCAGCGCAATCGTGTACTACCGGCGCGGAGATATTCTCGTGTACGTCGCTGCGCCTTTGGCAGTGGGAGTGTTTCTGGGATCGCTGCTGGGTGCGCGGCTGGCGCCACGAATTCACACGAAGTATGTGGTTTATCTGTTGGTGGGGATCATGCTCTATCTCGCCGTTCATATGACTGTGCACCTGCTCACGGGGAAGGGTACGGCATGAGCCAAAAGCGTGAGCCCGCTTTCGATCGGGCTGTTGCACTGGTGCTGCGGGTGGGAGCGTATGGGTGTTTCTTTGTCATGCTCGCAGGGCTGATCGCTGGAATTTTTGTTCACGGCCGTTTGCCAACCGAGATTGAACACGCGGGTGTGCTGCTGATGATGGCGACTCCCGTGGTGAGGGTCGTCGTTGCCTGCTTCTTATTTTTCTGGGAAAAAGATTACAAGTACGGGGCCATTTCGCTGGGCGTGCTTATGATTCTGATGTTAGGGGCGGTGTTCGGGATCGGGGAGCACTAGCAGAAAATTAGGTCTTCCTATGAATGAAGCGCGTCGGTCACAGTCGGCCGGAGGTATCTTTCGCCCCTTTGGGGCTTTGCGACTTCAATGAAATTCTTCCACGACTTACGTCGTGAGCTGAATTCTTTCGCCGCTTCACGGCTGGACTAGAGAATGTACCTGCTCAAATCCTGGTCCTTCACAATATCCATCAGCATCTTGCGAACATACTCGGCGTCGACTTTGATGTGCTCGCCTTTTTTCTCAGGTGCATCGAAGCTGACTTCGTCTAAGAGACGCTCCATGATGGTGTGTAGGCGGCGAGCTCCGATATTTTCGGTGTTTTCGTTTACCCGAAAGGCGAAGCGTGCGACTTCTTCGAGGGCTTCCTTCGTAAACTCCAGCTTCACTCCTTCAGTTTCGAGTAAAGCCGTGTATTGCTTCACCAGCGACGACTTCGGCTCGGTCAGAATACGAACGAAATCCTCCATGGTGAGCGATTGCAGCTCAACACGGATTGGAAAGCGGCCTTGCAGCTCAGGAATGAGGTCGCTAGGTTTTGAAACGTGGAAAGCGCCGGCGGCGATGAAGAGAATGTGATCGGTCCGCACCATGCCGTAGCGCGTGTTCACCGTTGTGCCTTCGACGATGGGCAGAATGTCGCGCTGCACGCCCTCGCGTGAAACATCAGGACCGTGGCCGCCTTCGCGTCCGGCGATTTTGTCGATTTCGTCTAAGAAAACGATGCCGGAATTCTCGACCCGATCAATCGCCATGCGCGTGACCTGATCCATGTCGATGAGGCGCTGTTCCTCTTCCTGAATTAGGTATTCGAAGGCCTCGTTCACCTTCATCTTTTGCTTCTTGGTGCGAGCGCCGAAGATGTTGGGCAGCATGTCTTTGATGTTGATGTCCATCTCTTCCACGCCTTGGCTGGTCATGATTTCGAAAGATGGGAAGTTTCGCTCGCGCACGTCGATTTCGACCTGGCGCTCGTCGAGCTTGCCTTCGCGCAATTGCTGGCGAAGTTTTTCGCGAGTGCGCGAACCGGATTCAGCAAGAGCGGTGTTGCCGTCGATCACAACTCCGCCCGCAGTGGTGTGCTCGGCGGGACGCGGCGGAGGCGAGGGCGGCAGCAGAATATCGAGCAGGCGTTCTTCAGCGTTGAGTTCGGCCTTGTCGGCAACGTCTTCTAATTTTTCTTCGCGCACATTGTCGATGGCAATCTCGACGAGATCGCGGACCATCGACTCGACATCACGGCCAACGTAACCGACTTCCGTGAATTTCGAAGCTTCGACTTTCAGGAACGGAGAATTCGCGAGCTTTGCCAGACGGCGGGCGATTTCGGTTTTGCCCACACCCGTGGGGCCGATCATGATGATGTTTTTCGGGATAATGTCTTCTGCAAGCTCGGGCGTCAGCTTCTGCCGGCGCATGCGATTGCGCAACGCGATGGCGACGGCGCGCTTGGCGTCTTTTTGTCCAATGACGTGTTTGTCGAGCTCAGCGACGATCTCACGTGGCGTGAGTTCGTCGAGCGCTAGCTGTTCTTCTTCGGCAGTGGAAGGTAAGTAAATGGCCATATTTCAGTCGTTGGTCGTTTGTCGTTGTTTGTTAGCGATCAGTTGGTGCTGATTCGTTTTCGGTTCTGCTAGCGACCAACGTCCAGCGACCAACGACGCACTACAGTTCTTCGATCGTCACTATGTCATTGGTATAGATGCACATTTTGCCCGCAATCTTCATTGCTTCCTCGGCGATCTGGCGGGCGGTAAGTTGCGTGTGCTGCGCCAGGGCCTGCGCGGCGGCTTGCGCGTAAGGCCCTCCGCTGCCGATGGCGGCCACCCCACCGTCCGGCTCAATCACGTCTCCCTGGCCGCTCAGCAGAAATGTCTGTTCCTTGTCGCATACCAACAGCAGGGCCTCCAGATGGCGAAGATATTTATCCGTGCGCCAATCTTTGGCCAGTTCGACGGCAGCTCGGCCGAGATGGCCGTGATATTGTTCGAGTTTCGCTTCGAATCGGCTGAACAGTGTGAAGGCGTCGGCGGTGGAACCAGCAAATCCAGCGAGAATTTTGTCGTTGTAGAGGCGGCGGATTTTCTTGGCCGAATGCTTGATCACCGACTCGCCGAGCGTGACCTGGCCGTCTCCGGCAAGGACTACATGGCCGTTGCGGCGGATCGATAGAACTGTGGTGGAGCGAATCAGGCTCTTCTGGGGCATGTACTTATTTATTCATTATAAACGAGTTCTTGAGCTTGAAGTCCCGAGTTCGGACAGATGCTCTGCACGCTAGACCCGTACGCATTCGGTGTTGCGCGCGCAGCGCGCAAGGAGGCCTCAAAAGAAAAATCCCACTTCTCGCAAAAGAAAGCGAGAAGTGGGGTACCCTCATCCTATTCACCCGCACCTAATAGGAAATAGTCCGCATGTGGGCTTGCAACTTCCAGGCTTTTTCCGGGTTTGTATAAAACTAAGAGCACAGAAAGTCCACTTCGTTTGTCGATTCGTGCGGAATCAGCAGGCCGCTACCCCCGCTGAGTTTCCGCGTGCAAGAGTGCGAGATGCCCTGAACTGCACCCGCATGTTGATTTGCGCTGGATGGAGGTAGTCGGTGAAATATTCTTCTTTGGTTCTATATAAGATTCTTTCAGTTGTGGTCGTGTTCGCCTTTGGGGCGGGAACCTTTCTTTCGGCACAGAACCAAGGCGTGTACGCGCCAGATGAGCAACAGCCTTACCCCCAGCAGCAGCCCTATAGCCAACAACGGCCTTATGAGCAGCAGACACCGTCGGAGCCGCAGTATGCGCTCCCTCAGCAGAACCCAGCTTTCTCTCCTGACGAGCTGCGGAATCTGGTCGCGCCGATCGCGCTCTATCCGGACGCGCTACTGAGCCAGATTCTGGTGGCCAGCAGTTATCCGCAAGAAGTGGTAGATGCGGGCGAGTGGATGCAGGATCATCGGTATCTGCGAGGGCGCGAGTTGATGATGGCGGCGCAGCAGCAGAATTGGGACCCCAGCGTGCAGGCGCTGGTGGCGTTCCCCGATGTGCTGGCGCGCCTGAATGCCGACGTGCAGTGGATGACTGACCTGGGCAATGCATTTATTGCGCAGCAGTCCGACGTGATGAACGCGATTCAAGACCTGCGTGCCGAAGCGCGCGAGTGTGGAGAGCTGAGGAGTACGCCGCAATTTCAGGTGGACACGGAGACCCAGGGCCCCCGAACTGTTATCGAGATCGTGCCGACCAGTCCGCAGGTCATTTACGTTCCTTCGTATGATCCTTACGTAGTCTGGGGCACACCGGTGTATGGAGCTTATCCCGCACTGCCTTACGCTGCGGGCTGTGGATGGGGCGCGGTGTTTACGGCGGTCGCGGATGTGGCTCAGCTGCTTCCTGGTTTTTTGGGATGGTTTGGCCCGAGAAGCTGGGGGTGGGCGCTCGGCTGGCTGGCGAATGCGCTGTTCGTGAACAATGGGTTCTTCCATAGCTTCGGATTTCACTGGAGTGGCGCGTGGGGATCGAGCGTATGGGTGCATGACTGGCATCACCGGCTGGGAGTCCCCTATGGACGGCGCGAGTCTGTCGCTTACTGGCGCGGCAGATCCGGATTTGACCGCGCGGGGTGGCACAGCTTTGCGGACCGCAATCAGGATCGGCGCGCGTTCGCGGGATATCGTGCGCAGGCAAGAGACAGCTATGAACGAGGTCGCGATAATGGCTGGCGGTCTTTCAATAGCGCTGGCGAACGCGACCGAACGCAATACCGGAATTCGACCGGGCTGCGCTCGTTTTCGCCATCTCGATCGTATGGGTCTCGGCCAAACTCCGCAGGCTTTGCCCACTTCCCGGCGACACGTAGCGAGCAGCCAGACCGGAACACCACGGCGAACCGCTCGTGGGGTGCCTCACGAGAGAGTTTAGGTAACCGAAACGGTTCTTATTCCACGCGTTCTTTCAATGACCGGTCTAACTCCGCTCGTTCGTACTCGCCGGAACCTCGCGCGGGGCATTCTTCGTTTGAACAATCTTCGCGGCGGGAATCTTCGCGGTCATTCCGGCAACCTCGGGAATCGCGCGGGTTTTCATCGCATCAGCCGAAGGCAGCCCACTATTCTGCCCCTAAGATGCCCAAAGCGCCGAAGATGGCGAAAGCTCACGGTGGCGGACATTCTTCCGGCGGGCATTCGAGCAAAAAGGCGCACCGCGGATAATCTGAATCGCGGAAGCAAAAAGCCCTCCCCGAAGTTGAGGAGGGCTTGCCTATTGTTGGCAGCCAGAACTAATTGCCGACTTGGCGGATGCACTCTTCCAGCACCTCGAGAGCGACGTCGGCTTCCTGTTTCGTGACCACCAGCGGCGGGCAAATTCGAATCGTGCTCGGCCCGCAGCCCAGCAACAGGATGCCTTGCTCGAATGCTTTCTCGATAACCAGATCGCGATCGGCAGCCGCGTACTCCTTCGTCGTCTTGTCTTTCACGATGTCGACGCCGATCATCAGGCCGCGGCCGCGAACGTCGCCCACCAGCCTGAGTTTCGACGGCCAGTCAGCCATCCGCTGCATCATGTGCGCGCCGACTTCGGCTGAGTTTTCAAGCAGGTGTTCCTTCTCGATCACGTCGAGCGTGGCCATGGCTGCAGCGATGCATACCGGGTTTCCACCGAAAGTTGAGGCGTGGGAGCCGGGCACCCAGTCCATGATTTCGGATCGGGTGAGCGTGATACCCAGCGGCATGCCGGAGGCGATACCTTTGGCGATGCAAATCATGTCGGGCTCGACTCCCGTGTGTTCAACTGCCCACCACTTGCCAGTGCGCGCGACCCCGCTTTGCACCTCATCGACGACAAGAAGAATGCCGTGGCGATCGCAGATGCGGCGCAGTTCCTGCATGAAGATCGTCGGCGCAACGACGTAACCGCCCTCGCCCTGAATGGGCTCGACGAAAATTGCAGCGACTTCTTCCGGTGGCAGTGTGGTCCTGAAAAGCTTTTCTTCGATGAAGCGTGCACAGCCGAGAGCGAAGTCGTCGGCGTGCTTGTCATGCGCGCCACCAACGCAGCCACGATAAACATCGGGATAGCGGACGTGGGTGACTCCCGGAACAAGCGGCGCAAAACGGCGGCGCTGCTGCGGCTTCGATGCGGTGAGGGAAACTGCGCCCATGGTACGTCCGTGGAACGCGCCGTAAAACGCAATAATGTTCTGCCGCCTGGTGTGATAACGCGCCAGCTTCAGTGCGCACTCGATGGCCTCGGTGCCTGAATTGCCGTAATAAACTTTGTGCGGAGGGGCCATCGGCGCGATTTTCGAAAGCCGCTCGGCGAGCCGCACCATGTGGTCGTAATAAAAGTCCGTTCCTGACATGTGAATGAGTTCGCTTGCCTGTTTTTGAATGGCAGCGACGACATCGGGATGGCAGTGGCCGGTGGAAGTCACGGCGATGCCGGCGGAAAAATCGTAGAACTCGTTGCCGTCGACATCGGTGACGACGATACCGCGTCCGCTTTTGGCGACGAGCGGGTAAGAACGGGTATAAGACGGCGAAATATATTCCTTGTCGCCCGCGAGCACGCGCTCAGCGTTCGGGCCAGGCAAGGCGGTCTTGATTTTAGGACCGAGGGCTGCGGTCATGGTTTTGGTGGTCATGGTTTCCTCCGAGAGCGGCCGTTAGTTGCCAACCGCTGGTTGTCAGTGGGGTGCAGTCTCGATTGCACGGCTCTGGTTGAAGCACGTTTCGGATCGAGACAGGACTGGCGGAGGATGGAGGCTAATCGCTACCGAAGAGGTTGGGGCGTAGCAGCGAAGGCAGATTGGCCCGATATCGCCGCGGGCACACGAGGCAGTGCAGCCAGCACTCGGACAAATGCGAGTTGGAGTTCCTGCGCAGCATCGGACAAAGACGACATCACTGAACCATTATATCTTGGCGGGGATAAGCAGTGGAACCCCTAAAGGGCATGAGCTTCCGACACCGCGCTTCGGGCTTCGGGTCTCAGGTTTCGTATTTCAGGTTGTATTTTTCGCGACATTAATTGCGGCTCGGGGGTTCAATAACCTTCTCGTAGCTGTTCAAAAAGAGGGCTTCAATTCTGCCGATTATTTAGTCCCTCCGGCTGGTGCTGAAAGCAAGCCAAACACTCCCACCCCGGTTGTAGTTCCGACGTACACTTTGCCGTTGATGATCAAGGGAGTAATGAATTTATTTCCCGCTCCGAACTGATCGCGGCCACCGGAAGCCTGGTTGGTGTTGTACAGCTCTACGAGTGAGTTCGCGTTGTAGGCATGCAAGACTGCCGGATTGGTATTCTCCGTGGCCCACAGAATGGCGTTTTTGTCTCCGTCGGAAGAAACACTGGGCGTCGCACCGGGATATCCAAAACTCGTTGCGGTCTGCGCTACCGGAGTTGTTTCCAGCTGGGCGTCTTTGAATTGAAAGGCCATAATGGGCGAGCCGACTGGCCCGTAATAAAGTCTGCCGTTGAAGTACGCAGGCATCGCGCACATTCCTCCAGAAAGCGCTCCAGAGAGTTCCTGATAGATGTTATTGGTCGAAGAATTGAACTCTCCCATGGAATTTCGATTGACCAGGTAAAGATTACCGTCTTTGCCCGCCCCGGCTGCGAGTTGCCAGATGTTCCCCGAAGAATCTTTCATATTCGGCAACAGCAGAGCGCCGCCCGAGCCGAAATCCACGTCGCCGCTACTTTCCTGCGGCCCGTTATACATCTCGAAATAATCGGCCACAGCGAGACCACCCTTGGTGGTGAGGCGAATGAATGCATTGCCAAAATCGCCGCTGTCAGGGAATCCGCTCGAATTCAAAGTGGTATCAAAGATACCGTTGGCATCGAGAAAGAAGATATTCCCCGAAGTATCGGCAGTCAGGCCGGCGCCCGCACCCCAGATGGCGCCCTCGTTGCCATTGGGGGTCACATTGATGATGGTTTTCTGGACGAGAGTCTTGGCGTCATAACCCATGACCCAGCCCGTGTAGGGGCGGATGTCGCAGTGCGATGCCCAGGTGAGATACACCATTCCGTCCATAAGCAGCAGGCCGGAGCGCTCCTTGTATTGGGCGGGATCAAAAATAACGTAGCCGCCGGAACTGTTATCGCCTGTTCCAGGGTATTTTCCTGTGATCGTCGCCGGTCCGTTATAAAGCTCGTTGCCGGTGCTGGCGTCAAGCGCGTGCAACCGCTGATAGTAATTGCCCGACGAATCCTTCGACATGGCGACCAGGTAAATCACGCCGTTGGACCCTTTGGGCCGGCTGATGACGGGAGTAGATGTAATTCCAATCACTGGCTCGACCTGGCCGCAACCACGGTCGTCCGAAGGCGTTTCGCCAGATCCAAGGGTAGAAATCTGCCACAGCGGCGTTCCATTGTCGGCATCAAAGGCGTAGACCGAATCGTTTTCCGTGGCCACAATGAGCGCGTTATGCGTGTTGCCCTGAATCGTGACGGCGGAAAGATACAACGGTTCGGCATCGACAAGGCCGTCGACGGTAAGCGTGAACAACTTGCCAAAGCTGTTTACATTTACGTTGCTGAGAGTGAGTGTGCTTTCGGCGGAATTGAGCCCCGTGCGGGAATTATTGTTGTGGTGGGTGAGAACATCTTCTGAGACGGCAAGGCTGGGCGGCAATAAGAAGAAAGCATAGGGTAAAGACAGCTAGGCGAAAGCGGAAGACACTACGGTGCGGCATGACTTTGACCTCCGGATTTCTACTACGCTGACGGTTTGAGCTGATGCTTAGATTTCTGGCCGACTGCGGACTTTGTGGCGGAAGGGGTTAAGATTCTGGCTGAAAGCTCTTTGCCGGTTCAATTCACGTGAGCGAATTATGGCAGAGATTTTGGTGATTACGCAACATTTGTGTTGAGCGGAGGACTCGTCCAATGGAATTAGGCAAGCTGCTCGTTCTTATTGGTCTGTTTGTGGTCGTGGTGGGACTAGTCGTCATGCTGCTCGGACGGATGAACGTCCATCTCGGCTACCTGCCCGGCGATTTTGTATATCGTGGCAAGCACACGACAGTGTATTTTCCACTGGCGAGTTCAATACTGATCAGCGTAGTGCTGTCACTAGTGTTGTATCTGGTGAGCCGCTGGCGCAAATAAGGATTTAGGATCCAACAACCACAAAGTTCGTGTCCCTCTCCGACCAACTCGGCTTTCGCTTCACGCCTCCTGAGCGCCGCATCTGGTCCGTGCGCGCTCTCGTCGCCGCAATACGGACGCACGTGGAGCGCGAGTACACCGATGCTTGGGTGGAGGGAGAAATCTCCAACTTTCGCGCGCCGGATTCAGGGCATCTTTATTTCACCTTAAAAGACGGGAATGCCCAGATTCGGGTCGTGATGTTTCGCTCGTCGGCGCGATTTTTGCGCTTTCGCCCTGCTGATGGGATGCAAGTTATCGTTCGAGGGCGGGTGACGATTTATGAGGATCGCGGCGAATTGCAGATTTCTGCTGAATACGTCGAGCCGAAGGGCGCGGGAGGGCTGCAGGTCGCGTTCGAGCAGTTGAAGGCGAGGTTGGAAGCGGAAGGGCTGTTTGCGGCAGAACGCAAAAGGGCAATACCGGCTCTTCCCAGCCGAATCGGGATTGTGACTTCTCCGCAAGCAGCGGCGTTACAGGATATTCTCAACATCCTTCACAGAAGACATCGGACGGCGAGTGTGGTGATCTATCCCGCGCAAGTACAGGGAGAAGGCGCGGCGCTGGAAGTGGCAAGCGGGGTTCGATATTTCAACAAGGTCCGCACGGTAGAAGTAATCATCGTTGGGCGCGGCGGAGGCTCGGTTGAGGATTTGGCCGCATTTAATGACGAAGGATTGGCCCGCACGATTGCCGCGTCGGAAATTCCGGTGATTTCAGCCGTAGGGCACGAAACCGATTTCACCATCGCCGATTTTGTAGCTGACCTGCGCGCGCCCACCCCATCGGCGGCGGCGGAACTGGTCATACGATCGCGGGTGGAGATTGAAAACCAGGCCGAGGGATTGTACGAACGACTCGCGCGAGCAATGGAACGGCGTCTGCTGGAAGCGCGTCATGCCTTGATCGAGCTGGCTCAGCACGGGGCTTTTGTGCGCATGATGGATTTGATCCGGCGGCATCAGCAGAAGCTGGATGACCTGACCTATCGGCTGGAACGGAGCGAGCGGCAAACATTGGAATTGCTGCGCCGCAGATTGGAAACGATTTCAGCAGCGGTGCGGCACTATGATCTGCGGCGCGTGCTGGCCGCAATCCAGCAGGAACTGGAGTCGGGGACTGCCGCACTCGTGTCTGCGATGCGCAATCAGCTTTTGCTGAACCGGGTCCGGCTTGAGCGCGCGGGCACTGCCCTGAATGCATTGTCTCCGCTGGCCATTCTGGAGAGAGGCTACGCTTTGGTTTTTGACAGCGACGGAAACTTGGTGAAAGACGCGGCACAGGTGCACGCTGGGGATGAGATTTTGGCTCGTCTGGCCAAGGGAGAGATTCGAGCGCTAGTGAAGGACAAAAGTAACCAGAAAAAGCCCCTTAAGATTCACGAACATAGGCGCCCCTGACATAAAATAAATATAGACTTAATGGCTGGTTTTGCGACGGAGATCCGGTGACCCACCTCACGGCGCCATGGCTGAAAATCTCGTTCACGGTGCTGGACATTCTGCTCGTGGCGCTGATCATCTATCAAGTGCTGGTGATGATCCGGGGCACACGCGCAGCGCCGATGCTCGCCGGCCTAGCTGCGGTGGCAGCGGCGTTTTATCTGGCACGGATCGGCGAACTCGTAACCCTCAACTGGCTGGTCAGCAATCTTCTACCCTACATCGTGTTCGCGCTGATCGTGGTATTCCAGTCGGAGATTCGACACGTGCTCTCCGATCTAGGGCGGCGCATGACGTTCCTACGTGGGCAGTCGATGGACGGCGATTCATACGACGATATCGTGCTGGCGGCCAATTTGTTCTCGCAGCATCAGACCGGCGCGCTGATGGTGATCGAGCGCGAGATCGGCTTGCGCACCTACATTGAGAGCGGTGTGGCCATGGATGCGAAGCTTTCTTACGATCTGCTGGCCACGATCTTCCGGCCGAGTGCGCCGCTGCATGATGGAGCGGTCATTATTCAAAAAGACCGGCTGGCGGCTGCGGCTTGTTTTCTGCCGCTTTCGATGAATCCAGTGCTTTCGACGCAACTCGGAACGCGCCACCGGGCGGGAATCGGGATCACCGAGGAAACGGATGCCATTGCCGTAATTGTTTCGGAGGAGACCGGCGCGATCAGCATGGCAGTGGCGGGCAAGATCGAGCGCGATCTTACGGCCGAGCAACTGCGCAATCGCTTGAGCAGTGAATTGAAGCGCTACATGTCACCTGTGGCATTACCCACCGTTGCCCCACAGGACGAAGAGTTGCGCGAGCAGGAATCTTTGCTGCGCGACAATGCAAACGTGACGCTTGACGAGCCATCGGCACGGCAGGCGGAGGGTCCAAGGTCATGAATTTTTTCCGGCGCTGGGTCCTGCACAATTTCTGGCTGAAGGTTTTGTCATTGTTGTTGGCGACGGGCCTATGGATGGCAATTTCGCCAGACCAGCAGCCCGCGGAGGTCGCCATCCGCGTGCCTATTGAGTTCCAACACGTCCCGCCGTATCTGGAAATCAGTTCGGAAACTATCCCTGAAGCGCAGATTCGCGTGCGGGGGCCGGAGCGAATGGTCCGGAGTTTGCGCTCGGTCGATCTGCACCCAGAGCTGGATCTGGCCGATGCCAAGCCCGGCGAGCGCACATTTGATCTGACCGCGCAGCAGGTCCGGCATCAGCGGGACTTGCAGGTCGTGCAGGTAGTGCCGGGCCGGGTGCATCTCAGCTTTGATACGCGGCTCACCCGTGATGTGGAGATTCGCCCGCGCGTGGAAGGCAATTTTGCCAACGGGGAACAGATCGCAAAGATCATCGTGAGCCCGCAACGAATCACGATTACAGGGCCGCAGCACCATGTGGAAACTGTGGTTGCAGCCACAACCGATCCCGTCGACGCCTCGGGAACTCGGACCCAGGCAACCTTTCTGACCAATGTCTATATCGCCGATCCCCTGGTGCAAGTGGTGAATCCCACGTCCGTTTCGGTAACCGTGATCATGAACACTGCGGGAAGTGGGCATTGATTTGTTATCCTCTCCTGTCATCGTCCGATTGAATGCCTGTCGAAATCCGGCCCATTCATGAAAACCCATAACCGACAACTTTTTGGCACAGATGGAATACGCGGGGTCGCGGGGGAATTTCCTCTGACGAGCGAGAGCACGTATCTGATTGGGCGAGCGCTGGGTCACGACCTGATGCGAGCTAATCCGCAGCCACGGGCCGTAATAGGTCAGGACACTCGTGAATCGAGCGGCTGGATTGCGGACCGTGTGTCGGCGGGAATGGCCGCCGTGGGCGTCGAGGTTCACAGCGCAGGTGTAATTACAACTCCCGGAATTGCCTTTCTCGCGCGCTCCCGTGGATTCGCAGCAGGAATAGTGATTTCGGCGTCACACAATCCCTGGACCGACAATGGCATCAAGGTGTTCTCAGGAGACGGATTCAAGCTGAGCGACGAACGCGAACTCACGATTGAAAAAGAGATTTTCGCGTTATTGGAAAAGCCCGGTGCAATGGACGATACGGCCATGAAAGTTGCCGGGCCTTCGCTGCCGGGAGAATCAACCCTGCGCAGGGCTTATATCGATTGGCTGGCGGCTAGTGTAGCTTCCGACTTGAGCTGGCTGCGCATGCTTGTGGATTGTGCGAACGGGGCGGCAACGGCTGAAGCCCCCGAATTGTTTCGCAAGCTAAGCGTCAATGCCACATTTATGAATGTAACGCCAGATGGAAGAAATATTAATGAAGGATGTGGCGCACTCCATCCGGAAGCTCTGGCTAAAGCAATTTCGGAAGCGGCGGGAAGATTTGATTTGGGTGTGACCTTTGATGGCGACGCTGATCGTGCACTGTTTTCCGATGCTCGAGGACGCGTGGTTAATGGCGATGGCGTGCTGCTGCTCACGGCCCGAGACCTGCAAGCCCGCGGAACGCTGGCACAAAATACCGTGGTGGCTACGACCATGTCGAACATGGGAGTCGAGATCGCACTGAAAAAATCGGGCATCAGCATGCTGCGCGCCAACGTCGGAGACAAATATGTTCTGGAAGAAATGCTCAAAACGGGCGCAACGCTTGGCGGCGAACAGTCCGGGCACGTGATATTTCGCGACGGTGATGCAACCACTGGCGACGGCCTGCTGACCGCCTTGCGAGTGATGGATGTCATGGTTCGATCGGGCAAACCGCTGGCCGAACTTGTGAGCGACCTCAAGATCCTTCCGCAAAAAATTCAAAATGTGCGCGTGCGGGAAAAGATTCCGTTTGCCCAGGTCCCGGACGTTCAGAAGGAAATTGAAGCGGCTGAACGCGAACTGGACGGAAACGGGCGTGT
>JASHOH010000037.1 GCA_030041215.1 Candidatus Sulfotelmatobacter sp. | reverse complement strand
TAAAGGGCTTCGGCGATCTGTTCGCGGTAGCCGTCGTTCTGCAATTTCTGTTCGTCAGTAGGGCTGCTGACAAAGGAAACTTCCGCCAGAATTCCCGGCATGGCGGTTTCCGTGAGGACGACGTAGGAGGCTTCTTTGATGCCGCGATCGCGCAGGCCGGGATTCTGTACGGATAGCGCGCTATACAACGAGCGCTGCACGCTGGCCGCCAGGCGGCGTGACTGCTCGATTTTTTCGTGCAGGCCGGCAGCAGAGAGGCTTGCGCTCGCGAAATCCCTGCTGCCAATGCCGGAGCGCGTTTCGAGCTCTGTTGCATTGGGTGAGGTGAAGAGGTTCGTAAAATAGGTTTCGACGCCGCGCGCTGAAGGCAAGTCGCTGTAATTGGCGTGGATGGAAATGAATAAATCGGCCTGCGACTGGTTGGCTAGGTTGGCGCGCTCGTCTAGAGGAATATAGCTATCGTCGTTGCGGGTGAGAATAACTTCCGCGGCCAGACGGCTTTCGAGCAGCTTGCTTAAACGCTGCGCCACTTCCAGTACGAGGTCTTTTTCCAGGAGGCCACGACGGCCAACGGTTCCTAAGTCCCAGCCGCCATGGCCGGGGTCAATGACAATGCGCATCTTCGGAACGCGAGCGCGCAATTGCAAATCTTCTTTCGTAGGCGGGGGCACGACGATCGCCATCTTCTCCGTTTCGGTGGTTCCCGGGAAGAGATTTATGGCGGGATTAGGACTCGCTCCCAGCTTGCGCACCTGCACTACCAGACGATAAGGATTCGGCTCCAGACTTACCGAGAAGTTCGGATTGCCTTTGGTTTCAAGCACAACACGCGTCATGCCGGGCGTGGGCTGGGCGACGCGGACTCTTGCCAGCAGTGAGTCGCCGATATCGATGGTCTTACCTTCGAGCTCCGGCGCGAGCGAAGTGTCGTGCAGGTCGAAATAAATGCGGTTGGGCTTCGTGAGGCGATGCGCCTCGTATTGCACCTGGTCTTCGAGATCGAGCACTACCGTGCTGGCATCGGCGGAGGACCAGTGTCGAATGCCGCTGACGCGAGGCAGCTTGGATAATTCCTGCGGCGTGAGTTTTTCCGGTGCCTCTGCCGCCGAGTCCTGATCTTCTACGGACGAGCTTAATCCTGAATTGGTTTGTTCAGGCACCTCGTTCTTTGTGGCGTTTGCAATGGGAGGCGTGGCTGGCAGAGCAGATTTCGTAGTTCCGCCAGGCCTGGCTATTGTAGGTTCCGGCTTTAGCATCATCTGGCCGAGCTGGGCATTCTTGAGCTTCCACCACAACCCGACTGCTAATAACGCTACAACTACGAACAGGATGAGCACGAAGACAATTCCGGGATGGTGAGTGGAAGTGGCAGCAGACTGGGCATATGCTCCGAACAGAGTATTTTTTTCGGGGCTGATGGAGGCGGCAATCTCTGTTTCCTTCGCTGGAACTGAGAGATCGGCGCCATTTACAGCGGTAGAAGCGGTGTCCTCAACTTCCGGAGGCGGTATCGCTGCGTCGAGTCTTTCGGCGGAAACGGCTGCAGGCAAGACCGGTTCGATGGCCCGTTGAATCGAGTCGGGAGTTGGAGGCGCCTTAAGCTGGGCCTCGGCCACTTGCGCGGACTCGGCAAAGCGGTCCTCATCCTCAGGCTTCAGAGCGCCGACGATAAGTTCGGCAAGCAGTTCAAGGCCGCGGACATCGCTGTCGTTGAAGCCGAAGGGATCGGAAGAGAAGGCCTCGACCAGCCCGATCACGCGGCGGCGTCCGCACAGTGGCACGGCCACCATCGAGCGCGCGCCGAGTTGGCGGCAGGCGTATAAATTCACCCGGTCATCGGTTTCAGTATCATCGCAGCGGATGATTTCCGCCATACGAAAGCACGCGCCAGAGAAAGACGAATCGCGCTGAATGCGCGCTCCGACATCGGGTTTGATCGTTCCAGCGGAAGCGCGCAGCACGATTTCATTGTTTTCGGCGAGAGCGATGCCGAGACCGTCAGCGCCTGTGATGGCAACGGCTCGCTCGGCCACAAGCTGCAGGACTTCATCGAGAACAAACTGCTCGCCCGATTCGAACTCGGGCGGAGCTATGGACGCGTCGAATGCGGCGTGGCGGGCGGCAAGCGTCCGTCTATAGCGCACCTGCTGATGGAGGGCAGCGAATGCCAGCAGAGCCTGAAGGGCATCGCGGCCGGAAGGGCGCATGGTTTGCTGATCAGAAGATTGGGCGATGTCGGGAGCGCAGGAAGGGGTACTTTTGTCGGCAGGCCAGGATGGCAACCGGCCGGCGGTCATTCCGGCCGCAATGTCGATTCCCGGTTTGGATGTGGTCGTCGTTGCCATTGTGGTTACCGGGCGGCACGCCTCCTGGAAGTGTGGCCATCGCGCTGAGCTGCTGTCAATTATCCACCTTGAGTAGGCCGTGGGGCTTACTCACGTATAGGGTAGCATCCAAGCTTTATTTGTTTACTTTAACTTAACGGGCTTTGCGTGGGGATTCAACTGGCAGGACATGCTCTTTCGGGCATGTTCTTTGGTAAGCGCGGGAAGCAGACTCATGCCCTCACTTCCAGCAAACGTCCTCCCTAATCCTTAACCTTTTGCTGAGGTAAATCCCGAATTCCGAACAGTTTGGGGAGCTTAGTTCAAGGGTTCGAACCGAAATGTAAAATGCTTGCCGTTTCCGCTCGCAAGGCAGAAATCGCTGTTCTTCTCGGACGGCCGCTATGCCCGCGCCCCGCTCTCACGGAGTTCCCAGCCCCGGAGTTTGTGCCGGGATCGTTATGCGACGGTGGTTGTGTTTGAAGTGATGAAAGTGTGGATCGCGGCGGGACAGGGTGTGACAAGGCAGTCGGCTGACGGGCGCGAAGCCATATCCGAAACCGGTTCGCGCAAATGAAGAACTAGGGCGCGGGCTCGAACGCTGAAATTCGATAACGCTCGGCACTAATTCGCAAAATATTGTTGGGCCAGCCAAAGGCGCAAGGTGCTCTGGGTGTCCGGAGAAATCTTTGAAAAGCGAACGCCGATGTTGCCACGATTGTCGGACCACGCCACTTGCGCTCGGGCCTTTATTTTCGAATTGCTTCTTGGCAGCTCAAAAGAAATGGCGGATACCGCGTTTAGATCGAACCCATTATCGATCCGAACTTGCAGCCCACCCTGGCTGAGATTGATCAGTTGTCCGGTCGCGCGCTTGCGGTTTCGCGATGTGACGGTGACGGGCACGTCGAGCACGGCGCGATGATAGCGCAGGCGGCCGTCGAGGATCATATTGCGTGCGGCAGAGAGAGTGCGAACGGCCTGCTCAACTGAGATCGGTTTATCGAATGCAAACAATGCACCGGTGTCTTCGATGGCGGGTTTTCTTTGCGGTGCTCCCATGATGACCAGCGGAACGGAGTTGGTCCGGGCGGCTTCGCGGCGCAGTTCGCGGAAGAATTGCCCGGCGCCGCTGAGATCGCAATCGACGATCAGGGCGTCAACTTTGGATTTCAACAGCCGCCGCAGAGCGCGCTGCGGTTCTTTCTCGACGGCGATGTCCATCTGCAACGCGCCGAGGATGCATTCCAGAACACTGATTTCCTGCCAATCACGCGAGACGACGAGCGATGAGAGTGTCATGGGCTGACTCTAACGATCGAGGTAATGGGAGCGTAGATCACTAACGTAACGGGCAGCGAATTTGCAGACTTTGTCATCCCGATGCGAGCCCCAGCTCGCGGAGGGATCCGACGATGCTCGTGAACTGGGATGCAGTTCAATGGGGAAACGATCGCCACTGGTATCCTTTCGACGGCAAGGCCACGTTATCGTTCCGTATGGTCCCTCTCGCGCCTGGCGCCGGTTCGAAATGACATCACCTTCGGGAGGGCCTGCCATCTAACCTCGGAATTTCACGACTTTAGAAGTTTCCCGAACTTCGATACCACTCCACCGTGCGGCGCAGGCCTTCTTCAAAACTTACTTTAGGTTTGTAGCCGAGGTGCTTTTCGGCTAAGGAGATGTCGGCCAAAGAATGCTTGATGTCCCCAGCCCGCGCGGGGCCATAAATCGGGGCGCCGGCGTAGGAGGTCAGTTGCTGCAAGAGCTTGAAGGTTTCGTTGAGGGTGACGCGGCGTCCTGTGGCGATATTGAAGACCTTACCGACAGCTAGCGCTGTCGGGGCTTTGCAGGCGAGCAGGTTGGCTTCGACGGCGTTGTCGACATAGGTGAAGTCGCGGCTCTGTTCGCCGTCACCGAAGATGGTGGGCTGCTGGCCTTTCAGCATCAGGGTGATGAATTTCGCCAGCACGCCGGAGTAGGGAGACGACGGGTCCTGCCTTGGGCCGAAAACATTGAAGTAGCGCAGGGCGACCGTTTCGAGGCCATAACAGCGGTAGAAAGAAATCATGTAGTGTTCACCGGCCAGCTTGGCGACTGCATAGGGCGAAATGGGGTCGGGCATCATGCGCTCGTGCTTGCGAAGCGTGGGGGTGTCGCCGTAGGCGGAGGACGATGCCGCGTAGATCACACGCTTTACTTTGGCGTCGCGCGCCGCCACCAGCAGGTTTACTGTGCCATCGACGTTGGCGCGGTTGCTGCCGATTGGATCGAGAACCGACTTTGGCACGGATGGAATGGCAGCCTGGTGGAGAACGTAGTCGACTCCGGCGCAGGCCTGCTTCATGGCCTCGAGGTCGAGCATGTCTTTCTCGCGGAACTCGATGTGCGAAAGAATTTCCGCGATATTTTCGCGCTTGCCGGTAGCAAAATTATCGATGCCACGAACCTGTTCGCCCCGCTGCACCAGTTCCCGCGCCAGAGCCGACCCAATGAAGCCAGCTATGCCAGTGATAAGGTATGAAGACATAGACATTCATGATAACGAATGGGGCAGGAAACGTGACGTTACCTGCGGAATCGGGTAGTCGTGTAGTTTGCACATAGGACAAATTTCACTATACGCGAGATCCCTCGCCCCGCTGGTGAAAACGCGGGGCTTCGGGATGACGCCGACATCGTCAATCGGCAAACTGCACTATTACCGGGGATCGGTATCACTTGCCTGGTTCCTGGCTGGTGCGAACAATTCTGAGGAACTCTTCCCGGCCCAAGATGTGGCGGCTTTCGAAGAAGGAGAAGATTGCCTGCAATGCCGCCGCGGGATTGCTCACCGCACGCCAGGAATCGGGTGGGGGAACAGATAAAGAACGCGTGACGACTCGCGGGTTCAGAATCATGGAAGGCCGCGAAATGGACTGCACCAGTTCGCGCAGTTGGGTCCGGTCCTGTTCCGACATTTTGTTGAAAGAAATTCCCATGCCGACGCCGGGATAGGCCACTCGGACTTCCCCGGTAGCCTCGATACGAAACCCTCCGCATTCCAGCTGCAAGTTCAAGATCGTGCCCACGCGAAAAGGGTTGGGCGCTTCCACGTAGCAGCCATGCAAGCTAATGTCGGTAAATGCCGCCCAGACAGATGCTGCGCCGCCGACTTCCTGCAAGCGGGCGCTGCCCTGGCAGCGATAGCGTGGGCTTCTGCGCTTTTCTGTTATCTGTACAGGTGGCCGTTGCGGAGAGAATGGGCTTCCTTCCGGCCGTTGCGTTTCAGAGCTGGTCTCGGCTTCTGGTGAGCGTGTTGGGGCTGGGGCCTGTGCTGATGATGATCGTTTTAACGACGCCAGATACGCGGCACGGGGATCGAGTTCATTCGCCATAAGTAAGCGCACGTTTCCCGATGCTCAAAGGTGGGAGACAACTGGAGTGCAATGCGCCAATCCCTCAATCACTGAACGGGCTTTTGAGACATGAGTTTGAGGGGAAGTACGGCACGAAGACCGCCAAAGTTAGAGCCCGGGTACCGTAATGGGAGATGTTCAGGATTGGAACAGCGGAATCGAGAATGACCCTACAGACTGGCGAATTTTGCTCCAGACTTCGTTGCGTCCGGCGCCGGTCTTGGCAGAAAAGGGAATGACGGGGGCCTCGGGATAGAGTTCGCCTAAACTTTTCAGCGCACGGTGCAGTTGATTATTCGACAGCCGGTCGCTTTTGGTGGCGATCACAACAAAGTTGCGGCCAGAAGCGGTGAGGAACTCGAGAAGCTGCCGGTCATTTGGCTGAGGGGGAATATTGATATCGACTAATGCTACACACAACGCGAGCGTGGGCCGCTGGTTCAAATAAGGTTCGATGAACTTAGGCCATTCCTCTGAAATTGCACGCGAAATTTTGGCGTAACCATAGCCGGGCAGGTCGACAAAGAGCAGCTCAGGCTTCGGCTTTCCCGGCCAGCGGACCTCGAAGAAGTTGATGCTGCGGGTGCGTCCGGGCGTGGAGCTCGTGCGAGCCAGTTTCGCGCCGACCAGAGAATTGATGACGCTCGATTTGCCTACATTCGAGCGGCCGAGGAAAGCAACTTCAGGAAGGTTGGGCACGGGGAAGCGGGAGACATCCGTAGCCGCCGCCCGAAAACGAGCGAGAACCCTCATGCTCAAGTTTGCTATGGAGGGGTCAGGATTGGCAAGGGCAGCTCTTATCGCTTGAACTGTTTGCTCAGGGTCAGCGCCTGCTGCTGATACGAAGATCCGATGTTCGTGCCGTAGATTTTGTCGGGGCGTGAGAGAAGCGGCATGTAATTCAGGCGTCCCACGAGCTGACCGTGTTCCATCTGGAATGGAACTTCGTGGGCGCGGACTTCAAGCACGGCACGTGTGCCCTTGATGTCGTTCGAGCCGTAGCCGAAGCCGGGATCGAAGAATCCGGCGTAGTGAATGCGGAACTCACCGTCGGAGGGGTCAAAGGGTACCATCTCGGCTGCGAATTCCGGGGGAACTCGCACGCGCTCGCGCGACGCAAGAATGTAAAAGTCGCCGGTGTGGAGAATGAGAGACTTGTTCGGGGTCTCCCGGCGCGCTTCCCAGAACTCGTCGGGAACGTAGTAATCGATCTTCGAAAGGTCGATCACTGGCGCATTCGCCCGCGCCCGGTAGGCGATGATTTCATCTTTGTGACCAGCTTCCAGATTGACGGTTATGCGCAAGCCGCGGTCAGTGATGGCGCGCGCGGGCGTGTCCTCGTCGAGATAAACAAGAGTTTCCAAGCGATCGAGCTTCTTGATCTCTTTATCTTGAGAATCGGCGCTGCCTTGCACAAAACGAAGCTGATTGAGGCGCATGCCGGCGCGAATGGCCACGGTGAACGTGCGGGAGACTACTTCGGCATAAAGCTTGCCCTTGTATCCCGCTGGCACACGGTCGAATTCCACACCGTAATCGGTGATCAGGCGAACGAAAATGTCGAGCCGGCCGGTCGTGCTTTTGGGATTGGCTTTGCCCGAGACATTCAGGGGCAGATTTATCTCTTCCAGCAGCGGCACAATGTAAACGCAATCTTTTTCGAACACGGCGGCGCTGGTGAGGTCGACGCGGGTCATGCGCAGTTCTTTGATTTTTGCTTCGACCGTGTTGTGCGGGCCGGGCAGGAAGCTGGCTCGCACACGATGAGCGACATCGCCTAACCGCAAGTCGAGACTGGCGGGCTGAATGTGAGCTTCCTCGACGGCCGGCGTAGCGGAAACTTTGCCGACACGGATGAGACTGCGAATGTCCTGCGAAGGAAGAATGCCGGCGGCGCGAACGGTGAAGTCAGCCTCACCTATATCGATCTCCGGGAACAAGTTGGCCGCAGAGTATGTTGTTTCAGAACCGGGCATGAGATTTCGTGATTTCTTTCAGCGGGCTGGAGGACAACGCTAACTAGAGCATCACCCACCGGCGAGATCGTGTCAAGATCATAAAACTTTTGTAGGAGCATAAGCCCCCGGGAAACCTGATGCCGTCATTCATAACCTCTTTAGCCAGGCTTCCGCGCGCTCGCGATCCGGGAACAGTTTTTCTTCGGACTGAAACTCGGCGGAATGGACGCAACGGCGGCTGCCGCGAAGCTTGACGGGATGCTTGAGGTGCAGCATCTCGTGATAGACGATGTACGCAATGGCATAGCGCGGCACCAGAGGATGATCGAAGATACGGCTAATGATAATCGCGTTGTGGGCGGGATCGTAGTGGCCGAGAATGCGGCGGGTTTTGGTGGGACTCCAGCTCAGGCGGGGACGACCCATTAAGCCGTGAAAAAAGCGGCGGTTCAGGTCTTCGAAGATGGCATCGAGATCATAGACGCGGCCCATCGGGGAGCCGAGGCGCTTGTGGCCGCGCATCTGGCGAACCAGATGGGCTTTGCTGACGACTTCGTGGCTGCCGATATATTTGCGGTAGCGTGCGGCGTGGGCGCGGTCAATCGGTTTGCGGTACATCTTTGCGAGCAAAATATGGGCGATCGCACGCACGACGCTGTCCGGCGCGCCCTCGAGCAGATCGGAAAGGCGCACCAGCAGGTGTCCGTTACGTAGGCGAATGGTGTTGTTGACGTTGGCGAAGGCGAAGAACTCGACTTTTACTTCAGGAAGCGCGGCGACCGGCCGCAACTGTCGGTGTTCGTCGTGAAAGATTTCGAGAAGCCCCGGACGCACGGTGAGGTTAGATTAGCACGGAGCAAAGGGTCAAACCGAGAACAGAAGAGATACCTCGGGGGGATGAAGCCTTCCAACGATCCCAATGGGTCATTCATCTGGGCACAGGTTTATCCAACGAATCCCAATTGTCCGCTGCAGCCACACGCCCTTCAATCTCGGTGATAATTTGTCCACCGCTGTCGCTGTTCGTCATTATGGCGATTCCATATCCCTTTAACCGGTGCATCATGAGGTCGGCGCGAAAGCCCCAGTTGGATCCGTCATGCATGAAATACCATCCCTCGCCGCGTTTCTCGATCGCGAAACCTATAGCGAATGGTCCCGTTCCAGTCGGCGCCACCATTTCTAGCGCTGTGCCGCGCGAGAGCAATTTTGACTCTCCTCGTAACGCCTTCTGAACCTCGATTCCTAGCTTGGCCAAATCAGTCGGCGTAGTCCACAATCCGGCTGCCGCTTGCTCGGGATACACGTGCCACTTCGCATCCATTGCTTTTCCATCTTTGTCGTGTGCACGTGCAGCGTTTTCGTCCGCCGCAGGCGGCAATGGTTGCTCGTAGGTGCTATGCGTCATACCTACAGGGCCCAGCACGAGCTCCTGCATGATTTCGGCGAAAGGCTTGTCGTAAACGTCTTGCAGAACCAGCTGCACGATCTCGATGCCCCCTCCGGAATACTTTTGCGCAGTGAACGGCGGCCGCTCCCAAAATACGGGTCCGAGACTCGACGGAGGTTTCCCGTCGAGAATCTGCTCAAGCGTTGGCAGCTTCGCGGAAGGGTTGTACCCTGGAAAACCAAATCCATCCCCGGTGCCCGAGGTATGGCTTAACAATGCCCGGAGCGTGACTCCAGCCTGTGTGTATTCGTTTTCAGGAACTCTCCAGTTTTTCAAATATTTGTTGATATTTTCGTCCAGCGACAACTTCCCCGCATCTACAGCGCGCAGCACGGCGAATGCCGTTACCGGTTTACTAATTGAGGCCGCTTGAAATCGCGTCTCTGGGGTCACAGCAGCATTCGTCACCACATCCGCCACGCCGTAGGTTTTTGTCCACTGCACCTTGAAATTACGCACGACCCCGACGCTCACTCCCGGGATGTGAAAACGCTTCATCATTTCCGGAATCGTGTAGGGATCAAATCCCTGCCGGTTCGGCGATTGCGGCCCTTCAATGCGCGCAATTTGTGCAGCCACCAGGTCTGCGTTTTTCTGCGCGCTTAACAGGGCTACGACCGCATTGGCCATCAGTACTGCCGCCGCCCATATGCAATGTTTCACCCTGCGCAATTCACTCATTGCGACCCGCCTGTTTGCTGTCAGATTTTTTCCTGTGCTTTGCCGCCTCTTCCTGATCGGCGAGCAGCTTTCGGTGGTCGTCAGCTGAGGTATCGAGCGTCTCCAGCGCGTTCGACAGGACGAACTCGTACTGGCGAGCTTCATCGGGCGTGACTCCGGCGGCGTCTTTCAGCGCGCGCAGCTTAGCTTGAAATTCTGTATCGGCGGCGATGATCAGCTTCAACGGCTTACGAATGTCGTCCCTGCGCTCGACATAGGTATCGATGTTGTCATTCAACTCGTCGTAAATACGGGCGAAGTCATCCAGCTTGTCGTGGGTCTGCTGGGCGCGGTCTTTCACCTTCGGATCGTTGCGCACCTGCTCGAGCGCGTCGAGCCGGGCGCGGGCAAACTTTATGTATAACGTGAGGCGCTGCTGCGGCTCCCAACTGGAATCGCGAATCTGGTCGATCTCCTGAGGCGTGAGCGGATCGTTGCGACGCTGAGCAGGCGAAAGCAGAGCAGCCAAAATCACGGCACTGAAAGTCAACGAGCGTATGAAAGACATCGTCATTTTTTGTTGCCCTTGGGAAACATGGCGGCTAGCAGGTCGTCGCGGACTTGTTCCAGCTTGCTGATGGCGTCATCGATCTGCGGCTGGTTTTCGTGAGTGACTGCGTGCTTAAGGTCGTTTAGCTTGCGCACCATTTTGCGGATGGCGATCTCACTCTGCTTTTCGTGCTTGCGGGATTGCACGGAATAATCACCGGCCAACTCGGCGTAGGCGACTACATCGTTTAGTGCAGCCTTCGCTTGGTCGGCGTCGCCGGCCGTGAAGAAGCGGCTTGCGGCGCCCAACTGCATTTCCGAAAGCTGAAGACATAATGCCGGACGGTCGGAAACGGCCGCTTTCGCAATTCGGGCCTTTAGCTCTTCGATGCTGGGTTGGTGGCTGTCGGCTCGCGTCAGTGCGGGAAGCACCAGGCCTGCAAAAATCGCTGCCCGCAGGAATCGAGATGTCATCGGCAAACGCATAGGCTTTATTTCTTCGGTTCGATGGCAATCAGCCGGTGCTGCGCCTGCCACTCCTGGTCAGGATACTTCCCATTTGCTGTCTTGAGAAAGAGCCGGTAGTTGGCTGCGGCGTTTTTGAAATCTCTCAGATGATCGTAGGCCGAACCACGCAGAAAATATGTGATTGCATTCTCAGGCTGAAACTTCAGCCGCGCATCCAAAGCCTTAATTACCAGCGCATAATCATTCAATTTGCTAGCCGCGAATGCGAGATCGAAGTACGCCTCGGGGAAGTTAGGATTCAGTTGCAGGGCGGTCGAGAATTGCTGCTTCGCCTCTGGAAATTTCATCTGCCGCAGCAGATCCTGACCGAGTTCGCGATGCAATTCAGCGTCGCTGGGATGGGCAATGAGTAATTTGTGGTGAATGGCTTCGGCGAGATCAATCTTTCCGGCGGTGGCATAAAGATTGGCTAGTTCGCGAAGCGCGGTTTCATCGCCCGGCGCCAGCTTGATTCCGGCCTCCATTTCGGGCATGGCAGCGTCATTCTTGCCTTCGGCAGCGAGCACGCGCGCCAACTGAATATGAAGCGGAGCGGACTCGGGATGCAAAGCTAGCGCCTTACGGAGATACTCTTCCGCCTCGGTGAACTTCTGTCCGCGCATGTAAATGTTGGCCAGGCCGGTGACGGCGTCACTGGAATTTGGGTCCAACACCAAAGCCTGCTTGTACTCTTGCTCGGCATCGGCAAATCTGTTCTGAGTTTCGAGCAAAATGCCTGCGGAAAGGTGCGGCTCAGCCTGCTGCGGTTGAAGAGAGGCTGCGCGGCGATAATCGGCGAGAGCCTCGTCGGGATTCGATTTGGCAACAATCTGCGCGAGCGAGAGCCAAGCGCGGTATTGACCTTCGTCGATGTGGGCAGTCGGTTTGAGTTGCGTTGCAGCGCGCAGGAACTGCTCTGCTTCGGACGATCCTGTCTTCGCTAGTTGCAGCCCCAGATTCAGGTTCGATTCGAACACGTCCGGCTTGGCCGCGACTGATTTGCGATAGGCTGCGATCGATTCGTCCAGCTTGCCGAGGGCATTTTCCACGAAGCCGAGATCGAACCAGGCGACGTAGTTGTTGGGATCATGTTCGAGGAATTTGCGGAGCAGAGATTCGGCTGAAGCGTAGTTTTGCTTGTCAATAGCTGCTTCGGCTTCGGTGAGTTCCTTTGGCTGCGACTCTTCTTCGGCTTCGACCTGGACATGATGTCCGGAGTGATGAGGCTGGGAGGAAGATTCGCGGTCGGATTTTGGAGCCGATTGCTGCGATGGCGGAGTGCTATCTTGCGCGGTGCAATTTATCGCCGCGGTTGCGGCAGCGAGGAATGCGCTAGAAAGAATAACCACGAACGACACAAAGGAATACCAAGGAAAACGCAGCCGATCGCGCTTTCGTGGACTTTTGTGCCCTTTGTGGTTCATTGTCCCTGGGGAGCCAGGAGTTTCCTCGCTCCATCGGAACGCGAGTTCCCGTTGCTCTTGCCGGCGCCGTTGCCGTTCAAAACGCGCCCCAGATATTTGCCGGTGTACGATCCGGGCAGTTTGGCAATTGCCTCGGGAGGACCTACGCCAACTATTTTTCCGCCCCGCGATCCGCCTTCTGGCCCGAGATCGATGACCCAATCGGCAGTCTTGATTACTTCAAGATTGTGTTCGATGACCAGAATCGATCCCCCTGCATCGATCAGACGGCGGAAGGCGGCCAAAAGTTTGCTGACGTCGTCAAAATGCAACCCGGTCGTGGGCTCATCAAAAATGTAAAGCAGGCGGCGACGGCGGCGGGGCTCTTCATCCGAAGAAGAACTGGGACGGCCAATCTCGCGCGCAGCCGGCTGCAAATGCGCTGCCAGCTTCATGCGCTGCGCTTCGCCCCCGGAAAGGGTTGTCGCCGATTGTCCGAGTCGCAGATAACCTAGGCCAACTTCATCCAGCACGCGCAGCTTATCGGTAATCTTGGGAACTTCGGCGAAAAATCTGAGCGCCTCTTTCACGGTCAAATTCAGCACTTCGTGAATATTCTTGCCGTGATAGCGCACCTCGAGCACCTGCGGCTTGTAGCGTGTGCCTTTGCATTCTTCGCAGATAAGTTCCACATCGGCGAGGAACTGCATTTCAACTGTGACCGTCCCATCGCCCTGGCAGGTTTCACAGCGGCCGCCGGGAATGTTGAAGGAAAAATGACCAGAGGTGAAGCCGCGCTTCTTGGCCTCAGGCAGGGAGGCAAACAAGTCCCGGATGGCGTCGAAGGCTTTGATGTATGTCACCGGATTTGAGCGGGGCGTGCGCCCGATCGGAGATTGATCGACAAGCACTACTTCATCGATGTATTGATCGCCGATTAAACTTTCCCACGTGGCGGTGCCAGCCGGGCTGATCGGCTGCTTCTTGGCCTCGGCGAGCGCCTGATATAAAACTTGATGCAACAATGTGGATTTGCCTGAACCCGAAACTCCTGTAATGGCGACCAGCATTCGCAGCGGAATGCAGATGTCTACGCCCTTGAGATTGTTTGCCCGTACGCCTTTGATTCTGATTTGCTGACTTCCGGGCTGGCGGCGAGAAGCGGGTATCTGGATCCGCAAATCTTCCGCCAAATAGCGCCCGGTTAGGGAAGCGGGATTGCGCATGATTTCTTCATACGTCCCTGTAGCCACTAACTTACCGCCGTTTTCACCGGCACCCGGGCCGAGGTCGAGAATGCGGTCTGCTGTGCGCATGATATCGGGATCGTGCTCGACGACTAAGATCGTGTTTCCCAGATCGCGGAGGTCGCGCAAGATATTAATCAGACGATGCGTGTCGCGGATGTGCAGGCCGATGGAAGGTTCGTCGAGCACATACAGTGTTCCTACTAAGCGCGAGCCCAGCGCGGTCGCAAGCTGAATACGCTGCGCTTCCCCTCCCGAGAGCGTCGATGACAGACGATCGAGCGTGAGGTATTCGAGGCCGACATCGTTCAAGAACCGAAGCCGCTCGCGGATTTCCTGCAACAGCCGGTCCGCGATATCGGCTTCTTCGGTGCTTAGCTGGACGCCGGCGAAAAACGCTGCTGCGTCCTCCACAGTCATGGAGCAGACTTCGCAGAGATTCTTGCCGTTGATTTTGACCTGGCGTGCTTCCAGGCGCAGGCGCGCGCCGTGGCATTCGGGGCATATCGCATAGCCACGGTACCGGCTTAAGAACACGCGAATGTGTAGCTTGTACTTTTTGCGTTCCAAGTACTGAAAGAATCCGCGTACGCCAAAAAAATCATCGTCGCCATTGAGAATTAAGTCCTGCTGCCCTTCATCGAGTTGCACCCAAGGCACGTCGAGCGGGATGTCGTTCTGTTTGGCGAAGCGCTTCATCTCGTTTAACAGCGACCGGTATTTGGGCTTGTTCCACGGGTCGATTGCGCCTTCGCCCAGCGATTTCATTGGGTCGGGAATGACGAGGTTGAGATCGAAATCAATGGTGTTGCCGAATCCCTGACACTTGGGGCAGGCTCCGTAAGGATTGTTGAATGAGAACAGGCGCGGCTCGGGCTCTTCGTAACGGAGGTTGCAGTGCTTGCACTCGAAGCGCTGAGCGAAACGTAATTGCCGCGCGGGCTGTTCGCCTTGCGGAGGCAGATCGAAGATTACCTCTCCGGATTCGCGGTACGCAGTTTCTACAGCATCGACGATTCGCGAGCGGGATTCGGCAAAAACTGTGAGGCGATCCACCAGCATATAAACTGGCTCATCAAAACGGATGTCGAGTAATGACTCCGGCGTGGAAAATTCGAAAACCTGGCCTGATTGATACAGCCGGTTAAAACCAGCCTTGCGGAGATCGAACAGCCGCGTTTTGAGCCGCTCGGTGAGTCCGGTTTGTGCAGCGGCGGATTTCTTTGACCTGCGCGTTTTTTTCTCTGCTTCCTGTACAGCGGCTGCTGCCGATTGCAGCGGAAACAGAACTTGCAATCGAGTCTCTGGCGGCAACGCGAGAACTGCGTCGGCGACTTCGTCGACGGTATCTTTTTTAACTTCCTGCCCGCACTTCACGCAGTAGGTGCGGCCGATGCGAGCGAATAACAGTCGCAGGTAGTCGTAGATTTCGGTTGCCGTCGCCACGGTCGAGCGCGGATTGCGCGTAGTGTTTTTTTGACGGATCGCTACCGCGGGGGCGATGCCATCGATGGAATCGACTTCGGGCTTTTCGATACGCTCCAGAAACTGACGGGCATAGGCAGACAACGATTCGACATAACGGCGCTGGCCTTCTGCATAGATCGTGTCGAAGGCGAGGGAAGACTTGCCCGAGCCAGAGACCCCAGTGACCACGGTCAGCGTGTTATGGGGCACCTCAAAATCAATGTTTTTGAGGTTGTGCACACGCGCGCCGCGAACGGTAATGCTGGCGTTGGATAGGGACTCGGACATCGCTTAAAGAAGTCGGCGACCGCTTCTGGAGCAGCACGGGATGGATCAGAGATGGTGGCCGAATTTTCTATTATAAAGCAGCCATGGCGGGCCATTTGAAGGCAGATCTGATACCTGACTGGATTAACACGCCCATCCAAGGAGCAGCCATGCTATCGCGCACACGAATGTCGCGAGGGTCAAAATGCGACTAGCGTCCAAGGTTTCGTGAATCTCGCCGGCGCAAACATCGCAAGCGGCAGCATCACCAGAAGGAGAGCAAGGAAAAGCAATGAAAGCAAAAGCAGGCCTGGTTCTATGATTTCATGAATCACGCTGTGGATGGTTAATCCGGGTCCTGGTCGCGGCGCTTGCCGTAGCGGAAGGCCAAGCCAACGCCGAACACCATCACTCCGATCGGTGGGATCAGCATGACTAAGATGGCGCGATTCAGTGCCTGCTGGCCTTCCTTGGGGGTGCTCTTTGCGGCGGCATTGCACATGGCACAGCCCTGGCTTAGGGCGGGCAGCGTGCACAGAGAAAGCACGGCCAGTAGCAGAATGGTTCGAAGTTTGACGGCAAGAAAGCTCATGTCTACTTGACTCCCAAGCGAATAATCCGATGTGCATCCGGGAAAAAGAAGAAGAACATGATGATGAAACACGCGGTCACGGAAAAAACGAGTATCCAGCGCATCAGTGCGGTTTCGAATTTGAGATGCATGAAGTAGCCGATAATCAGGGCTGACTTGATGATCGAGAGGAACAGCAGAATTTCCAGCATACGCACGGGCACGAAAAGCTGGCGATAGCCGAGCCAGACTTCGATGCCGGTCAGAACCAGTAGTGCTCCCCAGACCCAAAAATATTGTGCTTTGCTATCCTCGTGCTGGGCTACATCGTGCATATTGGAGTCCTCAGGGGCTAAAGCCCGCCATTCACTTTTTTAACCCTGCCCGGCGCGGCTGAAGCCGCGCCCTTTCAAAGCCCGGTTCAAATCTCTCCGGCTATACCTTCGTTGACATCAGGTAGACCAACGGAAAGATGAACATCCACACCAGGTCCACGAAGTGCCAATACAAACCCGAGACTTCCACGTCGTGCGCGTCGTAGTCTTTCGGTTTCAATAACAGAATGATTGCCGCGACCAGCAGCGCAATGCCCAGCACGTGAATCGGGTAGTGAAATACGTTGCCGGATGGGATCAGAAATGCGGCGGCAATCCAGATAACCGCCAGAATCGGGAGAAACCACTTGCGCAGCGCGACCACTCCGAGGTAAATGACGCCGACGGTTACGTGCAGCATGTGCATCGCGGTCAGGCCAAAGAATGCCTGCGTAAACTGCGGTATGTTTTTCGAGATGTCAGTTAACTCGCCGGTTGCGGGCGGCTGCGAGACGCCGAGCACGCTGATAAATCCTGGAAGGTAGAGTCCTTCGCCGATCAGCTTGATCCACTCCATGCCGTGCAGGACGATGAACGCTGTGCCGAATGCCATGGTGGCGAGCAGCCAGTTGCGCGTCCATGCGCGATCGTGACGCTGCGCTGCGAACACTGCCAGCACCATGGTGAGCGAGCTGGAAAGCAGGCACGCCGTCATGACGGTGGCGTTGGCGATGCTGGCGGCGTGGAACGGTGTGGGCCAGGGGATCGTATAGATACGGTTGTAACTGAAGGCAAACAGCAGCGCCCCGAAGGTCAGTGAGTCGGAAGCGAGAAAGAGCCACATGCCGACTTTCTTCGAATATGCTCCCAACAGCGGCGCTTCATACTCGCCGGCGTGTCCATGTGCGACAGCGGCGTTATGTTCCAGTACGGCGTCGGCCATCCCCGAATTTCCCCCTTTTTGGCCAGAAGTCTGATTGCTGGGGGGGCTAAAGCCCCGCAAGATCCTCTGCGCCTCTACGGCACGGCTGAAGCCGGTGCCCTTTCAAATCCAGTTATTTCAAGTCCAGTTAGTCAGGCCTTCTATCGCATTAACCCAAACAAAGCAAAAACGTAAACCCACAGCGCGGCCATGAAGTGCCAGTACCAGGCCGTAACATCAATGGCGATTCGCCGAGCTTCGATCGGACGGTGCAGCAGGGAAGTGATGCCGGCCCAGATCATGGCAATGATTCCGCCTGTCAAGTGCAAAGCATGCGCCGCCGTCAACAAATAAATGAACGAGGCGTCGGGATTCGTGTTTACGAAAAAGCCGCGCGCCTTCAACTCGCCCCAGGCGAGCCATTGTCCCAGCAGAAATCCGAAGCCGAGGACGACCGTGATCGCCAGCCAGGGAAAATTCTTCTCATCGCCTAGAGAAACTCCCGGGATCGACTTCACTGGCGCCAGCGCCGCACGCCGCGCAATACTGCGGCGCGCGCCTTCGACGGTGATGCTGCTGATTATAAGAATCGCCGTATTAATACCTAGCAGCAGCCAGGGCAGTGGCACCTCGCCCCAATCTCGAAAATAGCCTTGTTTCGTGGCATCGAAAGTAGGAAGGCCGCGGCGCACGATGTACGCGCTGGTGAGCGAAATAAAAAGCATGGTGACCGTAACCATGCCGCAGATGAGTCCCAACCGCGCCCTGCGCAGGCGAGCACCGTAATTTGGGTAGTCGCTGCGGCCGTCATCGCCTCCGCCGCGTGGAGGCACAGGAGGGTTCTGGTCGTGGCCGATGTGGTCAACGGGTCGAGTTGGAATGTAAGTCGCCATGCCAATAAGACGAAGCCGGGGCTGGCCCGGTTGCGTGGTTAATGCGCTCCGGCTACCGTAACTGGTGTATCCGTCTGCATCACATAATCTTTCGGCGCGCCCGGAACTCCATATTCGTACGGCCCGTTATGCACGACCGGCGTCATGCCGTTGAAGTTGTCGTGCGGAGGAGGAGTGGCCGTGGTCCACTCCAAGGTCGTCGCCTCCCAGGGATTATCGCTCGCCTTTGGGCCTTTGAAGATGCTCGAGAACAAGTTGATAACGAAAATAAATTGCGCTGCGATGGTGATGATCGCCGCATAGGTCATGAACTCATGCAGCGGCATCAGCTTCGTCAGGTATCCCACTTCTAGGTAGGACGAGTAGCGACGCGTGCCGCCGGCCATGCCCAGATAATGCATCGGCATGAAGATGGCGTAGGTACCGATGAGCGTGATGAAGAAATGCACACGGCCCCAGAACTCGTTCATCATGCGGCCGAACATTTTGGGCACCCAGTAATACGTCGCCGCGAACATGCCGAAGATTGCTGCCACGCCCATGATCAGGTGGAAGTGGCCAACGACGAAATATGTGTCGTGAAGCTGAATGTCGAGCACTGGTTGCGCAAGGAACGGGCCGCTCAATCCGCCCGAGACGAACAAGGACACGAAACCGATGGCATAGAGCATCGGCGTGGTGAAGCGAATACGGCCTTTCATCATTGTGCCTAGCCAGTTGAAGGTCTTGATTGCCGAGGGCACGCCGATGCACATAGTCAGAATCGAGAAGGCAAAAGCCGAGTACGGGCTCATGCCGCTCATGAACATGTGATGGCCCCAGACCATGAAGCCGAAAAATCCGATGGTGAGCATGGCATAGACCATAGCTCTGTAGCCGAAAATCGGCTTGCGCGAGAAGGTCGAGAGAATCTGCGAGGTCACGCCCATGCCGGGCAGAATTGCGATGTACACCTCAGGGTGTCCGAAGAACCAGAACAGGTGCTGCCAGAGCAGCGGCGATCCACCTTTGTGGCCCATCTGCACGCCGTTCACCACAACGAGCGGAACATAAAAACTTGTTCCGAGATTGCGATCGAGCAACAGCAGAATTCCGGCGGAGAGCAGCACGCCAAACGCCAGCAATCCCAGCATGGCAGTGATGAACCACGACCAGACGGTCAGCGGCATGCGCATCATGGTCATGCCTTTGGCGCGCATGTCGAGCGTTGTCGTGAGGAAATTGAGCGCGCCCATGAGCGATGCAATGCAGAAGATCGCAATGCTGGTGATCCACAAGTCCGCACCTAGGCCTTCGCCTGGCCCGGCCGATTGCACGGCGCTGAGCGGCGGATAGCCCGTCCAGCCATGCAGCGGTGCGCCGCCCTGCACAAAAAAAGCGGCGATCATCACGACGAACGCAACGAATGTTGTCCAGAACGAAAGCATATTGAGGACGGGGAACGCCATGTCGGGCGCGCCGATCTGAATCGGCAGGAAATAATTTCCGAATCCGCCCTGCGGCGCCGTGGTCAGCACAAAGAACACCATGATGGTGCCGTGCATAGTCAACAGTGCAGTGTAGGTCTCGGGTTTGATCTCGCCGATCAGCGGCAGCACCGCATTTGGCCAATACAGGTGAATGCGCATCAGAAGCGACAGAAACATCCCCACCCACACCGCGGTGAGCGCCAGGAAAATATACTGAATGCCGATCACTTTGTGATCGAGGCTGAAAATATACTTTCGAATGAACCCTTGCGGAGCAGCGTGCGCGTGAACGGTTGCTCTGGTTGCCATTTACTGTTTCTCCGCCTCCCGTGCGGCCATCCATTTTTCGTAATCTTCCTGGCTGAGGACGTGAACCATGCCGTGCATCTTGTAGTGTCCCAGCCCGCAAAGCTCGGCGCAGGCGATCTCGTAATCGCCCACCTCCGTCGGCGTGAAGTGCATGTGAATCATCAGGCCGGGTACGGCGTCCTGCTTGAAGCGCAGCGAGGGAACAAAAAAGCTGTGGATCACGTCTACCGAGCGGAGAGTCAGGTCAACTTCTCTGTTAACCGGCAGATAGAGCGAGCCGGTGACGACATCGTCTTTGGCAGCGGGATCGGATGTATCGAGTCCAACTGCTGCTTCGCCGCCGGCGGAGGGATCCATCAGCTTGGGGCTGGTGCGGCCGTATCTTCCGTCCGGTCCGGGATAGCGGAAGTACCAGGCAAACTGCATGCCAGTGACTTCCACCTGCATCGCGCCTGGCCTGGCTGGCTCCCAGCGATTGGCCGCCCAAACGGGGTAACCCATCAGGTTCAGCCCTATAAACAGGATGGTCGTGAGTGCGGTCCAAACAATTTCAAGCTTCACATTGCCGTGCGAATAAGCGACCGGCGGAGCGGAGGGCCGATCGCGGTATTTCCAGGCGAAGTACCCCAGCGCAACCTGCGCGGCGACGAAGACAATTCCCATGAGAACGAAGGTGAGAGTGAATTGTCCGTCGATAAATCTCGCAGCAGTGGAAGCGCCGTGAGGCAGCCACCAGGTTTTGGCGGCAAAGAAGTAGGTGCTGATGAAAGTGATCAGCCAGATCACTACCAGTAACGCGAGACCCATCCCCAGACCTCCCCACAGAAGGCTAGACGAAGCTTCTTACGCGATTGCCCCACCCACAGTGGCAGCAACGCGCGAGTTTACCATAGCTATCAACCAAAAATTCAAGAGAGTTGCTGAGGAAATTAAGATATTAAGGACGAGTTCGGCTCTGCGTGGGAAACATGGGGTAGCCCGCGCGAAACGCTGTTCAGTTCGCCAGCAGATCGATAAAAACAAACTGGTCGCGCACTACCTTTTCTCCGGCACTGACCCGCAGTCCGGTTTTAAACATTGGGCCTGCATAAACAAAGGAATGAAACTCCCCACGTTCTCCGCAAGGATCGACTACTTCAGGCATGTCCGAAAGCAGGGGTGCATCGAACTCGCGCCCCACAAAACGCGCGTCCAATTTTTCCGTATCGACGCAGGTCAACTTCGCGCGCAGGCCGAACGCAATCATCTCCTCCGCCAGAGGGCGCGTGGGCAGGCCCCACAACGGGAAAATTGGCTCCAGCCCCGTGCCTGTGAGTTGCCTGACGCGATACGCTCGTACATCTTCGAGAAACAGGTCGCCAAACGCGATGCCGGTTATACCCGCTGCGACTGCTTTTGCGCAGGCTTGAGCCATCAGCAATTCGTACTGTTCATTGGAGCATGGCCAGGGTAGGGGAACCGGCCACAGCGAAAGTCCAGCCGCCTCAGCTTGCTTCTCGACAAGCTCGCGCCTGACGGCATGCATGGCTACGCGGTTGGCAGATTCGTTGAAGGTGGTCAACAGCCCGATAACGTGGTGCTCCGCCCGCTGTCGCAAGACATGCAGGCTCCAGGCGCTGTCCTTGCCGCTGCTCCATGAAAGAAGAATGCGCTTCATGTATTGGGATTTGATTTCGTTATTAATGTACGCTGGTTCTTTTGCGCCAGCTATCCGCGCGGTGTCCTCGCTCGCTCTTTCTTTCCGTGGTCTGGGAGATTTCGATTTTCGTCGATCGCCCAACACGATCGCGCCTCCGATAGAATCCTTCCATGCCTCGCAAGATTCACGGACATGAAACCCGCCACCATAAAATGAGAACGAACCGCTGCTTCGTGTGCGGCCCGGACAATCCAGACGGCATGCGGCTGAGGTTTATCCTTGACGAAGAGCGGCAGACCTTCATCTGCCGCTTCCGGCTGTCGAAGCGTTACACGGGACCGCCCGGCCATTGCCACGGAGGCGTCATTGCCGCGATCCTCGACGATGCCATGGGCAAGGTCAACAAGCTGCACCATGTCGTCGCACTTACCCGCGAGATGACGGTCGAATATCTCAAGCCCGTGCCGCTGCACAAGCCGCTGCGCGTCGAAGGACGCGAAATCAAAAAGCAGGGACGCACGCACGTGAACGCCGCCGAAATCCTCAACGAGAAAGGGGAAGTGTTGGCGCGGAGCAGAGGCGTGTTCATCGCTATTAATCCGGAGCAAATGTTCGCTAAGTTTGCAGAGAGATAGATGTGGTCGGCCGTGAGCAACGACTGTGCAGCGATCCATGGAAGTGACGTCGTCCCCATAGGGAGCAGCGGCTCTTGGGCACCTTACAATTGCCGGTGTCTGTGCAGCGGGAGGGAACGCAACGCTGCACGCAGCGGGATCGCGCTTTTCTGCTGAATTGCCGATTGGTGCGGCATCATAAGGTCCCTCTCGCGGCTTGCACGGCGTGCGGGATGACGCGCGTCGACTCGACTTCGCGTGGATTATTCGATCATGTTGGAAGGAACGCCGGCTTTGCGGGCATCCTCCTGCATGTCGGACAATTTCTGCTTGGCGTCATCGAGGGCTTTCTGCTTGTCGGCAATTTTCTGCTTATATTCGGCGTCCTGCTTATCCCATTGAGATTCGTTGCGGAGCCGGTTGCCGGCATCGGCGTACATGGCGGCGGCGCGAAGCTCGTATTCGCGCTGAAGGACGTCGAGCTCGCGCGAGGTAAGGTCAATCTGGTCTTTTTGGGTCGTCAGTTTCTGCTGCCAGCTTTTCCATTCGGCCTTTTTGGCCTCGTCGTCGGCTCTTGCGGCGTCCGTTTTGTCGCCGGTTTTGTTTTCTGAATTCTTGTCATCGGCGGAGGTGCTCGGCCCCGACTTCGGTCCAACGACGGAGAGCTTGTCCTGCGTGGGCAGATTGTCGTTGTCGTAAACCTTGGGCTTCTCCTTGGTTCCGGTATCTTTGCGAATCCTTCGCGCGTAATCGCCGAGCGAAGGCTGATTCGATGCGGATGAGGAAGTCTGGCTCGCTCCGGACGAGGACGACGGACTCGCTGCGGATGAAGAAACAGTCTGCGCTCCCGCAAACGATGCGAGCAGGAGCATGTACAAAGCCAATGCGATCACGGTGACAATTCGCTTCATAGATTTATCCTTCTGCCCAACTTGTACCACTGGTTTCTAGCAATCGAACCTTGTTCTCTACACTCAAGTGCGGCTGACAGCTGCCGCAGATTTCGGGTTGCTGGACGACGCGCTTACGGCTTTGGGTTTTGCCGCCAGGAATCCTCCGATGTGACGGTCGAGCCGGGCCGCCTCGACTGCGATATCAGCAGCTAATTGGCGGGCCAGCTCGGGATCACGATTTTTCGCTAACTGCTGCGCGTAGCCGGAAATTGTCGCGAGCGAAGTACGCAGTTCCAGGGCCATTTCAGCGGAAACCTCGCTGCGCAACTCCTCTTCGTGGCGCAGGCGTTCAAATTCGCTGCGATCGCTGATCAGACAAGCCACGCCGAGCAAGCCGCCATCAACTGCGGGCACGGGCGAAATCGTGACTGCGACGCGAAGCTTCTGGCCGGACGGGGCGGTGTAGTCGGCCTCGACCTGGCGGGGTTTGCTATCCTCACGCAACACCGTGGTGACCTCATCTGCAAGCGGCGTGAGAGTGCTTCCCGCCGCACCGCCGTCGCTGGCGCAGACCACTGCGTTGCGAAAAATTTCTTCTGCGTTCATGCCTGAAGGCGAATTGAAACCGAGAATCTGTTTGGCAGCGGGATTCGCCTGCCGCACCAGACCGTTCGGCCCGAAAACCAGCACTCCGGAAGAAAGATTGGAAAGAACGGCTTGGCTGAAATTTTCTGTGGTGCGGGCGCGGCGCTGCTCGGCCAGATTCTGCACTTGAAGTTCATGCTTCTGCTGCTTGAGCTGCTGAATGACGTTGTTGTAAAGGTGAAAGGGCAGAGCTTCCAGTTTGGTTGTGGCGGCAGAATCGAGATTTGCTTCGCTGGTGAGATTGCGGCGCACGGCGCGTATCAGCCAAATGGCGATGACAAGGGCGCTGGCCGCCGCGAAGAAAACAACTCCAGCGCGTAACATCAGCGGATTGGTCAGCAGCCTTACCATAGGCCTCCATACCAGTGCAGAATTGGATTGCCTATAAACAACGCCAGCAGCGCCATGCTGCCCAGGAAAACCCCGAAGGGCATCTGGTAATGGCGATAGACCATTTGCGCCGACTGCCACGCGCGCGCCCGAGGTGATAGCGCCGGAAGCTCACGATGGGCAGATTTCAGGTTCGCCAACTGACGGGCGAAGCGGCGTGTTCTCTTGACCCAGACGATGAAAACTGCGGCTAAGCCAAACAATGATCCGGCGAGCGAAGCTGCAAAGATGGTGAAAATAGTGAGCTTGACTCCGAGAAAAGCTCCCACCATGGCCATGAGCTTTACGTCGCCGAATCCCATGCCTTCGGTGCCGCGCCACCGTAAGTAGGCAGCGCCGGCGCCGTAGATAAACGAAGAGCCTAAGGCTGCACCTAAAAGAGAATCGAGCAGGGAAAGCAGACGAGTGGAGATCTCGGCGCTGAAGGGGAGATTCAGCACTCCCGGCAAGTACTGCGACGCGACGTCATGCACCGGGACCAGCAAACTGAACAGAATTCCCAGCAGCAGACCCGGCAAAGTCAGTTTGTCGGGAAGCAGCTTGGTTTCGGCGTCGGTAAAGATCAGGCCGAGCAGGAGAAATCCGAAGACGCAATATTTCAGCGTGGCGAGAGTGAATCCGAAGTAAGCGTAGGTGCCCACGAACAGACCGCCCGTGAGAAGTTCGACAAACAGATAACGCAAGGAAATCGGAGCATGGCAATGGCGGCAGCGGCCGCGAAGGATGATCCAGCTTACGATGGGCACGTTGTCATAGAAGGCGATGGGGCGTTTGCAGTGAGGACAGGCCGAACGCGGCGAGACGACTGACAAATCCCGTGGCAGGCGATAAATACACACATTCAAGAAGCTGCCGAAGGCCAGCCCAAGGACAAAGATCGCCAATGCAAGAACAGGATCCATGCTCGAAAGCGTTGCCAAACTGTGCGCAAAAAAAGCGCACTATAAGAACGCGGAAAGATACCGCTTCTTGACGGGATTATAAAAGGCTGAAGCGGGTGCGACTAAGGTACTGAAGTCACTGTCCGGAAGGACGATCTCAGGGCTGGGCGAAACGCAACAGTTCACCTTCGAGAACGGTAGCGGACGGTTTGGCAGCCGGGAGATTTCCACGCCAGTGGTTCCAGTTGCGCTGGATGAGGCGGGTTTCGGGTTCCGGTAAGCGATGCCAATTCATGTCAGTTGCCTGCTCTCGCACGAAAACAGAGTAGCCGCGGCCTGCAACGTCTTCGTGTGCCAACGTATTCCACTCAAAAAGAGTGGACTGCAAAGTTTCGGTAATCGACTCGCCGGGCTGGATGCAGAAAGTCCAGTGGTTGCGTGCGAACTCGAGATAAAGACCGGCTGTGAGCGCACTATCGACCATCACAATGCGGGCTCCGTATTCGCGGGCGATGCGCAGGGTAGCGTCCGAGGAGTGATGGTCGACGATCAGGATTTCTGAGCAGGGAAGCAACATTTCGAGCGTGCGGCCCAGGCGGAGGGCGTCGTTATTGGTATGCAGCAGCGCCGTGAAGGGAGGCATGAGGGGAATCGCCGCGTTTTCCGAGTGTACGACAAAGGAATCGGGAAAGGAAAAGAGCAGACCTGCGCTTTTCAAAGAGTAGATTGGCTTGGGAGTTTTTTACGCCCTTTGCGATTCCTTCACTCGCGTTGCGCTAAAAAGCTTTGAGCGCAAAGGTCGCAGAGAACTGCCGCTAAGATCGCAGAGAAAAACCTCTAGCGTTGCTTACCCGGGTAGCTAGTGAATGAATTTGTAGTCGACGATTGAGGCGGCTAGGAGGTGACCGTTTTCCGAAACTGGCCCGTCGGGTTGCGTTTCAGATTTGTGTTTCGGATCTTGCGCCTCTTTGCAACGGATCACGCGTCCCTGGCAGAGCACATTGCGATTCTTTTGCCCGGAAATCTCCTCCGGCATCTCAAATATGAGCTCAATTAGCGCGTTCTGGGGCAAGACCTGGGGACCACGAAACAGCAATCCGGTCTGGCTGAGGTTATCGATCTGGCCCTCGAACCAGGTGCTGGTATTGTTCACGCGGTAGCGGACCGGCACATCGAGCTTCAGGCGGCGGGCGCGCGGCGTCCACGAGGGACGTTTTTCTCGCTTATGGCCGCGGCGGACAACGGTATCAGGCTTGGCGTGCTCCACGCGCTCGGTGCGGCGCATGGTGGCCCAATCGTACTTGTATTCTGCGGCGCACAGCAGACAGACCTGATAGTAGTCGCCATCAGCGCCGCGACGTGGCCAGGAAAACTCGTGAGAACAGCGGCCAAGCATAAAAACATCCATGAGTTTCTTTTGCGGCATGGTTACTTCCGGGCCCCTTGGAGCACCCGACCTTCATCATCCCGCGAAGAGGGAATCTTGGGTAGGTTACTTCCGTGCAGGGCTTCCATGCGGAAATAGGTAAGTTCCATAGATTCAAGTCATTAGCTTGTGGATATAAAGAGGTGATGGGGCCGGTACGTTCGGCTCTCAGAAAAGTTCATCGGAAGCAGACCGACATCAAGCTGTGGCGATGTCCGTTGAAAAGTCGATGCGGATTCGCATGTATCATCGCTAAATGGATCGAAGGGAAGATGTGAGCGCTTTCATCCTGGCTGGCGGACAGAGCACCCGGATGGGCCGCGATAAGGCGTTCGTGGAGTTTGACGGACGGACGTTACTGGAGCGGGCGCTCGAATTGGCGGGGTCGGTAACGGCAGACGTGCGCATTGTAGGAAGCCACGACAAGTTTGCAGCGTATGCTCCAATCGTGGAAGATGTGTTTCGCGGTTGCGGGCCGCTGGGGGGAATCCATGCGGCGCTGCGGGCTTCTTCGACCGATCTTAACTTGATATTGGCTATAGATATGCCGTTTGTGATGCCGGCATTTTTGCAGTATTTAATCGAGTCGGCGCGAGAGGCACGCGAGGCTTACGTGACAGTTCCGCGCGCAGCGGCTGGATGGCAGCCCCTGTGCGCGATTTATCGGCGAGAGCTTGCGACGGAGGCGGAGAAAGCGTTGCGTGGCGGGCGATACAAAATCGATCCCTTGTTTGAGGTTACGACCACTCGGGTCGTCGATCAGCGAGAATTGGAGTTGGCGGGATTTTCAGAAGCCATGTTCCGCAATCTGAACACCCTCGAGGAAGTGAAGATAGCAAACCGCAGAGGCTAAAGCTCACTCGTCATACAAAATACACTCCGGACGTGCCGCCAGCGTCCGCGCAATCGGTATCGACCGATTGTGCAGGAGTTTTTGCAGCTTGATGAGTTGCAGTTGGAGTGCAAGTAGTAGGGTCTTGCGCGGCGGTGGCGGCGAGACGCCGCCAGGATCTTTCGGCGTTCGCCTCAGGACAAGCAGCCGGCCCAGAGGCCGGCGCCACTAAGCTCGGACGAGACTCCGCGAAATAGAAGCCGCCCTACTTTTCCTTCAGTTTTTCTGAATATCCTTGACAGCTTAGGACCGGCAGACGCGGATATTTTGGAAATCGCTTGTCAGTGAATGAAAGCTGGCATTGGAGGAATGTGGAGTTGCGGCTGGAGGTAATGAGGCGCGCGTGGATGCAGTTTGCGCACAGGCCGGGCGCACTCGCAGCCGTCGCTTTCAGCTCTGATTTCAAAATCCCTGCTGCACCAACTCTTCTACCGTCAGCGAACCCCCGGGTTCTTCACGAGTCATCATCTTCTCCACATACTTCGCAATCAAATCGGCTTCTAGATTGACGGGGTCGCCGGGCTGGAGCGAATTCAGGTTTGTCATCTCGACCGTGTGGGGGATGATGGCAATTGTGCAGGTTAAGCCTTCTAGCCTGGCCACCGTCAGGCTTATGCCTTCAACGGAAATTGAACCTTTGTACACCGTGTATTTTTCGACATCACGAGGCAACTCGATGCGAAGCCAGAAATTTTCTGAGTCTTCAATGCGCTCGAGGGCCAAGAATTTGCCGACGCCGTCGACGTGGCCTTGAACGATGTGGCCTCCGAAGCGGCCGTCGGCTTTCATGGGCAACTCGAGATTGACGAGGGCTCCTTCGTGAATTCGAGAAAATGATGTGCGCACCCAGGTTTCCGGAGCGAGATCGGCGCAGAATGATCCGGGTCTGATGTCGAGAGCGGTGAGGCAGACGCCGCTCACGGCGACGCTGTTGCCGGTCTTCAATTCTTTGGGCGTGTTCTTTGCGGCTATAGTGATGCGGCGATTTTCACCGCGCTGTTCGATGCGAGTGATGCGTCCGACTTCTTCGATGATTCCAGTGAACATGATGGCCTCTCAATAAGAACAGACAAATGATAATTCACCACGGAGGAACAGAGACAGAGAGAAAAATAGGTTCTAGAACCATCTCATAAATCCGTGGGACCATAGGAGATTCTGGCCACAATTTCCGGTTTGCCGAGGATGCAACCAGAATGCTCTCGTTCGTGTTTCTCTCAACCGCAGCAGTCCCTAGCCGAACTAAACTGCTGCATTCAAGAGCGTATTTTGATGGATTAGACCTGGCCGACCAATGTAGGGGAAATCTCGGCCCGAAGCTGAAACGTGAGTTCCGGGGATCGAGAGTCGTTCCGAGACAGTTGTTGCGCTCACCTGCGAGGGGCAAGCAACGATCTTCGCCCAACAATGATGGCCAGCAGTGCAGATACATAAAACGCTGCGAGCCATTCTGGGATAGACACAAGCGGCTTCGCTGGCATCCAGACGGCTGCCAGGAACAACAGCGTCGCGTTATGTGAAGCGTGGAACAGCATCACTGGAAGCAAGCTGCACTCGGAACGGATGAAGACCCAGGTGAACAGCACGGACAGCGGTAGCGTTCCCGCGAGGTAACTGATCGGAAGAAAAAGTCCGGCCCAGTGCCCCGTGAAGAGCGCCATCCAGAAATCAGGCCCGGTGTGCCACAGTCCCCATAGCAAACCCACCCATAGACCCGCAAAGAGAGGTCTGTGGCCGAGGCATAGCCTGGGCAGAGCATATCCTCGCCAGCCCGGCTCTTCGGACAGGCCGCCATTCGCGATTGCCAGGCCTGCGAAAACCAATCCGGCCTGCCATCCGCCTTTCAATGCCGACTGCGCCAGAAACAAACTGATCCCGGCAGAGGAATGCAAAGACGCGCTGAGTTGCTCGGCAAAACGGATGTTCCAGCCGGCCAGACTCGACAGCGGGGGAAGGGGATGGCCCAGCAATGCATGAAGGCTGATCAGAATCGCACCAATCACAGGCGGAAGAAACAATGGGACCGCGTACCATCGCCAACGAACACGGGGCTTGACGAAGCTCGCGAGGAATTTCCCTAGTCCACTGGCTCCTCCATCAATAGTAGTGAGGATGATCGCAGCCAGCAGTGGCCCATATTGTGCGAACAAAGGTATGGAGTCGGGAATCTGCCAACGCCAGTGAACCACACCTGCGAGTTGTGCAGCATACGGAATCCATCCCGCCCAGGAGATGCCCAGTGCCAGACAAAAGTACAAAGCGACCTGTGCCTTGACGCCTGTAGGTGGTGCCACGGTTGTCTCGAACATGTCGTTTCCTCCGATGCTTCAGACTTTTTGCAGTGTGGACTTGAGAAGCGCCCCGATGGGCCCCAAATCTACGTTCGGCTTCATGGCTTTTTGCAACTCAAGTCCAGTCATCACGGCGATCAGTAGCCGTGCAATAGTTTGTGCTTGCTGATCTGTGCGTTTGGGTGACGCTCTTTTTGCGATCTGGGCGAGGCCGTCCAGCAAAACCGCTTCCGACTGCTGGAACAGGGCAGCGAGTTTCGGTGTGTGAATTGCCTCAGCCCAGAGTTGAACGTCCAGTTGAAAAATCTGTTGTGCCTCTGGCGGGTTTAACTGCTGCAGCATTAGATCCACCACTTGCGATAAGTCCGTGCATTGACCGAGCCACTCCGCTGTCTGCCCCCGGCCAATTTCAGCCAACGCCTGAATGATGCTTTCTTTGCTTCGGAAATAGAGATATACGGCGCCGGGACTCAATTTGGCCTGGTGACAGACATCCTTCATGGATGTGCCGTGAAAGCCACGACGTGAAAAGCAACGAATGGCGGCTTTCAAAATTTGTTCTCGGCGGCGAAGACGATGTGTGGCAGTTACTTTCGGCATACAAAACGAATATTCGTTCTTTTTAAGAGATTTGTCAAGGGCCCAAACTGCCAAGCGATCCAGAAGTCGGATTCGGGGAAGACGCGAGTTGACGTTGTGGAAGGATGACGGGCAAGCCGGAAATTACATCCGCACCCGCAACGATTTTCAAAGAATTTTCATGAGATAGATCCGTGTCCCGCCCGCGTTCGGCAAGCGCCTAGCTTTCGTACGGATCGCGCAGGTATCCTTCGACGGCGAAGTCGTTGCCGAAGCGGTGAATTCGAGTGTCGGTCACGCCAAGAGGAGATCCTTGAGCATCGCCCGAGAAAGGAACAGCGTCCGAACCGAGGATTATGGGCGCGTAATAGAAAAGAACTTTATCCACCGCAGCGGAGCCAAGCGTAATCGCGTTTACGGTTGACCCGGCTTCGATCAGCAAGCTAGTGATTTCAAGCTCGCCCAAACGGCGCAAAACGGCGTGGATATCCGGACGGTCTTGTGAATCGGCAGGTAATTGCTCCACGCGAACGCCGCGTGCTTGCAGTTCATGCTTTTTGCCTTCGTCAGCGGACGAGCAGAAGATCAGCACATCACCTGTTGCGGCCCCCTCGTTGACGGCGCTCTGAACGATTCGGGAATCTAGTGGCAGTCGCAGGCGCGAGTCCAGAATGACTCGCAGCAACGGACGGCGGCGAGGCTTGCCAGTGCGATCGGTGAGGAGCGGGTCATCCGCCAGAATCGTGCCCACGCCCACGAGGATGGCATCGCTTTGATGGCGCTGCTGCTGGGCGTTGGCGCGAGCGGCTTCGCCGGTAATCCATCCTCCAGTGGGAATACCCGGGGTGCGTTGGAGTTCCCCTGTTCGTGGCACGCCGATTTTGGCATCAAGGGTCATCGCCGACTTCAGCGTCACAAAAGGAACGCGGTGGCGAATGTAACGCGCAAAGGCTTCGTTTAGACGGCGGGCTTCTGCGTGGAGTCCTCCCACCTCGACCGAAATGCCGGCCCCGCGAAGCTGCTCGAAACCGCGTCCGCTAACTTTCGGATTCGGGTCTGGCATGGATGCGACTACACGCTTGATCCCCGCCGCGATCAATGCGTCCGTACATGGCGGTGTGCGCGACTGGTAGCAGTGGGGTTCGAGATTGATATACAGAGTTCCGCCGCGGGCGCGTTGGCCAGCTTGGTCTAGTGTGAGTATCTCGGCATGCTTTACGCCTTCATAAGTGTGAAATGCTTCACCGACGACGTTTCCTTTTGAATCGACGATGACGGCGCCGACGTGAGGATTGGGAGAGGTGAGTGCGATGCCCTGACGCGCTAATACGAGAGCGCGGCGGAGGAACTGCTCGTCAGCGGACTGGCTTGACATGAAGTGAAAATCTACCACGGAGAGGCGAAAGCATGGAGAGGCAGCTATGATAGCTGTCGGCGGAGAAAAGGCTCGAAACGAGTCATCTTCGATTTCAGCCACGCCCGCGCCGCTGCGGCCTTTGGGATCGCCCCTCAAGGAAGCCAAACGTAGGCATAACGATCAGCGGGAGAAGATGGCGGCTTGCGCCCGAAGTGGCGGCGCAGGAATTCAAGCAGCATTTTCCAGCGCGAACGTTTGTCTCCCGTTTTTTCCATAGCGAAGCTCCTACTCGAATAACGAATCGACAAACTCTTTGGGATCGAATGGCAGCAGGTCGCCAACTTTCTCGCCCACGCCGACGAAGCGCACCGGAAGACCCAATTCGCGCGAGATCGCCACGACAACGCCACCCTTGGCAGTGCCGTCAAGCTTAGTGAGCACGATACCGGTCACGCCCGCCGACTGCGTGAATAGTCGCGCCTGTTGGAGTCCATTCTGCCCTGTGGTCGCATCCATGACAAGCAATGTTTCGTGCGGAGCGCCGGGAATGATGCGTTGTGCGGTACGCCGCATCTTCTCCAATTCGGCCATCAGGCTGGTTTTTGTGTGCAGGCGGCCGGCTGTGTCGACGATCACGTAGTCGGTTTTTCGTGCGGTTGCAGCCTGCAAAGCGTCAAACAAGACGGCGGCAGGATCACCGCCCGGTTTTGTCTTTATTACTTCTGTCCCTGTGCGCTGGCCCCAGATTTCCAGTTGTTCGATGGCGGCCGCGCGAAATGTGTCGGCGGCGCAAAGCAGCACAGTCTTGCCCTCAGAGCGGAATACTTGCGAGAGCTTGCCGATGGTCGTGGTCTTGCCCGTTCCATTCACTCCTACGACCAGAATCACTTCCGGCATGCCATCGACGCGGCGCACAGGTTGAGTATTGGCGGCATTGAGAATAGCGAGCAGTTCTTCTTTCAGAAGACGTTTCAGTTCCTGAACATCTTTGATCTGCTTGCGATCCGCTTTATCGCGGAGCTTGTTTAACACCTCTTGCGTTGTTGTTGTCCCCAGATCGGCACCGATCAATGTGGCCTCAAGATCGTCGAGGGTGTTGCGGTCGATTTCTTTGCCGAAGGAGACGACCTCGTCGATGCGCTCGGCCAGGTTCTCGCGCGTGCGCGTGACCGCCTGCTTCATGCGCTCGAACAGACCGGGTCTCTTTTGATCTTCGAGGCTGCCGAATAGGGTTTGAATCATGGAGAATCCCAAAAGTTCGATTATAGCGGCGTCAGGTGAGGCAACGCTGATGCGCACGAGATGCGGGCTCGACAGCCGTCGGGATCCTTCGGCTTCGTTCAGGGCAGGCTGCAGGCGCAACATCATGCATCGCGGGCAGAGTGCCCGCGCCACGCGGCCACAGGCTATACGCGTGTGCGTTCGAGGCTGGGATCTTCCGCTTCCGCCAATACCGGAGCGGTTGCAGGTGTGGGCTGGGGCGCGGCAGGAACCGATTGCGGGGCAACAACACGCTTAATCGAGCCGACACGCTGGATGCGAATTTCGCCCCGCGCATAGACCGCCAACAACGCGGCTACTGGCACAGGATCGAGCCGTTTTCCCGCAAGATTCTGAATGATCTTCAAAGCTTCTTCGGGCGTGTGAGCATGCTGGTAGGGGCGATTCGTGGTCAAGGCATCGAAAGTATCGGCGACCGCGATAACGCGAGCGAGCAGCGGAATTTGGTCTGCTTTGAGGCCGTATGGATATCCGCGGCCGTCGAGAGATTCGTGATGAAGCTCGATGCCTGGAAGCATTTCGGCGAGCTGAGTGACGGGGCGCAGAATGTTTGCGCCCTTGGTTGTGTGGGTCTTCATGACCTCGAATTCTTCGGTGGTCAGGGCGCCGGGCTTTTTCAGGATGTGGTCTTCGATACCGATCTTTCCCACATCATGAAGCTGAGCGGAAATCTGCAGGGTTTCCAGAAACTCAGGAGACAGGTTCATCTCTTTGGCGATCATCAACGAGTAGCGGGTTACGCGGTCGGAGTGGCCCCGAGTGTAAGGGTCTTTTTCGTCGACCGCCCCAGCCAGCATCTGGATCGACCCTAAGAACAGCGCACGATTCTCTTCAGCAGCCCGTTTCAGGTCTTCGACGAACTGCTCGAGTTCGCTCGACATGGTGTTGAAAGTCTCGGCCAGTTCGCCGATTTCGGTGCGGCTGCGCAGGTGGACGCGCTGTGAGAAATCGCCTCGCGCCAGGGCTCGCCCGGCTTGCGCGAGGATTTGCAAGGGATTCGTGATTCGGCGGGCGGCGACAATACTCACGAAAATGCTTACCAGCACCGCCAATAAGGCGAGAAGCCGACCTTTGCGCTGCATCTCGATGACGTCGCGGTAGGCCTCGTCTTGCGGCTTCTGCACCACAACAGCCCAGTCGAGCGTAGTAACTGGGCTGTACGTACCCAGCATCTGAATATTGTTTTTACCTTCATGAACTTCGAATTCTTTGGTTGCAGCCAACTGTGCTTTGCCGCCCTGATCGACAAAATTGCGGACAATTTCCAGGTTTTTCATGTCCTGCCCGGTCACGTACTTGGTAGTCCCGGCGGCTACCAGGCGTCCCTGAGAGTCAACGACATAAGGAATAAGTCCGCCTCCGCTGGCCTCTTGCAGGTGGCGAATCAAGAATTGCAGGTCGACTACGGCGCCGATCATGCCCAAAAAGCGTCCACCGTAGCTCACCGGGGTGCTTACCAGCACTACAGTATGCGGTAGTTTTCCATCTTCCACCTGCAATGCCTGGCCATTGTAAGCGCGGCCATCCCGGGCGGCATCATAGGCATGTTGCAGCTCACGCTGAAGAAACGCATCGGGTGCAATGCGACCAGCCGTGATTCCCTTGGCTTCGGAGTTCAACAAGGTCGCGTAGGCCACGTCATCGGAGGAAGAAACAAAATTTTCCAGGAGGGCGCGAAGTTCCGGAGCCTCGATGTTCTTTGCGCCAATGTCGCCGCCGCTGGCTACCTGAACTGCAGAAGAAAGGTTGGTGAGCATCATGCGCAGCGAGCGCTCATGCTGTGAGAGATCATCGGCCAGCGACCGCGTGATCGTGTTCTGCAGCAACCTTTCGTTGGTTTTCAGGCGGTCGCGGTTATTGGCCTCGACTTGCGCAGAGTAGAAATACATGGGGACAGTACTGATCACCAAGAGGACGCCGAGCATCACGTACAAAATTGGTATGCGCGCGGGTGAAGCGGTCTTTAACGACAAGTTGTTCCCTGGCGTCGATGCAGGAGCACCGGAGATCGTAGTGGCGGCGGTTTTCACGGTATCTATGAAATTTTAATTGGGGCGCGAGTTCGCTGAGGTGAAAAGCGGAAAATGCGTCATTACCAAAGTGTCCTGAACCTAAACTGGCGGGTGAGCATTGACGCTAAATAACCGCGCACTCAAGTTACAAGCGCTGGTTACTGGCGGAGCGCCTCGCTTTTGCCGGTGCGCGCCATCAGTTCGGAGATTGCATCCCGTGGAGCTTTGCCGTCGTGCAGGATAGCATAAATCTGCTCAATAATCGGCATCTCAACTCCGTGCGCGCAAGCCAGTCCGACGGCGGCAGTGGTAGTGAAAACTCCTTCGGCAACGGCGCCATGCATGCCGGCAAGAATTTCGGTCAACTTGCGGCCCTTGCCCAGTTCCACGCCAACGCTGCGGTTGCGTGACAGGCCGCCGGTGCACGTAAGCACTAGATCTCCCAAGCCCGCAAGGCCAGCCATAGTTTCGGCTTTGCCTCCGCAGGCAATGACGAGGCGCGTAATTTCGGCCAGGCCGCGAGTGATCAGGGCGGCGATCGAGTTGTGGCCGAGGCCGAGTCCAGCACAAATTCCGGCAGCGATGGCTACACTGTTTTTTAGTGCGCCACCCAGTTCCACGCCGATGGGGTCGTCACTCGTGTAGACACGAAAGCTGGCGTCGCTGAATTCTTTTTGAATGAGGCGCCCGAGTTCAGGGTCCTGGGTAGCAACCGTGACTGCCGTGGGATCTCCTCGTGCAACTTCGACGGCGAACGAGGGGCCACTGAGCGCGGCAATGCGGGGTTTCGGTTTGCTATTGTCTCTGAGCGCTTCTGCGATTACCTCCGTCATGCGGAGCAGAGAATTTTCTTCCAGTCCCTTAGTTGCGCTGACGATCATGCTTTCCGGGCCAAGATGCGGGAGCATCTGCTGAAACAGCCGGCGGCAATGCTGTGAGGGCATTACGCTCAGCACGATTTCTGCACCCGCCAGCGCTTCGCCAAGATCGTTACAGGGCGCCACGGCAGGCGGAATTCGTTGCCCGGGAAGAAACGCTGTGTTCTCGCGGCGCTGGGCGATCGATTCACACACTTCTTTTTCGTATGCCCATAGCCGAACCTGGTGCGTGCCTTTACGCCCGAGCAGGATCGACAATGCCGTGCCCCAGGCTCCTGCGCCAATGAGGGCAATCCGGCTCATGGGCGCCGAACTCCAAAGCGACATTCGGTTCCGGCAACAAGGCGGCGGATGTTTGCATAGTGCCGGGCGATGATGAGAAGGGAAGTGGCGGCGATGAACGCCAAGGCAGGGGGCGCATCGCCGTACATATGCATCGCAAAGACAATCAAAGGAAAACAGCCGACAGCGATCATCGATGCCAGTGAGACATAACGGAAAATGAACAGGACGGCAACGAAAATCCCTGCCGCGATCACTACTGCTTTAGGAGCGATTAGAAGAAAAGAGCCGAGACCGGTTGCGACTCCCTTGCCACCGCGAAATTTCAGCCAGATGGGAAAAATGTGGCCGGCCACGGCGCACAGCGCGGCGAGCGATGCGACAGAAATTCGCGTGCTCGAGGAAGTCGAACTGCACAAACGAAATGCCAGGGTGACGGCCGCCGCTCCCTTCAAGGCATCGAATATCAGGGTTACGACTCCCAACATCGGCGATTTGCGGGAGACATTGGTGGCCCCGATGTTTCCGCTGCCGCTCAGACGCACGTCTTCGCCACGGAAAAGTCGGACCAAGAGATAGCCGAAGGGAATAGATCCCAGCAGGTAGCTCGAGGCGGCGATGATGATTAGCGTCGGCAAGGTGAAGCTTATGGTAACGAACACAGCAGAGTAATTATCAGAGGTTTCCTTTGCTTTCTTCGCGGCATCTCTTTATGCACTTTGCGTTCAAAAGCTTCTTTACCGCAAAGATCGTGAAGAAAAGCCGCCGAGGTTTCGCCGGGGAAGCCAAGTCCACTGCCGCAAACTTCCGAATAACTACTGCAAAGCAAATTGCACCAGCTTCGTGTACTTCGAGCCTCCACGGCCTAGCTGGCTCTGGTACAGAAAAAACTCGCGGGCGATCATGGTACCAAACTCCGGAACCGGCAGGGCCGCCAATTTTTCCTGGAGCCGCTGGAAGGCACGGTTGGGTTTGTCGCCCTTCCGCCATCGCGGCGATCCCGACCCGCCCGCCGCACGCGCCAACGTGAGATGCGGGCTATAGGCGTGCGTTTCTTTTGGAATACCGACTTGGGCAAGTTTCTCATCTGCGAGACCGACCAATGCGTTTAAATTCGGCCCTGCTTCGACGCCGATCCAGAAAACCCGTGGCGCTTTCGCAGTGGGGAAGAAGCCACAGCCGCCAAAATTCATTTCGATTGCCGCCGCTTCGATGCTGGACAACGCCTTTTTGATCTGATCGACGAAAGCATCGGGCTTCTCTCCAATAAACTTCAAAGTGATATGTAAGGATTCCGGGCGCACCCAGCGGGCATCGGGAGCAAATTCGCGCACACCGTCGAGAAAGCGAGCGATACGCTCGCGAATGTCGTCAGTGATGTCGAGGGCAACAAAGAGGCGCATGGGAATCGGCTCTTAGCTATTAGTTTTTAGCTCTTGGCTATGGCGCGAATCCGGGATTGATTCGATGCCCGGCTCTCGGAGTTAATTCGTGCTGCTCGAATCTCAAGTTCACAAGCTAACAGCTAAACGCTAAAAGCCAGAAGCTGCGTTCACATCAGCTTTTTCCTCACCATATCCAGTGCCATGGCGCTGGCGAAGCGGCGAATGCGTTTGCGGTCGCCGGGGAAGTTGCGCTCGATCACTTCCGTTCCGCTGTCGCTGGCGAGTGCGTGGTAGACGAGACCAACGGGCTTCGTGGCGGTTCCGCCCGTAGGTCCGGCCACGCCGGTGATGCCAACGCCAAGCGTTGCTTCGCAGCGATAGCGAATGCCTTCGGCCAGGGCCGCGGCGACTTCGCGGCTGACGGCGCCGTGGCGCTCGATCATGTCGGCGGGAACGCCGGCGAGTTCGGTTTTCAACGGATTAGAATAAACCACTGCCCCACCGACGAAATAACGCGAGCTGCCGCTGACCGATGTTATGCGTTCGGCGAGAAGGCCGCCGCTGCAGGATTCTGCGACGGCAAGAGTTGCGCCGCGCATCTGCAACCAATAGCCGACGATCTGCTCAAGCGACTGCCCGTCACGCGAGTAAACGGCGTCGCCAAGCTCGTCTTCGATAGCATCGGCGACTTCATCCACTGCCGCTTGCGCGGCGTCCAAGGTCTCGCCGCGAGATTTGAAATGCACTTCAATTTCTCCCGCGCCGGCCAGGATCGTGGTCTGCACGCTGCTGTATCTTTTGTAAATGGGAGCGATGCGCGCATCGACGTGAGATTCACCCAGCATGGCCACTTTCAAGGTGCGTGTGGCAATGTGAGCTGGGGGCACCTTCGCGCGCAGGCGCTCGCGGCATTCGGCTTCGAACAAAGCTTTCAGTTCGTGAGGAGGGCCGGGCAAAAGAATGATGATGCGCTCGCGGCCTTCGACCTTGCCGCTGAGCCACTGTCCGGGCGCGGTGCCGTTGGCGTTGGGGAGAACCGTGGCGCCTTCCAGAATGTCGGCTTGCTTGGCGTTGTTGGCAGACATCTTCCAGCCTCGCGATGCGAAGCGGCGCTCGATTGCAGTAAGGACTTCTGGGTCGCGGCGCAACGGAATACCGAGAGCCTCGGCCACGGCTTCGCGGGTAAGGTCGTCTTCAGTGGGCCCGAGGCCGCCGCTGAAAATGATTATTTCCGAACGAAATAATGCGTGCTGCGCGGCAGCGACGAGGCGCTTGAGATCATCTCCCACGACGCTTTTGAAGATGACCTCGACTCCGAGTTGATTGAGCTGATCGGTGAGATAGAGAGAGTTTGTGTCAGTTCGGAAAGGCGTCAGCAGTTCGGAGCCGACAGCAATGATTTCGGCGTTCACGGGTAGAAGTGTAAATGAAACGGAAGCAGTCGCGGCTGAAAGCTGAACTGTAGCTTCCCATTCGTAGAGATGTCTTAAAGATCCTTCGCTCCGCCTGGAAAACGGCTGCGCTCAGGATGACGCCCATCACGCGGAATGGACGGAGCCGCGGCGCTACTCTGGCAACAGCGGCAGGCCCTGAACGTTCCATGAAAGATGATGCACCGCGCCGTTACCGGCGGGATCGTTGGTGGCGAGAATCACGCTGCGTCCAGGGGCGAAGGCGAGACCGACCAACCCGTGGCCGGCGACTTCCAAATTGACCTGCCCTGACGGCGTGATCTTCACAATGCCGCGCCTGCCTGCGAGGGATGCGGCAACGTAGAGATTTCCTTCTATATCGAAGGCAAGACCTTGAGGGCGCCCCAGGCCGCGATAAAACGTGCTGACGGTGCCGTGGGGGTCGATGCGATAAACGCTGTCGAAACTGGAAGTGGTGGGGCCGGTCACGAACAGATCGCCTTGAGGATTGAAGGCAAGATGATACGCGGAGACGCTGGGCTCAAGGGTGGCGAAGACGAAGACCTTCTGGTCGCGATCAATTTTGAAAATCGTGCCACTGCGATCGCCGACGTAGAGATTCTGATTGCGGTCGAAAGCAATTCCTGTGGCGATGCCCATGCCCTCGGCGTAGGTAATCATGGTTGCGTTGGAGGCCACGCGGTAAACGGCGCCATCGTGGCGGGAGGAGACGTACATGTGCCCCGATCGATCAAAGGCGATGCCGGTTGCGTTCATCATGTCGGCCACGAACGGCTTCACGGCATAGTTGGTATCGATCTTGAACACGGCGACCGGAACCTTCTGGCCGCGCGCGCCGGAGAACGTTGCGTAAATGTTGCCCTGCGCATCGAGCGCGGGATTGGTCACGGGATGCAGATTTTCGGCGATGGGCACAGCCACGCGAATTGTCTGAGCATTGCTGACATGCCCGTCAGTAGCGACGACGACCGGGCCGGACGTTGCTCCCTCAGGAACGCGCGCAACGAGAAAGGAATCTGAGCTGACCACGACCCCGCCTTCCACGTCGCCGAAGCGCACGCGCGGCCGCTGATATTGCTGCGGGCGCAGGCCCGAGCCGGCAATGCGGACTTCGCCGCCCGCGAGCGCCAATACGGGTGAGACCGACTCGATGTGCGGTCCGCCATTCACGTTTTTCTTGCCGAGGATGCGATCGGAGAATCCCATGCGGAAAGTACGCCTATGCAGAAGCTATTTTAGAAGAACCTATCTTAGAAGGCCAAAGTGGAGCAAGAGATGCACAATCGCAAAAGCGTAGAGGCCAGCGGCCACGTCGTCGAACACGATGCCGGCGCCTTCGGGAAGCGTCTCCAGTTGCCGAACCGGGGGTGGTTTGAGGATGTCGAAGAGGCGAAACAGTATAAAGCCTGCGAGAAAAGGCTTCCATGCAAGTGGGACGCCGATGAGTGCGATGAGTTGACCGGCGACTTCGTCGATGACAACGATTTGTGGATCCTTCCTGCCGGAGGCGCGCGAGATTTTAGTGGCAGCGGGAATACCGATCAGTACTATGAGAATGGAAAGGGTGATCGCAATTGGAATGCGGAATGAGGCGTCGATTGCGTGGACGACTACGGCCCACAGAAGGGTTGTCGCAGCCGAGGCCCAAGTGCCCGGGCCAGGGCGCAGGTAGCCGATGCCGAAGAAAGTTGCGATCACTGAAGCCCAGCGTGGTGCTGGGCGGGACGCCCCTTGGGCAGGCTCAGGGCAGGCGCTGGCCCTACGATCGAGCGGCTTGGCACTGCGCGTTTCCACGTCAGGCGCCTTTTGCATTGCCGCTATCGGTAGCGCCGCCTGCCCTGAGCCAAGTCGAAGAGTCCTCGGCGGCTGTCGTGCGGGCGTCCCGCCCGCACACGAATGAGTTCTTCATACATCCTCCGATCCTTTGCCCCGATCTTGCATGCGTTCTTCCGAGTCTTTGACTGGGGATGCGATCACATAATCCCCACTGGCCCATTTGCCGAGATCAAGCGTGCGGCAGCGCCGGCTGCAGAAGGGAAATTCGGGATCGCTGTTCTTCACTTCTTTCTTGCAGATTGGGCAGCGGACCTTCACTGTGCGCTTGCGGGGCATCGTAAAACACTCAGTTTTGATTTTACGCTGAGTGAAGAAGGGCTAAAGGATTCTCGCTACCAGGTCGTAGTCGTAAGCTTCGGTGATCTGGCAGCGATAAAAGCTGCCGAATTCGGGGGTAAGCCCGCCAGGGAAATCGTTCACGAAGACTTTGCCGTCGATTTCGGGAGCGTGCATGGCGGTGCGGCCTTCTATCAGTAAGTCAGTGTCCTCGGAATTTCCTTCGAGCAACAAATCGAACCGCTTGCCAACGAGCGCCTTCTTTTTCTTTCGGCTTATCTTGCGCTGGATTGCCATCAGGTGTTTGCGGCGGCCCTCGATTTCGCGTGCAGAAAGTTTCTTCTCAAGGGCGTAGGAGCCGGCTCCCTCCTGATCGGAATAGGAGAAAGTTCCCATCCAATCAAATTGAGCCGCGCGCACGAATTCGCACAGCTCTTCAAATTCGCTTTTCGTTTCTCCGGGAAAGCCGACGATGAACGACGTGCGTAAGGTGAGATGGGGAACGATGCGGCGCATCTTTTCAATGGAGCGCAAGAATACATCGGTACCCCCGCCACGCTTCATGCGTTTAAGCACGGTCGCGGACGCGTGCTGTAAGGGCAGGTCGATGTAAGAACATATCTTCTTCGTCGATGCGATGGTTTCCAGCAGCTTTAGCGTGATCTTGTTTGGATAGGTGTAGAGGAAGCGAATCCAGCCGAGATCTTCGATCTTTGCAAGTTTCTCGAGAAGCAGTGCGAGTCCGTCCTTCAGGCCAAAGTCTTCGCCGTAACAAGTCGTGTCCTGGCCAATGAGGGTGATTTCGCGAACGCCGCTTCGCGCCAAACGCTCGGCTTCGGCAATGACGGATTCAAAGCGGCGCGAGCGAAACTGCCCGCGCAACTGGGGAATGATGCAGAACGTGCAGGGATGATTGCAACCTTCGGCGATCTTGATGTAGGCCGTCGACTTCGGCGTGGCGAGAATGCGCGGAGTCTCGTCGTCGTAAAGATAGTTTGGCAGGTCGGCGATGGCGCCGTCCCATTCGCCACGCGAAAATCGGCCTTGTGCCGCGCGAGCGCCGCCTTCGGGACGGGAAGGCAGCACCACAAGCGGAGAGGGGGCGGGCGCAGGGGCGACTCCGGTGGCGGCAAGGATACCTTGTAATTCGCCAGTTCCTACGACCGCATCGACTTCCGGAATGCGGTTGCGGATTTCTTCTCGGAACCGTTCTACAAGGCAGCCAGCAACAACGAGTTTCTTTGCCCGGCCCTTAGCTTTATGGGCTGCCATTTCCAGTATCGTGTTCACCGATTCCTGCTGCGCACTCTCGATGAACGAACAGGTGTTCACCACGATCACGTCGGCGTCTTCGGCGCGCGGCGAAAGGGTAGCCCCGGCACGCGCTACCAGCCCCATCATGACCTCGCTATCGACGAGATTCTTGGGACATCCCAGGCTGACGAAACCGATCTTCGGCGGATGCTGGGGAGAAATCTGATCGTTCAGATCAGATTCGGAGCTCTCCGGGCCAGGAAGGGAGATAGTTAGGTTCTGGGCAGGCATGCAATCTATGAATTTTAGCATTCCGTTGCGCCCTGGCCCGTCACGGAGGGAGGGATTCCGCCGGTCGAGTTGGTGTCATTCCGAGGCCCCGCGCTTTCACCAGCGGGGCGAGGAATCTCACACCCAATGACCAGTGGGTAGGGAGATCCTTCGCTCCGCCTGAAAAACGGCTGCGCTCAGGGCACGCCACGGAGAACGGAGAGAAGAATTGCTCTCAAGTTTCAAACTGAGCCACTACCAAGCGGTGAATTTGAGCAAGTAAGGGAGGTGACTTTAGGCACCAAGATGACAAGTCCAAGGGACTGAAAACGTTAGTCTTCATGCTAGGCTGCTTTTATCTTAGAAAATTTTAGTCCCGCATCCTGGAGGAAGAATGTCTGGGAAACAGGCCATAATTGCAGTCCTGATGCTGGCGCTGTGCGCCATCGGGCAGGCTGCGGCTCAAGATGAGCCAAACCAATTGACCGGCATGATCGGGCGCATGTTCATCAGCGACCAAGGCATCCATGGCCCGAACGCGCCCGCTGTTAATCCCTTTGTTCGCTCTGGGCACGGACTTAGTTTCGAAGTTAACTATTCGCGACGCCTCCTAACGACCCCAATCGTCGGTCTCTCTGGTGAAGTCCTCGCGGTGTTGAATTTAGATGAAAAGCTCGGCTCGGGTGGTGACGTGGTTCCTTCCGAATACAAACAGTATTTCCTGACCCCAGGTTTGCGGCTCAACTTGTTTCCTGCCACGGCGGTTTCTCCATGGGTAAGCATTGGCGGGGGTTTTGCGCATTTTACGGAGAGTAACAACCTGAACTATTACGGAACGAACCCGGGAGGCTCAACGACTTCGGGCGTGCTGCAAGGAGGTGTGGGGCTGGACTTGAATCCGTTCCAGCGCCGCTTCCGCCATCTTGGATTCCGCGGCGAGGCACGGGATTTCTGGTCGGGCACTCCGGATTTGCCGCTCGCCGACACCGGCAAGACTCGCCAGCATAACTACTTTGTAGCGGGCGGCGCAGTCTGGCACTTCTAGTGGGAATCAGGGTTTAGCGCATCAGTCAAAAGACGCCGGCACCTGATATGGTCCCGGACTTGCCACAACAACCGCGTCGCGGACCGCTCCGTTGCCGATCATGTCTTGCTAGAATAATTCAGGTCAGGCATCGGTCCCACGCGACGTATTCCCGCCAACCCCGCCAGGTCCGGAAGGAAGCAACGGTAACGGGCTCTTGCGTGTGCAGTGGGTCCCCGGTGCCTGGCTAATACTGCCTGCTTTTTCCGCACCTGAGACCGCTGTTCATTTTCTCTCACCCTGATTTACAAATTCTTACAACTCTTTGCGCAAAGAATGTCCTGTCCGCGCGTCCAATAATCAAGTTCCTCAAAACAAAACCGCAGGAGTGGAGCAGAAATGATTCGGAATTATGCGGAAAATCCAGTCTCACCATCGGTCACCATTTACGTTTCCGGCAGCTTGCTTGAAGGGCATATTTTGTATCTCAATCAGCTTGTTACGTCGGCCATCGAGTGCGGCTTGTGGCCGCTGCTCAATATGATTTCTCTCGAAAAAGTCGATCGCGATGCGCTCGGCTATCTCATCAGCGGCGAAGGACGTTACTTCGACATTGTGGCGTGCCCAAACTTCGTTCGCGAGTGGATGCAGATTGAACGAGACCGTCCTGCGGCGTGAGCGCTTACCTTCGTGCTCGTTAGCGTCGGTAGTGGTTAATCTTGAAGAGTCGTGGTCGAAGCCGGAGTTAGACATTCCGGCTTCAATCGTTCAAAATACTGGTTCCGCTTTCATAGGAGCCCTCATTGAACGAACCGGGTAACTCTCTGCGCAAGCACAGAGTCAAAATTAGCGCCCTTGGCACTTATGTTCCGCCGCGTCTTCTGACCAACGCCGACCTGGAAAGGATGGTCGATACCAGCAACGAATGGATTATGGAGCGCGTCGGTATCCGCGAACGGCACATCGTCGACAAAGGCGTGGCCACCAGCGACCTTGCGGTCGAGGCTGCAAAGAGAGCGCTTGCCCAGCGCGGCCTCAAACCCAACGATGTCGATGCGATTATCGTCGGCACCGTCACGCCCGACATGTTTTTTCCCTCCACCGCTTGTCTCGTGCAGCACAAATTAGGCGCCCAGGGTATTTGGGGATTCGATCTTTCTGGCGCTTGCTCTGCATTTATTTATGCGGTACAGACAGGAGCACAGTTCGTCGCGACTGGGACCCATAAGAGGGTGCTCGTGATAGGGGCTGACGTGATGTCGTCGATTATCGACTACACCGACCGTGCCACGTGTGTCATTTTCGGTGACGGCGCCGGCGCAGTCATCCTCGAGCCAACCGAAGATGATTCGGTCGGGCTCATCGATTTCATTCACGAAATCGATGGCTCGGGCGGATTTTTTCTTCATATGCCTGGCGGCGGGAGCCTCAACCCGTCGTCTCACGAGACCGTCGACCAGAAGATGCACTACGTTCACCAGGATGGCCAGCAGGTCTTCAAGTTCGCCGTGCGCAAGCAAACTGAAGCCTGCCTGAAGCTACTCGAACGCAACGGACTCAAAGGTTCGGATGTCGATGCGTTCATTCCGCACCAGGCCAACCTGCGCATCATCAATGCCACAGCCGAGCGCCTGGGCTTGCGGCCGGAAAGTGTCATCGTCAACATCGATCGTTATGGCAACACCACCGCCGGAACGATTCCGTTAGCCATGAATACGGCCATCGAAGAAGGTAAGTTGAAGAAGGGAAGTCTGGTGTTGATGGCGTCAGTCGGCGCTGGCTTCACTGTTGGCGCGGCACTGCTGCGATGGGCATATTAGCCTCGCTGCTGTATGACCTCCGTAACACTCCGCTGCAGATTTGAATACTCATCATGCCGAGCGGCTGCTATCTTTCCGCACAGCGTCCGCCTCACGTGGGGATGAGCGGGTGAGCAAGGCGATGCTTCGTACCACATGCTGTGTTTTTCTGCTGTCTCTCGCTGCGATGGGACAGGCCACTGTCCACAAGGTGAAGGAAGATTCGCAGGAAACTAAGCTGCTGGTGATGGAACACCTGTGGAATGAGGCCCAGGTGAATCGCGATGCCCGCACTCTCGACGTCATGATCGCCACGGACTTCATCGATACCGAATACGACGGCGATGTCAGCGGCAAAGCGAAGTTCCTGGCCGATATCCGGGACCCGCGTTTCAACCTGGAAACGATGACGATTCAGGACCTGAAGGTCAGCATGTACGGCGACGCCGGCGTGGTCGTTGGCATTTACCACACCAAGGGAACCTATCAAGGCAAGCCCTACGAGCACATTGGCCGCTTTACGGATACCTGGGTATTCACGGAAGGTCGCTGGCAGTGCGTGGCCAGCCACACCAGTTTGCTGAAGAAATAGCCCGCTTCCGCCCCCGTAGCTCCCATAGAAATTATTTATAGGTACAGTCTGCGTCCTCGGCAGGCGAGCGTTGATCTAAGCACGTGCATTCTCACTTCCTAGGTCTGGAATTTACTGCATGAACGAGGTGCGCCCGCATCGCTGGCAGACTCTGTTGGCCTTTGCCATCATTTACCTGGTCTGGGGCTCAACTTTTCTTGCCATCCGCATTGGTGTGCGCGAACTGCCGCCGTTCCTGTTCGCCGGAATGCGCTTTATTGCGGCAGGGGCTGCGATCTTTCTGTGGAGTTTGGGAAAAGGCCAGCCCTGGCCGGAACTTCGCCAGTGGACCTCGGCTACTTTGCTGGCGATTCTGATTTTCGTGATTGATTATGGTCTCGTCTTTTGGGCCGAAACTCGCGTGCCGTCAGGGCTTACGGCCGTGATGATGGCAACGATTCCAGGGTTTACCGCACTCGCCGAAATTCTGATCTTGCGAACGCAGAAGCTGACGCTGCGGCTTGGGTTCGCACTACTGCTCGGCATCGCGGGCGTAGCGGAGCTTGTGAGCCCTACAGGATTCGGGCAGCGCGCTGTAGATCCCCGGGGCGCTGTGGCGCTGATCGTGGGAGCAATGGGCTGGTCTTTCGGTTCGGTTTTAACGCGGAAACTGCCACTGCCGCAGTCGAAGGTGATGAGTTCGTGCGTGCAGATGCTCGTTGGCGGGATTCTGCTCACCGTGACAGCCGCGCTACTTGGCGAGTTCAAGGGGTTCAACATCCGCGCTGTCTCGTGGGGCGCGTGGGTGGCTTTGATCTATTTGATCGTCGCCGGGTCGATCATCGCGTTTACGGCATTCATATGGCTGATCGCCCACGAGTCGCCGACGAAGGTGGGCACGTACGCATATGTCAATCCTGTCGTCGCCGTGCTGCTCGGATATTTTCTGGCCGGGGAATCGCTAGGCGCGCGCAGCGTCGCCGGGACGCTATTAGTGCTGGTGAGTGTGGTGGTGATCACGACTGCTCAGCGAGAAACAACACAATGTTCACCCATGCGCGAAAAGCTCGGTGCAAATGACAAGCTCGTTGTCGAATCCGCGGATAACTGAGAACCGGCAACTGGAACTGCCTTACGGCCTCGTCATCTTCTCCGGCCTGACCAACTGATCAAACTCCTCGCCCGTAAGATATCCAAGTTTTAGCGCCGCTTCGCGCAGGCTGGTGCGCTCGACGTGCGCCGTGTGCGCGATTTTGGCCGCGTTGTCGTAGCCCACTTTCGGCGCCAGCGCCGTGACCAGCATCAGAGAGTTTTTCACGTACCAGACAACCTTTTCGCGATCAACTTCTATCCCTTTGATCATGTACTCGACGTATCCGTGGCAAGCGTCGGTGATGAGCGTGACCGAGTGCAGGAAGTTATAAATGATCACCGGCTTGAACACGTTCAATTCGAAATTGCCTTGCGAACCGCCGAAGCCCACAGCAGCAGTCGCCCCGTGAACTTGCACGCAAACCATGGTCATCGCTTCGCACTGCGTGGGATTTACCTTGCCCGGCATAATCGATGATCCCGGCTCATTCTCCGGAATCGAAAGCTCGCCCAAGCCGCAACGCGGGCCGGAAGCCAGCCAGCGAATGTCGTTGGAAATTTTCATGAACGATGCAGCCAGCGTCTCGAGCGCGCCCTGGGCGAAGACGATTTCGTCGTGAGCGGAGAGGGCTGCAAATTTGTTGGGGTGCGAGCGGAAGGGAAATCCGGTGAGTTCGGCGATTTTCTTCGCGGCACGCTCAGCGAATTCGGGATGCGCGTTCAGGCCCGTGCCTACAGCGGTTCCGCCAATGGCGAGATCGTACAGGCCGTCGAGAGCCTGCTCGAGTCGCTTGATGTCGCGATCCAGTAGAGCAGCCCAGCCACCAAATTCCTGCCCAAAAGTTAGAGGCACGGCATCCTGCAAGTGGGTGCGGCCGATTTTTACGATGCTCTCGAACTCCTTCGCCTTGGCGGCGATTGCGTCGCGCACGCTGCGTACCGCCGGAATCAACGCATTCTTCACGCGATCGGCCGCTGCGATGTGCATCGCCGCTGGAAACGTATCGTTCGACGACTGCGACATGTTCACGTGATCGTTGGGATGGATTGGCTTCTTCGATCCCATCTCGCCGCCAGCGATTTCAATGGCGCGGTTAGAGATGACCTCGTTCACATTCATATTGGTCTGCGTGCCGCTGCCAGTCTGCCAGATGCGCAGCGGAAACTGATCGTTCAGCTTACCGGAGATCACCTCGTCGGCCGCCTGCACGATCAGCTTGGCTTTGTCGGGCGGCAGCTTGCCCAAGTCCTGATTCACCAGGGCACAGGCCTTCTTTAGGATGCCGAAGGCGCGAATCAGCTCGGGCGGCATGGTGTCGCGGCCAATGTTGAAGTGCTGGAGCGAGCGCTGCGTCTGCGCGCCCCAATAGACGTTCGATGGGACTTCGATTTTCCCCATGCTGTCAGATTCAATGCGGGTGTGGATGGCCGGTTCGGCAACGGTGGACATGGAGGCTCCTGAATGAGCGCGAAGGATGAAACAACCAAAGATTATAGCGCGCAGCAGCCAAGCGAAGTGTGCGCTGTATCACAGATCATCGGGCGTGTTCCGGTATGATGATGCCTCCGCGCCGGCCTGACAATACGTCTCCATGCTAGAATCATCGGTCTCCGACCACGTGCTGGTTTGCCGATAGGGTCCTGAATGCCCGACTTCCTCACCGCCGAAGACATCGAAACGCTGGCCAAGCCTCAGCTTCTCGCCGAGCCTCAGATGCGCGCCGATGTGCTCGTGATCGGCGCAGGGCCCACCGGTCTCGCTTGTGCCATCGAAACGCAGAGAATCGGGCTGAAGGTGATCATTCTCGATAAGGGATGCCTGGTGAATTCGCTGTTTCACTATCCCGCGGGCATGGTATTTTTCACGACTCCCGAACTGCTCGAAATTGGCGAGATTCCCTTCACCACGGCGAACCAGAAGCCCACGCGCGAAGAAGCGCTCGAGTACTACCGCAAAGTCGCCGAGCACTACCATCTAGATGTTCGCCAATATGAGTGGGTGAAAACGGTGGTCGGCGAAGACGGAAATTTCATCATCACCGCGACTGACCGTGCGGGGCGGCCGCATGATTACCACGCACGTAAAGTGATCGTCTCGACCGGATACTACGATCTCGCCAACCAGCTTGGCATTCCTGGCGAGGACCTGCCGAAGGTTTCGCACTACTATGGAGAGTCGCACCCGTACTACGACACTGATGTGCTGGTGATCGGAGGGAAAAACTCCGCTGCAATTGCGGCGCTCGATCTCTGGCGGCATGGGGCTCGCGTCACGCTCGTCTACCGCGGGTCGCAACTGCATCATCACGTCAAGTACTGGATCAAGCCCGACCTCGAAAACCGCATCAAGAACGGGGATATCGAAGCCCACTTCAACAGTTATGTGCAAGAAATCGGTGTCGATCACGTGGTCGTGAAGACGCCGCGAGGAACTGTTCGTCTGAAAAACGATTTCGTGCTGGCGCTCATTGGCTATCATCCCGACTACGATTTTTTGCGCAGCATGGGTATCGAACTCTCTGAAAACCAATGCCGTCCGGTGTGCGACCCGGTCTCACTGGAGAGCAATGTTCACGGTATCTATGTGGCAGGCGTGATCGTCGCCGGCTCGCGGACGAACGAAATATTCATCGAAAACGGGCGGTTCCACGGGAAGCAGATCGCGGAAGATTTGAAGTTGAAGCTGCGGCCGTAATGAATCATTTAGCGCGCCGTCCCTTCGGCTGCGCTCAGGGCAAGCCCGGCGGGCGTCTCGCCCGCCGCACCCGGGAGACGAGCTGATAGCTTGATGGTTGAAAGCTGATAGCTACTTCAGCAGATATTCCTTCACAAACATCACCGTCGCATAGAACTGAAAATCGCGGTTTTTCTTCTTGGCGAAGCCGTGGCCTTCGTCTTTGGCGAGCAGCCACCATACTGGCGTTCCGTTCTTGCGTACGACATCGACCATCTGCGCCGATTCGCTGGCCGGAACGCGCGGATCGTTCTGCCCCGCAATCACGAACAGCGGCTTGGTAATGTTCTGTGCCTTGTTGGCGGGTGCAATCGACTCCAGGAATGCCCGCATCTTCGGGTCGCGTTCGTCGCCGTATTCCACGCGCCGCAAATCCTGCCGATAGCCCGAGGTGTGCTCCAGAAACGTGACGAGATTCGACGGTCCAACAACGTCGACTGAGCAGCAGATGCGGTCGTTGTAGTTCGTCGCTACAGCCAGCGTCATGAATCCGCCGTAGCTCCCGCCCGTGATCATTACTTTCGAGGAATCCAAGTCGGGCTGCGTTTGAATCCAGTCGAGCAGCGTGCTTATGTCTTTATACGATCCCTCGCGCAGATAGCCGTTATCGAGCCTTTGAATCGTCTTGCCGTAGCCCGTCGAGCCCCGCACGTTGGGATAGATGATGGCGATGCCCAGCTCATTGATGAAGTAATTGTCGCGGCCCAAGAAATCCGGACGAACCTGCCCTTCGGGCCCGCCATGAATTGCGATGATAACCGGGCGCTTGCCCGAAAACTTTGCCGGAGGCTTGTAGAGAAACCCGGCAATCGAGCGGTCATCCCAGGTCTTCCAGTGAATCAACTGTGGCTGGGCAAAGGAAGAGGGGTTGATGCCGCCAGTCTCGCTGTAAGTCCAGCGTTCCAGCTTTCCCGACGCCAAGTCCAGCGAGTACGCGTCGTACGGCTGCCCCGCCGTGCTCAGCGAAAAGCCAAGTTCACGGCTGTTGTTGCGCCACTCCATGCCATTGATTACGCCAACCGGAATCTTCGGTACGTTGACCTCTTTGTTGGATCTCGTATCGAACACATGCAGCACACTGATTCCATCTTCATTAGCGTCGAAGGCGAGCCAGCGGCCGTCCCTGGAGAGAGCAACGTCTTCAACATCCCAATTAAGCGAGGGAATAAGCACCGTGAACTTACGACTGGCAAGGTCCAGATAAACCAGGCGCTGGAATTCGGAATCCTGATCGCTGGTCAGATAAACGCCTTTGTCATCCTTGCTGAAACGGGCGTTGCCATAGGCAACGGTTTCGCCCCCCGTCTTTGTCTTTGGCGTGAGGCGATCTTTCTTCCCCGAGTCGATATCAAGTGACCAGACATAACTTTCAGAAGCTGAAACGTACTCGGTGACCAGCAATTGTTTGCCATCCGGCGACCAGTCGCTGACGCCCCAGCCGCCACCTTGCATCTCGGCGACCATGCGTGCGCTCGAGGGATCGCCGGCATTCACAACCCAGATGTCGACATCATTTCCTGTGCGCTTGGTTGAGCCATAAGCGATGCGATCGCCCTGATACGACCACAGCGGGCCGGTGTTGCGCGACTTGCCATCGGTGAGAAGCGTGACATCTCCACTGGCGAGATCGAAGCGGTAGAGCTGGAAAAATTCGCCGCCGGCAATATCTTTCTCGAAGATGAACGAATCGCCGTGGACCGGTTCATACCAGGATCCGCTGGTACGGTCGGGGTAAAACGTGAGCTGCGTGCGGGCCCCGCCGGGAAATTTCACCTGATGCACCTGACTGGTGTCGGCAAAACGGGTTTGGATGAGCATTTCGCGTCGGGTGGGATGCCAACTGGAAAATCCGGCGGTGCGAAATTCGCTGTAGTGGCTGACCGACTCGGCCAGCGAAGCCGGTATCTTCGGGATGCCCTCGGCAACCAGGTTTTCGTTGGGAACGATCTCATCGCTCTGCGCGAAGGCAAGAGCGGCGAAAAGAATGACAGCGAACAGGCGCAAGCTTTTCATGCGTAGCTTCATTTTTGGCTTTTCCTCAGGCTCTCGTGAGTGCGGGCGCTTTCCGTTAGCAAAAGCGCAGGTGCATCTTAGGTGGACATTCGAACTTACGTCAACCAAAGATTGGCGCGTGATCGGTATCATCCCCAAGGCTGCGAAGCTCGCAGAGGACCTTACGTCGGCGGAAGGCCGGCGCTGCGAATGAGGACGAGATCGTACGCCGAGCCCATTGTCTCTTTTTGTTACCCTAACCATGCGATGGATCCGCAGCCTGAGCTTTCTCCACCGACCATATCTCTCGCGTCCTATCTGCGCCTGCTGCGGAGCAATCGCAATTTCCGCCAGCTGTGGCTGGCGCAGATTGTCAGCGAGATCGGTGACTGGTTTTACACGCTCTCGATTTACACGCTGCTGCTGGAACTGACCGGACATGCCAGTTCAGTCGCGCTGGCTTTGATTCTGCAAGTTTTGCCCATGACATTCGTCGGTCCTACGACGGGCGTTGTCAACGACCGGTTGCGCCGCAAGCACGTGATGATTGCCGCCGACCTGGCGCGCTGCGTGATTGTATTGGCCATGCTGCTTGTGAGGTCGCGGTCGATGGTGTGGCTGGTTTATCCACTTTTGCTGGCCGAGACTGTTATGGCAGCATTTTTTGAGCCGGCGCGCAACGCTGTGATCCCGAACATAGCAGCCAAAGATGAAGTGATCATCGCGAACACGCTTTCTTCGGCAACATGGTCGGTAAATCTGCTAATCGGGGCCTCAGTCGGCGGAGTGGTTGCCGCCTTCTTCGGCCGCGATGCGGTGTTCATTATGAATGCCGTGTCATTTCTGGCCTCAGCGATTCTCATCTCTGGAATGCATTTTTGTGAGCCGCACGCCGAATCAGCCGTGCCGTTTCGTCCCCGTGATCTGGTAGATTACTCGCCGGTTCACGAGGGCATCCGCTACATCCGCAACCACCGCACTATTTTGCCAACAGTGTTTGCCAAGGCTGGCGAGCTGATGATCGGCCCAAGCTGGGTCATCTTTACGGTCTTGGGAGCGCACGATTTCGCGGTGCACTGGCGCGGCGTCGATCCGGCGGGCGCGGCGATGCTCGGCATGAGTATTCTGCTGGGCGGGCGCGGCCTGGGCGCGCTATTCGGCCCGATCATCTCCGCGCGCTGGGCCGGTCGCAGCGACCGCCGTTTGCAGCTCGGCATTTTATTCGGCTATCTCACCATCGCGGTTGGATATGCCACACTCGGCTTCAGCCGCAGTGTCTGGATGGCCAGCGCCTGTGCCCTTCTGGCCCACGCCGGGGGATCCACGGTCTGGGTATTCTCGACCACGTTATTGCAGCTTCACACCGATGATCGCTTTCGCGGACGCGTTTTCTCTGCCGACCTCGGATTTTCCATGCTTACCATTGCTGCGGGGGCTTTTGTCTGCGGAAAATTCATGGATGCCGGAGTCTCCGCACGCTCGGTGGCAATCTACACAGGAATAGTCATGCTGATTCCGGCTCTGTTGTGGACCCTCGCGACACGTTCACAGAATAAGACGGAACCACTCGAGGAAAAGCCTTGGCGAGCAGTTTCTTGAGGCAACCGAGAAGGGCACGAGTTCCGTTCGTGCCGGCTTAAGTGGCAAGCGTGAACGTGGCTTCCAGCCGTTGAGGTTTCGCTTGGCTCATAATTATTAAGTTTTTACTGCTCAGCTCTCATACATTCTTGGAGGTCGCTATGATCGCACGTATCTGGCATGGCCGCTCGCGCCCTGAGCATGCCGGCGCTTATGAAGCCATGCTCAAACCCGAAGTACTGCCCGGAATTGGTAAGGTCAAAGGTTACAGGGGCAGCTACCTGCTCAGAAGAAATGTCGGCAACGAAGTCGAGTTCATCACGATCATTCTATGGGATTCGATCGACGCGGTTCGCGCCTTCGCCGGCCCAGATTATGAAACTTCTATTATTCCTGAGGAGCGGCGGAAGTATTTATCGCGGCACGATGCCGAAGCTGCACATTATGAGATCGTTGCGACGCACGGGCTGCCCGGATCGCGGTGAGACTTTCTCGGAAGAGTTTTCGAAGACGCCAGGCTTTTTTCTTTTAACGTCAAGCAGGCGAGGGCGCCCGCTCCACACACCCTGACGCCCGAAAGCCGAAGCCCAAAGTACGCCTTACTTCGGCTCCAGCCGGTCGATCTTCGCCGCCATAATGAAGTCGCTTTCGGTGAGCCCGTCGACCTTATGGGTCCACAGAGTGATTTCGGCTTTGCCCCACGCCAGCAGAATGTCCGGGTGATGGCCCTGTTCTTCGGCCAGCGCGCCGACTCGATTTACGAATTCGAGCGCCTCGGCAAAATCGGGGAACTTGAATTCCCGGGTGAGGTGATGCTCGTCAACAACGTTCCACTGCGGCACCGATTTGTGCAGCGCCTTGAGTTCCTTCCCCTTGAGCGCAGGCACTCCGCCTTTACAGGGAACGCATTTTTTGTCGGCAAGTTGTTCAGCCATGAACAAAATTTTACTCGCAGACGAATCCTAGAACGGAATATCCTCATCCGTAATCGGCCCGGAAGCTGCCGCCGCATGTTCTGGCTCGGGCACGCGCTGGTCAAAGTTGTTGCCGTTGCCGCCAGCTGCTGCGCCGCGCGAGTATCCGCCGCCTTCGCCCGCTTCGCCGCGCCCGCCTAGCAGGATCAGGTCACTGGCCACGACTTCGGTCATGTAGCGCTTTTGATTCGTCTGCTTGTCGTCCCACGAGCGGGTTTGCAGACGGCCCTCGATGTAAACCTTGCTGCCTTTTTTCAGATACTCTCCCGCAATCTCTGCCTGCCGCTGCCAGAGCACGACGTTGTGCCACTCGGTGCGGTCCTGCCATTCGCCGTTTTTGTCTTTGTAGCGTTCGTTGGTCGCGATCGCGAGCTTGGCCACGGGCGTGCCCTGAGGCGTGTATTTGATTTCTGGATCTTTCCCCAGATTGCCGATGAGTTGAACCCGGTTCAGACTTCTTCCTGCCATGGGAGACTCCTTTTAGCGGTTCACTATAACAGAATAGGCGAAGCGCGGATGCTGTGGATGCGGATATTCTCTGGTGGAAATCCATTTTGGGACGGTCTGGTTCCGGCGATTCGACCTTTTCCGCCCCGCTTGTGTTAGCTTTCTCGCGTGGACCAGCAAACAAAGAAGCGCATCGCCGTCATTCCCGGAGATGGCATCGGCCAGGAAGTCATCCCGCAAGCTCTCAACGTCATTCGCGCCACGGGCGCGGCCGTGGAATTCACCGAATTCGACTGGGGCGCCGACCGCTACCTGCGCGACGGCACGACCCTCCCTCCCGACGGCTTCGCCATGCTTGCCCGCGACTACGACGCCATCCTTGCCGGGGCCTTCGGCGATCCGCGCGTCAAAACCAACATCCACGCCAAAGAAATCCTACTCGGCATGCGTTTTCAGATGGATCTCTATGCCAACGTGCGTCCCGTACGCCTGCTCGATGCCTCACTTTGCCCGCTCAAAGGCGTCGAGCCTAAAGATGTCGATTTCGTCGTCATCCGCGAAAATACCGAAGGCGTTTATGGCGATCTCGGCGGCGTCTTCAAGAAAGGCACGCCCGACGAAATCGCCACACAGGAAGACATCAACACGCGCAAGGGCGTCGAGCGCATCATTCGCTATGCCTTCGAATATTGCGCTCGCCACACTAAGCAAGACGGCTCACCGCGCCGTAGCGTACTGATGTGCGACAAATCAAACGCCATGACTCACGCGGGCGGGCTCTGGCAGCGCGTGTTCAAGGAAGTGAGCACCGAATTCCCGCAGATCACCACGCAGCACTTGTACGTGGACGCGCTCTGCATGCAGATGGTACGCGATCCGCGGCAGTTCGACGTCGTCGTCACCAATAATATGTTTGGGGACATCATTACCGACCTCGCCGCCGGGTTGCAGGGCGGCCTCGGCATGGCGGCCAGCGTAAATATTCATCCCGGACGTACATCGATGTTCGAGCCGGTGCACGGCTCGGCTCCGCCAATCGCGGGCAAGGATATTGCGAACCCCTTCGGCGCGATTTTGACGGCAGCCATGATGCTGGCGCATTTGGGAATGACCCGTGAGTCCGAAAAAATCGAAGCCGCCGTGCTCGAAGCCGTGCGCCAGAAAAAAGGTACGCAGGATATCGGCGGAACGCTGGGCACGAGGGAAGCGGGGGAGTGGGTAGCGGAGCGTGCAGGCAAATAGTTTAGACTCGTTATTAATGGAGCACTCGCAGCGATCTTTCGCTTTCCTGAGATATCTGGCAGCGGTTGTTCTGCTCGTTTTCGCGAGCAGCGTGGCGCTGCCACAAACGCAAGATCAGGCCTCTCCACAGCAACAGCAGACTCAGCCTCCGGCGGACAAGAGTGTCCACTCTGCGCAGGATCAACCGACACAGAATCAAAACCCCGCTGGTGGGGACACGGGCGCTACGCCGAAGGCCGACGTAAAAATCACTCCACGTCAGGCTGAGGAACTCTTCCACTCGGTTGATGAGATTCTGGCTTTCGACAGCAAGCACTCCGGACTCCCGATTAAAAAAGAAGTTAAGCGCCGTCTCACCAGCCGGGACGAAGTCGTCGCCTATCTCACCAAGCACATGAAGGATGAAGACGTAAAACGTCTTGAGCGTTCCGAGTTAGTGCTGAAAAAATTCGGTCTGCTGCCGCGCGATTACGATCTCGAAAAACTTATGGTCTCACTGCTGCGCGAGCAGATCGCCGGTTATTACGATCCCAAGACCAAAACCGTAAACCTGCTTGATTGGGTACCGCCGGAAGAGCAGGCCGGAGTGATGGCGCACGAACTCACTCACGCCCTGCAAGATCAGACCATCAATCTCGATAAGTTCATGAAGAAGGGTGAGAAAGACCTTGGCGAGATGAAAAAAGATCCCACGCCGCAGGACATCGAGAACGACGAGATCGATGACGCACGCGAAGCCGTTGTGGAGGGACAGGCTGAAGCGGTTATGCTCGATTACGAACTCGCCCCACTCGGACGCTCGATTGCCGACTCCGCCGATCTGGTTGAAAGCATGGAATCGCAAATGGCCAGCGGCACTGACGATTCCACTGTGTTCAAAGACGCTCCCATTTTCCTCAGAGAGTCTCTGACGTTCCCTTACAGCTACGGGCTGAAGTTTGTGATCAAACTCATGCAAACCGGCGGCAAAGAAAAGGCGTTTGCCGACGTGCTGCTGAACCCTCCGCACACGCAGCGCCAGATCATGCAGCCGGAAACCTATATCTCTGGGGAAGCGATTCCTCCCATGGCCGTCCCTCAATTCAAGAAAGACCTCAAGGATTACTTGAAGTTTGATATTGGCGCCATGGGCGAGTTTGACGTGGCCGTGCTGCTCGAGCAATACGCCGGAAAAAAAGCGTCGGAACGGCTTTATCCGGAGTGGCGCGGCGGTTACTACTATGCCGCGCGTTCGAAGAGCGATCCGTCGGCGCCGCTGGGGTTGCTCTATGTCTCACGCTGGTCGAATTCGGGAAAAGCTGCCGAATTCGCGGCCATTTATGCGGACTCGATCAAGCAGCGCTACAAGCAAGTGCAGGCGAAAGACAGCGGCAATGTGGAGGCCGATCAAGCCGCCGAACCTCCGACCCGCAAATACGCGATTCTGCTGGACCGCCATGAATGGAACACTGACGACGGGCCGGTTGTAATTGAAGAGCACGGCGACACCGTTTTGGTGAGCGAAAGTTTAAGTGCAAGTGCGACTAGCGCGCTGGAAAAGGAAGTCTTCGGGCAGTGATTTGGGGGAAGTTGCACATAGGCGACTGCCCTATTTCTTTGAAGATTTCTCTCCCACCTTGGCGCGCAATGCCCGCACAAGTTCCGGCAATTTTGGGAGCAAGGCGGAATATTTCAGCCAGGCTCTGTGATCGACCGCGGGGGCGCCGCTGACAAGTGCGCCGGCGGGAATGTCGGCCGCGACTCCGCTTTGGGGAGTAACGATTGCACCTTCTCCAACTTTGCAGTGGCCCACGACGCCAACTTGCCCGGTGAGAATCACGCGCTTGCCAATTTCGGTCGATCCAGCGAGGCCAACCTGCGCAGCAAGCAGCGCATCTTCGCCCACCTGCGATCCATGACCGACCTGCACTAAGTTGTCGATCTTCACGCCGCGGCGAATGCGGGTCTCGCCCACGCTGGCGCGGTCGATGCACGAGTTGGCCTGGATTTCCACATCATCTTCAATGACCACTGGCGCAGGCTGGGGGATTTTGTACCAGCTTCCTTTCGCAGTCTTAGCGAAGCCAAATCCGTCAGAGCCGATGACCACTCCGTTGTGCAGCAGAACGTTGCTGCCGATGCGGCAGTTTTCGCGCACGACCGCGTGGGCATGAGCGAAGAAGTTGTTGCCGATCGTGACGCCACGGTAGATGACCACGTGGGCCAGCAGAACGGCGTCTGCGCCGATTTCAACATTCTCGTTGACGACGACATAAGGGGCGATGTGGGCGTTCGGTCCGATCTTGGCGCTGGGATGGACGATGGCTGTGGGATGAATTCCAGGAGTGTACCGCTCGGGCGGATGAAAGAGTTCGAGAGCGCGGGCAAACGAGAGATAGGGATCATCAACGCGCAGCGTTGCCGCAGAGATGGCGGGGAAATCATTGGCAACGATCACAGCCGCGGCTTTGGTGTGCCGCGCCGCGGCGGCGTATTTCGAATTGGCGACGAAGGTCACTTCAGAAGGCCCGGCTCGCTCAACGCGGTTGAGTCCGGTGATTTCGATGTCAGGCGAGCCGCCGTCCAGGCGACCGTTCAGGGCAGAGGCGATCAGTGCGAGTTTCATGGGAATGGAGACGAATAGATCGTACACCAGTGTGGCGCTTTTATAGACGACCGAGCCAGCTCGCCTACGGTGCATTGAAAGGCGGAGTAGGCGCGCTCCGGCTCCCCAAATGTGTGCTGTCCCCGAATGTTTATTGCACGATCAGCGTGAAACCAGTTGTGGACGTAGTCGCTCCGCTGGTAGCAGTGACCGTTATGTTGTAAGAACCCGTGGGAGTGGAAGGTGGCGGCGGGGGCGGAGTTGGAGTACTGCTTCCGCCGCCTCCGCAGGCAGGCGCCAGCAGGATGAGCGTTAGGAGAACTGCGAGCAATGCAGGCACACGATGCCGGCGCGGAGCGCCGACGAGCAGGATTGAGAACAAAGCAAAACTGCCCATCGCGAGCCAATGTCGGAACGGATGACGATCGGGCGAATGGAGTGCAGCGGCGGTGGACGCAGTGGTTATTACGGTGATCGTGCCTGAGGTCGTTGTTAGCGTACCGTTTGCCGAGACGCTCGCGGGACTGAACGAGCAAGCCGCTCCGGTAGGAAGTTGTGAGCAGGCGAGAGAGATCGTGCCGCTGAATCCGGTGGATGAGGAAACCGAAAAAGGTACTGTCCCCGATGCGCCCGGCGCCGAGACCACAACGGCTGCGTTTGAAGTGATGGATGCAAAGAACCCGGGAGTAATGGTGAACGACTGCGTTGTGCTGGTACTTGTATCGAAGCTCGCGTCGCCACTGTAGACAGCCGAAATGGTGTGGGTGCCGGTGTTGAAACCTAGTATTCCGTTAGGAGTGGCAGTGTTGGCTCCGTTCTGGAATTGATCGCCAGAGTTGAGCTGCAGACTTAGCCCTGAGCTGGTACCGCCGGGAATGATTCCGAAGGTGTCGGTGAAATTCACTGTTCCAGTAGGAGTGCCGTGCCCGGATGCGCCTGCGATGTTAGCGCGCAGATAAACAAAGCTGCCGAACGGGCCGTTAGTGAAGGTTGATTGAACTCCGCTCGCACTGAATGTGAGCACTTGAAGGCTGGTAGTGCTCGCCTCGGGGGTCACCGTAACCAAAACGTTAGTTGAAGTACTCGCGCTATAAGTCGGATTTCCCTGATAGTATGCATAAACGTCGTAAGTCCCGCCAGGTAAATCCGTGATCGATGCGCTGGTCACGATTCCGCTACTGCCGCTAGCAGACAGCGTAAACCCGGCCAGTGCCGTCGTCCCCGACGGGTTTGCGGGGGTTGGGTTGGCAGCAATCAGAGAAACGTCCCCGGTTGGTGCTGCGCCTGTTCCTGAGGTGGGCGCCACGGTGATGTTGGCAGTGACCGATTGCCCGTGAGTGATGCCCGTGGTCGGTGCAAGGCTGAGGGTTGTGGTTGAGGAAGTGAAGCTAGTCTTCCATTGGTCAACCAAGTTTGTGATGTTGACCGAGCCGAGACCACTGGCCATCTCATATCCCACGCCCGCCTGATAGTCGGCGGTCGGCGAACCATAATTTGCCTCTCCAGGCACGGCGTTGTTACCGACGGTTACATCGTTAAAAATGCACGTGCTGGCTGGCAGAGTAGTGGTGCTCGATCCATTGCACTGCGAAAAGGTTGAGTTCTCGGAGGCTGCGAGATTGTACAGCGTGTAGTTCGCTATGCCTTGCCGCGGGCCGAGTGTGGGACTGGCGATCGCGAACTGCTCGCCGACCAGCGCCATAATGCCGGCAAAGGAAGGAGCGGACGCGGAGGTACCGCCGACCAGAGCGATATAAAACTCACCTTGTTCGTTCGGCACGCACGAGCCCTCCAGACAGAGCACGTAGGGATCGTGGGAACCTGAAGCGGTTAATGAGACGTCAGGCAAGTCGCGCATGTCCGAGGGGTCGAACGAACCGTTAACTCCTGCCTGCCACGGCGGTCTGCTGAAGATGGTGCTGGCTCCGCCGCTGCCCGCAACAATGTTGGCGTTGCTGCCGCAGGTCGCCGAGGTGCAGCTGTCGTTCCAGACGTCCTCAGGAATGTAAGATAAGGCGCTCTCCTGATTTGTGTTTGTCCCGCTCCAATATTTGCTGGGGTCGGCGGTATCGTTGAACGTCGTTCCACCGACTGCAATGTTGAAGGGTGTGGACGCCAGCAGGTTTACAGAAATCGGACCGGTCGCGACAGTTTCGGAATCTGGATCGTCGCACCCCTCCGCGCCATTGTCGCCGGTGGAAACGAAATAAGTAATGCCCTGAGCTGCGGCCTGTTCGGCCATCTGAGAATGAAACGTAACGTCCGTACTCGACGCGAAGGCCTCGCAACCGCTGAAGCTTTCAGTCATGATGTCCGCAAGATTATTCTCGACGATGAAGACCTCGGAAAGGTCGATACCATCAGTAGTATTGGTCGTGGCTGAAACGACAAGGTCTATATTTGCACCGGGAGCAACCGCGCCCGACCACGTGGAATCCAGTGTAGCCTCGACCTCTTCGCCACCGCCCAGGTCGCCCGGATCGGGGCCATCGAGAATGATGTTAAAAGCTCCGCAGCAAATGTTGAATATCTCAGAAGAGCGAAAGTCACTAACGTCCTGGCCACCGTTGTAAAGGTTGCTTCGTCCAATCACGCCAATCGTGACATTCTCGCCCGAGGAGCCGCCATTGTAGGCCGGGCTGTTGTAAATCGTGGCAAAATCCAGTGGCGCGATCCCGTGCGTGCCGTCCGAAAAAGTGAGGTCAGGCTGTTTGCCGGGCCGTGTCCTTCCATCCACGCGCTGCTTCGAAAATATGACGTCTGGCTTCTTAAGGAAATTATGTAGCGTCAGCACACCGGCAACGGCCGGCGTCAATGCCGTGGGAATCGACGGGTCGTTCGCGTTGGCCCAGTGCTCCTCGCCGTTCACAATATATTTGTGGATCGTGGTGTGAAACGCCTGCTGCACCTGGCCGGCGGTGCCGGAAAATTCCAGCACTGTCCGTCCTTTGGTTGTGCCTACTTGAAAGCCATGCGATTGCAGCCATGCCGAGATGGTCTGCATGTCGGCGTTGGTGGGGCCGAATTGCTTGCCGAACTGTTCGGGTGTGAGCCACTTGTGATAGCTGGCAGACGACCTGGTTTGCTGCGCGTCGAGCAGGTTGCGCAGCGCGGCTTCCTGTTTGGGGCTGCGTTTTAGCGCCAGCAGCATTCGCTGCATGGGCAGGGAAGCCGGCGCTGTGCCCAAGTCGACTTCGGGGCGCGCCAGCGGATGCGTATTCCCCTTCAGGATCGTGAGTTGCGATTCATTGATCGGTTGCGTGATCAGTGGGCTCGGCGTGCCTTGTGCCGTGGAATCCGCAGCCTGCGCGACTGCTGGATGGGGACCGATAAGCAGGGCGGCGGCAAAAGAAGACAATGCAAGTGAGCGCTTCAACGTGGCGGAAATCATGAGTCGACACCTATCCTGGGACGTCTATGTGCTTCCCGAGAACGGACGGGACAGAGGGAAGGGTGGGAACCCGGGTTTGTTTCTCGGTGCGCGTTAATCCCGTGTTTGAGCCAAGCTTTTTATCTGAAACGCGGACGAATTGCAACCTCAAAATAGCCCCACTTACCCTATGTATTATTCCTCGAACATCGGCACCTGTCGTTGGTCTTCGGCAGGGCGGCGGCCGGGGCGGCGCGCACCTCCGATGACAGCCAATACGGTGAGCGACTCGAGAGCGCTCCGAGGTATGAAAATGCGCTGGGTGTTCGAGCGCTGGTCTGGAGGGTTGACCAGATATCCCTCAGGCAGGTTCTGAGTGAGATCGGAGGGCATAAGGCCTTCAAGGATTTCGTTGTCCTTGAAGCGCAGCCGCACCCAAAGCCCCTCAGACCGGGGACGGGAGGTGAACGTTTTGCGGGTCAGCGATTCGGAATCTCCAAACTCGCGCACAAAGTAAACGCCCTTGATCTCGCGCAGGTCGATGGCGACAACATTGCCAGCCAGATTGAGCAACTCCAGCTTGCCCTCATGGACAAGCTCGGCCGAAACGTAGCCCGAGATGGAGTCGCGGTCCATTTTGCGGACAATCACCTTTTTGTGCGTCGAAGACATGAAGAGGCAAGCTATAAGCTGCGAGCGGGCTAAATACTAGCAGCCGATGGGCGATTTTCGCATTATTTCGTGGGAATCCGCTCAACTCCACGTTGGCAGTAGCCAAAATGTAAACGTTGTGTTATTCCTTAAGGTTGCGTCAGGATACCTCAAGTGCATCCTAAGTCATTGGCAGTTAAGGGCTTGAGTGTGCTCTCGTCCCGGAGTGCATGGCTTTTGCAGTTTTATGGTCTGTGGAAAAAGTGTGGAAAAACGGGCTGGCTAGCTTCGGCCAGCTACACGCGCAATTGATTGCGGCCATCTGTATAGCCTGCTAGGTCTTCTGAAAGACGAATGGCTGACTACATCTACACGATGGAAATCCGGTTGACGCCCGATCAGTTGAAAGGCGTCAACTTGGTGCAGGATGTGGCCCGCGCGGCTGAGTTTACCCTGTACCTGACCGGCGGAGCGATTCGGGACATCATCAGCGGATTTACAATCCGCGACCTGGATTTCACGATCCAGGGCAACCCCCTGAAACTGCAAAAAGAACTGGAGAGGGCGGGCGTGCGCATTGCCGGTCAAGACGAGGACACGCGCACGCTGTACCTGTTGCTGCCGGGAAATGTGCGCGCCGAGATCGGCATGGCGCGTACCGAGCTATATGAAAAAGTGGGCCGGCCGCCAGTGATCACACCGGCCAGCATTCAGGAAGATCTGCGCCGGCGCGATTTCACAGTGAATGCGATGGCGCTCTCGTTGAATGAAGGCTCGCGCGGGCTGCTGCTCGATCCATTCAATGGGGTCGCCGATATTGAAGCGAAAGTTCTGCGGGTTTTGCATAACTACGCTTTCATAGAAGAGCCTTCGCGGCTTATCCGGGCCACGCGGTTTTCTGCGCGCTTCCATTGGCCGTTAGAAGAGCGCACCCAGCAGCGCTACAACGCGGCGAAGGAAAACAACTACATCGAGTATGTTTCACGCAGTGCCGTGGGCCACGAGATCGAGCAATTGGCGCATGAAGATGATCCGCTCAATGTGCTGAAGGCGTTGGAACGCGAAGATTGGCTAAAGGTGCTGCATCCCCATTGGACGTCGGCGAAGGTCGACACCAACGGACTGGCGCAGTTGATGAAAACACGCCAGCAGATGGTGGACCTCGGGTTCAACGTCGATCCCTCTGCCGCAGTCATGTATTTCCTGACCGCGCGAATGTCGGACAAGGACATTTCGGATCTGCGGCGAGTAATGCCACGCAAGGATTTGGTTGAAGCCTGGCGCGATATTGAAGATCATGCGAAAGAGCTGGCCAAGCGGCTGATGGGGAAAGAGGCAGCCACGCCCTCGCGCACGTGGAATTTGTTGTCGTCGGCGCGGCCGGAGATGATCTTGTTTCTCGCCATAACCGCACGTCAGCAAGCGGTCGCGCAGAAGATCAAGAATTTCCTGACGAAATGGCGCGATGTCCAGAAGAAAATTCCGCTGCCTGAAATGACCGAACTGCTGATCACGCCGCAATTGCCCGAGTATCCCAAGATTGCGCATGACGTATTCATGCTGCTGCTGGATGGCAAGTTGCGCTCGCGGACGGAGACGTTAAAATTCTTGAAGCCCTTTGCCCCGCCTCCGCCGCCCCCGCCACCGGCACCCAGACGGGGGCGCGGAGCCAAAGCCGCAGCTGCAGCGGCCGGTGCGGCGGTGCCCGGCAAGAAGGGTGAGGGCACAAAGGGTAGGCCTAAGGGCGCTGTGGCAGCCAGTACGGCCGCGTCCCCGCAGCCGACGGCACCCCAGTCTGCTCCTGCGGCGCACAAGGCTCCAAAAGTTACGGCGAAGGCATCTGCAGCCGCGTCTTCGCAGAAATCAGCACAGCCGGCAAAGAAACGATCAAAGCCCGCAAAACGCGCGGCGAAAACCCCGGCAAAACCCAGAAAATCTGCCAAGAAGAAGGGAAAATCCAGAAAGCGGTAGTTCCTCCCGGCGGCGATTTCGGCATCTTTCGCGAAACCGGGCAGTGCTCAAATTTCTGGGTCGACTGTTCAAACCTGGCTTATAATATAGCCATGCAGCGCGCGCTGTTCATTGCCGCGTTGGTGATTTGCCTCGTGCCCGGAGTGTGGGCACAGCATGGCGGAGGCCATGTAGGCAGTGGTGGCGGGCATGCCGGATTTTCCGGTGGCGGTTTCGGCGGTGGCCATGTCGGCGGTTTTAGTGGCGGCCACACTGGCGGTTTTGGCGGAGGGCATGCTTTCAGCGGGCCACACTCCTTCAGCAGTCCTCATTCTTTCAGCGGCGCCCGCTCCTTCAGCGGTGCTCGCTCCTCAGGTTTTTCTGGACGTTCCTTCTCTCGCGGTTCAGCGTTCGCGCGCGGATCTCTCAACAGGAGCGGAATTAACCACTCCGGCGTAGGCGTGCGAATTCGTTCGTACCCATACTGGGGCTGGGGATACGGTTACCCCTACTATGGCTACTATCCGTACCTCTGGGGCGGAATCGATCCCTACTGGTGGTGGGAAGGCGATTCCTCCGACTCGCGATATGCTCCGGACTATGCTTATGATCCCGCCTACGGTGACGGCCCCATATACTCCGGGCCGCAATATCAGACCGGCCTCAACAACGAGATGAACGAGCAGGGCGTCGTTCCGTGGAGGTCGCCCGAGGACCAGCGCGCTTATTCACAGCAATCACAAACGCGCTCGACAACCCTTGATACAACCCTTGCCACTGTCCTGGTCTTCCGTGATCAGCATAGAGAAGAAGTGCAGAACTACGCCATCGTCGGACAAACCCTGTGGACTTTCGCCCCGCAGCACACGCAGAAAATTCCTCTTTCCGATCTCGACATTCCCGCTACAGAAAAAGCCAACGACGAGCGCGGCGTGAGCTTCCACGTGCCGGGAACTGGCGAGGGGCAGTAATACCCAGACTCGCTTCGAGTAACCTCTAAGAGAATGGCGCGCCTGAGAGATTCGAACACCCGGCGTTCTGGTTCATAGCTGTCGGGGTAAAAATCCTAAAGCATTGCAGAGCTGTTCGCTAAGTATGGTTTGTCAGGTGCTGCGGTCGAGCGAAAATGTGCCCAGCGCATTCGTTCTCGTTTGCTCCCCCTCTTGCGTTCCTTGATCAAGTCGAGTAAGGATGACCTTGTCGCTCACGGCGGGCTGGCTGCGGCTTTGGTTGCGAACCGCACCCTTGATTGTGTTCGAAGCGACTGCCGCCGATGTAAAACTGAGAACGGCGCAATCCTTAAGATCGCAGGCATAATTTCCCTTCGATGCGGAGGGGCTGCGTAGACGAAGTCCTAATGGACCGCTGATCCCGCCGCGTGCGGCGCGGTGATGTGGGGTGCTCGCCCAAACAGGATTCCTGTTTCCACTTCCGCCGGCTTCCCATCGCTAACGTACGGTTTGAACTTCCATTGCTCCAGCGCATCGCTGATTGCCTTTGCCTGATCGGGAAAGGCACTAATGAAATGAATGTGTTTTATCTTGCCCTGTTTATCAATGATGATCCGGACCGGAACCGGATTGAACCGATGCTCAGTAAACACCGGATCAACCCGCGCGATCACATTTTCATCTCGTGCGTAATCCTTGGTGCAAACAGCGACAGGACCCCCACCGTCTCCTGTTGTGGCGCTGACCTCTGCTGGCAATTTCATTTTGTTCAGGTCCAGCATCAGGCGCTCCAGTAATTTGGTGTCGCGGCTGGTTAGCACAAACTGCACCGTGTGGCATCGGATTTGGACTGCCAGAACATACCAATGCAGCTCTGCCACCGGAGACCAGTAGGCAAAGAAGCTGAAAGAGCGGTCAGCGATTTTAATCAGCCTAGGCGGAGCCTCCACTTTGTAATCCGCCTGCAAATGGTCTTTTATGTATTCGGTGAGTTCCAGAGCGTTGGCCGCGGGCAGGGGCGTGAAAAACATATCCTGGGCTGTAATCAACATACTCGCCGAAGTAGGTCCCTCTCTCGTTTTCGGAGGGCCGATTTGAGCGAGCACGTAACGACCACTTTCGGAAGAGGGTGGGCCTTCATACTTCTGGGTCCAATCCTGGGGTAGCGTATAGCTAATTCCAAAGTACGGATCACTGAAAACATTTTGAGCGACGGTCGCAGCTTCGGGCACTGCAGTCACGGAATCACTGGCGCTCGACCACGCACCTTTCACCAGGATGGTTTCCGCCGGAACCTTCGTGATCGATGGTCGGTTCACGGAGGAATCCACACTGGTCTTAGAACCGCTGTCAAGACTCGGAGCCTGGCTTTCCGCCACTGAAGCGGACAAGACTACAAGCAAGAGGCAATATGGCAACCGGGGATTCATATCGTCCTTCAAACTGAAACAACTTCAGGCAGGTGGGCCCGGGGTGTTGACCGTAGATGATTTCCAGAACTTAGAAGAAGGCTGACAAGACGCTGAGCGTCTCGTCAGCCACAAACGCAAACAATTACAACGAGCGAAGAAAGTCCAACAAATCTTGCTGCTGGGCAGTGGTGAGCTTGTTGAAGTTGTTGATCACAGTCGTGGCTTCGCTCTTGCTGCTCTTGTGATCTTCGATCGCCGTATATAGATCAGTGGTCCGGCCATCGTGCAGCAGGAAGATTCGTTGTCCCAAACCCCACAACGGAGCCGTGCGGAACTGGTCGCCACCAGCGCTGCCTTGCGAAACGTTATCCGCAAGGCGAGTACCCATGTTATGGATCTCAAGGTCCGAAAACGCGTTCACCTGGACATTGCTGAGTGCCGGCGCGAAGTTCGACACTTGCGTCATACCTGGGCTCGGATTGTGGCAGGTCGCGCAGCCAATTGAACTGAACAGAGCGCTGCCAGTGGCGATCGAGCTGGCAGGGACCTGCGATCCGTTCAGCACAACTGAACTCGTTGGTGGAGGAGCAAGGAAGCGCATGAAATTGGCAAATGCCGACACATCATCAAGCACCGCGGCATTTGTTGTCTGAGTTGGATTCGACGTGTCTTCCGGGTAGCCGGTTCCAGTGAGGTTCAAACAATTCGACGGGAGCCCGGCGGCCTGCTCTTCTTCCGGCAAGGGTCTGTCTTGGGGGAACAACTCATTGCTGACTCCCATCTCCACGTTGTAGGCCTCACCCGCGAAGATATGCAGCGACTTGTTCTGTGCCTTCCAACCGAAACGCGTGATGGTGCCGTCGTTGCCACTGCGGTTGAAGGTGCCGGCAATGCCAAGTGTGTTGGTGAGATTCGTAGCCTGATTGGCTAACAGCGTCGAATCGTCCAGGTTCTCGATCAAGCCAGCACCGAAGACCGGCGTCGGGATGCGGAAGATCAAATCGTTCGCCGCCAGATAGGCGTTGAAGTTCGGCTGCGCCAAACTGCAACTGCCGGCATCAGAACGGCCCGTGACTGTGAACAGGTCTTCGACACCGCCATTGGGAGCTTTGGTGTTGGCCGCTCCCGAGGAATTGAGAAAAAACGGAGCCCGAGCCTCTAGAGTCGGACCGTTGGCCGTGATGAACGACGGCATGGTATCGCTAGGAGCGACACCACTACTGATAAGCAGGAATTGTGGATTCACGGCAGCGCCTGATCCACCAACCGCGGGTTGCGCGTGACAGGAGCTGCACTGATTGGAATTAAACCGCGGACCGAGACCGGTGTTAGCGGAATTGGAAACTGTTTCCACCTCCTGAAAACGGTTAAGACCGTCGTTGAAAAACGCAGTGAAGCCGTTCGGGTCATTCGACGGATCGATGATGGTTGCGCCTGTGCCGCGGCTGGCGCTCTGAACGCCGGGGTCGGTTTGAGCTGACACTGCGCCGGCGACGAACAACACCGCCAAAGATAAAGATGCGAATCTCGACTTAGACACAACTCCCTCCTGATTGCTCGGTGAAATGGGTAGTACAGCCGGAATGGCGCTGGTGAAGCGTGCTTTCGGCTAGTGGGCGCAGGGAGCCGAATTCAGCGTGTGAAGTTTTACCTTGGTATTCGCTCCATGGCAAGGAAAATCGTCATCCTGTTACGAACTTGGAACAGAGCCATGCGCGGCAAATGTTATGATCCGCATTGTTTTCTGTTTGCTACGGGCAATTCCACACACGGCGCGTTGCGTTAGCCATAAGGACTAAGCCATTCGAAAGTTGTTCGGAAAACTGGACATCTATGGACGCCGATTCCGACACCCTCATCCCAATGGTCATTTCCTTTGTGACCATATCGTTCGCACAGGAGATAAGGACCGATTACGATCGCAACGCAAACTTCCGCCAAGTACAAAACATTTTCGTTCGAGAAGATTCAGACAAAAGAATCCGCCATGGATCGATCGCATGACTTCTGCCATTAGCGTCGTGCTAGTCGCGGCATAATCTGATGTACAAGGGGACGATCAGTGGCTCCTTCAAAAACGCGTTTGACTGGCAGGTTCCGCGGCGCGAATTGATACGAAGGTATCGATCCATACTATCGTCCAATAGATTCCTCTCGTTGGCTCTGGCTTAATCACTTCTGCACTCACTAACGGCGACAAGCTTCATCGCCCTTGGGCAAATCAAGAAAGTGAGAGACACGATGCCGGCCGCGATAGCTTACGAACTCGACGATTCAGCGAACATCAAACCTTCATTCGCCGCAAGCGAAGAGGCAGCCCTCCTGGCGTCTGCCAGGGCCGGCGACTCGGCAGCATTTGAGAGTCTTGCCATGCCGCACTGGGACGCCCTCCTTCGTGTTACTCAACGGATTCTTCGCAATCGAGAAGATGCTGAGGATGCGGTCCAGACCGCATTTCTCGATGCTTTCCGCAATCTGAGGGGTTTCGAGGGGCGTTCGCGATTTTCGTCATGGCTCACTCGCATCGCGATGAACGCGGCCTTGATGCGTTTGCGCGTGAACCGGAGGAAAAGGGAAGCATCACTTGATGAGGTGGATGAAAAAGGCGCGCCCCGGGCGAAATTTCATCTCGTGGAAACGAGGCCGAACCCGGAGCAAGAGTACCTGTCGAAGGAGGGGCGAGCCCTGCTTGAAAAGGGAGTCCAGAGATTGGGACCGATCTATCTCGAGGTCCTGCTTCTACACAGCGCGCAAGAGTTGTCGGTCACAGAAGCAGCTGGACTCCTACAAGTGCCTGTGGGAACAGTGAAGGCGAGGCTGCATCGAGCACGCGTCCAGTTGACGCGATATACGCAGTCGATGCTGACACACAAGCGGAGACCAACGCCAGTCACAAGGCAAGGCGTCAGTGGGCTGATATCGCAGGAATCTGCGAAAGCATGATAGATCGCACCAGATCTTTCGCCCGAACTTGATTGAGCGTCATAAACCGTTATAGATTTTATGCCGACTTTTTGGGGTCGAAACGCATCCATATTCCTGATCCACTGCGCCGGCAGGTGGCTCACGACCTGCTGTCGCAATCGAAGGTCGATGTTCTACTTCGTCCCCCGGGTTCCGCTAACGCAAAAATGGTGCGCGGTTCGCGTTTCCGGGCGAGCACATGATTGCTGGAGGCAACATGACCCAAATCAAGAAACGCTATCTATTGATCGGCGGAGTGCTCGGATTGATTGTGCTCGCGCTGATTGTTGGAGCCGTTCGGCCATACAAGCACGCCATGGGTGCGCCGCCAAGCATGCCGGACGTCGAGGTGGTGCAGGTTCAGAAGGAGGACATTCCGATTTATGGAGACTGGATTGGCACACTTGACGGTCTAGTAAACGCTGACGTCCGGGCGCAGGTCACCGGTTATCTCCTGATTCAAGGCTATCAAGAGGGCTCTTTTGTTAAAAAGGGGCAACTTCTTTTCCAGATCGACCCACGGCCTTTTCAGGCCGCACTTGATCAAGCCCAAGGCCAGCTCGCTCAGGCCAAGGCTGCTCTTGCGAACGCCGAAGCGGTGCAAGGCCGCACGGAACTTGACGTGAAGCGGTACACGCCGCTAGCGAAGGAGCAAGCGGCCAGCCAACAAGACCTGGACAATTCTGTGCAGAACAACCTCGCAGCCATCGCGACGGTAGAAACCGCCAGGGCCCAGATCAAGACATACGAGGCCGCGGTTGAAACTGCGAAGATCAATCTGGACTTTACTCGCCTCGTTGCGCCCATCGATGGCATTGCTGGTCAGGCCTTGCTGCAAGTTGGCGCGCTGGTAACGCCCGGCAGCGGAGTGGTTACATCCGTTTCTACAGTTGATCCGATTAAGGCTTACTTCACGGTGAGCGAGCCTCAGTATCTAGCATGGAGGAACCGTTATCCAACGGATGCAAGCCGCCTGGAGGCCGATAAGGAACTGCGGCTTCAACTCATTTTAGCGGACGGCACCACTTATTCCCACGAAGGAAAATTCTATTTTGCCGACCGTCAGGTGAACGAAAGCACGGGAGCGATTCGACTGGCCGGGCTCTTTCCCAATCCAAATAACATTTTGAGACCCGGTGGCTATGCCAAAGTTCGCACTGTCATCCAGACTCAGCGTGGTGCGCTGCTCGTGCCGCAACGCTCAGTCTCAGAGTTGCAGGGGGGCTATCAGGTCGCCGTAGTGGACGGCGACAACAAAGTGAACATCCGCCCGGTCAGGGTAGGGCCGCAGGTGGATACACGATGGGTGATTGCAAGCGGGCTCAACCCGGGCGACCGCGTGATTGCCGAAGGAGTTCAAAAAGTGCGCAACGGGATGAAGGTCAATCCGAAGCCACTCAACACAGGCCCGACTAAATAGGTGACCGAATGTCAAAGTTCTTCATCAATCGCCCGATCGTTGCGATCGTGATCTCGATAGTGATGGTCATCGTGGGTTCGCTGACGATCCTCAGCCTGCCAGTCGCCCAATTTCCCAACATCGTTCCGCCCGAGGTTCAGATCCTGGCGACCTATGTCGGTGCGGATGCTCAAGCACTGGAACAGTCCGTGGCCACGCCGCTCGAACAGCAGATGAACGGTGTGGACAACATGAACTACATGTACTCGCTGAACGCCACGGCAAACTCGACGACCACCGAGATCGTGGATTTCGATGAGAAGACTGATCCCAATAACGATTTTATTCTGGCGCAATCGCGCGAAACGCAAGCCGCCTCGCAGCTGCCGGTGGACGTGAACAATTACGGGATTACCGTTCGAAAATCTACGCTTAGTCCTCTCCTCCTGATTGCGGTTTACTCGCCACACGGAACCTACGACGCAACGTTTCTGGCGAACTATGCCTACATTAACCTCGTCGACCCGACATTGCGATCGTACGGAATCGGCAACGTGCAGGTTTTTGGCGCCGGCCAGTATGCCATGCGCATGTGGGTCAAGCCCGATACGCTGGCCAAGCTCGGCATCACAGTCCCCCAGATCATTAATGCCATCCAGGCGCAAAATACCGTGAATCCGGCAGGAAAAGCCGGCGGCGAGCCTGCACCGAAAGGGCAGCAATTCACCTATTCGGTCCTGGCGCAGGGCCGTCTCACTTCGCCGGAAGCGTTTGGAGAGATTGTTCTGCGCGAGACTCCGGACGGCGGAATCGTCCGCGTGAAAGACGTGGCGCGCATCGAATTGGGCTCGCAGGACTACAGCGTTGCCGGGCGTTTTAACGGTCGGCCCAGCGCCGTGATGGCTGTCTATCAGTTGCCGGGATCGAACGCGGTGCAGGCCGCAGCCGGCGTCAGGAAGTTGATGGACCAAATGAAGCAGCGCTTTCCCGATGATCTGAATTACGTGGTTGCGCTGGACACGACACTCTCCGTCACGCAGGGCATGAAGGAAATCGTAGTGACGCTTTTTATCGCCCTGGCGTTGGTCATTCTGGTTGTGTACATCTTTTTGCAGGGGTGGCGGGCGACCTTAATTCCCTTGCTTGCCGTCCCGGTTTCTCTGGTGGGAACGTTTATTTTCTTCCCGTTATTTGGGTTCTCAATCAATACGCTTTCTCTTTTCGGACTGGTTTTAGCCATCGGCCTTGTAGTCGACGACGCCATCGTCGTGGTCGAGGGAGTGGAGCGCCACATCGAGGAGGGAATGACCCCGAAAAACGCCGCACTGAAGGCAATGGAGGAACTCTCTGGCCCCGTAGTTGGCATTGCGCTGGTTCTATCGGCAGTCTTCGTACCGACGGCGTTCATTCCCGGCATCACCGGACGCCTTTACCAGCAGTTCGCGGTTACTATCGCCATCTCCGTTATTCTGTCTGCGTTCAACGCCCTCACACTCAGTCCGGCTTTGGCTGCGCTCCTGCTTCGTCCGAAGGAGGCGAGCCACGGACTGTTGCGCAGATTCTTTGACTGGTTCAACCACGTGTTCGACCGCGCGACAGACGGTTACGTCCATTGGAGCACAGTACTCGTCCAGAAGACCGTAGTTGTGGTTGTGTTGCTGGTTGCATTTGGCCTGGCTGCGGGATTCTTCGCCAATCGCGTACCCACGAGCTTCCTCCCGGATGAAGATCAGGGCTATGCCTATGTAGCAATGCAACTTCCGAACGGAGCCTCGCTGGAACGAACCACTGCGGCAGTGGCCGACATAGACAAAGTCATCATGAACACACCGGGTGTTCAATACACCACGGACTTTGTTGGCTTTAATTTGCTGAGTATTGTGCGCACCAGCTACAACGCCACCTTTTTCGTAACCTTCAAGCCTTGGGATGATCGCAAGACGAGGGCCCAGCAATTTCAGACGCTGAAAGCCAATCTGAATCGGGAATTCAGCAAATTCCCCCAGGCCGTTGTATTCGGTTTCTCCCCTCCGGCGATTCCCGGCGTGGGTACAGCCGGCGGATTTACGTTCATGCTCGAAGACCGCTCCGGCGGTGACGTTCAGTTCCTTGCAAAGAACCTCAACACGCTTCTCGAGGCTGCGCGAAAGCGGCCCGAAATTGGCAGCCTCAGCACGACTTTCCTGCCCAGTGTCCCGCAGAAATATATTGACGTAGACCGGGACAAGGTCCTGAAACAAGGCGTGAATCTGGCTGACGTTTACCACACGATTCAGACCTTCATGGGCGGTTTTTTCATCAATTACTTCAATCGATTCGGCCGCCAATGGCAGGTGTACGTTGAGGCCGAGAGTCAAGACCGTGCCGACATTGAGAATGTGGGGCGATTTTATATTCTCAACAGCAGGGGAGAGAGCGTGCCCCTGTCGACGCTCACAACAATCAAGTCGCGCGTCGGTCCGGAATTCACCGAGCGCTTTAATGAATACCGCTCGGCTCAAATCAATGGCAGCGCGGCGCCGGGATACAGCGCGGATCAGGCGACCAACGCCATCGAGGAGGTATTCAGGCAGACCATGCCGCGCGAAATGGGCTTTGACTACTCCGGTATGTCGTTCCAGGAGCAAAAGGCTAAGCAAGGTGTTCCGCCTGCGGCCATCTTCGGACTTTCTCTGTTGTTTGTGTTCTTGATTCTTTCCGCGCTTTACGAAAGCTGGTCGCTGCCGTTAAGCGCGCTGCTTAGCACACCCGTAGCCGTGTTTGGAGCGTTCGCCATGCTCTGGCTTCGCCGTGTGGTGAGCACTTGGTTTCTCCCGCCTTACCTCGTCCAGATCGAAGGCGATGTTTATTCGCAAATCGGTCTGGTCATGCTCATCGGGCTGGCAGCGAAGAACGCGATTCTGATCGTCGAGTTTGCCAAAGATGAGTATGAAAAGGGCAAGCCGGTCGTAGATTCCGCACTGGAAGGCGCGCGACTGAGGCTGAGGCCAATCTTGATGACGTCCATTGCCTTTGTCTTTGGCTGCATTCCCTTGTGGACCGCCAGCGGCGCGGGATCGGTTGCGCGCCGCATTATGGGGACCACCGTGATTGGGGGCATGTGCGCTTCCAGCGCGATCGGCATCTTCTTTATTCCGGCAATCTTCTACGGCGTGGAGAGATGGCTCAGTTCTGCTAAGGAATCCGCTCCCGGCGCGCTGCCGGCCACTTCACCCGCAACAGGAGACTGAAATGCACTCTCGCACGAACAGCGGATTCCTGATTGTCGCTGTGCTTCTTTCCAGTTTCCTCTACTCTTGTATGGTAGGCCCGAACTATCATCGGCCTTCGGTTCAGACTCCCAATTCTTTTCGAAATCTGGCCGACAATCCTCAGCTTCAGGCACAGACTGCCTCGTATGCCGATCTCCCCTGGTGGCAGGTGTTTCAGGATCCCAAGCTCCAAGAGCTGATTCGCACCGCACTGAAGCAGAACTACGATTTGCAACTGGCGACAGAGCGCATCAATGCTGCCCGGGCTCAGCTCGCCATCACCCGTTCGAGCCTGTTTCCCCAAGTCGCGGGAAATGCCAATTTCAGCGGGGGCAAAGAAAACGTTGAGCAGTCCCGATACAATTTTCTGACCTTGACCGCCGACGCGGCGTTTCAGCTCGATTTCTTCGGCAAACTACGCCGCGCCAACGAAGCAGCTCGCGCGCAACTGCTAGCGACTGAAGATGCGCGCCAAGTCGTCGTGCTCACCCTGGTCAGCGATGTGGCGAGCGACTACTTCACGCTGCTGCAACTCGATCTGCAGCTTGCGATCACGCATGACACGGTCAGGACCCAGACCGATTCAGTGAAACTTACGCAGCTGCGGCTTGAGCACGGAGTTGCCACGAAGCTGGATGTGCTTCAGGCCCAGCAGGTCCTCGATACTGCGAATGCCCAGATTCCCGATCTCGAGCGACAGATTGGACAGGAAGAAGACGCCATCAGCATCCTCCTGGGCGATTACCCAAGAGACATCGCACGCGGAATTCCGCTCGTCCAACAAACTCTTCCGCCGGAAGTTCCACCCGGCCTTACCTCTTCGCTTCTGGAGCGCCGGCCCGACATTCGTGAAGCCGAGCAAATTCTGGTTGCCGCGAATGCCGATATTGGAGTCGCCAAAGCCCAGTTCTTTCCGCAAATCTCTCTGACCGGGGGCGGCGGCGGTTCTTTCGGTCGAGACAGCCTGTTCTCAAGTCACAACACGACGCAGCTTGGCATATATTCTTACGGCGCTCAGGTGAGCCAACCGATCTTCACAGGAGGAGCTCTGAAGGGAAACCTGCACCTGGCCGAGTCGCAACACGAGCAAGCTCTGATCGCATACCGGCAAGCGATTCAGCGAGCCTTCGGCGATGTCTCCAATGCGCTCATCGGCTACCAGAAATTTCATCAGGTACGAACTCGCCAGCAGGATACGGTAGCCGACCTGCAGGAAACAGTCCGCATTTCTACGCTTCGCTATACGGGAGGCACAACAACCTACCTCGAAGTGCTCGACGGACAGCGCTCGCTTTACGGGGCAGAACTAACGCTCGCAGCGGCGCGGGGAGATGAATATCGCAGCTTAGTCCAACTCTACAAAGCGCTCGGCGGAGGCTGGCAACAGTAAGATCGTCAGGCGGTCGGAACCGGCCACTATCTCTTTGGGAGGGATGAAATGCGAACCAATCTGAAACCGGCAACCGCCGTTGTTTTCTTACTTTTCATTGCCCTGTCTTTTCCGCTAGTGGCACAGACGCAGTCAGGTAGCAGCCCAATCGAATCAAAATTTGCAACCGTCGAAGGGGTAAAGATCCACTACCTCACAGCTGGGTAGGTCCGCGAATCATGCTGAACTCAGGCCGCTTTTCTTACATCGCGCACAATCGCCCAGACTTTGGGCGAAGTCGTTCCGAGGCGTTCATTGACCTCGACAAAGCCCTTGGCGGTTAGCTTAATCCGGCTTGTTCAAGCCCGACGCCGCAGAGACCAAATTTGGCGGGAGGGTAATGCCAGGGCAACGGTTTCGTCGCCCTGGCCAAAAACCCTGATAAAGCGAACCGACAGGGTCGCGGATTGGGGAGAAAGCTAAGCCGCGACTTCCACAGCCATGAGTTTCAGCAGTGCCTGGGCCGCCGAGGTCGATGATCCGGGATTCTGTCCAGTGATAAGGCGGCCGTCCGTGATGGAGAAAGGCTGCCAGTTCGCCATCTTCTCAAACACGGCACCGAGCCGCAGCAGTTCATCTTCAACAAGGAATGGCACAACCTTTGTGAGCTTCACCTCTTCTTCCTCACCGTTCGTAAAGCCGGTTACGTGTTTTCCTTTTACAAGAGGGGCGCCCTGGTACCTAACATGTCGAAGCACCCCGGGCGAGTGGCAGACCAATGCGATTGGCTTGCCAGAATTGTAGAAAGATTCGAGAAGAGCGATCGACACGGGGTCCTCCGCAAGATCCCACATCGGGCCGTGCCCGCCCGGATAAAACACAGTGTCGTAATCTTCTGCCTTTACGTTTGCGAGCTTGAGCGTGCTGGCGAACGCTTTCTGCGCCGCCGCATCCCGCTTAAAGCGAGCCATGGCAGGGGTCTGATTCTCCGGAAGGTCGCTCTTTGGATCGATCGGCGGCTGACCGCCCTTGGGCGAGGCGAGAGTCAATTGGACGCCGGCGTCTCGGAAAACAAAGTAGGGAGCCGCACCCTCTTCCAGCCAGAAACCGGTTGGACGGCCAGTATTACCGAGTTGATCGTGCGACGTGAATACCATCAAGATTTTCATATTTGCCTCCTTTGTCTTGTGCTGAGGTTCGGTTGCAAGAATGAGACCAGCAGAATTAAGGCAAGACAATTGGACGATAGTATCGACAATACTTTGGTATGAATTTCGCTACAGTCAATGCGCCTGCTGAATTGGAGGAACGGCTATTGCAGTTGCTTCCACGAATTGTCAGCGCCAGATGAGGAAATCTGGCTGGCCAACGCAACAGTTTGCTCCCCAAGGTCTTTTTCGTAGGCTTTGCCGTCCTGGCTCACGAGAAACGTCATCACGCCCGATGAGCGGTATTCCGCAGGAAACGCAAGAATCGCAAAAGCATCCGATCCCTGCAGCAGGATGCGATAGTAATAACCGTGAAATGGCTGGGAGTGGGACGTGTCCGGTCCACTGACGCCTGCATGGGCCAGATACGGGCCGATTGGGCTCTTTCTTATATCATCTGAGCTCTTCCAAAAAAGACCGTCATGGGAATCATCGCTGCTAATAAACTTCGCAGTGTACTGGTGTACAGTCGCCCAGTATTCCTTTTCGGCGTCCACTAATGTCCGGCAAACCTCAAGTGCCGCCATCTCGTTATTGCCAATACGGCGGTAGCGGATCTCCTGCCGGCCCAGTTCCGCGTCGAAATACCAGGCTCCGTGGTATTCGACCAGCGGAATCGGCATTGGCCAGTTCTCCGACCCCACGTATAGCGCAACCGTGTTATCCGGCTCTTTCACCAGGCGATGCATCTGTTCATATTTTTGCGCGAACATCTCCCTGTGTTTTCGCCGTTCGGCCGGATCGTCACTCCATTGGACAATCTCTTTGGCATCCGGTCCGAGAATGACGAGCAGTTCGGCCTCGTCGTTCCGCTTCGCGGCGGCGTAGATTGCGGCAGCCGCATCCTCGGGCTTGGAGAAAGCTTTCCCCTTCGGTTGCTCTGTGGGAGTGTATGTTGCAGTTGACACCGGCAGCTGCGCCCCGGCAGGCAGACAGGCCAACGTGAGTGCGATCACGGCCATAGCTGAGAACGCGGCAGCCCGCCTGACTTCCCGTCTAATGATTTCTGTTGCGCTACGTGACATGCTCGCACCTTTTTCTCGCCTGGGGTTGTACCGTCCACCTCATAGAACTCGCTAGCGTCGTCCACCGCCTCCGCCGTGGAAGCCGCCGCCGCCGAAGCCGCCGCCATGGAATCCCCCGAAACTGCTTTGGCCGCGCGCGGAAAACCCTCGGGATAGCCCGCCGTTATTGATGCCGCTAAATGCCCCAGACCTCACTCCAGAGCCCTCGCGTGGAACTTCGTATCCACGATAGCTGCCGCGATCGCCCACCGACCCGCGGTACGGGGACCCGAAGCCGGGCCGGCCTCCATAGTATGCGCCGCGATCGAAAAATGCCGGCCCTCGCGCATAGTACGGGGCGTGATTGTAGAAGACGCCCCAATGATGCCAGTCAACTCCCCACGCACCCCATCCCCAGCCGAACCCGAAGAACGGGGCGATCGGAAATCCGATTCCAAAATAAATTCCCGGTCCATCCCACCAGATGCCCGGCACCTCGACCCAGTACGGCCAGGGCGCGATCGGATAGCCATAAACGATCCATGGGTCGTAGGCAGGAACGTATACGACTTCGGGATCGACCGGTACAACGTCGATCCTTCCGTCTTCCTCCTCCACATTCAGCTGCGGGGTTGATTTTAGATTGCCGGCTTTCTTTGCCTTCTTGCGCATTTCCTGCACGGCCTTCATCACATCTTCTTGCTGATTGTAATAAGCATCGCCCAGTTCCGAAGTCCATCCCAGATTCTTGCTGAGGTTCGCGAGAACAGAGGGATATTGCACCAACGCTTTTACACTCGGGTCCCAGTCCTGCTGATCCACCTGCTTGCCCAGATCGGCGTTACTCAGCCCGGGATGGGTCTGGAGCCAAGTCTCGGCGTCAGTAATTTGAGTGGGAAAAGTAGAAGCAGCCAGAATCTGCGCCACGAGCGCGTCGGGATACAGCGCAATCGGCGCCACCAGCCGCTCCAACTGCGACTTCGAGAGCTTGGCGTAGGGCGCCTCATCCGACGCACCCTGGTTCGGTTCCGGTTCTGATTGCTCCGATGGAGGCGGTGCAGTCTGAATCTGATCCGGCGACTGTGAGCCGGAATCCTGAGCCACCACGAGGGCCTGTGATGCGGTGACAAGCCAAACAAAGACCGCCACAAGCATTACGAAGTTTATCGGACGCTGCTTGGCTGTAGGAATAACCCACCTCCACTACCTAAGCTGAGATTCTGTGAACGGTCAAAAGGTTTCACAATTGTGCGAGGGCCAAGAATTTTTCAGCAGCTCCACTTCAAAACGAAAAATTCCAGAAAGAAAAGAACAACGCTCGCGACCGTCACAAGCAGCGTTTGAAATCTAGGTGGAATTCCCTCGTTTCTCGAACCAACGAGAAGTGTTGTACAGATCTCTCCTAAACGTTCCTATTTAACCCCCTTGGCAGTGTCTTTCCCAATATCTTTGACCCCGACAGCCGTTTTCTCCCCGGCCTTTTCGGTATATTTCACAGAGACCTTAGAACCCTCCTTAATGCTTTTGCCGGAGTCTTTGATGCCTTCCCAGGTCGTCTTGTCCGTCCACTTCACCGTGTGTTCCACACCGTCGTCAGCCTTCACGACAATTGTCTTGGCATCTTTATCGACGTGTTTCACAATGCCTGAAACAATGCGGATCAGATCCTCCTGGGCCAACGTGGCCTGCCAGCTCGCGACAGCCACGAACGCCAGAGCAATGACCACCAGATTCGAACGCGCCGAAGAAATTGACATAGCTCCCCTTTCGGTTTGCTATCTCGATCTACAGGTCAGGCCAAACTTACCGCAAAGGTATGCGTCAGCCCCTCTTTTGAACAAAGTTGATATTTACGCATGAAAGCTTAACCCGGTTTACCGTATTCGTAACAAAATTGGTTAGGCTATTACGCCGGGCCCAAAACAATTAGACGATGGTGTTGACAATACCTTCGTATTAGTCTGGGTACGCAGACAAGTTGTTTTTTGCCAAAGGTCCGGTGCGGAGGCGTCCGATGCGTGTCGTTCCATTGATGCAATGGTATCGGCGATACCTTCGTCCAATGGATTCCGTACGTGGCTTCTGGCTTAATGCCCATGAGCGGTTGAGATCCTCGTGTACAAGATGAAAAAGTTTGGAATCTCGCGTCCGACGTAGTAGAAAGATTGCGCTAGAGTTTGTTTTAACGGCATTCCGTTGCCGCAGCTAGAATTGCCATGGCATCCGAGTCCCTGACCACGCAAGCATCGGCCGCGTTAACTGTCTCGCAGCCCGTTTCCTCTCCGCTCACTAGCGCTGCAATTTTTCTCGTCGTCACCATCAATTCCGGTGAGGAAAATCGCGCCGCAGTGCTTTCCCTGTGCGCCGATCTCTCCGCGCTTCTGCGCTCTGTCGGCTTTCGCGCCCTCGAAGGCTCTCTCTCCTGCATCATGGGTTTCGGCTCTGATGCATGGGACCGCCTCTTTGGTTCGCCACGTCCGACCGAACTTCATCCCTTCCGTGAAATTCGCCCTGGTCCGCGCCACGCGGTCTCTACCCCCGGCGACTTGATTTTTCACATCCGCGCCAAGCATATGGATCTCTGTTTCGAGCTCGCCACGCAAATCATGGCTCGCCTGGAAGGCGCCGTCACCACCGCCGACGAAGTGCACGGGTTCCGCTACTTCGACGAACGCGATCTCCTCGGCTTCGTGGACGGCACGGAAAATCCCACAGGCAACGCGGCCGCCGAGGCCGTCTTCATTGGTGATGAAGATCCCGCTTTCGCCGGAGGGAGCTATGTCATCGTCCAAAAGTATCTTCACAATCTCGACGCCTGGAACAAGATTCCTACCGAAGCCCAGGAAAAAATCATCGGCCGCACAAAAGTTTCCGATATCGAACTCGACGACTCCGTCAAGCCCACGTCTGCTCACAATGCTCTCACCACCATCGAAGAAAACGGCAGGGGAATCAAAATTCTGCGCGACAACATGCCTTTCGGCCGCCCCGGCCACGGCGAGTTCGGCACCTATTTCATCGGCTACAGCCGCTCGCCCCGCACCATCGAGCAAATGCTCGAAAACATGTTTATCGGTCGCCCGCCAGGCAATTACGATCGCATCCTCGACTTCAGCACTGCGGTTACGGGAAACCTGTTTTTCATCCCGACTGCCACGTTTCTCGACAGTGTTTCCCCTGACCAGTCCGCGTCATCCTCCAGCTCACAGTCCGCAGCAGGCTCAGCGCCCGTTGAAACTTCCGCCTCGACCGAGCCATCCAAGGATGGTTCGCTCGGCATAGGTTCCCTGAAAGGAGAAAATTCCCGTGAATAACCTACATCGTGAGTTGGCTCCGATTTCTGATGCGGCGTGGGCTCAAATCGAGGAAGAAACCTCGCGCACGATCAAACGCTATCTGGCCGGTCGCCGCGTTGTGGATTTTCATGGCCCCTCAGGTAGTGCTCTCTCGGCTGTGGGAACAGGCCACCTGCGCACAATCGCCGCGCCCGGAGACGACATCACAGCCCGACAGCGCGAAGTGAAAGCCTTGGTCGAGCTGCGGGTTCCCTTCGAGCTTGAGCGCCAGATGATTGACGACGTAGAGCGCGGCGCAAATGATTCCGATTGGCAACCCGCAAAGGACGCTGCGCGAAAGCTCGCATTCGCGGAAGACCGCGCTATCTTCGAAGGTTACGCCGCCGCCGGAATCGTCGGCGTTCGCCAGGGCACCAGCAATCCTAAAAAGTCCCTCCCCGCTGATGTGCGCAAGTACCCTGAGGCCTTCGCGCAGGCCTTAAGCCAGTTGCGTCTCGTCGGGGTCAACGGTCCCTACTCCATTCTGCTCAGCGCCGATGCTTATACCGAACTCGCCGAAACAAGTGACTACGGCTATCCGGTTCTCGAACATGTCAAACGCCTGGGTGATTGCGAAATCGTCTGGGCGCCAGCCATTGACGGCGCCTTCGTCGTCACCACCCGCGGCGGCGACCTCGATCTTCACATTGGCCAGGATGCCTCGATCGGCTATCTGAGTCACAATGACAAGCAGGTTCGCCTTTACCTGCAGGAAACGTTTACGTTCCTTTATCTCACCTCAGAATCTGCCGTCGCCCTCGTTGCGCCGCGCAAGCCTAAATGATCGTCAGGCGGGCGTGACGGACATATGGAATCGGGAAATTTTGCGCGCTGAGCAAACAGGTTACGGGTGGTATCCGTCATTCTGCCATTGCTTGAATAGAGCTAGCTGAGCCGGGGTCCAGTAGGGTCCTCCAGGGGGCATCATAGGAGGCTTGCCGTCCCGCGGCGAGAGCGTGGCGAACACACGGTTTGCATTGTCCGGATTCGACATGTAGGTGTAGTTGTCCAGTTCTACGCCGCCCGCTTCATGTGTGAAATGTCGACGTCACGAAACAAGGGTTTGATATCCGATGAGAAGGAAACTTTTGGCATGTGTTTTCCTTACAATTTTTCGGCGAGCGGATCAGGGTCGCTCGCGAATTGATGCCGTCGACAGAACCGATACAAAGAGCGGGTCAAGCACCGCTCACTGCCAATGTGCCTGCTAGCGGCAGAACACACGTCACGCAGCTTTGGCCGCAGCCCCCTTGATGAATGCAAGGATCTCCGCGTTGATCACGTCGGCATGAGTGGTCATCAAGCCGTGGGGATAGCCCGGATAAATTTTCAGCGTGGCATTCTTGAGCAGTTTGGCTTGCAGCAATGAAGCGTCTTTGTAGGGTACGATCTGGTCATCGTCACCCTGCAATACGAGCGTCGGCACCGTGATCGTTTTCAGATCGTCCGTTTGGTCTGTCTCAGAGAACGCTTTGATGCCTTCGTAGTGGGCGAGAGCGCTGCCCATCATTCCCTGCCGCCACCAATTCTCGATGATTCCCTGCGATGCCTTCGCCCCAGGCCGGTTGAAGCCGTAAAACGGACCAGAAGGAAGATCGAGAAAAAACTGCGCCCGGTTCGCAGCTAGCGCCTTGCGCAAACCGTCGAAGACTTCGATTGGAGTTCCGCCTGGGTTCTTCTCGGTCTTGACCATAATTGGGGGAACAGACGCCAACAGTACGGCTTTGGCTACGCGACCCTGCGGCTGGCCGTATTTCGCGACATAGCGAGCCACCTCGCCACCACCGGTCGAGTGTCCGACGTGAATAGCATTCCTCAAATTGAGATGCTCGGCTACAGCCGAGGCGTCAGACGCGTAATGATCCATGTCATGGCCAGTGGCCACTTGCGAAGAGCGGCCGTGGCCACGCCTGTCATGCGCAATGACGCGATAGCCGTTGGAAAGGAAAAACAGCATTTGCGCGTCCCAGTCGTCCGCCGAAAGGGGCCAGCCGTGATGAAACGCGATGGGTTGAGCGTCCTTCGGGCCCCAGTCCTTATAGAAAATTTCCACACCGTCTTTAGTTGTGATTGTCGCCATGAAATTGTCTCCTTTTATTGTCATCTAGTAATAATAGATCCGTGATTAATCTCGAAACTGCGTACGCTTTTTGTTCCATCCGGCATTTTCAGCAATGCCGAAACAATTAGACGACGGTATCGACAATACCTTCGGATCAGTTGCTGACGCGCCGAGCGGTCGCACCCGACACTCCGGCGTTGACTCGATTTGCCAATCGAGCCGACGCCGCGATCGTGACCGCGCGCCAATTTCGGGCCTCTGATCGAGGTGGGCTATCCATGAGGTCCGATTCATCGAGCCAATCCTCAGCCGCAAGCTTGGCCTGCTCCGGTCCGTACAATCTCGTCACCGCACCAAGGTAGGAAGACAGCTCGCGCTCCGCGAGCTGTGTCTGCTCCTCATAAATCGAATCGGAGAACTCATCTTGCTCGTTCATTGAATACCCACTATCTTGCATTGACCATGTGACCTGTGCGACCGTCATTTGCGTTTTCTCGTGCATTGAAAGCACATCCGCGATTAGGCCAGAAGCGCGGGGGCGAATCAATTGGACGAACGTATCGGCCAGTACCAAAGTATGTATTGGGTCCTCAGCGATCGCCCGCGCCTAACTTCCAACGTTCCTGTCACATCCCTCGAAAATTGAAGCTTCACCCCCAAAACTGTGACGAGTGCTGTCACGCCGTCGACGAAAACACAGGCAGCAGCAAAATGCGATAAGATGTGGGCACGGGGCGTACTGGGGCGTACTGGGGGATGAATGGGGCATCCTGTCGCGCTGCCGGCTACGTTGTCTTCCATCGTAGTGTCGTGATGCGCTTGCGCGTTCGCAATGAACCCAGCGCTCGCCATCAGCCAAGATCGTCAAGGCAGGTCTGGATTCAAGCCCGCCCGCCTCGCGGGACTGAAAAGTACGAGAATTCTGCGCGGCGGTTCTCTCTATTTCCTGATGCTTCTCGTTTTGCTGGCAGTTCATGTTCGCGTGCTCGATCCCAGCACGTGCGTCTCTCACTCGCCACTTTGTTGAAAAAAGAGAAGTGGGTTTGCAAGGCAGTCCTATCGGCACATTAGACTTGCCGGCCGACTAGCGCAGTTTGGTCGGATGATCACTGGGGAAAACAAACGATGAAATCTTGAGAGGTGGGATATGGCTTCGGCTGCAACAACAAGAACCTTTGGGGACAACCCCACGAAGATTGCATACCTATTGAGCCACAAACTTGGCGAACTACCCAACTCGAACGGCATACCAACCATCTTTCTTATAACCAACGACAATTCTGAACGAGAGTCGCTGAAATCACATATCGCTCGCGAAGGCTGGCAGACCGAGTCATTCGAATCGCCTCGAGAATTTCTCGCCAGGCCGCGGCCGCTTGTCCCGAACTGTCTGATCTTAGTGATCTCCCCTTCAGATCTGAATGGCCTCGAAGCGCAAAAGCAAATCGCCCGAGAGCGCCCAGAGACGCCGATTATTGTCATTTCGGCCTGCGCAGACATTCAGACAACGGTGCAAGCCATGAAGGCCGGGGCGGTCGATTTTCTCCTGAATCCGTTCAGTACTGAAGTTCTGTTGAGCGCAATCCGTGAGAGCCTGGAGCGCAGCCGCCTGGCCCTCGATCGGGAAATGGAGATTAGCGATCTGCGGAACTATTATTCGTCACTGACTCGTCGAGAACGGCAAGTGATGGCGCTGGTGGTTTCCGGCTTGTTGAACAAACAGGTCGGCCGCGAACTAGGCATTAGCGAAATAACTGTGAAGGCGCACCGCGGGCAGGTTATGCAAAAGATGAAGGCGAATTCACTCGCCGACCTCGTAAGGATCGCAACCAAGCTCCAACCGGCATCGCTGCCAATTCCCTGGGCAGCGTGATCGGGAAGCAATAGAAAAAACGCGGGAGCAGGTGAATCCGCTCAAAAAGGTGGCCCATATATACGAATGCGAAAGTGTATTGGACGAAGGTATTGATACGTACCTGAGCGCGAGTAGACCGCGCCGCTAGCCGCACAGCCTCTCCATTCTGCGAGCCGTAAGCACACTTCCGTTCGCTGCTGGTAAAATCTCAATCCATGTCTGCCGATTAAGGAGTATCTCCATGAGGTTGCACATTCTCTCGTCGTTGCTGCTCCTCTCTTTTTCTGCATGCCAGTTGGCCGCCCAGGCCAACTCGCAGCCACAGAAATTTAGCCCGCCAACCCGCACCTTCCGCTTTACCTACACCTTCACGGTGAAGGACATACCCTCCGGCGCGAGGCGAGTGCGCGTCTGGGTGCCGCTCCCGCAGACTGATCAGCATCAGACTGTGCACATTCTAGCCATCAAGGCTCCGGTTAAAACGCGAATCATGCAGGAGCCCGAGTACGGCAATCGCATGATGTACGCCGAGATCCAGAATCCTGCTGCGTCCACTCAGGAATTCTCTCTCCAGTACAAGATCACACGCCGCGAATACTCCCGAGGGGATTACGCGCAGCTCGAGCGCACAGACCACAAAGCTGGCGTCGTGCCCGCCTCGATGAGCCGGTTGCTTTTGCCGGACAACCTGATTCCCATCGATGGCAAGATTAAGGAATTGGCAGTAGAGGTAACTGGAACTCAGAGCGGCACGGTCGCAAAAGCCAAGGCTGCCTACGACTATCTTTTTACGAACATGCGCTACGACAAGACCGGCTCAGGCTGGGGACGCGGGGACGCGGTGTGGGCTTGTGACTCCAAGCGCGGCAACTGCACAGACTTCCATTCTCCATTCATCGGCATGCTGCGGGCCGACGGAATTCCGGCCCGGTTCGACATCGGTTTTCCTTTGCCGGAAAACAAGGACGAGGGAGACATCGCTGGTTATCACTGCTGGGCCGAATTCTATGCCTCCAAAACCGGCTGGATCCCGGTCGACATCTCAGAGGCCTGGAAAGCCAAGGAGAAGCAGGTTTATTTCTTCGGCAGCGTTGACTCCAATCGCGTGCAGTTCTCCACCGGGCGCGACGTTCCACTGACTCCCAAACAGGATGGTCCTGCTCTCAATTACTTCATCTACCCCTACGTCGAAGTCGATGGCAAGCCGTACGAAAAACTCGAGAAGCATTTCGGCTTTAAAGAAGTGTGAGACCCTCGGCATGAATGGCGAACAAATTTTGCCGCGAGCAGGGATCGTAAACGCCCGCAAATCCCAGTGTGGGTCTGGGCTACCGCTCAATCACTCCCCTAAGCATGCGCAGAGTGTTTCGTCCAGAATTCTTATTTAGGTCGCTTTTCGCATGTCTTCGTTTTATAGCTCACTAGTCGCTCTAGCACGCACGTGTCGACAATAAAGACTTAGCAGCAACCAGAGATAACTCAATGAGTAACACAACATGGAGAGAAACCGAGCGACGGCTGCGCCTATGTACATGCCAAGGCAACTGTGACCGACCTTTACGGCCCACAGCAAGACCTTGCGTGGCGGCGGAATGGGCTGACCGCGCGGGCCTTGGTTTTCCAGCGGGCTACATTGGCCTACAAAAAGCTGTTTCGATCGATGCAGCGAACGCTGCGTAAACCGAGCATGGGTAGGTCTTAAGAATGGCGCGCCCTGAGAGATTCGAACTCCCGACCTTCTGGTTCGTAGCCCCCAAGTCGTGGCCCTTCCCTTCCTTAAGGCTTCTTAAGAAACCCTTTGCTTTCTTATGGTTAAGCGGTATAATTGAAGTGACGGAGCTTAACCCCGCTTAAGGAAAAAAGGGTAAACTTAACGCCACCGGTAAACGGAGGGTAAACTTTATGAAACGGAAAAAAAGTCCGCGAAAGGCTCTGAACTTCACGAAACGCAGCCTTGAATCCTTAGAGGCTCCGTCTGCCGAAGACGGGCGCGCCATCTACCACGACACGCGCGAGCGCGGGCTGATCTTCGTGGTATACCCGTCGGGCGAGCGCAGTTTTGTCTGGTACCGGAAAGTGCGCCGCCGTCCTACCTTCCGGACGCTGGGCCCATTCCCAGACCTCACCATCGAACAAGCTCGCGGAAAGGCCAGCGAAATGAATGCGCGCGTGGCCCAGGGCCTCGACCCGTTCGAACCGGAAGGCATAACTTTCGGCGTGGTTTACGACCGATACATTAAGGAGTGGCTAGCCACCGAAGCCAAGCGCCCGGACCACGAAATGGCCGCAGCCGAGGCATGTAAGCGCTATCTGGCGCAATGGAGTGGGTTGCCGCTGAGCCAGCTGTGCAGCGACGACGTTGTCCGGCTCCACGGCCACTTGAAGGAGAAGCACGGAGTATTCGCCGCCAATCGGACGTTGCAATATTTGAAGGCCGCAATCAACTGGGCGCGGCGCGCGCGATTGTTCGGCGGCAATAATCCCGCCGCCGGTGTCGGAATTTTTAAGGAACCGAAGCGCAAGCGTTACCTCCAACCGGACGAGTTGAAGCGGCTGTTTAAGACGATGAATCGCTCCGAGACCAGCGACGATCTTCGACACTTCGTCAGTCTCGCGTTGTTCACCGGGGCGCGACGCAACGATCTGGCGCGTATGCGGTGGGAGCAAATCTGCATGACAGCGACGGGAGAGCAGTTCTGGGCCATCCCGGACCCGAAGGGCGAACCGTACAACGTACCTCTGACAGCTCCGGCACTGCGCATCTTGGCCGAACGTCGGCGGGAACGCAAAGACGGGAATCCCTGGGTGTTTCCGGGAGCAGGGAAGAGCGGCCACTTGCAAGATCCAAAGCACGGCTGGACCACGCTGCGCCGCCGTGCGAAGATCGAAGATGTGCGGCTCCACGATCTACGGCGCACGCTGGGCAGCTGGCAGGCGGCGCAAGGCGCGTCGCTCCACATCATCGGCAAAAGCTTGGGTCACGCGGACAACAGCGGTGCCACGGCCATTTATAGCCAGCTGCAACTCGACCCGGTACGCAACAGTATGAAGAAGGCAGCGCGGGCTATGCTGCTGACGGCAGGGAGGCGAAAATGACGCGGACAGGACTAGACGCTCGACTGGCGCAATTAGCCGAACAAGGTGTAAAGATGTTGGAGGAAATGGACAAGCCGGAGTGGTGGATTGGATACCCGCCTCGGGTTGACCGGCCAACCAAGGAGGAAAGAAACCGCCAGTTGGCGCGATTGTTCGAACGGCACAAAGACCCGCACGAATGCCTCCGCGCAGTGCAGGAATACGTAGACCGACTTTTAGTCCCGCCCAAACGAGGTCGCCACGCCAACGCGCTTAAGGCATACCAAGATGCCGTGAAGGAATTTTGCACTTGGCGCGACGTAGAGGACCTATGCGCAAAAGAGAAAATTAGCCGGGCAACAGCCTTTGGGCGACTGGCAGAACCAATAAACGCCAGTAGAGCTGCTAATGCCAAGGATGCTACAAAAGGATTGAAGATACGATACGCTAGATTTCGCAGCCGTTATCTTACCTAGACATCGCAAACGTCGCAGCACGCAACTGTTGCCGATAAATGGCGCATGTCGTAAGCCGCGTCGTAAGCCAAGTCCAACATCTTGTGAATCTTCCCTAGGTCTATATAGATGTCGCGAGCGCGTTTAGCTGCCAGCCAAATGTGTCGAGACAGTTTGGGGTCTACCAATCGAGCTGCTTGCCGCACAACTTTGTTCATGTGTGTATTCATGCTTTTCTCCTTTTTTCTAAAAGCTTGTTCTCACGCGTGGCTTCATCATCTGCTAAACCATACTTTTCTCCTTGTTTCTAAAATCTTGTAT
>JASHOH010000036.1 GCA_030041215.1 Candidatus Sulfotelmatobacter sp. | reverse complement strand
TCCCGCGACCGTTGCTGATCGTTTACATCACGGGTGTTTTGGAACTCCTCGGAGCGGCAGGGCTGATGCTGCCGCAAGTTCGCAGGCTTTCGGGCATTTGCTTGATTGCACTCCTCGTCGGAATGTTTATCGCCAACTCAAATGCGGCACAGAAAGGCATCACACTTCGCGGCAAACCCGCAACGCCTCTGTGGTTGCATGCGCCGATGCAGATTTTGTTCATCGCGCTTCTATGGTGGTCAACACAGCCCTAACAGCCAGTATCGGTTCCTGTGGGTGGTGGTTTTCACGGAATGTCTCTGGGCGCGACTCGACTACCGAACGAGAAGAACTGGCATTACTGCGAATACAACAATCATGAGGTAGTAGAACGTGTCATGGAGCGCGGTGCTTCCGCATAAACTCATAGGCGGCGTGGACCGTCTTGAGATCCTTTCGGACTTCATCATCCGCATGGTTCTCAGTATCGACAATCGCATATCCGCCTGAGCCGTCCCTCATCGGCAAAACAACATACCTCTTGTGCTCATTCCCATCGGCATCACGCCAGACGGCTTTGTCGTAAGACGGAAAGTCGGGTCTGTCTTTGGGAGGTATTCTGCCTTCGGGAGTCTTCATAAATCTCAGGCTGGGGATTCCTTTGTAGGATTTGCAACCCTCTCCAAGGATCACTGCCTATCATAGCAACATAAGCCGCCGTCGTTTTCGCCAGACTGGAATCAGGCAGGCTTGCGACGGTGCCGCGATGTCGGACAGCGTGCCTCATGCGCGGTCACAAACTTGTGAGCCATGCCAAGCAAGTCCCGCAGGACATCGGGCGTGACGCGGGACAGGCGAACCAGCACGGCGCTCCGGATTACACCCACGGCGCGATGGTCAAAAGATTCCTTTAAGGTATAGCAGCCCGGCCCCTAGCCGCCGAGCGACGGCGGGTTGAGTGATACATTTCTGCACCCTGCGCGGAGCCGGGCAAATTCGGGAAGGTGGTATTCAGTTTTGATCCTCCGAGTGCTATTACAAGTGTTCCCACCTCTGTAGTCAGTGATCTCTATCACACGATCAGGGGGCTGGGAGGTGAGTCATGAAGTTCAACACGAAAGCTCTGGCTTTGATCTCCGCAATCTTGTGGGGATTGGCGATGTTGGGTGGTACGTTGGTGGCAGGATGTACCGGGACAACAGGAGAGAAGGCACATGCGAGCCAAGATTTGCCCGATCTCCGGCCCCGGCAGCCTGTCAGAATCTGCGCGTAAACGCCGCGCTCGCGAAATCCTCGCGCAGAGTGGCGCTGATACGGTCGAGTATTTCAACAAGGTCGTTCAACCAACAAAACTGGGTATTGCCACGTTCAGGGAGCAGGCATCACGCTGGCTTGAACACGTGCGAACCCGGAAACGTAAACCCGTTGCACCCGGCACAATCGAAGATTGGGAGCGAACTCTAAATAAGTGGATCAATCCCAATATCGGAGATTGCTCTGTTTCGGACGTGGGCAACGGCGTGCTGAAAAGCTTAGTGACTAAGATGGCGGAGAAGGGATTGTCGGGAAAGACCATCGAGAATTATGTGCAGATTCCCAAGATGGTCGTTGCGTCCGTAATGGATGACGATGGCAATCAAATCTATCCGCGCAAGTGGAACCACGCGTTCATGGATATGCCCATCGTCGAAGAATTGAAGCAGAACAGACCATCGTTCTCCTCCGACATCATGACGGGGCTGGCAAATTACGATAGGCCAAAACAACGGATGCTGTTCATCCTTGGTGGTGCTGCTGGTTTCAGAATCAGCGAGGCGCTAGGTATTGAAATCGACAAGCACATTTCGGCTGATTTCCTGACCATTACGGTCAACCAGCAAGCACGCCATTGCAAGGTGGAAAAACGGGTCAAAACCCCAGCCGCCATGCGCGAAGTTGATCTACATCCTGCGATTGCCAGTCTGCTGAAGGATTTCGTTGGGGACCGCAAGTCTGGATTCCTCTTCTCTTCTCGGACTGGGAAACCACTCTCGTCATCGAACATCATTCGTCGCCATTTGCATCCGGCGCTGAAGAAACTCAACTACGTTAACCCCCACACTGGAACGCACAAGGCTGGAAACCATGCCTTTCGGCGTTTTCGGAACACATATCTGAAGAATTACACACCGTGCCCCAAGGGGCTGTACGACTACTGGCTGGGGCACGCTGGAAAAGATATGGCCGACCTCTATGACAAGATCAGGGAGGACGTTACGTTCCGCAAGATGTGGGCTGAAAAGAGTGGATTTGGGTTCGAATTGCCTTCAGTTGTACCGAATGTACCGAAAATCGAACCAAAATCTGCTGAAGCAAAAGCCGCCTAACATGCTGAGACCGCGAGAGAAAGAATGGTCGGGGAGAGAGGATTTGAACCTCCGACCCCCTGGTCCCGAACCAGGTGCTCTACCAGGCTGAGCCACTCCCCGACTGTACCCCTAAATTTTACTACACACCACCAGCCCTGCCTCGAATCACATCGTCCGATTTTTCTTTGCGATCTTTGCGGTCTTCCTCTCCGCCCTTTGCGGTCAAAAGCTCTTTGACGAAACCTGAAAGTCCCACGCCATTCGCGCTACACTTATCGCGGTGCCGCTCTCAACCAAGTCGTTTGCCGTATCCAATCGCAACGCCACATGATCGTCATATCCGCTCAACGCCTCTACACCCCTCAGCAGGCAGTCGAGGCTCCGCTACTCTTTATTGAAGATGGATTCATCTCCGCCATTTCCTCGCGCGCGCAGAGTGAAGTTCCGGAGAACGCAAAGTTCGTTGATCTTGGCGATTCCATCCTCGCCCCAGGCTTCGTCGACATTCACATGCACGGCGGCGCCGGCCTCGATGTCATGCGTTCATCCCCCTCCGAGCTGCCGCGCCTGCATCGCTTTTTGGCCAGCCATGGTGTAACCGCTTACTTTCCTACCACCGTTGCCGCGCCCCTCGATCAAACCTGCCAGGCATTGGGCCGGCTCGCTGATGCTATCGAAAGCAGTGACGTCTACGACGATGACATCCCTCAAGCCCGCCCGATCGGCATTCATCTGGAAGGGCCGTTCCTGAGCCACAAACGGCGTGGCGTCCACCCGGCAGAATATCTGATCTCGCCGACGATCGAAGTTTTTGATCGTCTATGGCAAGCCGCGCGCGGCCATGTCCGTATGATGACCATCGCCCCCGAACTTCCCGGAGCCACCGAAGTCATCGCCGAAGCTGCGCGGCGAAACGTGCTCGTCAGCATCGGCCATTCGGACGCGCAGCTCGATGCCACGCAAGCTGCGGTGAAGGCCGGCGCCCGCCACGCCACACATACCTTCAATGCCATGCGTCCACTTGATCACCGCGATCCCGGCATCCTCGCCGAAGTGCTCACAAATGCGCAACTCAGCGCTGACATCATCGCCGACGGCATTCACGTCGCGCCCGAGGTTGTGAAACTTTTCTTGCAGGCCAAGGGGATTGACCATTCGGTCTTGATTACCGATGCGACCGCCGCCGCCGGCATGCCCGATGGAACTTACCAGCTCGGCCCGATTCAGGTGGAAGTGAAAGATGGCCGCTGCACGAGCGATGGCAAGCTTGCCGGCAGCGTTTTAACGATGGATCGCGCCATCCGCAACGTGCAGCAGTTTGCCGGCTGGAGTTTGCAGGACGCCGTGCGCGCAGCGACTCTGAATCCAACGCGAGCCTCCGGTCTGGCGAAACATGGGACGCTCACAACTGGAGCAGAAGCGAATATCGTTGTTCTGAGCCACACAGGAGAAGTAAAACAGACCATCGTCCGAGGGCGTGGGCCGGCGGGTTAATAAGGTTCGCAGCGGCGGAAGGGTTACCCTGTGAAACTCTGTGCCCTCTGTGTTTAAGGTTCTGGTCGCCTGACTTATCCACCACAAACGCGCGGCTACGCCTTCACGAGCGGCTGCCCCGGTGAACCAATTGAGAGCTTCTGTAACTTGGCCATGATCTGATTGCGTTCGTTGTCGGTTTTGGCGGCAGCCAGGCGTCTACGCAGGCTGGCAATCTTGTGTTTGCGTGTTCGGCGCCGGCGAATTTCCGGGCGGCGGCTGGGTGCAGACATGCGGTTGCTCCTGAACTGAAAAATGAACTCCAATAGTATGGCCTAGAAATCTCGTCGGCGTCCACTTGCCCGTCTCACCAACATCCATTCATCGCGTCTCCTGGTCAAGCCACTTTTCAACCTTCACGGGACGCCATTCCTCCAACGCTTGCAGCAGTTCAGAAGCCGATTCCCGCGCCAGCACGAGTCTTCGGTTTTCCGGTTTGAGGAACTGCTCCTGAACAGCGTGCTCGAACATCGCGAGCAGCGGTGTGTAATAGCCCAGCACGTTCAGAATGCCGCAGGGCTTGGCATGCAATCCGAGTTGCGCCCACGTCAGCACCTCGCAGAATTCCTCCAGCGTGCCAAACCCACCGGGCAAGGCGATGAACGCGTCCGACAAATCCGCCATCAGCGCTTTACGCTCGTGCATCGAGTGCACAATATGGAGCTTCGTGAGCCCTTGGTGTCCGATCTCCCGGGTCATCAGGCGCTCCGGGATGACACCGACCACTTCGCCCTTCGCCCTCAGCACTGAATCGGCGAGCACTCCCATCAATCCCACGTTGCCTCCGCCGTACACTGCACCGATATTGCACCGCGCGAGTAGTAATCCCAACTCCTCAGCGGCCGCCCGATACTCTGGGCGGTTCCCGGCGCTCGACCCGCAGAAGACGCATATTCGTTTCATGCCGCCATTGTAAGTTGAGGCGCCTTGCGGGCGTGAGCGAAGCGGGAGCCCGCAGCCGAAATCCTGAGCGAACGAAGTGAGTCGAAGGATCTGGGTAAATCAATGTGGCAGCAGCCGGCCTTCAAGTTGAGGTGCCTTGCGGGCGTGAGCGAAGCGGGAGCCCGCAGCCGAAATCCTGAGTGGGCGAGGGGCCACCTATAGCGAAATAGTACTATGTTGCAAACTTGCTGGTACCAACATTTCGTCACCCCGCCGGGTGATTTTCGTCCTTGCGCGACTCTCTAGGCCTAAGCAAGCATGTATACGTCGAGCTCCTTGCGAAAGGAGAACCGCGATGTCTAAGGCCTTGTTAGTTATAGGCGGTGTTTTGAACACCGTCTTTTTTATTTTTCACCTGCTCCTGGGTTATCAGATTCACCAACTCACTCAGGTTCCTGCGCCTTATCGGGCATTGATGGAAGCTCTGAATCTTGGTGGCGTGCTCTTCATCTTCTTTTTTGCCTGTGCATCTTTCTTTTACGGCAAAGAACTTCTCCAGACCGGACTCGGCCACGCAGTTCTTGCTCTGGCCGCGGTGCTTTACATCTCGCGCACAGCGGAAGAGTTTTTCCTCTTCAAGTTCACGCCGGTCGTATTCGGTGCGTGCCTGCTGGTAGGAGCGATTTACCTGATTCTGTTTGTAATGGCCCTGAAGAAAACTCAGTTCGCAGCTCCGGCAGGCAAAATAGAGCCCTCGCTGGCTGAAAACTCTTCGGAGCTGCGTCGGGCCGCCTAGGAGGTAACCATGACGTTTCATTTCGATTGCATCTTTTATTACGTCTCCGACCTGAATCGGGCCATTGCCTTTTACCGCGACATATTGGGTTTCAGGCTGGCCTCCCGCGACATCGTGGCTCGCTTCGATCTGGATGGCGTTCTGTTTGAACTCGTCCCATCCGCCGCGAAAACTGACCATCGGGAGCAGGGAAATGCCCGTCTCTGCCTGCGGGTCGAAAACGTAGAGGACGCTCTTGCTGAACTCAAATCGAAGGCAGTGCACACAAATCCTCCCGTGCAGAAAAGCACAGGTCTGCTCGGCTCATTTCACGACCCCGACGGAAACGAAATCTGTCTCTGGCAATATGCCTCGGACGAGTCCTGGGCTGAGGAAGAACGCGCGTTGTTCAGGATGTAGGACAGGGGAGAATGAAGGCACAGGCCTACGTGTTCATCGATACCGAGAACCCGGGTCCCAAGAAAATTGTCGCCGAAGTCAGGAGAATACCCGGTGTCGTGAGAGCGGACGCGTTGTTTGGCACGCCTGATGTGATCGCCCTCGTGGAAGGCGATGACATCGCCAAAATGGATGCCGTCATTGATCGAATTGCCGAACTTGACGGCGTGCGCGACACCGACTCGAAGGTGATTCGTTGGGTTTGAAAAAGACGGCCGGCCGCTGACCCCGCACCCTGGTTCCGCAGTGCAGGAGGTGTGCAGGAGGTTCTTATGTCCCACATATCTACTCTGCAATCCAGCCCAGCGGCAGCACCGACCGGGCGCCGTTCTGCTCGCGGATTGATTCAGAGAGTCGTGCTTGCGGCGCTTTGGTTAGGTCTTCTCTTCGCGGGCGCGGGCCGGCTCGATTGGCTTCGCGGTTGGATCTGCATTGCGATTTTCGTAATCACACGGGTCGCGGTTGAGGCGATCATACGCCACTACAACCCGTCGCTGGCGGAAGCGCGCCGAACCTTGCTCCATAAAGACGCGAAGCGATCTGACCGCATTCTGATGATGATTCTTTTCCCGCTCCTGTATTGCCTGCCGCTTATCGCAGGGTTGGATGCAGTGCGTTTTCGCTGGTCATCAGTACCGCTCGTATTCGCGTATGTGGGCATCGTTCTCTTTGTGCTCGCTATGCTCGTCATCACCTGGGGCAGCTTGGTGAATCCTTTCGCCGAGAGCACGGTGCGAATTCAGACGGAACGCGGCCATCGCGTCATCACGTCCGGCCCCTACCACGTCATTCGCCATCCTCTTTATGCCGCCGCAATCGTCATGTTTGCAGCGATCTCGCTTATCCTGGGATCACTCTGGGCGCTGGCCTTGACCGGTCTGATAGCTGTTGTCTTCATCGTGCGTACGGCCATGGAGGATCGCACCCTCCGCCACGAACTCCCAGGCTACGAAGAATACGCCACCCACACCCGCTATCGGCTGTTGCCGGGAGTGTGGTGAGCGCGGGCAATAAAAGCTGCTGTTCTGGCTAGTGACGGGGGTAGCGAGGCCTGTGCTGGAGCGGGCGCCCCTGCCCGCTGAACGCAGCGAGGCAGGAGTCGGGAAAGTTGGCAGCCGGACCTGTAAGCCGAATTCTGTCTGCCGGATTGCTCCCGCGTGACGGTCATTCCTCTGGGCCGCGCATTACTGCGCGGCTCTAGCGACCTACCCGAAGGTTGTGACGCACCGAGCCGGCGCGTCCCCGCCGTCGCTGACAGTGCTTGTCATCCTGAGCAAGCGTTCTTTGCGCAGCGAAGGATCTGGGCGAGCCGCGCGAGGCGGCGCGTTTTTTGCGCCACAATAATCGCGCATTTGGTTCGCATCCTTTGAACAAGCACTCACAGCGACAGCGGGAGTCCCTTCCTATTTGGTCTTGCTCCGTGTGGGGTTTGCCCTGCCCGCCGCATTACTGCGGCGGCGGTGCGCTCTTACCGCACCTTTTCACCCTTACCCCGCCCATTCTCGCGAGAACCGTCGAATCATCGAGCTCCCGCCAGAATGGGCGGGGCGGTATCTTTTCTGTGGCACTTTCCGTCGAGTTATCCGGTTCTCCGAAGAAAACCGGGACCCTCCCGGACGTTATCCGGCACACTGCTCTGCGGAGTTCGGACTTTCCTCCCCGCCCATTCTCACAAGCGGAGCGACCGTCCGGTCCGGCTGCCTACACGATTATTATACAGACCTGGATTCCAGCCCTTTGCGCTTTTCGCAGGGTAGTAGTGGCTCAATTTGAAATCCCGAGAATTGAAGCGTCATTCCGAAGCCCCGCGCTTTCACCGGCGGGGCGAGGAATCTCCCCTAGAACGGCCGCTGGGCCTCCCGAAGGGTGGGAACCTAGTCCGCTTAGTCGCGCCTGACCGGGAGGTCAGAATTGGACATGTCGAACAATACCTTCCAGGCGCCATCCTCCTGTTTTCTCCAGACCATCAAATATTTCCCACGATCCCGGAAACTTTTCCCCGAAGCCCCGCGCAAGCTCATCCGGTAAACGCCGCTGGTATAACCCAGTTCTCCGGAGCGAGCGACCTCAGCCTTGTCACACCGCCACCAAATCTTGTAATTCTGCATCCCGAACGACTTCGCAATAAATCGCGTAATACGACTCTTGCCGGTCAGAATGGGAGCATTGGGCACCAGCATCGCACCCTGGTTGTCGTAGAATGCCGCCGCTTTCCTAACATCCTTCGCTCGATACGCTTTCAGCCAGGCGGCATCGGCCGCCCGCAACGACCCCACTGCCTGCCGCTGCGAGCTGCCGGTCCGCCTTCGCGCCTTCCTCTCAGTTTTCTTGCGCGCCTGCATTTCCCCTTACCGACCGAGGAGTCTATCATTTCCTTTACCTCTGGGGATGCGAGTTTTCCTCTCAATCTGAGTAGCGGCAACACACTTTATGAATGTCGCCGAAGCCCTGAAAATCGCGCTGCAATCGCTCTGGGCAAATAAACTGCGCTCCATCTTAACGCTGCTCGGCGTGGTGATCGGTGTGGCCGCCGTCATCGCCGTGGTAACCTTCGTCTCCGGCATCAACGACTACGTCGCCCAGAAAGTCTTCAATCTTGGCGCCGACGTGTTCATCATCTTTAAAGTTTCTCCCGCGGTCACCAATGTCGACCACTTCCTCGAAGGCGAGAAGCGCAAAGACCTCACCATCGAGGACTACCAGGCCGTCGCCGCCGCCTGCCGCAATTGCGAGCTGGTCGCCGCTTCCACTCGCAACGAGACTGGGCACGTCAAGTATGCCGAGCAGTCGATCAGCGACACGACCATCCGCGGCATGACCCCGGGAGTTGCCACTATCCTCGATGTTGACCTGAGTTCCGGGCGCATGATCAACGACAACGACGTTGCCAATCGCCTGCCGGTGGTCGTGGTTGGTAACGACATTGTCGAGCACCTGATGCCCGGCATCGATCCTCTGGATCGCGAAGTTCGCATCGACGGCTGGCCCTATCGCGTGATCGGAGTTGCGAAAAAGAAAGGATCAACCCTGGGCCAGAGCGCCGACAATTTCGTGATGATCCCAATCACCGCTTGTATGAAGCAGTACGGCTCTCACGATGCCACTCTGCGAATTATGGGGAAAGCGGCCAGCGGAGGTGTTCCGCTGTACGAAGCGATCGACGAAGCCCGCGTGGCGTTGCGCTCCCGGCGCCATGACCTGCCCGGCGCCGACGACAGCTTCGACATTGAAACCAACGCCAGCCTGCTTGGCATCTGGACCAGCTTCACCCGGACGTTTTTCATCGCCACCATCGCCATCGCCGCTATATCTCTGGTGGTTGGCGGCATCGTCATCATGAACATCATGCTGGTCTCAGTGACCGAGCGCACTCGCGAAATCGGCATCCGCAAAGCGCTCGGCGCTCGCCGCGATGATGTGCTGCTACAGTTTCTGATCGAGTCGGTTACGCTCGCACTGCTCGGCGGTCTGCTGGGCGTTTTGCTGGGAGTGACGATCGCGCTCTCAGTCACATTGCTGATTGGTATGCCTTCAGCCATCAAGCTGTGGGCCGTAGCTGCGGGACTCATCGTGGCCGCCAGCGTAGGCGTGTTTTTCGGGGTCTACCCGGCAAGAAAGGCCGCGATGCTCGATCCCATCGTGGCGCTGAGATATGAGACCTGAAGATGATTCTGGCTTCGAGATATTGTTGGATGCGACCTGATCGTTTGTCCTTCCGAGGGAAGCGAGGAACCTGCTTTTTGCCGAGATGGAGCCGACAACAGATTCCTCGCGCCAAAGTGCGGCGCTCGGAATGACAAGGGACATTTCCATGCTTCACAAGGAAGAATTCGCCGAAATCGTGCAGATGGCCACCGACACCATCCGCAGCAATAAGGTACGCTCAGCGCTGACCGTGCTCGGCATCGTCATCGGCGTCGCCATGGTCATCGGCGTCTCCTCGATTGGCCGCGGTCTCGACGACAATGTCCGCGATGTTGTCACCAGCGTCGGCTCCAACGTCATCTTTGCTTATCATCTCGATCCCTTCATCTTCGGTCGGCCCACTGAAGAAATGCGCACCCGTAAAAAGCTCACTCAGGAAGACGCCGAAGCCATCGGCCAATTGCCGCACATCAAGGCCGTGACCGCCGACATTCGTTTCTTCCGCCCGGAATTGGGTGTAGGCACCTACGCAGTCAAGTATGAGGACCGCAAGGTGAAGAACACCATTCTCGAGTCGCTCACCTCGTCGGCGAAAGATGTTCTGGACCTTCATATGTCGGAAGGGCGATGGTTTACCGACAGCGACGACGAACGCCGCGCCCCCGTGATCATTCTTTGCCACGACACCGCTGAGGAGTTGTTTCCCTACGGCAGCGCGATCGGAAAGGAAATCAATATCGATGGCCAGTTGTTCATCGTGATCGGCGTGATGGAAAAAGTGAAGTCCGTGTTCGGCGGAGGCAAAGACCCCAACGACAACCGCGTTTTCTTTCCTCTCAGCACATTCAAAACGCTGCACCCGGAACTGAAAGACCACTGGATCATCGCCAAAGCCACCTCCCATGACGACATGCCCAAAGCCATCGACGAAATGCGCGCGCTGCTGCGTCGTCGCCGCAAGGTTGCACCCAGCCAGCCGGACAATTTCAATATTTTTACCTCGGACTCGATCTCAGACGTCTGGAATCAGCTCACCGGCGCGCTCTTCATCGGCATGTTTGCCATATCCAGCGTCGGCCTGATCGTCGGCGGCGTCGGCGTAATGAACATCATGCTGGTCAGCGTGACCGAGCGCACTCGGGAAATCGGAGTGCGCAAAGCCATCGGCGCCCGCAAGCGTGACATCCTTCTGCAATTCACTTTGGAAGCCATCATCCTCACGGCCGTCGGCGGAGTGGTGGGTATTCTGGTCGGATCGGTCATCGCGGGCGTAATTCCCTGGCTCTGGCCGTCGCTCCCTGCGCACATGTCCATGTTCTGGACGATCTTCGGCTTCACCTCGGCAGCGGGCGTCGGCCTTGTCTTCGGCATCTACCCGGCGTGGAAGGCAGCAAATCTGGATCCCATCGAGGCGCTGCGGTACGAATAGCAGAATGGCAGCAGCTTAATCGTCACATGGGCCGTGGACACTGTGGAAGAGCGGCCCTTCAGCGCCGCGTGCAGGCCCCATAATTAGAATAGGGTTTGAATCCCTCTTTACCGCTGCGATTTTGGGTGGCGCAGCGCTTCCAGCGCTGCGATAATCGCCCGGTTAAGCACTGGGCTTTAGCCCCTGCGGTAAAGTCGGCATTGAACCCGGCATGCACGCTCTCCAACTCCTCTCCATCATTGCAGCCATAGGCATCTTCTCCAGTGCCACTTACTACATTTTCTCTCTCTGGTCTGCCGCAAACTTCCTCCGCAAACACAACCCCTCAGAGTCCTCTTTGGCTCCCGTCACCATCCTCAAGCCCCTAAAAGGCACTGATCCCAAAATTTACGAAAGCTTCCGCAGCCACTGCCTTCAGGACTATCCGCAATACGAAATCATCTTCGGCGTCAGCGAGCCCGACGACCCTGCGCTCGAGGCAGTCAAAACCCTCCAGCGCGAATTCCCCAACCAGAAAATTCAACTTGTCGTCTGCCCCAAAATCCTTGGCACAAACGTGAAAGTCAGTAATCTCGCGCAAATGCTCCCTCACGCAAGTTATGACCATCTCATCATCAATGACAGCGATATTCGCGTCCCGCCTAATTATCTGCGCCGTGTGCTTGCCCCTCTTGCCGATGGGCGCGTCGGCATGGTCACCTGCCTCTATCGTGGAGTCGCCGCCTCAACTCTGGGTTCGCGCCTGGAAGCTTTAGGGATCGCCACAGACTTCGCACCGAGTGTCCTGGTCGCCCGCCAGCTGGAGGGTGGTATTCGCTTCGGCCTTGGTTCCACTCTCGCCTTTCGCCGCTCCGATCTCGAAAAAATCGGTGGCTTCATCGCCATCGTCGACTATCTCGCCGACGACTACGAATTAGCCAAACGCATCACCACTCTCGGTCTCACAGTCGAACTCTCAGACCTGATAGTCGAAACCTTTCTTTCCGCCTACGATCTGCGCGGATTTTTCTCTCACCAGCTCCGTTGGGCGCGCGGCATCAGAGACGCTCGCCCAGGAGGATATCTCGGCCTTATCTTTACTTTCGGAATTTTCTGGTCACTGGTGGCTCTTGTGACAAGCGGCGCAGCAGCGTGGGCCTGGGCCGCACTCGTCCTCACGCTTTTACTGCGCTTCGCGATTACCCTGATGGTCGGTGGGAAAGTCCTGAAAGACCGTCAGAGCTTAAAAGATACCTGGCTGATTCCACTCCGCGATTTGCTCGCGGTCCTTGTGTGGTTTGTAAGCTTCTTCGGCCACACCGTAACCTGGCGGGGAAAACATTACCTGCTGCGTGATGGACGCCTCAGCCGGATCCCGCCGTCCGAGCCGCAATAGCAGAAGCCGGCTCCGTATTCTTCAGCAGCGGCTCTGCGGTTCGATTGCGATCGAGAACCGTCCTGATTTTCCCTGCCAGTTGTTTCAACGTGAAGGGCTTCTGAAGAAAATTGTGCCCGCCATCCATCACTTTGTGATCTGAAATCATCTGTCCCGCATAGCCTGACATGAACAGAAGTTTAGTTTCCGGTCGCAGCGCTTCCAGCTCCTTTGCCAATTCGCCTCCGCTCATGTGCGGCATTACTACATCGCTGACGGCCAGATGAATGACCGACTCATGCTTCTTGCTGAGGGCCAGTGCGTCGGCGCCATCCCGTGCTTCCAGAACCGTATATCCCCGCAGCCTGAGGAATTCCGCCGCCGCTCGCCGCAGTGGTTCCTCGTTCTCTATTAGTAATACTGTCTCCGTCCCCGCTTGCGCATCTTCCGCTCGTTCTTCTTGCCCCTCTATGGTAGCGACACTCTCTTTCACGCACGGCAGGTAAATCCTGAAAGTAGTCCCTAGCCCTTGCTCGCTGTAAACCCAAATGAAGCCTTGATTCTGTTTCACGATCCCATACACCGTCGCCAAGCCAAGCCCCGTTCCCTGTCCCGCAGGCTTTGTCGTATAGAACGGTTCAAAAATGTGTTCGAGTTCATCGCTGGGAATCCCCGCTCCTGTATCGCTGACGCTCAGCACCACGTACCGCCCCATCGGGATGATCGCTCTCTTTTTCTCGATGTACGCCTCGTCGAGATACACATCGGACGTCTCAATCGTGAAGCGTCCGCCCTGGGGCATGGCGTCCCGCGAATTGGCTGCCAGATTCATCAGGATTTGTTCTACCTGCACCGGGTCCAGCCGCACTCGGCCCAAACCTTCCCCAGCCCGGAACTGAACCTCAATGTCTTCCCCAATCAGCCGGTGCAGCGTTTTCATAATCTGCTCGACCACAGGGTTGAGTTCCGCCACGCGCAACGCCTGCGGCTGGCGACGACTGAAGGCCAGCAACTGGCGAGTAAGCTCGGTGGCCCTGCGAGCTGCGGAAAGAATCTCCAGCAGCCGCTTCTGCGTCGCCGTTTCCGGCATCACCGTATCCAGCGCCAGCTCCGAGTAGCTGGTAATGATGGTCAGCAGATTATTAAAATCGTGCGCCACACCGCCTGCCAGCCGTCCCACAGCATCCATCTTTTGCGACTGCACCAGTTGCGCCTCAATCCGCAGACGCTCCGTCAGATCGCGACAGTTGCACACGAAATGCGTAACGTGCCCCTCGGCGTCCCATATAGGACTTAGGCTCTCATCTACGTAGTAAATCTGGCCATTCTTCCTTCGATTGACCTGCAGGCCGTGCCCCACGTCCCCGCGGATTGTCTCCCATAGCTCCCGGTACAGCATGGGCACCGGCTGTTCCGCCTTCAGAATCAGTTGTGGCTTTCCAACTACATCATGTTGTGAATACCCGGTCAGTTTTTCGAAGGCGCGATTCACATACTGGATGATTCCATCGCTGTCGGTCACGAACACGGCATCCGACGCATGCTCCACCGCACAGGAAAGCGTGCGCAGGTTGTTCTCCGCCGCCTGCTGTTTTTGCTGCATCGCATGCAGGCTGACGGCGCAGCGCACCGTGCGCATCAGGTTGGCGCCGTTTAGCTCCGCTCTCCCCATGCAGTCCCAGGCGCCCGCCTGGATGATCGCAGCCACATCTTTTTCGTCGGCCTGCTCGGTCAGCAGAACAAACGGAATCGCCCCGCGCGCATGCAGAAGTTCTGAAAGCAGCCTGACGGCAGCCGTGTCGGCAGTCTCGTGCTCAAACAGAACCAGCCCATAATCGGCGCGTTCCAGCATCACCTTCCCTGCTTCGAGCGAGGCGGCATGGTCGAGCTGGGCCAGTACCGCGCTGCGATGTCGCTCCAAAATTTCACGAATCAGGAAAAAGTCCTCTTCCTGGTTCCCGACCAGCAGGACGCGCAAAACAGACGAAGCGGCTTGGGTGGCAGTTGACAGGGGGAATCCTTGCCTACCCCGTAAACATCGGAAAGCTTCGCTGCCTGCCTCGCTACACGGAACAGCCCTTCAGCAGCGGGAAAAGGGGAGAATTCCAAATTGGGCGCGGTTCACCTTTGGAACATAGGACACATTCTTGACAAAATTATTTGCGAGTATTTGATGCTTTCCTCGAGCCGAATGGTTAACCAAGACAAAACTCCCTCGTCTAATACAGCAGATCAGGAGCAGGCTGGCTCGCAAATTTGAGGAACAACTGCCTGCTTCCAGACGTATGAGGAAGCTGAGAGAGTGCCCGAGGCAAGGTTTAGGGAGGGCGTTATGGAAGTCCAGCACAGCGCAAACGTTAAACCGATGATCAACGCCAGCAACGGACACGTCGAAGAAGTGGTCCGTCAGGCCCACGAAGAACTGCGCCAGCTCCTTCTGCAGCGCGCTGAGGTCATGCGCCGCATTGGCACGATCAAGCAGACCATCGCCGGCCTGGCCAATCTTTTCGGTGAATCTGTGCTAAATGATGATCTGCTCGAGCTGATCGATCGCAAAACCAGCGGCCGCCAGCCTGGTTTCACCAAGGCCTGCCGCATGGTTCTCATGGACGCTAACCGCGCCCTCAGCGCCCGCGACGTCTGCGACCGCATTCAGCAGAAATCCCCGCCCATGCTCGCCCGCCACAAGGACCCCATGGCGTCGGTCACGACCGTGCTAAATCGGTTGGTCGCCTACGGCGAAGCGCAAGCCGTGTCCTTGGACAACGGCCGCCGCGCCTGGCAATGGATCGCCGACACTGGTTCGGAATCCATCAAGTTGCCGGTGGCCTAGCTGGTCCGCCCCGGACCTCTCCATTGTCATCCCGACGAGAGCGGCAGCTCTCAGAGGGACCTTACGATGCCGTGCGTACAGCATTGCCCTGAAAAGCGAACTTGATCGTGCGTCTTTACCACGCTTACTCTAGCGGCAACAACATCCCCTTCTCCAAATGCCGTATCACATGCGCATACGACGCCGCGTGCGGATCGTGGGTCACCATCACAATCGTCTTATGAAAATCCTCATTTAGCCGTTTCAGAATCTCCAAAATCTCGGTAGCCGAATGACTGTCGAGGTCGCCAGTTGGCTCATCCGCCAGCACCAGTGTTGGATCACTTACAATCGCCCGTGCGATAGCCACGCGCTGCTCCTGCCCGCCCGAAAGCTGCTTGGGCAGATGGTTGACCCGATCCTCCAGCCCCACCAGCTTCAACGCCGTCATCACGTGATCGCGCCGCTGCTGTGCGTTCAGATGCGTCAACAACAATGGTAGTTCAACGTTCTCAAATGCCGTCAGTACCGGAATCAGATTGAACGTCTGAAACACGTATCCGATGTGCTCGTTGCGCCAGTGCGCCGACTGTGAATCGCTGAAGCGAAAAATATTCTGTCCCTGCACCAGCAGCTCGCCCGACGTGGGCTTGTCGATGGCTGCGATCATGTTCAGCAGCGTCGTCTTGCCCGAACCTGAAGGTCCCATCAGCGCCAGAAACTCTCCCGTGGCAATATCGATAGAGACATCGTCGAGCGCTTTCACTTCGAAGGCGTCCCGCTTGAAAATTTTTGTCACGCTGCGGGCTTGAACAACTTTGGTATCCGTCGCGACCTTGTTTTCCACTGCTGTGCTCATGATTGCCTCTTAATCTTTATTCTTTCCCCGTCCTTCAGGTCCTGCGGCCCATTGCTGATCACGCTCTCGCCGCCCACTAATCCATCGACAAGAAAACCATCGCTGCGCTGGCTCAGCACGTGCACCTCTCGCATGTGAGCTCTGCCCTCAAACGCCAAGAAAACTACCTTTTTGCCGCTGAAATCCTTCAGCGCCGACGACGGCACGAATGCCCCTGTCGGTTGCGTCCCGCTCGATTTCTTCTCATCGGCCAAAAATTTCACGGTCGCATTCATCTCCGGCCGCAAATACTCATCCGGATTCAACACCTGCACTTTCACCTGCACAGTAGCTTTCTGCCGGTTCGCCTCAGGAGAAATCTGCGCAATCTCGCCGTTGTATTTCCGGTCAGGATACGCGTCCGTGGTCACAATCCCTTTCTGTTTCGGTCCCAGCCGCGCAAAATCTGCCTGCGCGATATCGAGTTCCACCTGGATATCGTTAAGGTCGGCGAGCGACACAACTGATCCCTGTGGCCCACCCGCCGCCGCGCTCGCGAACTGTGCAGTAATCAACTCGCCCTTTTCCGCAGTTCGATCCAGAATCGTTCCCGTCACCGGCGCTTTGATGAGCGTTGCATCAAGCTGCGACTTTGCATAATCCAGTTGTCCCTGCGCTTGTACTACTGCGCCACGCGCCCGCGCAATCTCTTCCTGCCGCGGGCCAATCTTCATCAGTTGGTAGGCCTTATCAAGCGAGTTAACTTTCTGCTGATCGGAATCGAATTTCGCGATGGCGTCGTCGAGCAACTGCCGCGAAACGACCCCGGCAGAAAAAAGTTCTTTGGTGCGGTCAAGCGTGGCCTTGTCATCAACGAGAGTGGCGCGGGCCTCTTCGAGATTGTGCTGGGCCTGTTGAATCTCCTCCGGCCGCGAGCCATGCTCAAGCTCTTCCAGATAAGCCTTGGCATTATCGAGCGCGCCCTTGGCCTGCTCGTAGGCGGCGCGAAATTCCTCGTCCTCCAGCCGCACCAGCACCTGGCCTTCTTTTACTTTGTCGCCCTTTTCCACGCCGATCCACGCCACGCGGCCGGTGACCTTGGAGTTCACGTTGATGGTGTGATGCGCCACAATATAGCCGGTCGCCGAAAGCACCGTGCCGCCCACATCGCTGCTCTCCGCCGCCGCCCGCACCACTTCGACTTCCGGCACGCTGGGAGCAAGCAGACGATACGCCAGCGCCGACAGGCTCAGCACCGCAACCACCGCAATGCCGATGACAATGTAGCGCCGCGCCCACGCCGGCGGCTCTCCATCGCCTGTCCCCCGCGCCGAACGGTCGATCTTCAGGCCTCTCAGCTCTTCGTGTTTTGCATCAATCGGCATAAAAATTGTTTGCTAACAATTAAACTGTCATCCCGAGCGTAGAAATCATCCACGAAATGGATGATTTCGAGGTCGAGAGCCTGCCCTGAGCAACCGACCGCAGGGAGGGCGTCGAATGGGGGACCTTGGGTTTCGCTGTTACTGACCTACCCCCTCAACGCCGTCAAGATATTCTGCCTTGCCGCGTGCCATGCTGGCGCAAACCCACCCGCCAGCCCCATAATCAACGCGAAGGCCACCGCGTACGCCGCCACCAGAGGCGTAATTTGCAAACTAAACACTACCTCGCTGAACGTCACCGCATTCGACGTTCCCGTCTGCATTCCGTTAAAAGGAAGCATCAGGAGAATTCCGACAGCCGCTCCCAACAGCGCCAGCATCAGCGACTCCAGCACAAACGACGTCAAAATCGCCGGCCGCGAAAATCCCAGCACGCGCAGTGTGGCAATTTCTCGCCCGCGATACGCCACCGCTGCATACATCGTGTTCATCGCCGCGAAGCTCGATCCGATCGCCATGATCACCGCGACCACAATGCCAATAATCTTGATCGGAGTTCCCGAACTTGTCTGCTTCGCGTAGTAATCGGTCTCTAGCACCCCCTCCAGCTTCAGGCGCTGGTCATCGCTCACTCGATTCTTCAAAGCGTCCGCCGCAATCGCATCCGTCGCCCGTAAATACGCCGATGAAAACCCGCCCTGCCGGTCAAAATCCGACGCCATCTGGTTCACGTCGCCCCAGATTTCCGACTCATACGCCGATCCTCCGGCGTCGAACACACCCACCACCTTCCATGCACCCTTGCCGAACTCCATCGTGTCGCCAATATTCGCGTGAGCAAAGCGCGAGCGTATCGACTTGCTCACCACCACCTCGCGCTGCCCCGTCTGGAACCAGCGGCCATCGATCAGTTTTACCAGCGGCTTGCCGCCTGGTTCGTCGGCCAATTGCCGCATTTCCAGGCCGTCGGGCATCATGCCGCGCACCGTTACGTTAACCTCACCGGTGCCATCCTTGCGAGGCAGAACAATGACAACCACCCATTCGCCCGAAGCCATCGGCTCGCCATGACTATCTTTGGCGATGCCCGGCAGCACCTTGAGAGTGGGAAACAATTCCGCATCGAAGCCACCAGACAATTCCGCTTCTGATCCCTTACGCAGCACGAGCACATTCTTCCGGCTGCCGCTGGAAACGAAAGCCCGATCCAATCCCGCCAGCAGCGCCATCAGAAAAATTGCCGTGGTCACCGTCAGCGCGATCCCGAGCGCCGTCATGACCGTCAGCCCCTTGCGCAACTTCAGATTCCGCACGTTATAACTGATCGGTATCGCCATAAAGTCATCTACTTTGTTCTGTCAGTCGACGGCCCAGACTCCCTCACCCAATATGCCTCAGCCCCTCTACGATATTCATCCGCGATGCCCGATACGCCGGCAAATACCCGCTTACAATTCCCAACGCCAGTGCGACGAAAAGCGACAAAGCCGCAGTAGGAGGATTCACCCTCATATCAAACGGGATCCCCAGCCCAATAAACCGGTGCGTCATCGCCGCGATCAACGGCATCGCCACAACGATCCCAATCACTCCCCCGGCCACCGCCAGCGCCACCGACTCACTGATGAAGATCGAGAGCACCCTGCCCTGAGTGAATCCCAGAGTTTTCAGCACCGCCACTTCTCGCGTCCGGCTGCGCACCGACATCGCCATCGTGTTCGCCGAAACCAGCATGATGGCGAACGCCACCGCGCCGCAAATCCCCAAAATAAACGCCTTCACATTCCCCAAAGACGCCACAAATCCAAGCTGAAACGCTTTCTCGCTTTCAGTTTTCGTGGGCAGAGGTGAATTGCGAAACATGTCGTCGATGATCTTCGAGGCCTGCGCCACATGATCGGGCGAATCCACCTGCGCGCCAAACCACCCGGCCTGCCCTTTGAACCAGCTCACCGACTCTTCCAGATACTTGGTATGAAAATACAGCGCATTCTGCGGCGGATCACGGTGATAAATCGCGCGAATCGTCAGATCAAGATCAGCCGGGAAAATCGTCCCCTGAATATGAATCCGGTCGCCGATTTTCCATCCATACTTGTCTACAAGCGTCTGATCTACCAGCGCCCCCGCGCGGTCCTGCTGCCACGCTTTCACCTGCTCGGGCGGAGTGATCTTGTCCGACGCCACTTTCAAATACTCATCCGGATCGGTCGCCAGCCGCGCGAAAAAGTGCTCAGGACGGTCATCGATGTACTTGCCCTCAAACCATGTCATCGGCACTACAGCCGTCACTCCCGGGACCGCACGAATCTTCTCGCGATAGTACGACGGCAAAAAGAATGCCAGCGAAACCTTGTCGCGGATAATCAGCCGCCGGCTCGCTTCCGGCGCCACCTGATCGATATAAAACGCCCGCCAGATGCAAATCATCATGGTCAGTAGCAGCAGTGAAAAGCTGATGCTCAACATCGTCAGCAAGCTGCGCCGCTTATTGCGAAAAGTACTGCGCACGATGAAACTGCCTAGCGTCATAAATCAACCCGTCGTGAATCAACCGATGTAGCGCAAACCATCCACGATATTTACTTGCGAAGCGTGATACGAAGGTAAGGCCGAGCTCAAAAATCCCACCAAACCTGACGTTACCATCGCCGTCACCCAAATTCCCACAGTCACCCGCATCGGAAAGAAGCTGAAGATCTGCGGCGAATGGGTAAGCGCGTAAACCATAGCCCATCCCATTCCAAAACCGATCAACCCCCCCGCCAGCGACAGTGCGATCGCCTCGCTCACGAACAACCCCAAAACGTTCTGCCGCGTAAATCCCAAAGTCTTCAGCACGGCCACTTCTCGCGTCCGCTCGCGGATCGACATGGCCATCGTGTTCGCCGAAACCAGCAAAGTCGCGAACACCACCGCGCCGCAAATCACCAGAATGAACGCCTTGACATTGCCCATCATGGCCACAAATTCCAGCCCGAAAGCCTTCTCGCTCTCCGCCTTCGTCGGCTGCGGCGAGTTGCGGAACATATCATCGATGGCACTCGCTACCCGGCTCACGTCCTGCGGCGATGCAACCAAAATGCTGAACGTTCCAGCCTGTCCTTTGAACCACGAAACCGCCTCTTCCACATACTTAGTATTGAAATAGACCGACTTGTTGTCAGGCACCGAGTGAAAAATCCCGCGCACATACAGCTCGAGATCAACCGGATACACATCTCCCTGAATCACAATCCGGTCTCCGAGCTTCCACCCGTATTTCGCCGCTAGCGTGTCATCCACAATTACGCCCTGCCGGTCGCGCTGCCACGCCTTGATTTCATCATCAGGCAGTTCAATGTCGCGGAATACCTTGAAAAACTCCTCCGGGTCGGTGCCGAAGCGGGCAAAAAAATTCTCCGGCTTCTGATCTTTATAGATTCCGTTGAACCAGGTCACCGGCACCACAGCCACCACGCCCGGCACGGCACGGATCTTTTCCCGGTAGAAGCCAGGCAGCAAGAAAGTCAATGAAACCCGGTGCCGCACCACCAGCCGCTCGTTCGATTCCGCGCTGCCCTGGTCGAGATAAAACGCCCGCCAGATGGTCATCATCAGCGTCAGCAGCAGCAAAGAAAAGGCGATGCTCAGCACCGTCAGTATGCTCCGTCGCTTGTTGCGGAAGGCATTCTTGGTTACGAATCGGGTCAACGTCATGAAACCACCCAGGAGTGATCGGAAACAGACAGGGCGAGCTTTTTTCGGACCAACCAGAATAAATGAACCACTTGCCCTCCACAACCGCGTTTCACCACTGTTAACCGGGCTTTAATGCTCTATTCATGAGCCTTCGCCACGCCAGACTGATCTTCATTGCTGACGCAAAATTTATCCAGTGGAGATCGTCACACAAGCCCCATGACACATGTCACGCACGTCATCAGAAAAATCGTGTATACCGTGTGGCGCGGGCAGCCCTGCCCGGGAAAGCGGGAAGGGAGCACTGAGAGTGCCCCACCCGCGCCCCCAACTAACAGCCTATTCCTATTCTCGGTCCTCATTCCGAACCCCTGATTTTTCAGTACTTTCGTAACTCGAAGATCAATTGCGGGAACGTTATCCTACCCACATCTTTCGCCCTGGGTTTTGACGGATGCCAGCTCTCGCGTGAGAACTGCTCCGCCTGTCTGTGATTGAGGGGGCAAGAAACATGTCCAGCAAGATCGGCCACTTCGAAATCCTGAGCGAACTGGCAAAGTCCGCTACCGGCGCGGTTTATAAGGCGACCGATCCCCAAACCGGCCAGACCGTCGCCTTGAAGGCGATTCAACTCTCCGTGTTCGGCCCACACGCTGCCGAACTGCAAAACTCCCTCGTCGCAGAAGCCGAGGCCAGCAAAGTTCTCCGCCACCCCAATGTTCCCCCCATCTATGGCGCGGGCGAATTCGATGGCCAATTCTGCGCCGCGATGGAGTACATCCAGGGCAACAGCATCGCTACCATGCTTGCCCGCAAAGAAGGCTTTTCCATCTGGGACCTGCTCGATATCGGCCGCCAGATTTCGAGCGGCCTCGATTACGCTCACTCCAACAAAGTTTTCCACCATAGCCTCGAGCCCGCCAAAATCATGTGCGGATGGGATGGCGGCGTCAGAGTTCTCGGCTTCGGCATCTCGAGCGCCGGAAGATTCATGCCGCAGATTCCCGGCACTCCCTCGATTCTCTACTACATGTCTCCTGAGCAGATTCGCGGCGAGCAGATCGATGGTCGCTCCAATCTCTTCAGCGTCGGCGCGATGTTCTACGAGATGGTCGCTGACCAGAAACCGTTCGACAGCGAAGATTCCGAAACTCTACGCCAGATCATCGCCCAGAACGATCCCGTGCCGCCCATTGAGCTGAATCCAAAAATTCATCCCGCGCTCAACCAGCTGATCTTGAAAGCGCTGTCGAAAGATCCGAACGAACGTTATCAGAGCGGCCGCGAGCTGCTTGACGATCTCGAAAAATGTAAGGAAACAAAACCTGCCGCAGCCAAAGTGGCAGCCCCAACGGGGACCATGGTTCCGGATTCGGTGAAGGCGGCAAATCAGGCGAAATTCATCGGCGCTGCCGCTGCACCGAAAGCTACCGCTGCCACCAGACCCACCGTTGGCACCAGGGGCCCTGCCGCGCCAGTTGCTCCCCAGCCGGCTCAGCCAAAACCAATTTCAGCGCAGGGCAAGGCCGCTGCCGCCGCTGCATCTGCATCCACGACGCCGCGCGTGGCACCACCAGCGCCGGTTAGGCCGCAACGACCCGTCGCTCCACCGGCTCCATCGATGTCTGCGCCGGTGCTCGATGAGCCCGCTTTCGAAGCTCCGCAAGCCGCCGCGCCGGCCCCCAAAATCACCGTCGATCCCATGATGGCCGAAGACGGTCCTTCCACCCGCTCCGGCGTCAGCTTTTCCGACATGACGGAACTGCCTCCGCTGAAAGAGGTCTACATCGAGTCGGCTCCGCCGCCGGCACAAGAGTTCCACCAGCCTGCACCTCACGTGCCGGCCGCTCCAACAATTTTCCATGGGGAGCAGCCCGAAAGGCCGAAGGTTCAGCCGCGTGAGATCGCCGAAAAAGCGGTCAAGGAAATCAAGAACGTTCCGCCCCGCCTCGTTGTTTATTCCATCGCCGGGGCCGCAGTTGTAATTCTGGCCATTGCCATCGGCCTGATGATGCACATAAACAGTCTGAATTCTGAGGGAGACTCCCCTCGCCCGGTTGCCGCCACCCCGGTCGAGCAGCCTCAACCTGCCCCGGCTCAACCCGCTGCCAGCCCGCAGCCTACTGAGCCAGCGCCTTCAGCCACACCGTTCGAGCCTCCCACTCCAACCGCCAATGCAGAACCCGAAACTCGCGCCGCTGCACCGGCCGCGCGCGGAAGAAATTCCAGAAAGAAATCCGCTCCGGCAGCTCCCACAATCGTCCCGGGAGAGTTGGCCATCGATTCCAATCCTCCAGGCGCGCAGATCCAGATCGACGGCAGAACTGATCCCTCATGGATTACGCCTGTAACTCTGTCGGGCGTAGTCGCTGGTCAGCATTCGATCGTCATAAGCAAATCCGGTTACATCGCCGACTCGCGCAGCGTTAAGGTCGCTTCCGGCAGCCGGGCATTCGTTTCCAGCCGTCTGAACCAGCTGGCCGCCATGCTCGCGGTCTCAAGCAGTCCGGCCGGAGCGAACGTTTACATTGATGGCAAGGACACCGGCAAGCTCACGCCCGCGCAAGTTCCCGTGACCACCGCCGGGACGCACCTCGTGCTGGTCCGCAAGTCCGGCTACATCGACGAAACCACCAACGCCCAGTTCACTCTCGGCCAGACGGTCAGCTTCACTCCCAGCCTGCGCCCGCTCGGCAATGTCGATGACATGCGCACTGCCGGCAAAATGAAAAAGCTGTTTGGCGGCAAGGAAGCGCAGGGCATGGGCACGCTCAGCGTCCACACCCAGCCCAAAGGCGCTCAGGTCGCGGTGAACCAGCACATGCTCGAGAAAGATTCGCCGGTGGACGTGCTGCTCGATCCCGGCAACTACATCGTCGACGTCACCATGACCGGCTACGCGCCCATCCACAAAGTCATCAGCGTCGACAGAGGCGGCAAAGTCGTCATCGACGAAGTCATGCAACGCGAGTAGCCGCGGGCAGGTTCTCAGTTCCCAGTTGTGAGCTAGCAGTTGGCAGCTCCCGGTATCGAGATCCCTGGTGCCCAGCTTTCGCGGTTTTCGAAAGCTGGGCACTACGAACCTCGGCCGCGCAGATCCCATCACTCAACTTTGTGAATCTTGAGCCCTAAACTGAGTATCGACAACCGGGTACTGAGAACTGGGGTTTACTGGGGCAGCTTGAACTTCACTGTGATCTCGGTCTGAATTTCTACGGGAGATCCGTTCAGAAGGTAAGGTTTGTACTTCCACTGCTTGACGGCCTCAGTTGCGGCTGGCACGAGCAGGCTGTCGCCGTTAAGTACTTTGACCGCACTGACATCGCCCTTGTCAGAAACCGTGGCCAGAAGCTGGACTGTTCCTTCCACGCGCAGGCGCAACGCGTTCGACGGATACACAGGATTGATCCTCTTGATCAACAGTCCCTGCGAAACGCCCTGGGAAACGCTCAACGTTTGCAGCACAGGAGCAGGAGCCTCGCTTCCGCCGGCGATCAGGCTATTCATCGGCATCGCGCTGCCCGTTGCATCAATGCCATCCAGGCTCGGCGCTGGTGCGTCAGGACTCGCCGGTTTTCGCGCAGGCGCTGTTCCACCCTTGATCACGAGCGGTTGAGGTTCGGCCTTCGCCACTGTCTTGCTCTCAGCCGGAGTCGCGGCCGATGGCTTGGTGCTCTGACGGCTCGCACTCGGCTTTGCGCCGTGCGCGGGCGCGCTCGTGGAAGTTGCCGCCGGCGTCTCTGCCAAGGATGGTTTGCCGGCAGCTTCCTCTGATGGTCTGCTCGCAGCTTCCTGCGATGGTTTCTCTGCAGGTTCCTCGGCCGTCGAAGCCGCGCTTGTGTCCACGGGCGAAGGGGATGGAACAGCATTCGCAGCCGCAGGAGCTGCGGCGCTTACAGGCGCCGCGGCGGCTGCAGGTGCTGGCGCCAGAATTTTGGCAGGTTGCGCAGCAACCGAATGCGGTGTGTCGCTGCTCGACGTTCCGAACTTCATCCAGGCAGCATAGCCACCGACTGCGACCAGCAGCACTGCAGCTACTGCCAGAAGCACTTTCTTGCTTCCGCTCTTGCCGGCTTCAGTCCCGCTGTCAACTGCTCCGCCGAAAGTGAATGTAGGTGCGGGCAATGGGGCAGATGCCGAGGTTTGAACAATCGCGCGGGGCTCACTCGCAGCGTCGGTCTCAACTGGAGCCTTCGAATCGCGCGCCGGCGCCGGCGCGCTCGCCGCGCTGGAGGCGGCCGAGGCAGATCCTGTGCGGCTCATTCCCGCGGCAACCGCTGGTTTCGCGGGCACAGGCGAGGCTACTGAAACAGCTGAAATAGAGGTCTTCGGCGCGGTTGTGGGCGACACCCCTGGTTCTTCGTCCGACTCGAGCAATTCGATTTCGGGTTCATCCGCTTCTGCGCTTACGAATTTGGTGTCACTTGCGGAGAAATTTTTCGGTGCTTTCGCCGCTGGACTCGCCATGCTTGCTGCCGCAACCGCAGGCGCAATCGGCGATGCCGGTTTCAGACCTTGAGCTGGAGTTGCAGCCCCGGGTGCGGATCTCGGGGTCGACGCGGCTGCAGGTTTGGCTGCGTTTCCGCCTGACGTGGCAGATTTTGTGGCTTCATTCTTGCGCAGCAGCCCGCGGGCAACTCGCAGCGTACCTTTGGCTTGCTCGACGTTGATGGGCTTGGTCAGGACAAGGTTCGCTCCAATGCGAAAGGCTTTTGCCACTCCAGCCTGTCCTTCGACCACGGCAACGGCGAGCGATGACTGGTTGTGCGCGGTATTGCGCGCGCTCTTAAAAAGCAAAGTGCCATTCTGCTCGTTGTCGCAATCCACCACAACCGCATCGAAACGCTCGGCCATCATTTTCTTAACGGCGGCAAAGGGTTCAGTGCAGGGAATAACACTGAAATCCAACTCGCTGAGAACCTGTGTTACCGAGCGGGAAGTCTTTTCATCTGGGCAGAATAAGAGCGCTTGATAACCCATATGGGGCCATCGTAGGTACACCAGTAAGGAGCGGCAAGTTACGGTAGTAATTCGGCTGTAGGATTTGGCAATACCCGAGGGGCTAAGCGGTTTGTAACTTTCGGCGACCTGTGAAGGCCCGGGGCTGGACTCCCAGGAACGGATCAATTCAAAATCTTAACACGCAAAGTTCACCCGTTCGGTCGCTTTCGCTCTCTCAGGGCAGGCTCCGAAACGCCGGGAAGTAGGCGGAGAAGTGTCGCAGATACAATTTCCTCATGCGGATCCCGCTATGGCTGAAGGTTTTCTGGACTGTGTGGCTGCTGGTTTGGGCGCCGGTTTATTGCCGGCAATATGGTCTGCAGAATTTTCTCTTCTTCTGCGATCTGGGGAACCTGCTGATTGCGCTCGGCCTCTGGCTGGAAAGCCCGCTGATCTTTTCCTGGCAGGCGGTGAGCTTGCTGCTGTTTCAGACGCTGTTCGTCATCGATCTCTTAGCCGCGGTTATTACGGGCCGGCATTTCATTGGCGGCACAGAATACATGTTCGATCCGCACATTTCGCTTGCGATTCGTCTGCTCAGCCTGTTTCATGTGGTGACGCCTCCACTGCTGCTTTGGGCTATTTGGAAATTGGGATACGACCGCCGCGCGTGGATCTATCAGACATTGACCGCTTGGATTGTGCTGCCGATCAATTACTTCTGGCGGCCGCAGTTCGATGTGAACTGGGCGCGTGGGCCGTTCTTTCGGGAACAGCACGTTGTGCCAGGACTGGTGTATTTGCTGGCGTACATGATTGTCGTTCCGGCCGTGGTGTATTGGCCGACGCATCGATTTCTGGAGTGGCTTTCAGAAAGGTGGCGCAGCCGCACCACAGGGGCTAAAGCCCTCCGTGATTCCCTATACTGAACGCGGCGCGAAAGCGCCGCTCTTCCACGCCGCTCGCTTGGACCATTTGAGTCCCCGTGCACTGCGGCCCGACAATTCCGGGCCGCCGGACAGCCGAGGGCGGCTGTCCCGACATGGGTCCAGATCAGCTCCGGCTGCTTTTTGGTGTGTCTTGGTCTTGAGGGACTGTACTTTTTGCGGCGGCGATCTTTTCCTTTCCTACGCCTCCGTCTGGGGTTAGATACAGTGTTTGTGATGGCCGGGCGAGGTTGACGGGAGATTCTTCCACGTATTTCATGATCTGCAACAGCAGGTCTTCACGGACGCTGGCGAAGACGTCGAAATTCTGCGTCAGGACGTAGCAGACGACTTCGACGTTGATCGAAGAGGACGTGACTTCGACGAGGCGGACGCGGCCGGTAGAAGGCTCGATTTTGTCGTGGCTGGTGAGCAGGAGGCGAAGTTCGTCCAGCATGGTTTTGAGATGCTCGGAAGATGTGTCCAGATGGAAATTAAGCACAGTCTTGAAGAGCATTTTGTCGCGACGCGAGAGATTCTCGACGTTGATGGTGGCGACCGTGCCGTTGGGAATCGCAAGCAGCGTTCTGTCTTCGGTGCGCACGCGGGTTGAGCGCAGGCCGATGTCTTCGACGGTTCCGGTGCGATCGCCGAACTTGCAGACGTCGCCGACACGGATAACTTCGTCGCCGAGAACGGAGACACCTCCGAAGAGGTTCGCTATTGTCTGCTGCGCACCGAAACCGATAGCCAAGCCGCCGATGCCCAAGCCGGCCAGCGCGGTGGTCAGGTTGACACCGAGAATTCCGAGGATAGAGAAGAGAGCGAGAATAAAGATTCCTGCTTTGATGATGCGCTCGCCCAGCAGCATGAGCGAGCCGGTGCCGCCGTGGCCGAGAGCGATGGCGCGGTTACGCACGCGGGCCAGAAACCAGCGGATGATGCGCCACAGAATCCACGCGCCGCCGATTGTGACTGAGATGGCTGTGAGTTGGTTGTAATAGTGGCGCGGCAGCAATGGCATGCCGAGATAACCGGCGCCCATGCGGTGAATGAGAGTTGCAAGGAGGAGCCACACTGGCCCGGATAGGGAGCGCGATTGCTCGAGGTCGGTTTGGCCGCGACGCCGGGCCCACCAGCGAAGCGGAAGCCGCAAGATCACCAGTACGATCCAGCCCGCCGCGGCTGCGATTGGAACCAGCACAATCAGAGCGAACCATTGCCACAGCGGCATGCCGCCGAGTTGATGCCTCACGGTCCAGGCTGGCAGTTTCGTTTCCACCTGCCGCGCTTCAACCTGGTCGTAAAGTTCGGGGACTTTCGCGAGCGTGTCGGCGGAGATCAGCCAGATTTTGCCGGATGCTGGATCGTTGACTCTGACTAATTCAAGGTCATCTTCCACGTCTCCGGAGGACATGGTGCCGAGTTTCTGCCGGTCGAGTGGAACGCCTTCCTGCGGTTCGCCCTCGGGCTGACGACTGGGACGCAAGTTGCCGGCGAAGGAGCGGTCCATCGCGAGCTTGAGCTTCATCGCCAGTGGTTCGCCTTCGGACTGGCGGTGCGCGGGACTTAGTTGCAGATACTGCGCTGCCAGACTGTTGTTTCCGGATTGCGCCGCCTGGAGGAAGCCGAAGATGGTTCCATAGGGAGTGTTGCGGCCGAGGCGGTCGGCGGGGTTGGCGGGAGCGGCCGCGGGTGCAGCTGTTTGGAGGATTTGGCTGAGAGCGTTCTGGGCGAATACCAGAGAGCAGAATGGCAGGACCGAAATTAGAAGGACCAGTCGTGCTGGAAGCCTGCGCATACTTTGCTCATTCTATCGAATGCAGTCGCTTCACAGGCGTGCATCAGAATTGGCAAAGGCGAAAAACCTTAGAACACGGGGTACACAGGGGTTCACGGGGTAAAGGTGTCGATCGCCACTGAATTCCGAGCAGCAAAAATCGCCGCAATTGAATATGATGGGATATTCGCGACCATTCAGGAGAAATCAGAAGTGGCTCAGACGGAAACTGACGGCCTCGAAGTGTTGGAAACGCGGGAGTGGGTCGATTCGCTGGATTACGTGTTGTCGAAGGGAGGTCCCGTTCGCGCGGGGCGGCTGCTTCAGCAACTGGCGCTGCATGCGCGGCGGGCTGCGGGTGTAAATCTGCCGTTTTCCGCAACTACTCCTTACCAGAATACGATTCCGTCGGTGCAACAGCCGCCGTTTCCCGGCAGCCAAGAGATGGAGCGGCGCATCAAGAGCCTGGTGCGCTGGAACGCGCTGGCCATGGTGGTGCGGGCTAACAAGATTCAGGAAGGAATCGGCGGGCACATTTCGACGTTCGCCTCCGCGGCGACGCTGTATGAAGTCGGGTTTAATCACTTTTTCCGGGCGCAGACCGATGGCGGCGATCGCGACTTCGTTTACTTCCAGGGACATGCCGCGCCGGGAATTTATGCGCGCGCTTATCTTGAAGGCCGCATTCCCACGCAGAAGCTCGAGAATTTCCGCCGCGAGTTGAAGCCGGGCGGTGGTTTGAGTTCGTATCCGCATCCCTGGCTGATGCCGGATTTTTGGGAGTTTCCGACGGTGTCGATGGGCCTCGGGCCGATTCAGGCGATTTATCAGGCGCGCTTCATTCGCTATCTGGAAAATCTCGGGCTGAAGGAATCGAGGGGGGGAAAGGTGTGGGCTTTCCTGGGTGACGGCGAAATGGATGAGCCGGAAGCGCTAGGGTCTATCACGCTGGCTTCGCGGGAGAATCTCGACAATTTAATTTTCGTGGTGAACTGCAATTTGCAGCGCCTCGATGGCCCGGTGCGCGGCAATGGGAAGATCATTCAGGAACTGGAGGCGATCTTCCGCGGCGCTGGATGGAATGTCATTAAGGTGATCTGGGGATCGGATTGGGACAGCCTGATTCGCAATGACCGCGACGGATTGCTGGTCAAGCGGCTGGGCGAGATCAGCGACGGTCAATATCAGAAATATTTTGTCGAGAGTGGAGCTTACTTCCGGCAGAACTTGTTTGGCACCGATCCGCGGCTGCTGAAAATGGTCGAGCATCTTTCGGATGAGCAATTGGCGCGCATGCGACTGGGCGGACATGATCCGATTAAAGTTCATGCGGCGTATCGCGCGGCAATGGATCACACGGGCTCGCCGACCATAATCCTTGCGAAAACAATCAAGGGCTACGGGCTTGGCGAAGCCGGCGAAGGCAAGAACATCACGCACCAGCAGAAGAAGTTGAATGACGAAGAGCTGGAGATGTTTCGCTCGCGGTTTGGAATTCCGATTCCCGACGATGAACTGCACAATGCGCCGTTCTACCGGCCATCGGACGAGAGCACCGAAATCAAATACATGCAGGCGCGGCGCAAGCAGCTTGGTGGATATGTACCGGAGCGCAAGGTGCGGGCTACGGCGATCGAACCGGTCTCGGAATCGCACTTTGAAGAGTTCTATAAAGGCACTGAGGGGCGCGAAGTTTCGACCACCATGGTTTTCGTGCGGCTGCTGGGGAAGCTTCTACGCGATCCGGAAATTGGGAAGCTGATTGTGCCCATCATTCCCGATGAGGCGCGCACATTCGGCATGGAGGCGCTGTTCCGGCAGGTGGGAATTTATTCGAGCGTGGGGCAGCTTTACGAGCCGGTGGATATGGACACGCTGCTTTATTACAAGGAAGCGAAAAACGGCCAGATTCTGGAAGAGGGAATTACTGAGGCTGGTTCCATGTGCTCGTTCATCGCTGCGGGCACCGCTTATGCGAACCACGGGATCAATACGATTCCCTTCTTTATTTATTACTCCATGTTCGGCTTCCAGAGAATTGGCGACCTGATCTGGGCGGCGGCTGATATGCGGTGCCGTGGTTTCCTGGTCGGCGGCACGGCTGGACGAACCACGCTTGCCGGTGAAGGCTTGCAACATCAGGATGGTCAGAGCCATGTGCTGGCTCTGCCGGTGCCGAATCTCAAGGCTTACGATCCTGCATTTGCTTATGAGATTGCCCTCATTATTCAGGATGGCATCAAGCATATGTACGTGGATCAGGAATCCATCTTCTATTACCTGACTGTGACGAATGAGCCGTTGCCGATGCCTGAAATGCCGCAAGGAGAAGGCGTTCGCGAGGGAATCCTTCGGGGGATTTATCTATTTAAGAAATCTGACGTGGAAGACGCCAAGCTGCGCGTGCAATTGCTTGGCAGCGGGACGATTCTGTACGAGGTTCTCAAGGCGCAGACGATTCTGAAGGAAAAATACGGTGTCGCTGCCGACGTGTGGAGCGTGACCAGCTATAAGGAACTTTACCGCGATGCCAACGATTGTGAACGATGGAACATGCTGCACCCCGGGGAGGCGCCGAGGACTCCTTTTGTGACGCGGGTTTTGAAAGATGCGCCTGGACCGTTTATTGCGGCATCCGATTATATGAAGGTTCTGCCAGAGTCTATTGCGAAGTGGGTGCCGGGCCAGCTGGTGGCATTGGGAACTGATGGTTTCGGGCGGAGCGAAAGCCGCACGGCGCTGCGTGACTTTTTTGAAGTGGACGCGAAACATATCGTGCTGGCTGCGCTGAGTGCGCTGGCACATGAGAAAAAAATCAGCAACGACCCGGTGAGGCAAGCGATTGGGGAACTGGGGATTAACGCAGACAAAGTGAATCCGGCGGTGAGTTGAAGCGGCGCTGGTGAATTGACGACTATTGGCAACTGGGCCTGCACGAGATTAGGGCGGTAGGGAACCTTTGTGGAAGGGCACGGCTTTAGCCGTGCCGTCAGGAATTTACCGACTCGGGGCTTTATCCGCTGAGCAGACGTTTACGCTCTCCATCGAGCGCAAACAATAAAGGAAAATGGAATCAGTGATTGAATTTAAACTCCCTGCACTTGGGGAAAACGTAGAAGAAGGCGACCTCGTGCGCCTGATGATTGCTCCGGGAGCTCAAGTGACTGAGGGCCAGTCGGTGATGGAGCTTGAAACCGACAAGGCGGTGGTGGAAGTGCCTTCGTCTGTGAGTGGGACTGTGAAGGACGTTTTGGTTAAAGAAGGCGACAAGATCAGGGTTGGCCAGCCGATTTTTACGGCCGAGAGCAACGGCACAGCTCCTGCCGAAACGAGTCAAAAGGCTTCGCTGTTGTCCAGCATTTCAGCAGCCGCAGCCGCTCCGACAGTTTCGAGTTCGCAGGCAGCCGCTGCTGCTAAGCCGCAGCCCTCGATTCCGGCGACTCCGGCACGGCCGCCTGCGCAACCTCAGGCGCGCTCTGCATCGCAGCGGACGCGAGCTACCGATTCGCCGGCTCCTACTGAATTCCGCTTGCAGGAATTGGGGGAAAACATTTCTGAAGGCGACCTGGTCCGCTTGATGATTGCGCCGGGGGCCAAAGTTTCCGAGGGTCAGCCGGTGATGGAACTGGAGACCGACAAGGCTGTGGTTGAAGTTCCGTCCACTGTCAGCGGCGTGGTGAAAGAAATCAAAGTCAAAGAGGGCGAGAAGATCAAGGTGGGACAGGTGATCTTCAGTCTGCAGGGCGGGGCAACTGCGCCGGCGGAAACAGCTCCGCCGAAAAGGCGTCCAGTTGAGCATGTTGACGGTCAACACGGAGCGCGGCTGGCGTTTCAGGCGGCGATTCGGGCAGAGGGAAAAACCGAAGAGCAGGCGCTGCCTCCGGATCAACCGCGGACACAGCAGCCGCAAGTTTTCTCGATGCCTGTGCAGCTGGGTAAGGTCGCTGGAACCGAGCACAGAGACCCGGTTGCGGCAGCGCCCTCTACGCGACGACTGGCGCGGGAGCTGGGAGTCGACATTTATGACGTCAAGGGCACAGGCCCAGGTGGACGCATCAGCGAAGATGATGTTAAGGCTCATGCGAAAGCGTTGGTGACCAGTGCGGTGAGTGCGGCGGCGGCTCCGGCGCGAGCCGGGCATTTCATTGCGCCGCAACTGCCGGATTTCACGAAATGGGGAAAGATCGAGCGCGTCTCGATGCGCGCCGTGCGCCGCAAAACGGCGGAGCATCTGGCGGAATCGTGGAACACCATTCCGCATGTCACGCAACATGACCGCGCCGATATCACAGAACTGGAGCAGTTGCGCGCGCGCTTTGCGCCGAAGGCGGAGCAGGCGGGCGGCAAGATGACTGTGACTGCGATCGCGCTGAAGGTTTGCGCCTCGGCTCTGAAGGTTTTTCCGCAATTCAACGCCAGCATTGATATGGAGAAGGAAGAAATTATTTACAAGCAGTACATCAATATCGGGGTGGCGGCGGACACGGACCGCGGCCTTCTAGTTCCGGTGATCCGCGATGTAGACAAGAAGAATATTGTTGAGTTGGCCGTCGAGTTGTCGCAGCTATCGCAAAAAGCGCGCGAGAAGAAACTGACGCCCGCCGATATGGAAGGCGGAACGTTCACGATTACCAATCTCGGCGGCATTGGCGGCACGGCGTTTTCGCCGATTGTGAACCACCCCGAGGTGGCGATTCTGGGGCTTTCGCGCTCGCGCATGGAGCCGGAATGGATTGGCGGGAAATTTGAGCCGCGGCTGATTCTGCCTTTGTCGTTATCGTACGATCATCGGCTGATTGATGGCGCTGATGCGGCGCGGTTTCTGCGATGGGCGGCCGAGGCATTTGAGCAGCCGTTCTTGCTATCTGTACAAGGTTAGGGTTGGCTTTGTCACCCTGAGCGAAGCGAAGGATCTCTGCATTTTGTCGGCGGCGGCACGTTACGTCATCAGAAACTCAGAACGTTCTCATGACTGATTCCCAAAGCATCCGGATAGCCGTCGTCGGCGCCGGCCCCGGCGGTTATGCGGCGGCATTTCTGGCGGCCGATCTCGGGATGCAGGTCACCCTCATTGATCCCGAAATTAATCCGGGTGGCGTTTGTCTTTATCGCGGGTGCATTCCGTCGAAAGCTCTTTTGCACGTCGCCAAACTGATCGAAGAATCCGAACAAGCTAAAAACTGGGGCATTGACTTTGCGCGTCCGAACATCGATCTAGCGCGGCTACGCAGCTGGAAAGAAGCAGTAGTCAATAAGCTCACCGGAGGTCTCGGCATACTTGCGAAACAGCGCAAGGTCGAGTACGTGCGCGGCATGGCGTCGTTCGAGAACTCAAATACGCTACGCATCACCAAGGCTGATAAAACCGAAGAGAGTCGCGGTTTCGACCGGATCATCATTGCCACCGGCTCGCGGCCTGCGATCATTCCTACGCTCAAAATCGATTCGCCACGATTGATGGATTCTACGGGTGCTCTCAATCTTGAAGACATTCCTGGCAGCCTGCTTGTTGTCGGCGGCGGATATATTGGGCTGGAACTCGGGTCAGTGTATGCTGCGCTGGGGACGCGGGTTACCGTGGTGGAAATGCTTTCGGGATTGCTTCCCGGCGCGGATCGCGATCTGGTTCTGCCACTACACAAACGTCTCGAGAAAATGTTTTTGGCAATTCTGCTGAATACGACGGTCACTTCGCTGAAAGAAGAGGGCGCGGGAATTCGCGCACGCTTCGACGGGCCTGCAATAAAAGAGGAAAACCGCGAGCAGGTTTTTGACCGCGTGCTGGTTTCGGTTGGCCGCAAGCCGAACTCGGAAATTCCGGGTCTCGAGAATACGCAAGTTGGAACGAATGCCCGGGGGTTTATCGAGGTGAACCGGCAGTTGCAAACAGCCGATCCAGCGGTTTATGCGATCGGTGATGTGGTGGGCGAGCCGATGCTGGCGCACAAGGCTTCGCATGAAGGACGAACGGCGGTCGAGGCGATTGCGGGACACAAAGTTGCGTTTGAGCCGAATGCAATTCCGGCAGTCGTGTTTACCGATCCTGAAGTTGCGTGGTGTGGGGTGACGGAAACTGAGGCAGAGAGGGAAAATCGCGAAATCAAAGTTGCGAAGTTTCCCTGGGGGGCTTCGGGACGCGCTGTCACGCTGGATCGTCCGGAGGGTATGACTAAGCTTGTCATTGATCCTCAGACTGAGCGCGTGCTGGGCGTGGGAATTGTGGGCGTGGGGGCTGGCGAACTGATTGCGGAAGGAGTTTTGGCGGTAGAGATGGCTGCGCTGGCGAGGGACGTCGCAATGAGCATTCATCCGCATCCCACGCTTTCAGAGACGGTGATGGAAGCGGCTGAGGTGTTCTTTGGGACCAGCACGCATGTGTACCGGCCGAAGCGGGCGTAAAGAGTGGGACGAAAAATTTCGCGAAATCCAATGTGGTCGATCGCCCAAACAGTAGAAGGCCCAATTTTTCCCTGCGCACTTTGCCGCATTTCTTCGGGTTCTTTGCGGTTTAAGATTTCGATCCATAAACGGAGATAAGCAATGTTCCGTATTCTCCTGCTCGCGATCGTAGTGGTTGTTTTGATGTTTTTGTTGCCGCGGCTGGTTTCTGGCTCGCGCGCAACGCCGGTTGTGGGAAGCATGGCACCTGAGTTGACACTGCCCTCGCAGGAAAGTTCGGAAGTCAGCTTGAAGAATTACCGCGGCAGCTGGGTGGTTCTTTATTTCTATCCCAAAGATCAAACTCCTGGCTGTACGCGTGAAGCGCACAATTTCCAAGTCGATCAGGCGAAATATGCGGAGCGGAATGCAGTCGTGCTAGGCGTGAGCGTCGATAGTGTCGATTCGCACAAAAAGTTCTGCGCGAAGGAGGGGTTAAATTTCAAACTGCTATCGGACCGCGACGGCAGCGTAAGCAGAGAGTATGCATCGCTGACGAACCTGGGAGTTGTGAAGTTTGCTCAGCGGCACACTTTCATCATCGATCCAACCGGCAAGATTGCGAAGGCGTACATGAGCGTCGATCCGGCGCGGCACAGTGCTGAAGTGTTGGCGGCGCTGGATGGGTTGCAGAAGCAATAGCGCGGAAATCCTCCCGAAGTGCAAATCAGACCGAATTTATTTTTCAGCATTCATGCGCATGAATTGCTCCGCAAATTAGAATTCTCGTTCGCGGGCAGTGTCTGGAGGGGCTGCCAGTGGGTACTGGACGCGGTCCGCGAAACCGTCGAGTGGCTTAGTCAGCCACTAGGGTTCGAGTCCCTCGCGCTCCTCAGTCACTCGACAGATGCGAATGGGCTTGACAACAGCATCGCACGAGTTATCCTAAAGCTGGTTTCGCGGACTGCGTTCCAGTATTTCTAAGAGGCCCCGGGTTACTCCTGGGGCTTTCGTGTGTTTGGCGAGACGCAACTCACCGCGAACAGATCTATGGTCGCCCGAGACCGGCCTCTACCGGGAGGCTGGCAGGTTGCTGCTCCAGCAATCGGCGACGATCAACCATGCACCAAGTCGGCGCCACACTTTCACGTACTTGCCGCGATCGGCGAGGATCGTGCCATCGGCGCGGCGAATTCCGACGCTGTAGCGGCCGATCTCCATGGCCATATCGCCTGAAGAGTCGACGCGCACCGTCTCCAGCCGGAGATCTTCGTAACCCAATTCGCCGATCTGGCGGAGAAGGTTCTCCACCCCCTTGGGACCATATGCCGGATCGTGGTGCGGAACCATGAGGACGCCATCCGGCGCAAACAGTCCCGCCACCTTATCGAAGTTACCGGTATTGAAATTGGTGACCAAATCCTGAGAAAGATCGTGGATTAGGGACTGAGCGTCCAAAAAAGGACGGGGATTCGCCACAGACATGGAATAGGGCCGGGACATCTACTACCTCCTGGGGGAAGGCCAAGAGCAGCATCCACGGCCAGTTGGATGTTGCTCTTAACTGAGAGGGCATTCTAACCCAAAAGTGCCTGTGTAGAGCAAGGATGGCGAAAATTTTAACCAAAAATTTTGTTGCCCCAGGTTCTCGAAAACGCAGGACAGTACGATTTTGCTTGTGTAGGTGTGGAGAAAAGAATTATGGTGCGCGAATGCAGCCGGGCCCCGAGCCGGAAAAAATTCCGCAATCATTGCCAAGTAATACCAAGGTCTTGCAGCCCGAGCGGCTCTGCCCGAATTGTTCGACAGAGCTTAAGGAAAACCACTGCAAGTTGATTTGTCCCATGTGTGGCTTTTACTTAAGCTGCTCTGATTTTCATTAGGCCGAAAATTTTCTCCCAGAGCGTTCCTGACGCACACCCGCGCCGCCATCTACAATGAACAGGGCATGATTTTGCAGTCGTGACAGGAGAATGCAATGCAACGTAAGGCAAGCGCAGTGTGGAAAGGTGGATTGAAGGACGGCAAGGGGACAATTTCTGCTCCCGGCGGGGTACTGAAAGATACTCAGTACTCATTTACCTCGCGTTTTGAGAATGGGCCAGGTACCAACCCCGAGGAATTGATTGCCGCGGCCCACGCCGCCTGTTTTTCCATGGCCTTATCGGCACAATTGGGCGGAGCTAATCTGACGCCGGAGAACATCAACACCAATGTGACGCTCACGATGGAGAAGCTGGATTCGGGCTGGACGATTACCGAGAGCCACATTGATGTAGTTGGCAAGGTTCCCGGGGCGGATGCGGCGACGTTTCAAAAATATGCCGAGGCTGCCGAGAAAGGCTGCCCGGTATCGAAGGTGCTGAACGCAAAGATTTCGATGACGGCGAAGCTGGGGTAGCTTGATGCTTTTCATGGTGCTTGAGCTCTTTAAGGACTCAAGGCTTGTCGGCGAGCGTTTCAAGCGCGAAGGGCGCATGCTGCCCGAAGATGTCAATTACCAAACCAGTTGGATGGAGGTCAACGGCGCACGCTGTTACCAGATCATGGAAGCTCCCAGCTTGGAATCGTTAATGGTGTGGGTCCATCGTTGGGATGACCTCGTCGATATCGAGGTCATCCCGGTCCTCACATCGCAGGAATACTGGTCCGCCAAAGCTGAGTTGGCATGATCGGCCTTGCGCTTGGTGGGACGTTTGACACGCAATTTTGTGCTTGTAGAATGGAAATGCAGGTCTTCCTGATACGGCAGCGATCTGGCTGCTGCGAATGAAGTCCACTTGCCATCGTGGCGGAATTGGCAGACGCGCATGGTTCAGGTCCATGTACCGGCAACGGTGTGGGGGTTCGAGTCCCTTCGATGGCACCAATAGCAAGAGTAGTGCCGATTGGCTCTCCTGCTTCCGCGAGTAAGTAACGTAAACTCTTTTCATGCGCCGCTTATATGAATCACTCTTCGATAGAATTCCTGTCTCATTGGTGCTAGTTGTCGTTTTTGCCGTCCCCGGTTATACCCAAAAACTTGCAATTACTTTCGACGACCTGCCGCTCAACGGAACTCTTCCGCCCGGCGTGACGCGGGCGCAAACAGCGAAGGATGTTCTTGCCATTTTGAAGAAGCGGCACGTGCCTCCGGTCTACGGATTCATCAATGCGAAAAAGCTGGAAGGCAGCCCTGATGGCGCTGAGGCGCTGAAGCTGTGGGCTGCGGCTGAGCCGGTCGGCAATCACACGTACTCGCACATGGACCTGGAAACCAACGCCGCCGAGACCTTCGAGCGCGATATCGAAGAGAACGAGCCCGTGCTGGAATTGCTCAAGGCGAAGGGGGATTGGCGCTGGTTGCGCTATCCGTATCTGCATGAAGGCGACACCGTCGAGAAGCGCCGTGCTATTCGCGCCTATCTCAAAACTCACAACTACCGAATTGCGCAGGTCACCTTAGATTGGGAAGATTATTTGTGGAATTTCGCTTATGCAAGGTGCGCAGCCAAGAGCGATCAAAAGGCGATTGCGTGGCTGCGCACAAGCTATCTGCAAACCGCATCCGATTTTGTCGATCTCGGCCGCGAACAGGCGAAGTTGATCTACGGGCACGAGATAAATTATGTTCTGCTGCTGCATCTCGGAGCGTTCAGCAGCACGATTCTCCCCGATGCGCTCGATCTGCTGAAGAAAAAAGGATTCAAACTGGTGACGCTGGAAGAAGCGCAGAGTGACCCCATCTATGACGGCGATCCGGACGTGGGACTGCACGATGCCGGAACTTTCCTCGACCAGTGGATGCTTGTGAAACAGATCAAAGTCCCCCCGCACAGCGACAAACCTTACAAAGAGCTGGAAAGCCTCTGCCAGTAAACTCACGCGGCACACCATAATCCTGTAAGCGGGTACAATTGTCCGGCAACCGAAGTCGTGTCACGAACGACTAACGACCTGACTATGAGCATGAAAGTTCGCAAGGCTGTTTTTCCCGCCGCCGGATTGGGCACGCGCTTCTTGCCCGCAACCAAAGCGCAGCCGAAAGAGATGCTCCCGCTGGTTGACAAGCCCATTATCCAGTACGGCGTGGAAGAGGCTATGGCGTCGGGCTGCGACCAGATCATTATTGTTACCGGCCGCGGGAAACAATCGATCGAAGACCACTTCGACGTAAGTTACGAACTGGAAAAGATGCTAGAGGAGCGCAAGAAGACTGATTTGCTGAAGATCGTTCGCTCGATTTCGGACATGATCCACGTCGCTTATGTTCGCCAGAAAGAAGCTCTGGGGCTTGGCCATGCGGTGCTAATGGCCCGCGAACTGGTGGGTAACGAACCGTTCGCCGTGTTGCTTGCCGACGACGTGATCGATGCACGGGTCCCATGCCTCAAGCAGATGGTTGATGTCTTCAATGAGATGCAGTGCTCAGTAATTGCCACGCAGGTAATCGAGGGCAAAGCCATTTCGGCCTATGGCGTGCTCGACGTCAAGCCGGTGAGCAGCCGTTTTGGGGAGCGGCTGGTCGAAATCAAGAATATGGTGGAGAAGCCCCGGTTTGAAGAGGCGGCTTCGAACCTTGCGGTTGTTGGCCGCTACATTCTGACGCCTGCGGTATTCGATTGCTTGTCGAACATTCAGACCGGTGCCGGAGGCGAATTGCAACTTACGGATGGTATGCGCTTGCTGCTCAAAAAAGAAAAGATGTATGCCTACCTTTATGAAGGTAAGCGGCACGATGCAGGCGATAAGCTAGGTTTCCTGAAAGCGACAGTCGAGTTCGCACTAAAGCGCGAGGATCTGGGAAAGCCGTTTCGCGAATACTTGAAGGGATTGAAGCTATAGAGCCGCGAATGCGGGCTTGGCGTCATCCTGAGCAGGCGGAGCGAAGGATCTCCTGGCCCGCGGCTCCGCCGGTTATGAGATTCCTCGCCCCGCTGGAAGCGCGGGGCTTCGGAATGACGCCACAGTTACCGAGGACTTCAACGGCGGCAATACCGAAACGCCGCAAAGTTCGCCAAGAAGAATTTTTTCCAGCCGTCAATGATTCCTCTCTTTTCGCTTTTACTGGCCCCGTAGTTTTCTTGATTTTTCTTCCACACTGCGCGCTAGCTTCTGTTTGTGCGCAATAAGTTTTTTGCCGATCGATTCATCGGCGAGGGCAATCATCTGTGCGGCCAAAATTCCTGCATTGGTTGCGCCCGGCTTTCCAATTGCAACCGTTGCCACTGGAATCCCCGCGGGCATTTGAACTGTCGCCAGCAACGAATCCATTCCTTGCAGTGACGTCGAAGGAATTGGCACGGCAATTACAGGCAGCGTGGTGTGAGCCGCGATGACGCCTGCCAGATGGGCTGCTCCGCCTGCTCCCGCGATAATCACGCGAATGCCGCGATCAGCGGCTTTGCGCGCGAATTCGGCAGTACGATCGGGCGAACGATGGGCGGAGGTCACGTCGATCTCGTAGGCAATTCCGAAATCGTCCAGCGCTTTGCCGGCCTCGCGCATGATTTCAAGGTCGGAGTCGCTGCCCATTACGATGGAAACCAGTGGTTCTTGGTTCAAGATTAGCTCCTAACTAAGCCTCCTCAACGTTATCCGTAAGGACAGCGCCCTCGGCTGTCCAGCAGGGCAAAGCTCCGCTACGCTTATTTTCTCAATGCTCTCTTTGCAATATCGCTCCGATAGTGCGCATCTTCAAATTTAATCTTCCCACAAGCTTCGTACGCGCGTTGCACTGCTGTCGACAAGTCTCCAGCACGGGCAGTCACTCCCAGCACACGCCCGCCCGCGGTAAAAAACTCTCCATCCCGCTTTGTAGTGCCTGCGTGAAACACTTTCACGCCTTCGACCCTGGCTGCTTCATCCAATCCGGTTATCTTCTTTCCCAATTCAAACGCTCCCGGATAGCCTCCCGAAGCCATCACCACGCAAACAGTGGAATCCTGGGACCACCTAAAATCGACCTCACCAATTCCCCCGTTCACTGACGCTTCCAACGCGTCCAGCAGATCGCTCTCGAGCCGCATCAGAATCGGCTGCGTTTCGGGATCGCCGAAGCGGCAGTTGAACTCCAGCACCATCGGACCGCGTGCGGTCATCATTAACCCGCAATAGAGAACGCCTCGGTATTCCGTGCCTTCGGCTTTCATGCCGGAGATAACAGGCTGCGCAATGTGATGCACCAGCCAGTCGCGCATTCGATCGTCGATGATATCTGGAGTCGAATATGCGCCCATGCCGCCCGTGTTCGGTCCTTTGTCGCCATCGAAAACCCGCTTGTGATCCTGCGCCGCGACCAACGGCACAACGCGCTCGCCGTCGCTCACCACGAGAAAAGAAAGTTCGTCGCCCTTCAGGCATTCTTCCAATACGACGCGGGCGCCCGCGGTCCCGACCATTTTTCCGCTGAGCATCTCGCCCGCCACTTGCGATGCTTCTTCCCGGCTTGCCGCAATCACTACGCCTTTGCCTGCGGCCAATCCATCTGCCTTGACGACGATAGGCGCATGGAAATGAGTCAGAGCTGCACGCACTTCCTGAGCCGAATCGCAGATTGCATAATGAGCCGTGGGAATGCGGTGCCGCTGCATGAATTCCTTGGCAAAGCTCTTGCTTGATTCGAGCTGTGCCGCCGCACGGGTAGGGCCGAATGTGGGCCAGCCACGGCGAGTGAATTCGTCCACCACACCGAGCGTAAGCGGCAACTCCGGGCCGACCACGGTCAGATCCGGTTTCAGGCGCTCGCCCAGCGAAATGATCGATTCAACATTTTTCAAATCGACGGGGAGACATTCGGCCTCTTCTGCGATGCCTCCATTCCCCGGAGCGCAGTAAACCTGCGACACTCGCGACGATTGCCGCAGCTTCCACACTAGCGCGTGCTCGCGCCCGCCACCGCCGAGAACCAAAACCTTCATAGCCAGAGAACATAAAGGTTAGGGGAGAGCTGAGAATGCTGTCAAACTCCCGGACCTTAGTCGTGCAGTGCTGCAGGTTGCTTGTCATCCTGAACGAGCGTTCTTTGCGAAGTGAAGGACCTGAGCGGGCTGCGCGATGCGTCGCGTCCTTTGCGACGCAAAAAAAAACGCGCGTTTGGCCCGCTTCCTTGCAAAACGCACCGTCACCCGCTTTGCCACAGTCTGAGAGGGAAGAAGTATACCTTTCGAGCGCCCGAACCGTTGCCTTAACTACGCTTAATATCATCGTATAATCCGTAGAGTGATCACCGTCTCTAAAGAAGATTATCTAAAGGCCATTCTCGAGGCCGAGAGCGAGGGGGAAACCGTGATCTCGGCGCGGTTGGCCGAGTGGCTAAAGGTTTCTGCCCCGGCTGTGACCATGGCTATGCGGCGCCTCAAGAAAGATGGCCTGGTTCGCGTACAAGGGGATGGTCATGTGCGGCTTACGGCTGCAGGACGCAAGATCGCCCGCAAACTTACGCTGCGCCATCACCTGATCGAACGCATGCTGTCTGAACTTTTCGGCATGGAGTGGTGGAAGGTTCATGACGAAGCGGAAAGACTTGAGCATGCGGTTTCCCCTGATTTCGAAGCCAAACTTCTCGCCCGCCTGGGAAAGGGCGGGGCTTGCCCACACGGCAATTTGAGCGAGATGGAAAGCCCTGCCAGCCGGCGCAATCGGGGATTGCTCTTGTTATCTGATGCCGTCCCGGGAGCCTCGTACGCCGTCAGTGGAATTTATGAACGCGACCGTCAGTTGCTGGAGTTTCTGGAGGCGCGCGGCATTCGTCCCGGAGCCAAGCTTCGACTCATGCAACGCAATTACGATCAAACACTGACCTTATCGACCACCGCCGGAAACGTGTCGCTTGGCCGCGCTGCCGCCGAACGTGTGTGGGTTTCGACAACCAGCGCCCGACCCGAGCGCTAGACGACGTTTATTCTTCAGTTACTTAACTATAGTTTATGTCTGAGTGTATACTTACGCTAATCTTTGCTCCCCTGGGGACGCCCATTTTTTGATGAAGCCGATAGCTGTCCAATCTGAAGAATCTGTCGTCATTACGCATGAAGACATCGATCGCGCCCATGACCGCGTTCGAGTGTTCGCAGCCCGCTCGCAGCGAGGATTCTCCTCAAGAGCACGCCTTCTCTGGCTGCTCGTTGGACCGGGTGTGCTCGTCATGTTGGGAGAGAACGACGGGCCCAGCATGCTCTCCTACGCGGCCACGGGCGCGAAGTATGGCATTGGTTTTTTCTTGCCTTTCGTCGTTCTCACTTTCTGCATGGCGTGCGTTGTGCAGGAGATGACAGTGCGCGTGGGTGCGGCCACGCATCGCGGGCACGCAGAACTGATCTTCGAGCGATTTGGGCCATTTTGGGGCTGGTTTTCTCTGATTGATCTCGGGATCGGCAATTTCCTCACTCTCATTACAGAATTCATCGCGATTCGTGCCGGGATGGGATTTTTCGGGGTCCCTGCCTGGTTGGCAATTCTTATAGCCCTAACCATTGTTTATGCAGCGCTCATCACTCATCGTTACTGGACATGGGAGCGCATCACGCTGGCGGCGGCGGCATTCAATTTGGTATTCGTTCCGGTCGCGCTGATGACCCATCCTGATTGGCGGGCGGTCGGGCATGCCTTGTTTTTCTGGCAACCACGACCAGAACTTAGCGGGGAGACCGTGCTCATCATGCTTGCTGACATCGGAGCCACCGTTACGCCATGGATGCTTTTTTTTCAGCAGAGCGCTACGGTCGACAAAGGTTTGACCACGAGGGATATTCAGTTTGGCCGCATCGATACAGTCCTGGGAGCGGCACTGGCATCGATTGCGGCGTTGGCGACGATTCTGGCAACGGCTCCGCTTGCTGCCCATAAGATGTCTGCGGAGAATTTTCAGGCAGCGCAGTTCGCTCAGGCGCTGGAACCGTTGATCGGGCGAGTGGGAGCGTCTTTGTTCGCGCTGGGAATTGTCGAAGCTGGCATTGTTGCGGCAATTACCATTTCCACTTCTTCTGCGTACGCCTTTGGAGAAGTAGCCCACAAACCCCATAGCCTGAACCTGCCCATGCGAGAGGGGAAGTCGTTCTATGCGGTACTGACTCTTTGCGCGCTGGCCGCGGCGGTGGTGGTGTTGATTCCGGGATTGCCGCTGGTCTACGTCGTCCTGCTAGTGAACGTGGTGGCGGTTCTGGCTATGCCACCCGCGCTCGTATTCTTGTACATGCTAGTGAACGACAAAGAAATCATGGGCGACCTGGTCAGCCCTTTGTGGGCGAATGTGCTTTCGACGGCGGTGGTGATAGCTCTCACAGCGGCTGGAGTCCTGTTCGGGATCAGCGTTATTGCTCCCAATGTGTTTTCCGTTCTGGGGGGAAAGTAGGATCAGAGAAGTATGAGTAAAAGAAAGGAAGAAACACCGGATTTGTTGAAAGATCAAAGCTGGGTCCTCTCCTCGCTTGAGCATGATCAACTGGCGAAGGCGAAGAAACATTTCATTCCGCGCCGAAGGCTCAAAGGGCGCGAGCTAGTAGTTTTATGGGGGCTGCGCGTCTATCTCATCTTCATGATGGCCGTCGTGGTTTATCAGGTCTGGGTCGCGTCAAGGTGAGCGACTGCTGGAAACCTGACCAGTTCACTTCTGGGCACATCGCCCGCTTCATCGTCGAGCTAATCGGGTTTCTGATTTTGTTCACAGATTTCGAAATCCTCTTCATCGGGTAAAATCAAGCCTTCATGTTGCGCTATTTCACGGCTGGAGAGTCTCACGGCGAAGCTCTGATCGCACTTCTGTCTGGGATGCCTGCGGGGCTAAAAGTGGACCAGACTTTCATCGATCGTGAATTGTGGCGGCGGCAGCAGGGATATGGCCGCGGCGGGCGCATGAAGATTGAACGTGACACGGCGCACATTCTCTCCGGGGTAAGACATGGGGTGACGATTGGCTCGCCGATTTCGATCGAACTCGAAAACCGGGATTGGAAAAATTGGCAGGAATCGCTGCCGGTCGAAGAGGGAGATCCCGCCAAGCATAAGCGCGTGGCGTCGCCCCGGCCGGGACATGCCGATCTGGCCGGCGCGCTGAAATACAATTTTCCCGAGGCGCGTTATGTGCTGGAACGGGCGTCAGCACGTGAGTCGGCGGCGCGGGTCGCCATTGGCGCGATTGCCAAACTGTTTCTTCGAGAAGTGGGGATTGAGGTTCTGAGTCACGTAATAGCCGTTGGCGGTGTTGCAGTGCAGAATGCGGTTCCCTGGGAACAGATTCAGGCCCTGTACAAACAAAAAGACGTCTTGCTGAATTGTGCCGATTCGGAAACCGAGCAACAGATGAAAGAAGAAGTCGACAAGGTTTTGAAAAGAGGTGATTCTTTGGGAGGAGTTTTCGAAGTGGTTGCACACGGCGCTCCTCCGGGCTTGGGCACCTACGCTCAATGGGATGAGCGGCTCGATGCCTTGCTCGCAGCTGCCGTCATGTCATTACAAGCCGTGAAGGCGGTTGAGATCGGTTCCGGAATCATCGCTGCGTCTTCTCCGGGTTCTGCTGTGCATGATGAAATCGGTTATGACAAGCCGGCAAGTCTAAGCGGATTCACTCGTACCCGCAACAATGCGGGAGGTATCGAGGGCGGCGTTTCCAATGGAGAAGAAATTCGGGTGCGCGGGTACTTGAAGCCGATCTCGACGTTGCGCCGCCCACTGCGGTCGGTTGATTTTGCGACGCGCCAGCCCGTAAGCGCGAGCTATGAGCGCTCGGATGTTTGTGTTGTGCCCGCGGCCGGCGTGGCCGCGGAGGCCATGGTCGCGCTCACGCTGGCCCGCTGTGCGCTGGAGAAATTTGGCGGCGATTCCATGGGGGAGACGTTGCGCAACTACAAGGGATACTGTGAGCAACTGAAAAGCTACTGATGATTTATCCGATCGTAAAATTTGGCGATCCTGTTCTCGAAAAACCGGCTGAACCGGTTACGGTTTTCGATGAAGAGCTGAAGAAACTGATCGACGATATGTTTGAGTCGATGTACGCCGCCAAGGGAGTTGGGCTGGCGGCGCCGCAGATCGGAATATCGCGCCGCGTTGCGGTTGTGGACGTGACTTTCAAGGAAGACCCGAATGCCAAGCTGGTGTTGATTAATCCTGAAATCATTCACAAAGAGGGCCGGCATCAGCAAAGCGAGGGATGCCTGAGTATTCCCGAATTCCGTGAGAATGTGACTCGGGCCAAGGTTGTTACGATTCGGGCACAGGACGCCACCGGCAAGTTTTTCGAGAAGAGCGGCGATGACCTGCTGGCACGCGCATTCCAGCATGAGACTGACCACCTGAATGGCAAGCTGTATCTGAGCCACCTGAGCGCACTGAAGCGCGATCTGATCAAGCGAAAGATTCGTAAACTGATGAAAGCGGGAGAATGGTAGGGATTGAGTCATTTGGTGATTGTGTGATTGAGTAATTGATTTATTTTGTGATTGCCAATGTTCTGGGACTTCGGCTGAGAGCGGAACAGCAATTCATCAAATTACTCAATCACCCGATCACTCAATTACTCAATTGTTTTCCTCGCTCAATCTGGTTTTTTGCGGGACTCCGCTTTTCGCGGTGCCCACGCTTGATCGCCTGGTCGCGGCTGGAATGAAGGTCCAACTTGTGGTGACACAGCCAGACCGGCCGCATGGGCGCGGGCTGGAAGTGGTTTTGTCTCCTGTAAAGCAACGAGCTGTAGAGTTGGGCCTGCCTGTGGCGCAGCCCGAGCGCATCAAGAACAACGCGGAATTTCAGGCTCAAATCACCGCTCTCAAGCCCGATGCCATTATCGTGGTCGGCTATGGCCGCATTATTCCGCAGTGGATGCTGGATCTTCCGCCGCTCGGCAACATCAACCTGCATGCCTCGCTTCTGCCAAAATACCGGGGCGCCGCGCCCATCCAGTGGGCGATTGCTCGCGGAGAAACTGTCACCGGAGTTACGACCATGAAAATCGATGCCGGTCTCGATACTGGTGACATCCTGCTGCAAAGGGAAATGCGCATCGAGCCAGAAGATACTTCGGAAACGCTCGCGCCGCACCTGGCAGCGATAGGAGCGGATCTCATGATTGAGACCTTGCGCGGGCTGCAAGCGGGCAGCATTCAGCCGCGCCCCCAGGATCATTCGCAGGCGACGCTGGCTCCCATCCTCAAAAAAGAAGATGGCGAAATCGATTTTTCCTGTTCGGCTGCTGGAATTGTGAACCGCATGCGCGGGTTCCAACCCTGGCCGGGAGCATACACAAAGTTTCGCGGGAAAAACCTGCAATTAAGAAAGGCCGGCATGGCTGGGATCGAGTTGCTGCCTGGGGAATTAAAGATAGAGAACGATCATCTGTTCGTTGGCTGCGGCGATCGTTCGTCGATTGAAATACAAGAACTTCAACTGGAAGGCAAGAAGAGAACTTCTGCAGCAGAGTTCATTCGTGGTCATCGGCCTAAGTCTGGCGAGAAGCTGGGCGCTTAATTCTGTAGTAGGCTGCGGAAAATCCCCGGGTTTTAGGTGCGCAGTGCCTTGAGCGCTGCGATGAATCCGTATTTTTTAGGGCGGGCTTTAGCCCCTGAGGTGAATCGGTCCGTTCCGCAGCCCAGTGGAAGTCGCTCCTCGTGTTCCTTTAATGCTTGCCCCGTGAAACCAAACGCAGCACATTCGCAATCAAAAGTCTCCCCGGCCCGAGCTGCTGCGTTCGACATTTTGCTGCGGATTGAGCGCGAGGGCTCGTACGCATCCGAACTACTGCACGCTCGAACGTACGAGCGCTTGTCACCAATGGATCACGCGTTGGCAACGGAACTGGTCATGGGCGTTTTGCGCTGGCGATCGGTGCTCGATGGTCAGATTGCGAATGTTTCCGAGCGGCCGCTCGCGAAGATTGATCTGGAGACTCTGACTGCGATTCGACTTGGGGCTTACCAAATTGGCAGGCTGTCTCGTGTTCCATCTCATGCCGCAATCGACGAGAGCGTAGAGTTGGTGAAGCGGGCCGGGAAACGCTCCGCCGCGGCATTCGTCAATGCAGTGTTGCGCAAGCTGGTTGCGGCACGGTACCGGGGCGCAGACGCGTCTGGTTTTGGCGAAGCGAGGGAGCTAGCAATCAGTGCCCATCCGACATGGCTCGTCGAGCGTTGGATAGCGGCCTACGGACTCGAAACGGTGCGCCGAATTTGCGAGTACGACCAATCGGTTCCCGTGACATCGATTGGACTTCGTGACTCCGGATCTCAATCTGCATCGGAAATCGAACGTCGGTTGCTGCATGAAGGGATCGAGCTTGCCCCCGGCGCTTTGATGGCTTCAGCCCGCCGGATTTTGCGCGGGGACATAACACGTAGCGCGGTTTTCAGAGAGGGCCTGTGCTTCATTCAGGATGAAGCATCGCAGCTCGTGGCAGCCCTGGTTGGGCAGGGAAAGCGCATTCTCGATTGCTGCGCGGCTCCCGGAGGAAAAACGCGGGTGATTGCTGGTCGCAATAGCGACGCTCAGATTGTTGCGGTCGATTTGCATGAGCACCGTGTGCGCCTGCTGCGCAGGCTGCTTTCGCGTGATTCTTCAGCCAAGGGCGCCGTGCATAGAATTTTTACGGTTGCTGCCGATGCACGGAATTTGCCCTTCACGGGAAACTTCGATCGTATTCTTGCCGATGTCCCTTGCTCGGGCACGGGGACTCTTGCGCGCAACCCTGAGATCAAATGGCGGCTCAGGCCCGAAGATCTTCCTGATCTGCAATCACGCCAGATCGCGATTCTGCGCTCGGCGATGAATCAACTGGCAAGCGGGGGGCGCCTGGTCTACTCTACGTGTTCATTGGAAAGAGAAGAGAACGAGGATGTCGTTGAACGCGCCTTGGGAGAGAACCCGTCATTCCGCCTGGTTGATTGTCGCACCGAGTTGGAGCGATTGAAGGACGAAGGTTGCCTTGTCTGGCCAGATCTTTCTTCTCTCACACGTGGTCCTTATGTGCGCACGCTTCCCGGGATCCATCCTTGTGATGGCTTCTTTGCCGCCATTTTGGAAAAAGCCTAGAAAAGCAATCGAGGGCCGGGATGAATATTTCCAAGGTCCTGTGTTCTGCTATCGTTTCTGCATGCTCCGCACATTCATGTGCTTTGTATCTGTCCTTCTCATGACAACGGCAGGATTTGCGAAAGAGAAGTTTCAGCATCCCGGCCCGATTCGGCTTACGCCCAGCGGCGAGAAATGGGCCGGGAAAACGTTGCGCAAGCTGACGCTTGAAGAAAAAATCGGCCAGGTCTTTATGATCTGGTGCCGGGCCAGCTTTCTGAACGTGCAGAATCCCGAATATCTTCAATTGCACGACGCCATGCAGAAGTACCATATCGGTTCGTTCGCGATGACCGTGCATGTTGACGGTCCGTATCTTCTGCGCAGCGAACCTTATGAGGCGGCCGAGTTGCTCAACCGGCTGCAAGCCGATTCGAAGCTGCCGCTGCTGTTTGCCGCCGATTTTGAACGTGGCGTCCCCATGCGCCTGATGGGCGCGACGGTTTTTCCACATGCTATGGCATTCGGCGCCGATGCCAAACTGGAAGACGCCGAAACCTTCGGCCGCATTACTGCCGAGGAATCGCGCGCCATCGGCATACACTGGAATTTTTTCCCCGATGCCGATGTCAACTCGAATCCTGCCAATCCCATCATCAATACGCGCTCGTTCGGCGAGGACCCCAAACAGGTGGGAGATTTGGTTGCGTCTTATATCAAAGGTGCGCACGAAGGCGGGATGCTGGTTACGGCCAAGCATTTTCCTGGGCATGGCGACACGGCAACCGATTCGCACCTCGGTGTGGCGAGTGTCACTGTTGATCGGGCGCACCTCGATTCCATCGAATTGCCGCCTTTTCGCGCAGCCATTGCGGCGGGAACGGATTCAGTAATGGTGGCGCATGTGACTGTCCCTGCACTCGATTCCGACCCGAATCACGTTGCCACAATTTCACCAGCAGTCGTTTCCGGATTATTGGAGAAACAACTTGGTTTTAATGGAATTGTTGTGAGTGACGCTCTTGATATGGCCGGCCTGACGCGGCTTTTCGCTAACAATATCGGGCGCGCTGCCGTCGAGGCTTTCAAGGCGGGCAATGACCTGTTACTCATTCCGGCCGATCTGCCAGCTTCTTATGAGGCCATGCTTCAAGCGGTGAAATCGGGGGAAATTTCGCGCGAGCGTCTTGATCGCTCCGTCCTTAAGATATTGAAGACTAAGGCCTCTTTGGGACTTCAGGAGGCGCGAATGGTTGACCTAAGCTCGCTGCCGGAGGCTGTCGGCAAGCCCACGAACATCGCCTTTGGCCAGCAGGTCGCGGAGTCTGCCGTCACGCTGGTGCGCGACAACCGCAAGGTTTTGCCGTTGAAATCGAAGGGAACCATCAAGGGCGCTCTTCCGTATATGACAAAAGAAGAAACACACAACGATGTTGTTGCTGTGTTGTTTACCGACGATGTGCGAACCGATGCCGGGCGCGCTTTTGGGCGCGAACTGCGCTCACGGGTTCCCGATGCTAATGTGATCTACGTCGATCCGCGGATTGCGGCGGGAATGACTGAGGAAGTGTTGAAGGCCGTCGGCGAAGCCAAGGCAGTGTTGGCCGCACTTTACGTTGTTCCAACCGCCGGAAAGGTGGGGAACACGGTTGCAATGCCCGACACGACGAGCGCATTGTTGGAACAGGTGCTGGAACGCGCCGGCAATAAGACTGCGGTGATTGCTTTGGGAAACCCGTATCTTGCGGCGAGTTTTCCCAAGATTGAGAATTACATGTGCACGTTTTCGAATGCATCGGTATCGGAAATTGCCGCTGTCAAGGCGCTGTTTGGGGAAATTCCAATTCGCGGGCGGTTGCCGGTGACCATTCCTAACGTCGCCCAGCGAGGCGCCGGTATCGAGCGCCCAGCCCAGGTTGCGAATGGAGGTTTTGTACATGCGGACAAATAAGTTTCTTCGATTTTGCATTTTTAGCCTGGCAATGGTTGCCACGGCCTTTCTTATGACCGCATGCAGTGTGAACGTCAAGAAAGAACCGAACGGCCAGGACAAGCAAGTCGATATCAACACCATTGCCGGCGGCATTCGTGTAAGAAAGCAGGCCGATGCCTCGGACGTAGGCTTGCCGGTTTATCCCGGCGCGCGGCTCAAGGAAGAAGATTCCGATGGCAGTGACAAGAGCGCGAACGTGAACATCTCTGGATTTGGATTCGGACTCAAAGTCGTCGCCCTCGAATACCAGTCTGACGACGCTCCCGCAAAGATTCTTGCCTTCTATCGGGACCAGTTGAAGAAATACGGGAGCGTGATCGAGTGCCACACGTCCAGCTTGGATGTGAACATGAGCATGAAATCGCACGGTTCAAAGAGCGATTCCAACGAACTGACGTGCGAAAGCGATAGCGGAAAAAACGTTGAGCTCAAGGTGGGCAGGAAAGACGATCAGCATATCGTGTCCGTTGAACCGGAGGGCAAGGGCTCGAGTTTCTCGCTGGTGTACGTGCGGACACATGGCAAGGAAGCGGATATTTAAAACAGATTTCACTGGGGAGGTCTTATGCCTCGCTCGGCTGTTGTGAATTTGATGACGATCATCGTGCTTCTCGCGGCCTGCTTAGTTCGCCCGTGCCAGGCGCAGAAGACTGACAGCCACGAGGATGATCACTTCGATGTTCGAAGCTCTGTCGGAGATTTGCATTTAGGTAGTGACGCAGACGCGCAAAAGGTGGGACTACCTCTTTATCCAGGATCGCAGCGGCGCAACAACGACGAGGGCGATGGTAGCGACCCGGCCAATGTGAGCATTTTTACCCAGTCGTTCGGCTTCAAGCTCGTTCTTGCCAAGTACGAGTCCGACGAGGCACCCGGCAAAGTCATCGACTACTACCGCGATAAATTGAGGAAGTACGGCAAGGTACTTGAATGCCACACTCGTGAGCATGACGGCGACGCTCATGCTGAATTCGGCGACGAGAAACATTCGAAAGATTTGAAATGTGATGGTGACAATACTGGGCCCGTCACCGAACTGAAAGTGGGAACGGAAGACAATCAGCACGTGGTCGCCGTTGAACCGAAGAAAAGCGGTGAGGGAACCAATTTTGCTCTCGTTTATGTTTACTCCCGCGGCAAACAGGGCGATATCTAGGCTGCGCCCTTGGTCGTTTTCACCAGCTCTTTTGAGCACTGTGGCGTAGCAAGCTTCAGTCCGCGCGGCCATCCTTGCCTTTGCTCAGCCGATTCAATACAGTGGGTTCAACAGCCGGGTAGTTTCGGCGCTAGAACCCGAGCGTTTGGCTCAACGGATCTGTGTTAAATGGTCAGCCCTGATTCTCCGACAAACCGCGACACTGCGAACGTCGTTGAACCCTTGGTAATTTCGGCAGCAAAGGTCGAAGCTGCTCCAACGACCGTGCCATCCCCGCCAAGCGACCACCATGCTGTTACTCCGAACTGTTCTCTTTCTCTGGCCGAGATGGCTGAACACGATCTGGACGCTGCCTTGCAATTGCTCGCCGAGCGCGCACAGTACATCACTGGAGCTAGCGGCGCGGCGATTGCCCTTCGGCGCGGCCGACACAACGACATGCTGTGCCGCGCCAGTACTGGCGCGAGCGCACCCGAGTTGGGTACGTTGCTCTCCATGGAATACGGATTCACAGGGGAAAGCGTGCGCACGCTCCAGACTCTTTTTTGCAAGGATGCAGAAACCGATTCGAGAGTAAACCGGGAGGGCTGCAGGAAATTAGGAATTGCATCAGTAGTAGCCATGCCGATCATATGCGAAGGGCAGGCACTGGGAGTTTTTGAACTTTTCTCAGGCAAGCCGAGCGCCTTCGTGGAGCGTGACTTCGCGGCGCTGCGGCGGCTGGGTGAAATGGTAGAAACCGCGGTTAAGCATGCGGCGGCGGAAAGTGTGACGATGCAAGATATAGCCGGTGAGAGCGCTGCTGGCCGGCATGAAACATTCGAAAGCTCCGCCACCATCTCGGTAGAAAGTTCGCTGTCCGAGGCGAAAGCTGGAGCTGTGCCGGTATCGACAAGCGATTCCAGCACTGCAGCGGAAAATGATTCCGAGGTCGAGGAGAAGACAGAAGTTGAGCGCAGTGCGCAGAAGCCTCTTTACTGGTCGGCTGCGATGCAGACTGAAGGCGGGCAAGCGCCGGCCCCCGAGACGAGGGAATCGATTCCTGTGCCGGCGGTGTTGCGAGATCTCAAGAAATGCAAGGCCTGCGGCTTCCCCGTATCGCAGGGGCGGACACTATGCGTGGAATGCGAAGAGAAGCAGTGGCGGGGCCAACTTGCGGGTAAGTCAGACCCCGCAGCCGGAACTGGGGGACTGTAGCGGGGCGCTCTGCAAAACGATGGACCACAGACTCTGCGCAACGCAAAGTTATAAGCCGCGAACATTAAGGCATCGGATGGCGATTGGTGCGAGCTGCTGCCGCCCCAGATTTGCAACGTCGTCATAGCACCGACAATCCTGAGTTGATTCTCACCGCAGCCTCGCAGTCCGAATCGTGGCTCGCAGTGCACAAATTCATTCTTCCTGCATTACTGCTGGTTGCCATCATCATCGCCGCCATTGACTGGTTGCGATAGATCCTGTGGTGTTCCGCTGTTGCTTTTCACAAGCGAAGACCGTCCCTGAAGATTACAATTTCCGTTTCTTGCTTTGATACTTTTCAAGAGGGTGACTATGCCAATCACGCACGTGGCGAGGCGCTGTCTCGTGGTGCTATTGCTTGTTGCAGCAGTTGCTGCACAGAATTCCGAACAGCGCACGGCTCACTACCTCGATTCCATTCGCAAGCAGCCGCCATTGTTGCTTGCCTTCCTGCATGACATGCCGAAAGGTGGAGATCTGCACAATCATCTGGATGGGGCCATTTATGCCGAGGATCTTGTGGATTTTGCAGCCTCCGGCGGGTTATGCCTTGATCGAACTTCCTCCCGGCTGCTGGCTCCGCCCTGCGATCCCTGCGAGACCTACACGGCAAAGCCGGCTGTGCAATGCGCCTATGGTGATCATGTGCTCTATAACCAGATGATCGATGCGTGGTCGATGCGCAATTGGACGCCCGGCGGGGAATCCGGGCACGACCATTTTTTCGCGACCTTCGCCAAATTTGGTTTGGCCTCACACACGCATGTGGCCGAGGCGATTGCCGCTGCTACGAATCGCGCGGGGATGGACCACCTTCAATACGTTGAGTTCATGCATACTGCGGATGCCGGAGCGGCGGAAGAACTGGCAAAGAAAGTCCAGTGGAATCCGGATTTCACGAAAATGCGAGATGCGTTGCTGGAGGCCGGCATGAAAGATGTGGCGGCGGAAACGAGTAAAAGGCTCGCCGCCGACAATGCCCGCGCCCGCGAAATTCTGAAGTGCGGCACAACCGAGGCCAGCCCGGGATGCGATGTGACGGTGCGATATCTATACCAGGTGCTTCGCGGGCTTCCGCATGAGATCGTATTTGCCCAGATTTTGCTGGGATTTGAACTGGCGTCATCCGATCCGCGATTTGTGGGCCTGAATCTTGTCATGCCTGAAGATTGGTACGTGCCCATTCACGATTTCAATGAGCACATGGCGATGCTCGACTATTTACACGGCGTCTATCCCAAGGTTCACATCACGCTGCACGCTGGCGAACTTGCGATTGGGCTGGTTCCTCCAGAGGATTTGACATTTCATATTCGCGCCTCGGTCGAGCGCGGACATGCTGAGCGCATCGGCCACGGAGTTGACGTAATGAACGAGAAAGATCCAATTGGATTGATGCGTGAGATGGCAGAACGCAACGTGTTGGTCGAGATTGCGCTCACGTCGAATGATGTCATTCTCGGCATCAGTGGAGACGACCATCCGCTGCCGATTTACATGAAATACGGCGTTCCGGTGGCGCTGGCGACCGATGATGAGGGCGTGTCACGGTCGGACATGACCTACGAGTACCTGCGCGCTGTGGAGAGCTATCGATTGTCGTATGTCGATCTGAAGCGCATGGCACGCCAGAGTCTGGAGCACAGCTTTCTGCCGGGAAAGAGCTTGTGGGTAGAAACAAAGCTGGTCTTTCGCCTGACAACAGCGTGCGCAAGCGATACAGCGGGAACAGAAAAATTGTCGGCGGCGTGCGAGCAATTTCTGGAGGCGAGCGAACGGGCGCGCATGCAGTGGAAGCTGGAAGGCCAGTTCGCGAAGTTTGAAAAGAAATATCAGGAGATTTCTGTGCCCTCGCGGTCGCTGCACATCCCATTGCCGGCCCAGGGGCAGGATGCCAGATAGCTAGGTTACACGCAGGCAGTCAGCGACGGCCACGCGGAAACCACCCCGCAACACACCCGCCCTTCGAGGGTCGTCGCCGAGGAGTTGTCCCGGGACCAAGATTCAAAGAGGATGATGGAATAGTCCTTACGATATGATAGTGCGAAAGTTGCGGTACAAGGGGAGCAACATGAGACCTCGACCTGCTGTTGCGCTAGGGTTGCTGTTATTTGCTCTCGCACCAAGGGCGGTCGCCCAAACCGTGAACGGAGACCTTAACGCTGCCTTCGCCACTGGAAAGTGGAAGGAGTCCAACGAAGGCGTGGTGCTAAACTGTGTTCGTGTCACAACTCAGAAGGAAGTGATAAAGGGAAACAGCGAGGGAATGTGTCCAGCAACCCGTTCACTGTCACATCTTGGGACGAACATAATCTATCGGCAACTGCCGACTTTTACGCGGACAAAAATGGTGACCAAACTGCCAGTTCCACCCCTGGCGCAATTAAGTTTGTATTTCGTCTCGCTCTTAACTTTGACGCCCATCAGATGACAAAGTTTGTTGAGGCCAGTACGGGGAAGACCAGCGGATATCATCTGGTGAGTAACTGATGACAAAGCACCCGAAAACGGAATCCTTGCGGAAATTCCTCAGCCGGAGCGGCTGGCAAACCGAAGACAATGTCATTTGGAGACGCGGCGACTTGAGGGTTGCTCTCCCGGTACCGACGGGCTGGAGTCTCGCCAAACTCGACATCAATGCGCCGAGAGACTTCACCGAGGTGGCGACCGGAATTGGTATCGCGGAATTGGAAAGGCGTCTGAAGGCAAGCTGTCCCGAGACAAACCGCCCCGACGAGTGACTTTACCCTTACTCCGGTGTTGCGTCAAACTCCTTTCGGCAGTTCGCTCATCATCAACCCAAAACTCCCGGCGAGAACATCGGGGTGGCTATGCAATAAACGCCATTTTCGCAATCAGCCCCGCAAGCATTGCGACAGATCCCAGCAGCGCGTTGTACTCGCGATGTTTGAGATAAAGATCCAGCGAAAATCCTGGCGCGGCTTCGTTGGTATCGCGCGTGCCTCGCATGCGTGGGAGTATTCTCGGCACGTTCCTCTCATACTGCGCAAAATCCGGAAATTTGTTGCGCAAGAAAACTTCCTCGTCGCGGATTACAGGAAGATAGATTCCCACGAACATGACCATCAGCGCTGCGGCAATCCACCAACTGCGCGCGGCAACGGCAAATCCCAGGCCAATCAGGAGCGAACCGAGATACAAAGGATTACGGGTATAAGCGTAAGGGCCAGAAGTCGTGAGAGCTTCATTCTTTCTTACATGCCCGGAAGCCAGAGCGCGAACGAGCAGACCGGGGACAATCCCGAACAGACCAAGAACGATCGACCGTACTGACGGACGCGCCAACCAGAAATAGAGCACGGCGAAAGCGAAACCTAACGGTACACGAATTCGCCGCGCAACCTTTGACCATTGAGCCATGCATTAACGGGCAGCTTATTTGGCCCGCCCGTTCAGATATTTTTCCAAGGGAATTTCGAAGTACATCAACTCGTTGCCTTTTGCGTCATTCACGCCAGTCACAGAGATGGTTGCGCCTTTGAGCGGGGCTGTGATGTCTTCAAAGTCGAGGAAAAGAAATCCGGACTGTGTGCCGTGCGGCTCGACAGCTTTGGCTACGAATTGGGAGGAGTCGATCTCGTCCATCTCTTTGCGATTAAGTGTGCCCTTTACCTTTGTATTCGGAAAAGGAAAAGGAAGTGTCTGATTTTCCTTTGTATGTGGGTTCGAAAGTCGGCGGTAGATATCTTCGGTAGTAATTGGCGTGAGGCGTGAATGGTTGGCGGTCGTGAGTGTCACCTGCATGTTGGCTATGGAAATAGGCTGATCGCCATCATTCGTCACGATGAAAAAAATCGGGAGCAGGCCATTCTCCTGAAAATTGATGGAGAAAATTTTAGCTTTCTCTGCGGTGTCGTAGGGATCGACGGCGATGGTGGTCTTCTCGTTCGGGTGCTCGTCATGCGCGGGATAGGTCTGCGCCGGCCGCGCCACCGGCTTGACGAAGTCTTTGTCTTTGCCCGCGACTCCAATAGCGACCGCGAGAATGCTACCCGCGATCAGCAACGACCGCGAGGTACACTTTTTCAGCAGCTCCATGATTCAGATTATATGGTGCCGCTGCGAGTTCCTGGGGCCTTAGTCTATGCTGATTCACCGTTCGGCGCTGGATTGAATTTGTTTAGAATAGCTCGACTTGATCTCGTCTCTTTACAGCTTCCTTTACAGTGTGGCGCTCGGATTGGGCCTGCTGGCCAGCCTGCCATATTGGATTTTCCAGATGGCGCGGCATGGCAAGTACAGCAAAGGATTGGCGGAGAGGCTTGGGCGCATACCGCAGCGCCTTCGATTGCCGACGGCGCAGGAGGGCGTAACCTGGGTTCACGCCGTCTCGGTGGGCGAAGTGTTGGCGGTAGCAGGATTAGTGGCAGAGCTTCAGCGCCGGGCTCCACAGGACAAGATTTTCATTTCCACTACCACTGATACGGGCCAGGCTCTGGCGCGAAAGCGTTTTGGTGAAGAACGCGTATTTTATTTTCCAATGGATTTTTCATTTGCGATCCGGCCCTGGATGAAAGCTTTGCAGCCGAACATGGTCGTCATTGCCGAAACTGAATTCTGGCTGAACTTTCTGCGTATTGCGCACGAAAGTGGTGCGCAGATTGCGGTCGTGAATGCGCGGATTTCAGATCGATCGTGGCCGCGCTATCGCCGGTTCCGGCGATTCATGAAAAAATTACTGGGGTACATCGATCTTTTCCTGGCGCAGAGCCAAACTGACGCCACACGCCTTCGGGATATCGGCGCCCCTTCAGATCGCATTCGTATCACGGGAAATTTGAAATTCGATATGCCTGTGCCGGCAACGCCCCAGATCGTCACCGATTTGCGGCAAGCTCTTGCCCGTGACGCCGCTGGGCCTGTGCTCGTGTGTGGAAGTACGGTCGAGGACGAAGAAGAGCCGCTGCTGGAGGCGTTCGAAAGCGTACTGGCCGAGCATCCGCGAGCGGTCATGATTCTCGCGCCAAGGCATCCGGAACGCTTTCCCGCTGTTGCAGCTTTGCTTGAGCGAATCTCAGTTCGCTACTTCCGGCGATCGAGCTGGCATGGTGAAAGTTTGAGTGGGGCCGTACTTCTGTTGGATACAATCGGGGAATTGGCCGCCATTTATGCACTTGCCGATGTGGCTTTTGTAGGCGGGAGCCTGGTTCCTCGCGGCGGCCACAACATTATCGAGCCGGCACAGCACGGAGTGGCGATTGTCGTCGGAAAACATACGGAAAACTTCCGCGACATTGTGGAGCTGTTTCAGCGCAACCACGCGGTGCGGGTTACGGCTGCCTCGGGATTGTCTCGCGTGTTGATGGATCTGCTCGCCAACCACGCTGAACGTAAGGTTCTGGGACAGCGTGCGGCCGAGACGTTGCATTCGCAGATTGGGGCAACAGCCCGCACTGCCGACGCACTCGAGCAGTTGTTGACGCAGCCATGACCATGAAGCTTTTGTCGACTTTATACGGCGGCATCGTGGCGGCGCGAAATGCCCTTTACGACCGCCATTGGTTGCCCTCACGAAGATTGCAAGCACCAGTCATCAGCATCGGGAATCTTTCGATGGGAGGATCGGGAAAGACTCCTCTCGCAATTTTGTTGGGTCAGTTGTTGGCCGCCCGGGGGATCAAGTGTGACGTGCTTTCTCGAGGCTATGGCCGCCAGACGCACGGAGTTCTCGCGGTCGATCCCAGCGGTTCTCCGCAACAATACGGCGACGAGCCTTTGCTGATTGCCCGACGCTTGAATGTGCCGGTCGTCGTCGGGGAAGATCGGTATAAGGCCGGGAGATTGGCAGAGTCGCGTTTCGGAGCACAGGTGCATTTGCTCGATGACGGCTTTCAGCACCGTGCGCTGGCTCGAGATTTCGATATTGTCCTCGTTACCCCTGATGATGCCCGTGATCGCCTGTTGCCTGCCGGGCGATTGCGTGAGCCGCTGGCATCGCTGAGGCGCGCGAATGCGGTTGTTCTGGTCAGCGGAGCCAGGCCGGAGTTATTTCCCTTGAATGGCAAATTAGTGTGGCGTGTGCGGCGTGGCCTTGTTTTCACGAATTCAGATCAGCATACTATTCGCCGGCCGGTGGTATTTTGTGGAATTGCTCGCCCTCAATATTTTCTTTCGCAGTTGCGGGCTGCGGGAATAGATCCCATCGCGGAGGCTTTCTTTCGCGACCACCACGCCTACACGGAAAAAGACGTGCAGGACCTGCTCGATCTTCGCAAGCGCAGCGAGGCTGATAGTTTCGTAACCACAGAAAAAGATGTTATCAACCTGGGCGACCATCTCACGGCGTTGAAACCGGTTGCCATCGCGACCGTCAAGATGGAACTGGCCGATGCAGCTGACACCGTCGAGAGCATGTTGCGTTTCATCGAGGCCCGGCGCGGCCGGGCGTGAGAAAATGCGGTTTACCATACGTGCAACCGCTAATCGCTGATGACCAGACACTTTAAAGAAGTCGAACGGCTGCGCAGGATCATTGAAAACTTTCCCAAGGTCACCATCACGGTGCTTGGGGACCTGGTCGCTGACGAATTTGTTTTCGGTGAAATCTCGCGAGTGTCGCGCGAGGCTCCGGTGCTCATTCTTAAACATCGTGAACGCACCGTTGTGCCGGGCGGCGGGGCCAATGCGGTGAATAATCTTGCTGAACTCGGCGTCAACGTGCTTCCGGTCGGGGCTATAGGCGATGACGAGCCCGGACGCCTCCTGCTCAAATATTTTCGCCACAAGCGCATTCCCGTAAGCGGCGTGCTGAAAGACAAGGCTTTTACGACCGTTACCAAAACGCGCATTTTGGCAGGAATGACTCACAACGCGCGCCAGCAGGTGGTGCGGGTTGATCGCGAACCCGAGAACCCACCGTCGCAGCATCTCACGCGTGAGTTATTTCTGGCGGCGCGGGAGTATTTGCGTGCCTCCGATGCGCTGCTGGTTTCGGACTACGGGTACGGGTCAGCTACTCCTGGAATCGTAAACGCGTTGCGGCAGGCACGCGGGAAAGCCGGATCGTTACCATTGATTCTCGACTCACGCTACCGGCTGCTGGAATATTCCGGGGCGACGGCAGCTACGCCCAACGAGCCTGAAGTCGAAGCGGCACTTGGCATTCGCATTGGTCAGGAATGGAACAAGCTGACTTCGGCGGGCCAGCAAATCATGGAGCGGATGAAGCTGCAGTCTCTGGTGATTACGCGTGGACGCGATGGCATGGTCGCATTCGATCAGCGGCACGCTCCGGTCGACATTCCGATCTTCGGGTCGGACGAAGTGACCGATGTGACTGGCGCGGGCGACACTGTAATTGCAGCATTCAGCGCTGCCATGGCTGCGGGGGCGAGCACCGAGGAAGCCGCGCGACTTGCCAACTATGCCGGCGGGGTTGTGGTGATGAAGCGCGGCACGGCCACGGTCTCGCGCGAAGAGTTGCTTCGCGCGCTCGAGAAGGCTCCGCCTTCAACACGGCCTCACTGACTTCGCATGGCAACAATGGGCAAAAGCAAAATCTTTGGCCGACGTGAGCTAAGAAACCAAGCCGAAAAATGGCGCCGGGCAGGCGAACGCATCGTGCTGGCCAACGGCGCTTTCGATTTGCTGCATGTTGGGCACGTGAGGTATCTGCGGGCGGCAAAGGCGTTGGGCGGGAAGCTAGTGGTGGCTGTCAATTCTGACGATTCCGTTCGCGCACTGAAGGGCGAAGGACGCCCCATCATGCCAGCTGACGAGCGGGCAGAGATCGTTGCTGCTCTCGCGAATGTAGATGCAGTTGTGATCTTCCCCGAACTTGACGTGCGCGCGCTGATTCGGGAGCTTCGGCCGGACATTCAAGCGAAAGGCACGGACTATACGGAAGACTCCGTCCCGGAACGCGACCAAGTGCTTGCGTACGGCGGGCGCGTGGCGATTGTTGGCGACGCGAAGGACCACTCCACCAGCGAGATTTTGCGCTCACGGCTTGCGCCGAGGAAGGCGTGAGCGCGGTGTCTACAAAATTCGAAAGCCCTGTGCTGGTTCAGCATTCTCTTGCGCCTGCGAAGAATATCGAGCGGCTGCTGATCGTCCGCCTCAGTGCCATGGGCGACGTGATTCACGCACTGCCCGCAGTTTCACTCTTACGGGCTGCGTTTCCTCAAGCGTATATCGGCTGGCTGATCGAAGAGCGATGGGCCGAACTGCTTTGCGCGCCCGGGTATCCGCGCCGCGGTCCTCGCTCGGCACAGCGGCCGCTGGTCGACCAGGTACATACGGTCGATTTGAAAACGTGGAGACGCTCTTTGTTCTCGCTTCCGGTTCTGCAAAAGGCTGCAACCGTCTGGCACGACGTTCGCGCCATGCGTTATGACGCTGTCGTCGACTTGCAGGGCGCGATGCGCTCGGCGGTGCTGGCTCGCTTGTCAGGAACGCGCGTCATCTACGGCGCGGCCGAACCTCGAGAATCTCCCGCGACCCTGTGGTACTCGCGCAAAGTTACGACACAGGGCAGACATGTTGTCGAGCAGAACATCTCGCTGGTCCAGGCTGTGATTGGTCGCTATTATCACGATCTGCCGCTATTGATTACGAATGTCGAAGTACCTCGCGATTCTGAAGCTGATGCGCGTATCGGGCAACAACTTGCACAGAAAGAGACCGGTGAATTCGCCATTCTGAATCCGGGTGCGGGATGGGGCGCGAAACGATGGCCCGCTGAGCGCTATGGTGAGGTAGCGCGCGCGTTGTCTGAAATCGGCATATCGCCACTGGTTAACTACGGCCCCGGCGAGGATGAGCTTTTCGAATCTGTGCTGCGTGCGAGTGAGGGTACAGCGAAGCCGGCGCGAACATCCATCACCGAACTGATTGCGCTGACTCGGCGCGCTCGCCTGTTTATTGGAGGAGATACCGGGCCTCTGCATTTGGCCGCGGCTTTAAAGATTCCTGTCGTCGCAATTTTCGGCCCCACCGATCCGGCGCGCAATGGCCCTTATGGAACGCGAAGCATCGTCTTTCGGAGCCAAGAAAGCCTTACCACTTACGCTCGAAATTCTGAAGCCGATGAAGGGTTGCTGAGCATTAGCGCGGAGGAAGTGATGGCGGCCGCCCGGCAACTTCTCAGCAGTCCCTAGCGAATCTTATCTTCTCAGCAGACTGCAAACACCCGCGAACCCAACCCGCCAATTACCGTCGCCGCATTATCAAGATAATCTGGCGAGAGACGAATTCCATGAAGTCGCTGCTCATCCCGGGAATTTTTCTCGCTGTGCTCGCGGCAGTGCTTTCCACAGGAATATTCCCCCTGAGCACGCCCGTAGTCGTGTTTGCCTTTTATTGCGCGGTGATCGGCGGACTACTGCTGGCCTGGCGATTTCATTCCACTCGCATCTTTTTTGCGGTGTTGGTAGTGTTTCTAAGCCAGCAGGCAGTTTCGTATTACGCTTTGTTTTCTGAAGGGGCGCATACCCACAGCAGCTCCCCAACAATTGCACTTTCCGCCATCGGGTTGCTGTTGCCGGTCAACTTTGTTCTGCTTTCTTTGCGCCAAGAGAAAGGATTCGGTTTTCCGGCCGTCGCCCCGATGGGCTTGCTTCTGTTTGTGCAGTCGGTATTTGTGGCGGTAATGTGCCGATCTGTCGCGCCAGACACAACACCGCGCCTTACGTACGCGGCAACGGCAACCGTACCTCTGCCGTTCCCCACGCTGGTGGCCTTTGGGGCAGCAGCGCTTGTCTTACTCGCGCGCTACTTGCTGTTTCGTAAGCCTGCGGAGACAGGTCTTCTTTGGGCCTTGGCCGCATGCCTGCTTGCTCTTCATTTTGGAGCAGCCTGGCGACTGCAAACCGCTTATTTCGCTGCCGCTGCACTCATTCTGGCCGGTTCTGTTGTCGAGACCTCATACGCTCTCGCGTACCACGACGAACTGACGTCACTGCCTTCGCGGCGGGCTTTCCGGGAAGCGATACTCCGGCTCGAGCCGCCATACGCCATTGCGATGGCCGACATAGATCATTTCAAGCGCTGCAATGACACTTATGGACACGAGACGGGAGATCAAGTGTTGCGCCTAGTGGCGTCACGTTTGTTGCGCCTCTCCGGCGGAGGCAAGGCGTATCGCTTCGGCGGAGAAGAATTTGCGATTCTGTTTCCGGGCAGAGTCATGGCTGATGTGTTGGAACACCTTGAAAATCTGCGCGCAGAAATTGAAGGCAGCACATTGCGCCTGCGCGGTCCCGACCGCCGCCAGGAGCCGCGCGGTCCCGACCGCCGTAACCAAAGTGCTCAACGCCGTCGGAGGCAGGCGGGTCATGCCATTCGGCAGCTTTCTCAGGCGCCGGCCTCGACTGAGCTTTCGGTGACCATCAGCATCGGCGTGGCAAATTCGAGCCGGGAAAATTCATCGGTGGAAGATGTAATTCGGGCGGCAGACAAGGCTTTGTACCGCGCCAAAGCCGGCGGACGCAATCGCATCCAAACGGCTTCGGGAACGGTGCAGCACGCACGCAGCAAGGCTGCGGGAATTGCGTGACATGGCGTCAGAGCCTGAGGCAGGATCACTGAGCAAGATCGTAAGCTCAGATTCTTAGGAACGTCGAGCCCGGAAAGTCATTTTCACGGCGGGAGGATGACCATCCGGGCTCGTACGTTTTTCGCAAGCACCACAGGCCGTGCGGTCAGCCCGTAGCCGAGGAAGGCAATAAATTGGCTGTCCGCTGCCGCTGCAGGCTAAGAGTTTGCCTGAAAATAAATGCTGCGGCCCCGGACTTAATCATCCCGTCGCCGGGCGGGAAACCACGGCGCCGTCGCAATCCGGGTTCGAACCGCCTAGCCCCCTCATTTTTCTGAAGTCTTTCACCAATTTGGCCAGGCGGAAGGATAAAGTGAGTTCTGTTACGAAAGACGAACAAACCCGATTTTCGGGTTGTAAGCATCAGTCATTGACGAAACTGACGCCTCGCCATTCGGTATTGATTCGAGTGTCACAATTGGAGGTTTATGCGAACCAGAATTGTTGTTTGCCTGATTGTCTCTTTCGGATGTTTGAGCTTGGGGCAATTTTCATACGCCAGCGCAGAAAGCGCTATCAAGAGCGTGCTGGAGATGCAGCAGCAGGCCTGGAACCGCCACGATCTAAATGCCTTCATGAGGGGTTATTGGAATTCGCCTGAGCTGACGTTTTTCTCAGGTGCAAATGAGCGGAATGGATGGCAGGAAGCAAAAGAGCGCTACATTGCCGCCTATGCAAGTCCGGGCCGCGAGATGGGAACGCTCGATTTCTCGAATCTGCGGATTGAAATGCTTGGCAAGGACGCGGCTTTTGTACGCGGCGCATGGCGCCTCACAATGGCCGACGGCAAGACGCCTCATGGATTGTTTACCTTGATCTTCAGAAAGTTTCCCGATGGGTGGAAGATTGTCCACGATCACACCTCGGTTGCCGAATGATCATTGCATTCCTGTCGGTTGCTCCGCAAAATATGCGCGCTTGGCTCGCTTCCTTATCAACCTGCACCACTACCGGACCGTCCGCGCCCCACGGCTGGTTCCCTTATCCATCGCTTCGTTAGCCAGACGATCGGCGTCGCGATTGTGTTCGCGAAGTGCGTGGCCAATCGAGAACCAATCCAGTTGAGCGATTAACTGCTTGGCGCGAGCGTGGAGGTCCCGCAGCGTCGGGTTCTTCACCTTGTAGATGCCTTTGATTTGTCGCACCAACAGTTCCGAATCGCTGATCACCTTGAGCGCTTTATGTCCCTGTTCGAGAGCGTATTCCAGGGCTGCGATCAGCCCTTGATATTCGGCGAAGTTATTGGTCTGCTGGCCGAGATATTCACTCAGCTCCGCGATTTTCTTTCCCGCTTCATCCTGAATGACCACGCCATACCCCGCCGGCCCAGGATTTCCTCGCGCGCCACCATCGGTGTAAGCAATCAAATAATGTTGCGGAGCCACGGACTCACGATGAGAAAACAAAGAAGGAGAAGCCGGCATGGAGATGAGTGTACAACGCCACGTAAGCCTGGAAGTAGACGTGCCTCGAATTATAGGAAGTCAAAGTCCCCGCCCTGCCTCCGCAAAAAGCGCGGAGACAAGAACGGGGCAGCCACGGAATCTACCGTGAGGAAAGGGCGGGCCAGCCCCCAAGCCTGGGAACTCCTATGCGGCCTGGACCGCTTTTGCTTCTGCCTCTACCGTGTAGACGACAACCGCCTTACGCCCACCCTTCGCGGCCGTCGCATGAATCGAGCTTAGATTGATTCCCCGGGCCGCAAGTTTCTCCAGGTGTTGTGCGAGTGCCCCCGCCTTGTTTGGCAATTCGTATCCTTCTGCTGCAGTTTCCTGATACGAAATCTTAGCCTCATCCAGCGCCTTCTTTGCTCGCCTGGCGTCCTCGGCAACGAGTTGAATTGTGCCGCTCGTACCGTGGGCGGTTCCGAGCAGTGCGAGAACATTCACCTTCGCGTTACCAAGTGCTTTGGCAATTTCTGCGACAGCCCCGGGTCGATTCTCGACAGTAATTGCGAACTGCTTGATCTTGGCCATATCGGTGCCTCCTACCGTTGTGGCGATACATTATACGCTCCATAGGGGCGGCCCGGCCCTTCCTCCATCCCAAATTCGCGCCTGCCCCGTCCTTGTCGCGTTTTGTGCGACAGAGCCTGCCCTGATCAGGGTGCCCCATTTCTCGCGCGCCTTTTGCGCGAGAAGTGGGGCTTTTGACTTTCCCATAATGACCCACCCTCCAGGAAAAAATACTCGCCAGTTCAGCCGTCGGGCGGGTGGCCCGCTTTCGTCGTGTGACCGATCGGGGTGCCCCATTTCTCGCGCGCCTTTTGCGCGGGAGGTGGGGCCTTTGACTTTCCCATAATGACCCACCCTCCAGGAAAAATACGGGCCAGTTCAGCCGTCACAGCCGGACTTGGTCTAGTCTCGCTCCATGCCTTGGGGTCTGAAGCGCTACTACGGCACCGGAGGCTTCCACTTCATCACCTGGAGCTGTTATCGGCGCAGGCCCCTGCTCGATTCGGAAGCGGCGCGAGATCTGTTGCTTGCCACGCTGGAAGTAATGCGCGAGCGATATCGCTTCGCGGTCATCGGCTATGTCGTGATGCCCGAGCACGTGCATGTGCTGATCTCAGAGCCTCTGATCAACAATCCTTCGACGGTTGTGCAGGCGGTGAAACTCGGGTTCACACAACGTTGGAGCGCCGCCACCGGCTTCTCCGGGCAATTCTGGCAGCGCCGGTTTTATGACTTCAACGTGTGGAGTCACCGGAAAGAGGTAGAGAAGCTGAAATATATGCACCGGAATCCGGTGGTCCGCGGATTGGTGGAGAAGCCCGACGACTGGCGGTGGAGCAGTTATCGGTCCTACGCGTACGGCGAGGACGGGTTGGTTCGGATTAACGATTGGAGATGGTGGGAGGAAAAGATTCGGAACAAGGCGGGTTAAAGGAGTAAGGGTCGTAGAAAAAACCCCACTTCTCGCGCAAAAAGCGCGCGAGAAACGGGGCACCCTGATCGGTCACACGGCAGAGGCGGGCCACCCGCTGCGGACAGCGGGCGAAGTCTTAGCCCGTTTTTTCCGCGCTCGCTTGCGATGCCATTCTTCATCTCTTTTTTTAATTTCCTCATGCGAAACAGACAGGAGTCTCCTGACTACCGCGTCGAACTTTTCAGCTTCGGAAGGCATCAATATTTTCCCCGAGTTGATTATTCATAAGTTCATCTAAGTTGAAAGGCTGCCCCGGTTTGTGATTTGCAACGATCCATTCGAGTTGTTCCTTCTTAGTGTGCGTCACTAGAAACAATGCTTTTTCTTCCGTCAGAATGTCGAATTGCTTACGAAGTTTCCCAGACCACTGCTTCAACACAAGATTCAGCGAACGACGCACTTCATATACTGCTGCGTCGGCAGCTTGCAAAGGCGCGCATTTCTTTTCATCGGCCATCGAAAATGTTGCCATATATTCCGCCGCAACTGGATTGGTCTTTTTCAGATTCCTATATGCTGGCTCCGCCTCTGCGCTGTGTTCTTCGTCTTCATCGCAGATAAACGAGATGCCATGGGCGGGTTTTCCGTCACCTAGTTCTTTCATGGCCCAAGCGCATTGAATCATTGCGAGGTCGTATGCCAAACGATAAGGGCTTTTCCCTAGAATGGCGCGCGCGTTCGGCTCTTTTATAACGTCGTAGAAGTCCGATTGAACGACTCCGGTTCCCTGTACGCAGAGAAAGTGACGGGCATCAAAAGGGACGGGACGGCCTATCAGTCGTAGAAATTCGTGACTAACGGAATCGAGTTTCTCGCGTTCCGCTGGAGTTATATTGTCTGGGTCTGCGACAAATTTCCTAAATTGCTTAGTACCACGTTCGCACTCCGAAGCTTTGAAGTAATCGATGTCGATGTCAGGTCGCTTGAGTAACCGTTCCCACGCTCTTTCCAGTTCAAACACAGGAACACCGCTACCGATTACTCCGCCAACGGCGAACACGCCCGTAGGCTTTCCCTTAACCTGGGGGTCAAAGCTCTCGTCCATGTAGGAGCCGTACATCATGGCAAAAACACCTTCCTCCCACAAACCCCGCCATTCTACCCCGCCCGCATAACCGGCTTGTAAACCCGAATAAGTCCTGGCGGGGGAACGGAAGAAACACGGTTGCATTTCATAGTTACGCGGTGTACAAAAGACACGTACGCGAGGGGGGGCCTAGCGGCATAACGCCGAAGGACCCCCTTTTTCCGTAACCTAGCACCAAGCTCGAATGGTGAGGCGATGAATGTCAGGGAGAAGCATCCGAAATCCTTCGGGGAATATGTTTCACTGATTGAGGAAAATCAGGGCGGGTGGCCCGCCTCCGCCGCGCCACTGATCAGGGTGCCCCATTTCTCGCGCGCCCTTTGCGCGAGAAGTGCGGGTTTGCAACATGACCCACTTAACCCCTTTGTTTTGCCGAGCTTAGTATGTAACTCCTTTAGGATGACGATTTTACGACACACTCATATGCGTAAATCATTGATTCTAAACGACAGGGGGGTGGGGGAGGGGGTATCAAAATAATAAACTTCGCACTGAAAACAAATAAGTTACGCGATTTTCCCAGCCTGCAAATACATGTTTCGCTGTTCAAATCGCGGCGAAAATCCGCGGTTTCGCGCCAAAACAAGCCAATCCGACTAAAATCGGCATCTCGCGAGATTACCGTCCAGCGGCGAGCCGCGTCGCCAGACGCGGCGGCAGATTTGCCGAGAAAATGCGTTCCTGTGCCGATTTCAGGTTGTAGGGAGTTCGGTGGAAGTGGACCACTTGTTTTTCCGTATCGAACAAAGCATAAGCCGCGCGCCAATCGCCATCGCGCGGCTGGCCTACTGACCCGGGATTGATCATGTAGCGAGTGGAAGCCTTGAGTTGCAGGGCGACCGATTCAGCCTGTCCAACGGTCCGGTATTCGGGACGAAATCCGTCGGCGCTGGATCCATTTACGAAAAATCCGCCTTGCAAATGAGTGTGGCCGAAGAAGGTAAGCGGTGTCGTGACCGCGAGCAGCGGAACTAAGGCATCGCCGATCGATACAACATAAGCATCTTCGTCGGCGGGCGACCCATGAACCAGTTGGGCCTCTGGAACTCCTTCGAGGACAACCGGGCCGTGCGGCAGCTCGTGCAACCACTGGTGATGCTCAGGGGTCAACTGATCGCGAGTCCAAACCGCAGCCGCGGCCGCCAGCGGATTGAAATCTTCAAGGCTGAGTAGCCCAGTCGCGGCTTTGTCGTGATTGCCGCGGACGAAGATGTGTCCCAGGCTGCGCGAGCGGTCGACCACCTCGTTGGGACTGGCGCCGTAGCCTACGAGATCACCCAGGTTGGCCACGACGTCATAGGCTGGAGCGCTCGCCATGCAAGCCTCCAATGCCTCAATATTGGCGTGAATGTCGCTAAGCAGCAGGACGCGCACTGAGCACCCAGACGGATGGCGATTATAAAGGGAAAATTGCGCCTGAGGGAACTTTATTGCTTCTCCAGTAGTGGCACAGTTTGCTTGTCATCCTGAGCAAGCCTCTTTTGCGAAGCGAAGGATCTGGGCGAGCCGCGCGATGCGGCGCGTTTTTTGCGCCGCCACAATCGTGCGTTTGGCTCGCCTCCTTATCAAACTGCACCACTACTGCCTCACCAAGCACGGCCAGGACCTGCAGTTGATAATGACCCTTGATACCATAAAACTGTGAGTCCGTTGCTCGAGGTTCGCAATCTAACGATCGAATTTCCCGCGGCTGCTGTGCGAACCAGCTCTGAGAGCAAAAATAAAGATACGCACAGCAAAGTTCCTCAACTACTTTTTCCTGCTGCTCGGGACGTGAGCTTCTCGATTCGCGAAGGTGAAGTCCTCGGTCTGGTTGGCGAATCGGGCTCGGGTAAGTCCATTACCTCTCTGGCCATCATGCGTCTGCTGCCGCAGCAGGCAAAGGTTTCGGGCGATCTGGTGTTTTCTGAAGACAGTGCTGCGAAGAATTTGTTGACGCTGTCTGATGAGTCCATGCGCCAGCTGCGCGGAGCGAAGATCGCCATGATTTTTCAGGAGCCGATGACTGCGCTGAATCCCGTGATGCGGGTAGGCGACCAGATCGCGGAGGCATTGCTGGCGCACGGAACGCACTCCCGGCGCGAGGCGGCTCAACTGGCGGTTCAGGCCATGGCAGAGGTTGCGATTTCTGAGCCTGACCGCCGTGCCCGCGACCATCCCCATCAGCTTTCCGGCGGCATGCGGCAGCGGGTGATGATTGCGATGGCCATTGCCAACCGCCCGCGGCTGCTCATTGCTGACGAGCCAACCACAGCTCTGGATGTAACCATCCAGGCGCAAATTCTCGATCTGCTGGGCGAGTTACGGCACAAATTTGGATTGGCCATGCTTTTCATCGCGCACGATCTTGCAGTTGTGTCGCAGATCGCCGATCGAGTGGCCGTGATGTACGCAGGCGTCGTCGTTGAAATCGGGACGAAAGCGCAAATTTTTAAGACGCCCACGCATCCTTACACGCGGGGTTTGCTTGAGGCCGTGCCTCGGCTGAACACAGAACGTGGCCAGCCGCTACAAACTATCGAGGGATCAGTGCCGCCGCTGCACAGTCTGCCGCCGGGATGCACATTCGCGCCGCGGTGCGACTTGCGGATACCCGAGTGCACACGTGCTCTGCCTGAGCTAATCGAAGTTGCTTCCGGTCATTGGTGCCGCTGTCCCGTGGTAATTCGAGAGAATAAAAGTTGAATCTCTTCCTTATAAGCGCCACAATGCCAGGCTGACCGCCTCTCAATTTACCAAGCCTCTCAGGGTTTTGGGCGCTCGCGCCAGGGTTCCCTCCGTCCACCCGCGCGCTGAGCAGGCATCTGCGGAGCTTCGCCCCGCTGGCAGCCTCTTCGACTTTGCTCAGGGCAGGCGACCGCGGCTCTCTCTACATGGCTTTCGAAAAGGGACGCAGCGGTACCTGTCAATGCCCGATTTGGTACTACCTAGTCTGTCCACTGCTCGTACCACTCGCCTCGTAAGCAAATACCCTCCGCGTTAGTTCTTTTTTGAACCTTGTGGCTGCTGTCCCACCCGACCTATGCTCGCTGCTGGAGTCGCCGTTGTGAAACGAGTGCGTGTGTTGGTGGCAAATCATCCGCGCCTGATGCGGGAGCTGGTTATGGCGACTATCGCTGACCAGCCCGACATAGAGCTCATCGGGGAAGTGCAGGATGAACGCGAACTTGCCGATATTGTGGACGAGGCACAACCCGACGTGCTGATCGTTGCAGCAACAGCGTCTGGCAATGAAGCCTGGCATGACAGGCCTCGCGCAGGTGCACGGCCTGCGCGAACAGCACTCGTCGGAAGACAAGACCGGTTACGACCTGCGATACATGTTGGAGCCGTCTCTTCTGAAAGACCTCGCATTAATCATCGAGACGGCGTGGACGCTCACAGTTCGTATGGCCCAGCTGCTGCCGCACACATTCCTTCGCAGGACCAGGACCACGACTGTCGCCGCACGGCAAGTGCCCTGGTCGTTTTCATCCAGCCACCCTTACCCGGAGATTCTGCAACATGCTCATCGGACGCAGCCCGGTTCGGATTAGCTTTGCCGGCGGCGGCACCGACCTGCCTTCGTACTACGAACAGTTCGGCGGTTGCGTGCTTAGCACGGCTATCAACAAGTATTTCTACACGATCCTCGGCAACCGTACTGACGGCCGGGTCCAGGTGATCTCGTCGGACCTTCGCCTGTTCGGCAACTGGAGCGATTTGCGGACGCTGCCGGCCCAGGGCAGCGGGCTGGAAATCCCGCTGGCCGTGCTGAAAGACCTTGGCGCCGAGTTTTCCGCCGATCTTTTTCTGGCTTCCGAAATCCCTCCCGGCACCGGACTTGGATCCTCGGCCAGTGTTTGCGTGAATTTGCTCAAGGTGCTTACTACCTATCTGCATGCCCCATTGTCGAAGTACGATCTGGCCGAGCGCGCGTATCGCATCACCCGCTTCGGCCTGGGCCGCCATGTCGGCAAGCAGGATGAATATGCCGCCGCCTTCGGCGGCCTGAATTTCATCCGCTTCAATACCGATGGGAGCACGCAGGTAGAGCCTTTGCAGCTCGATCCGGCCGTGCTCAGCGCATTGCAATCGAACCTAATGCTTTTCTTTACCGGAGCGGCCCACCATTCCTGGGACTTGCTCGCCGACCAGGAACAATCGACGCGGCAGGCCGGCCCGGCTGTCGAGGCGCTACATGAGGTGAAAGAGGCCGCGGTGATGATGAAAGAGGCGTTGCTTTGCGGCAATCTCGAGCATTTCGGCCATTTGCTCGACGATGCCTGGCAGGCCAAGAAACGCGTGTCGCTGCACATTTCTACTCCGCGCATTGACCGTCTTTACGAAGCGGCCCGCGAAAACGGTGCACTCGGAGGCAAGCTCACCGGCGCTGGTGGCGGCGGCTTTCTCCTTCTTTATGCCGAACCCGCCCGCCAGCAAGCTGTCCGTGAGGCTTTGCACGCCGAAGGTGTGCAGGAGATGGCTTTCGCCTTCGACGCCCAGGGTGCGCATGTGATCGTAAACGATCCTTTCATCGATCGCGATCAGCATGCGGGCACCCGCTGGACCTTCTTACCGATCGGGCGCGCCGCCGCGGTATAGCGACGATTGCGGTTATTCATACACGGCTAAAGAATTTTTTTATTGCGAGTTCAGATTGAAAGCTTTTCTGCTACTTGCCGGCCATGGCACGCGGCTCCGGCCTCTCACCGATTCTGTTCCCAAGTGCCTGCTGCCGATTAGGGGCGTGCCCCTGCTTGATATTTGGCTGAACGTGTGTACTCGTTCAGGGATCACTGACGTTCTTCTGAATTTGCACGCTCATGGCGATGTAATTGAGCGGCATCTCGAGCATTGCCATCCACCGGTAAAAATTCAAATCACACGCGAAGAGCGGCTGCTCGGTTCGGCCGGAACCCTCGCTGCAAATCGAGACTGGGTCAACTCCGAGTCGGATTTCTGGGTTATCTATTCTGACGTCTTAACCAATACTGATCTCAATCGTATGGCGGAGTTCCACTTTCGCCACGGGGCAATTGCCACGCTGGGCTTGTATCAGGTGCCGGATCCGTCGCGATGTGGAGTCGTTGTTACGGATGAAAACGGAGTCATCGTCGACTTTCAGGAAAAGCCGCCGAATCCCCGCAGCAATTGGGTCTTCTCTGGATTAATGATTGCGAAGACGGGGCTACTGAATTTTATTCCTTCAGAGGGCCCGGCAGATATCGGTTTCCATGTCTTGCCTCGACTGGTGGGCAAAATGCAGGCTTTCCCCGTCCGCGATTACCTCCTCGACATCGGCACTAAGGCCAATTACGAACGAGCGCAAAAAACTTGGCCGGGGGTTAGCGACTGCCGCAGTTAGATGGCCAGCCCTTCATTGCGGCACGCTTCCACAATCGAAAGCCGATCCGGTGCTTTCGCCTTGCGCAACATGCCGTGCACGTGGTTCTTGATGGTCTGTTCGGAGAGATGCAGCCGGCTGGCCATTTCTTTATTAGTCAGACCTTGCTGAATCAGGCCGACTAATTGTTGTTCTCGGCGGCTGAGTCCGAGGGCGGATCTGACGTGCACACTCGGGATTACAGATCTGTGCCGCGCCACCCATTGAAATAGCGCAGCCGAGAGGGCTGCCGGGCAAACCGCTTCGCCGGCCGCTACTGCCCGAATTGTCCGAGCCACTTCCGTCGCCGAAGCATCCTTCAGCACGTAACCCAAAACGCCCGTCTGGACGACGCGGACGAAAACCGCCTCTTCCGCCTCCATTCCCACCATCACCACTTTGATCAAAGGATTCAATTCCCGCAGCTCGCGCACGGCACCCTGGCTAACACGGGCCACGGAATCGAACACCACCACGTTCGCTCCGCTTGCCGCGATCTGCTCATAGATCGCAAAACTGTAAGGGCCGGCCCCAACCACGCGCACATCGTCTTTTTTCGAAAGAATCCGAAACAAGGCCTCGCGGAGCAGCCGGTTCTCAGCCAGCAGAAAAACCGACGCTATCGGCCCCGACAATCCCGAACTTGAAGTTGCCATCTCCTAACTAACCCCGCCGTTTTTTCTTTCCTGCCGCTAGGCTCCTGCGGCTCTCGATTCCCAACCTATTTTTCAAACGCTAGCTGCCCTGCAAAGGCTGGGTCAAGCTGGAAGCTTGTCTTGGCGATAAAGGGGTTCCCGCGTCGGGAGGCGGTTTCGGATTTCCCGAAAATGATCTGCGGAAGAGGGGGCTTCGTCTCTAAATGTGACGGGCCGGGGCAGAAATTAGCTACTTATGAACTAGACGAATAGATTGCTGATGCAAAGATCCACAATTGTTATTTCTTCATGGACGGCGTTGACGCGGTCAGCAAGTCCACAAACAGCTTATAAAATCGGTCGAGATCCAGATCATCCTGCACTTCCACAGGATGAAGGTTCGTCTTCGGGCGATCGTTTTCCGTCCATGCCACCGTATTGCCGTAGCCGGCGCCGTGCTCAAGATCGACATCCATGAACATAGTTTCTTTCTTTGTGATCAGGCCTGGATCGAGCCAAGCGGCCGCCGCAAGCTCGTCCCACAAATAGTGGTAGTTGCCGTGCAGGCGCGCGTATTGACCGATGTAACGCGCCGTGGGCGAATCCGCCGCTTTGATGCGATCAATAAGCGCGGAGGTGAGACGAGTCTTGACCGAGATGTCCACGGGAGTGCAGGTGATCTTTGTCCACGGAGCGCGCAGCACGATGTGGGCTGCTTCGGGATCGAACCAGAGATTGAATTCGCGCGTCGGAGTGTGGGTGAATTCAGGATCGTCGGTGCGCGGATTGAAGCTGCCACCCATGAACACTAGTTCTTTAGCCAGCGAAGCGAACTCAGGATCAATCGAGATGGCCAACGCCAGGTTCGTCATTGGGCCGCCTTCGTAGATCGTTACCTCATGCGGGAACTGATGCACCATGCGCACAAGAAAGTGCGCGGCGTCTTCGGCGGCAGGTTTTGTTGTTGGCTCCCCCTCGGGCATATCGCCCAGTTCTTCCGGCGGATGGTAATACTTCGCCGTCCACGCTCCCTTCCACGCCACCAAACCAAACTGCTGCTCCCATCGCTCGGTATCTTCTTTGGTTCTCACAAGCGGATATTCTGCTCCCGGCACGACCGGAATGTCGGTTCGTCCAATCAGTTCAAGCATGCGCAGCGTGTGGGCAACTTCCTCGCGCAGCCATTGATCACCCGTCACCACCGTAATTCCGAGAACTTCAGTCTGCGGCGACTGGATCAGCAACAACATCGATTGCTGATCAGTACCGGCGGGGCCGGCGGCGTCCTGGTCAATGATGATCTTGCGCTTCTGCTGAGCGAAGGACACGAGCGAGGTCGATAAAAGAATGGCAAGTGCGAAGCAGGTTAGGATGCGCGTCTTCATTGCTAATTTTCCAGTGCTGTCATCATATGAGTGATGTTTCTTCCGATTCGTCATTCTGGTTACAAAAATGAAAGGCAGACTGATTGTCAGTCTGCCCGATACAGAGAGAATCTTCTCCCTAAAAGTTCAGCCGCAAGGCGAACTGAACCAGCCGCGGGTTGTTCACCTGCTGGTTGAGCACCCCGAAAGTTCCCGGCGTGTTGATGTCCTGCAGCCCGATACCGCCAAGGCCGCCCATGAAGAACTGGGGATGGTTGAACAGATTGAAAAACTCCGCACGGAATTGCAGATTCATGGCCTCGCGGAATGAGAGCGGGAAGTCTTTGAAGATGGAGAAATCCGTGTTCACGAAACGCGGCCCATACGCTGGGGCGCGCGGTGCGGTGCCGATTTCTCCCGCGGGGGCGTGAGCGAATGCGCATGGATTCAACCAGTTCGCGTGGGTGTGAATCTGGGTGGGACAGTCCGTTTGTCCGCCCTCCGGGCCTGGCGCATTGGGATCTCCAACGAGAATCGGACGGTTAAAGCTGTAGAAGTTGTAGTTCAAGTACTGTCCCGTGTTTCCTAGTCCTGGAGGGGCTCCAAAGGTTGGACCAGTGTTCGCGCTGTCAACCACGAACAGCGGGAACCCAGACTCAGCTCGCTCGATCACATTGATCTGCCAGTGCCCCAGAATTGTGTTGGTCGCGTTGTTCCAGTCGCTGCCGAAGCGTTTGCCTTTCCCGAAAGGCAGCTCGTAAAGAGCGCTGGCGGTAAAGGTGTTGTTGAGATTTAGCTGCGACAAACCCCAATCCAGTTTCTGCGTTCCAGGCAAAGGCCAGAAGATCGCGCCTACGTTTGTACCTAGGCCGTCGGTCATGCCGGAGTCGAAGTTGCGGGCATAAGTGTAACCGAGCAGGGCGTAGATGCCGTGGCGAACGCTCTTGGTTTCCGCCTTCACCTGCAGCGAGTCGTAGCGTGCCGCACCTACGCTGTTGTTACTGTTGACCAGCTGAAAAGGATTGGAAGGAATGATGAGATTGCCGCCGCAGCCAAGCGTGTAGCCGGGCACCGTAAAGCCGGTACCCGGACAGGCGAGCGGAGACCCGATGTTTTCGTTTACTTGACTGACCAGAATGTGTGCGCTGCGGGAACCGGCATAACCTACGGTCAAAACCACATTGCCCGGTAATTGGTGCTCAACATTCAAGTTGAATTGCTGAATGATGCCCTGCTTGAAATTGCGGTTCATCGATTGCAGCGTACCGGTGTAGTTATCCGGGTTTACCGGCGCATTGTAGATAAATCCGCCCGGCACCGCTAATGTGGAAGGCGGTTGAGCCGCGTTTAGCAGGAAACCATCCGACAGCGAACCGTAAGGATTACCGTACACGTAAGAAAAGGTCGGGGGATCTACTTCGGCGTAGTACGGCGGATTTTGCCACAGGCCCTGCCCGCCCTGGTTCCAGGCCGAGTCGTGATAGATCGCGTACCCTAAACGAACGGCAGTACTCTGGCTTCCCAACGGTTTCCACGCTAAGCCGATGCGCGGTTCAAGTGCCGTTTTGTCAAACTGAATGCCTAGGCGCCCGTCCGAAGCAGTGCACGCGAAAGGTAAAATTGCGGGGGCGCAGCCTCCTGGGCTGCCCTTGGGAACGAACCAGGTCAGCGAAGCCACGTCGAAGTTCGATTGCCGATTCTCGACTTCAGTTTCCGGAGTAACCAGCGCCCAAGCCAGCCCGAGATTTAAGGTCAGATTGTTGGTGACGCGCCAATTGTCCTGCACGAACGGGCGCACCAACTTCCAGCGCCGGCCAACCGTCGCACCCAAAAAAGTCTGATCATGAGCGGCAAAGGTGCCGATCTCGCCCACCAGTACGTCTGCGATGTCGTCGCCCGTGAAGGCTCCGGTTTCGGTGATGAAGCCATCTTGCGAAGCATTATTGCGCACGTTCATCTCGTTGGCGCGGTAGACGGCGCCGAAGCGGATTTCGTGTTTTCCGCGAATCAGGTCGAGCGTGTCGGAAACCGAATAAACGTTCGTGCCGCCTTGATAGGGTGCATACCCTCGATCGCCGACAGAATAGTAGGCCGACATGGAGAATGATGTCATGCCGCAGCCTACGCAGTCGTTGCTGGCCTGATTCAGGCTGGCTGGGTAGCCAGTATAGGTGTCGCACTTGCTGCCTAAATTCGCGCCGGGTATTCCGATGATCGACGCTTCGCAGGTTCCCGTGCCGTAGGAAAGAATGTGATTGAAGATCCGGTTGAAACCGGCATTCAACTGATTGATCGTATTTGGCGAAAAAACGTGGGTTTCCGAGAGCGCCAGATTGCGCCCATGATTATTGATGAACTGATTGCTACCAAAAGCCGTAGCCTCCGACCACGTCGGCGAACCACCTGGAATGAAGTTGGTTGCCTGATCGTAGCTGAAGCGCGCGAAGGCCGAGTCCTTGCTCGTAAAATTGTGGTCGAGGCGGATGTCCCAGGTCCCTTCGTTGAGCTTTCTGGTAAGCTGGTCCACGTAGTTGAAGCCGACGGAGCCGGTGGCGTTGGGCGTCGGGTAGAGCGCAACCACTTTTGCACCGATCGGGTTGACCAGTGCAGCGGGGATGATGTCGCAGTTGACAGTGGTAGGTGTCGAGGTTTGACTTCCGTCAGAATTCACCGCTACGGGAACTAGCGTCCCGCCCACGTTATTGCACTGAAGAGGGGAGAAGGTGAAGGGGTCGTTGATCTGAGTCCCGAATGGGTTATCGCTGTAGTCGTAATTGCCATTGGCGTCTGGCGTCACCATGTTGTGGGTTGGAACATACCCCGGGTAAGCGACGCCCTCTCGCTGCATTTTGGCTTGGTAATCAAGAAAGAAGAAGGTCTTGTCCTTCCTGATCGGTCCACCGAGCGAGCCTCCAAACTGGTTCAGGTTAAACTTCTGCTGCGTTTGAGTGAAATAGTTATCAGTGTCGAGCACGGTATTGCGGAAGAACTCGAAGAGCGAGCCATGCCACTGATTGGATCCTGATTTGGTGGTGACCAGTACGGTCGGCCCGGCGCGCTCGCCGTATTCGGCGGAATAGTTGTAGGTGAGGACTTTGAATTCCTGAATGTCGTCGATCGATGAAAAGATGCCGATACCGCCTTCATCCAACTGATTGTTGTCGTTGCCGTCGAGCAGCCAGTCGGTTTCCTGCTCTCGGGAACCGCCAACAGAGAGCGAAAACGACCCTCGCGTGGAAGCCTCGCTGCTGGGCGCGCCGTTGAAGAAGCTCTGCGGGTTGGTCGAGGCGGTGGTACCCGGCGTGAGCGTTGCCAGTTGCACAAAGTTGCGGCCATTCAGTGGCAGGTCGGCAACTTCCTCCGATGTAATTACCTGTCCCAACGTCGGGTTCGCTGTCTCGACTGCAACTTCCGTGGCACTGACCTCGACGCTCGCGGCGACTGTCGCGGGCACAAGCGTGAAATCCAGTTCGCGATGCTCATCAACTTGCAGCCTTATACCTTTCTGGTCGCTCGGCTGAAAGCCCGCGGCCTCGACGTGAATGTTGTAGAAAGCAACAGGCAACAGCGGAATCAGATAGCGCCCGGAATCGTCGGTCTTGGCTTCACGCGACAGGCCTGTAGCTGGCGCCGTGACTTTCACCATGGCCCCTGTGATGACGGCTCCAGCTTTGTCGCTGACCGAGCCGGAAAAACTGCCGGTGGCCTGGCTATAAAGCAGCGAGCAGAATGAAAGAATAAACAAACCGAGAAATGCGACAGGGTACGCCCTCTTATTCAGCATTCCAACCCCTTTCGGCGGTCCACACTGAATTACGACCGATTTTCGTTGCGAATTGTACCGGGAGGTTCTGGACCGTAGAAGGGCCTTATAAATCGCGCCTTGTTCCGAAGTCAAGCAATTTTCAGCGGTGGCGGCCCAGTTTGGGAAGAGGGCGAGCCAAACCCCCGGCTGTACGGTGAAACGTTAGGCCTGGTTTACCGGTTCTCTGTGTTCAGTACTACTGCAATGTAAAGAATGCTCCATGTGGTGTGGCTCGCACGGACTCTCGCGCGAAAGATGTTTGGTTTGGGACAATTCAAGCTGAGGCAATGAACCAATGCGAGCTATTTCTTCTCCGGCTCCTGGGCTGCGTTCTTCTCTTTATCTTTACCTTTGCTTTCGATCGAAAGCAGCTCGACTTCAAAAATTAAAGTTTCATTGGGGCCGATGTCACCCCCGGCACCGCGCTCGCCATAGGCCAGATCAGGCGGGATGAACAGTTCCCACTTCGCGCCCACGGGCATGAGCTGCAGCGCCTCGGTCCAGCCGCGAATCACTCCGCTGACGGGAAAGGTTGCCGGCTGACCACGCTTGTACGAGCTGTCGAATTCCTTTCCATCGATCAGCGTGCCGCGATAGTTCACCGATACTTTGTCCTCGGCGGTCGGCTTCGGGCCTGTGCCCTCTTTCAGAATCTTGTATTGCAGGCCACTGGGCAGAACCTTGACTCCTTCTTTATCTTTGTTGGCCGCAAGAAAAGCATCGCCTTGTTTCTTGTTTTCGGCGGCGGCTTCCTTATTCTTTTCTTCCTGTTTGGCGCGCACTTCTTTCTGCACGTCCATGATGGCGGATTGGGCTTCTTCATCGGTGAGCAGGGTCTTGTTGCCGGCGAGCGCGTCTTTGACGCCGCGCTCGAGAATTGCCGGATCCACATCGACCGATTGTTTCTTAAAGTTCTCCCCCATCTTCATGCCTATGGCGTAGCTGAACTTTTCTTTTGAAGTTTTGAGAGTCAGAGGAGCCGCAGTTTTGGATGTGGTCGCAGCTTTCGCGGTGCTTTTAGCGGCAGGATTTTTTGCCGCGCCAGATTGAGTTTGGCTTCCCTGCGCCGGGGCTTGAGTTGTGGATTGATTCAGCGCTGCGGAGGTCTGTTGCGCCGTGGCGTTGCCTGAAAACAGCATCGCCGTCGTCAATGCGATGACTGCGGTTGTGAATTTGTGCATGTAGCCATTGTCACATCGGGAGTGGAATCAGCGCAAACGGGAGAGGAGCAAGTTCATTAGCGTGACTTGGTGGGCCCGCCAGGATTTGAACCTGGGACCAATGGATTATGAGTCCACTGCTCTAACCGCTGAGCTACGGGCCCCCGGGAAAACAGAGCGCCTCTAACATTCTAAGCACTTAACCGGCTGTTTCCCACTCTCATTCGCAGTGTATAGTGTCCAGATCGGTTTGCCTCTGCGCATTTACTGGCGGAGAAGCCCGGACTTTAATCTGACGTCCTCGGAAGCGATCAAGCATTAGCGCAGCAAAATCAGCGTTCAAGGAGAACAAATGAGCGAACATTATCATGACCCGGCCGACCTGCGTCTTTTGAAAGACATGAGCAAGCTTGCCCCGACTGAGTTCAAAGCATGGCTCGCGCTGCAAGATATCGTCGGCCGCGAGGGTGGCACGATTCCGCGAAAATACCGCGAATTGATTGCCTTGGCTGTGGCTTTTACCACACAGTGCCCCTACTGCATTGAAGTTCACACTAAGGCCGCAAAAACGGCAGGAGCTTCTCGCGAAGAGATCAGCGAGAGCTCACTGATCGCGGCAGCGTTGCGCGCAGGCGGAGCCGCTACGCATGGCGCAATGGCTTTGAAGTTTTACGATCAGGCGTGATGGTAATTCGAAACAGTCGGCGATTCGGGCGAATAGCGCGATGGCGGCGCAATCTTCAACGGCAGTGAAATCCATCCCCGATTTTCTTTACGGCACAGCCTGGAAGGAGGAGCGCACGGCTGCGCTGGTCGAAATGGCGCTGCGCGCGGGGTTTCGCCGCTTCGATACGGCGAACCAGCGGCGGCATTATTTCGAGGCCGGCGTGGGAGAGGCGCTGGCAGCAGCTTATCGTTCGGGTGTCGTTACGCGCGGTGAGCTTTTTCTGCAAACGAAGTTTACATACCGTCCAGGGCAAGATCACCGACTGCCCTATGATCCGTCCGCCAAATTTGCGGTGCAGGTGGCGCAATCGATGGCCAGTTCACTGGAGCATCTGGGAACGGGCTACGTTGACAGCTACGTGCTGCACGGGCCGGCCTCGGATTATGGATGGACCAAAATTGATGCCGAGGTCTGGGAGGCGATGCAGAAGGAGCGCGATGACGGGCGCACCCCGCTGCTGGGCGTGAGCAATGTGGGGCTGCATCATCTCGAACAGATGGTGGCACAGGGAGAGGCTCCGGCGGTGGTGCAGAACCGCTGCTACGCGCGCTTTGGATGGGACCGTGAGGTGCGCGCGTTCTGCCAAAGGCGCGGGATTCTGTATCAGGGATTTTCGTTGCTGACGGCTAATGTGGAAGTGTTACAGCATCCAGTGGTGCGCGAAATTGCCGCGCGGATGGCGGCGACCACGGCGCAGGTGGTGTTTGCGTTCGCGCGGGCGATTGGGATTTTGCCGCTGACCGGGACTTCGAGTTTCGAGCATATGAGGCAGGATCTGGAGAGTGCGGGGTTGGAGTTATCGACGGTGCAGATAGAAAAGATTGAACGGTTGTTAGGATAGAAAGCTGAGTTCGTGATGATTACCGTAAGAGCAAACACAAGGGCGAAACAGAGGAACACGGAGTAAAGGTGGTGTAAGGCCCTTGGCGTTTGCGTTCCAAGTCAGCAAAATTCCCCCCAAGTTGTCGAATTTTTCGCTTTGAAATTGTGCGGAACTCTTAAGGAGAAAAATCTTAGACCGCAAGGGACGCAAAGAGCATCCGCAAAGAACGCTAAGAAAATTGCGTGTGGTCGGTGGCGGCAAGTTTGAGGGCTTCATCGGTGGAGATGAACTTTGCTCCCAGAGCTTTCAGTTCAGCCAGCGTGCGCTCCCCGTCCTCCCGCTTCAGCGTTTCGATTGCATCTTTCACAACAGAAACGTGGCGGCCGCGCTCAAGCAATCCCCTAGCAGCCAGGCGGACACAGTATTCGGTGACGACCCCGAAGACGATGAACTGCGCGCCTTTGGGTAGCCGATCCAAGAGCTCTTGCGCGTGGCGAGTTTCGAAAATGTCGAGAGTCTGTTTTTCAAGGTGAATCTGATGATAGTCAGCGAACTCTTTGGGGAGAGTTGCCGACGGCTCGTTGGGAATTGTGAAAACTTTGTCCGTTAAGGCTTCGAGAACAAGTTGGGATCCAGGAGTGCCTTTGATGCAGTGCGGAGGGAAGCTCTTGAACTCGGGATCGTCTTGGGTGTGATAACAGCCGTGAGAGATCAGCAGAACGCGGCCATCACGCGCGATATCGGTGAGCCTGCGAATGTTGGGCAGCAGCTTTTCGGCGCCAGGTACGTAGAGTTTTCCGCTGGGCAGCATGAAATCGCGCTGGCAGTCGACTTCCCAAAAAATAAGAGGAGGGCCTGGCATTTTGTTGAGCCTTATCACATTTTCGGCAGGGAAGCAGGATGCGTCAACCAGGGGGAGCATTAAGCCCAACCCGTACGAGAAAAAACGGATTCTTCCATGTTCGCTCGTTTTCCGGAACGACAACCTTTGAAAGGTAGTGGTTCAGTTTGAAATCCACAGGGGTAGCGCCGTGCTCCGGTCTGTGGGAAACTGTGGGCCGCGGGAGATAGCAATCTCGCCAGGGAAGGAGGGTTTTTCCAAGCCTTAGGAAATCGTTGCGTGCTGTGCCTGCACGAATTGCAGGAGAGTTTTCTCCAGCTCGTTGCGCGTTGCTTCGGGCAGATCGATGAAGCGGAACGGCTGCAGCCATCCCTGCGTGGCCCACATGGGAAACATCATCTGTGCCTTCTGGCGGATGGTGGCCTTACCAAGATGGAAGATCAATTCGACGACTAGCTTTTCCTCAAGCGCCCTGTCCAGATTCATGAGCCCCCCCGTGATCGAAATCTGATGGAGCTTGCCGCGGACCTCGCGCCGATTGGGCAAACGAACCAGGGTCAGGACGGATCCGCGCAATTTGACGCGAAAGGGCCGCTCCTGGCCGGACTTCGCAGAATTCTGCAATGCGGGGCTTGAGGCCGGATTCGCGGCTCCCTCTGGCATATCGGACATCGTTGGTGAGTATGACAGGTCTCCTGAACCGACACGAGGTTACGAAAGAACGTCGGCACACGAACGGTCGGGCGACTGAAAACGGGCGGGCATTAACCGAACATGAAAATCCTTATCACCCGCAGGAATGGGACTGATCTTTTCGAGAAGCCAGGTTGTAAGGCCACTCGTCTTTGCTGCCGGCACTCGTGTTGCCGGCGGCAGCCGCGGCACCGCAGTTCCAGTCCTCAGGCGGATTGGCGATCCCCCAGATATTCGCAGGATTGTAGAGGGCAACTCCGATCAGGAAATTTTTCCCATCCTTCCCTAGCGGCAGACAGCTGGCCACGCGGCCGGAAGCGCTGGCGCCGCCGGGCAAATCAGCCAGCAGCACGGGAGTTTCCAGCGGCAAAGCCTGCGACGCCCGCAATCCGCAGCCCTGCGGGCTTACCACGACAGCAACACACTGGGCCGCCAATGGATGCTTGCGATCGAGGCTGGTTATGGTGAGGGGAATTTCCACTCTTAACCGCGTGCTGCTCCGCGTCGTTTTCGGACTGATTACTTCCATTTATGCAAGGGGTCTTGTCTAAGTTTGACAGAACTTGACCTGCTTGCGGCGCGGGGAAACAGAATCAGCAGTGACGAAAGTAATATCGGCACGGTGCCGCTTGTGATGGCTAAACGGTTCGGTCCAAGCTTCTCCTCAGCCCTGTTAAGATGGCTCGACATTGCAATGGCATCTGTGGCATCAGGGTACGCGAGATCACCGCGCAGCACGCCAGCCGCTACCTCTGTAGAGCACTCCTGGGACTTGCTTCTGGCCGCCAGTTCCGCAGTGCCTCGCGAGGCTTTACTGGCGCGCATGCGCGACATATTGCAGTCGCCGGTTGACTGGCAAGCTCTGCTTCGCCTTGCCGATCACCACGGCGCATCGTATGTGTTGCATGAAAAACTTTCGTCCCTAAGTGCAGAGGTTCCTCCCGCCATTCTCTCGTCGTTGCGAGTCACTTATCAGAGCAACGTGCAACGATCGCTTCTTCTTGCCCGCGAACTATTCCGCATTCTCGACTGCCTGGATGAGCATGGGATCGAGGCAATTCCTTACAAGGGCCTGGTGTTATCGGAGCTGTACTACGGCGATATCGCGATGCGGCAGGCGGGAGACAATGACGTCTTCATTCGAAGGCGCGACATAATGCGGGCAAAGGATGCCATGCATACTCTTGGATACAAGCCGCGCGAGCCGATTCCCGCAGCGGCCGAACAGGATTATCTCTCTTACGGATATGAGTGTGCGTTCGATTCTCCGGCGGGTAAGAATTTGCTCGAGCTGCAGTGGGCGCTCGAGCCGCGATTTTACTCGGTTGACTACGACATGGACGAACTATTTGCGCGAGCTGTGAAGGTTACAGTGGCCGGGCGCCAAGTGAAGACCCCTTCGCCGGAAGATCTGGTTCTGGTGCTCTCGGTGCACGCCGCAAAACATGCCTGGGGACGGCTGATGTGGCTGTGCGACATTGCACGGATCGTGCAGCGGCAGAGTTTGAACTGGCAATGGATTCAGGAGCAGACGCTCCAACTGGGAGTTGAACGCATCGTGCATATCACGCTGCTACTGGTGAAAAATTTATTAGGGACGGAGATTCCGGTTCGGGTTCAGCGGGAGCTTGATGCTGACCACGCCGCCCAGGAGTTCGCGCGACAGTTTGCTGCACAGCTTGCTGCGGGAGCTTCGCATGGCGAATTGGGGGTTGGTTATTTCTGGTTGACGATGCGGCTGCGGGAGCGGCCGAGCGATCGCTGGAAATTTTTGACGCGGCTGGCGTTCACTCCGGGACCGGGGGAGTGGGATGCGATGCGATTGCCGAAACCTCTATTTCCTCTTTATCGCGTGGTGCGACTAGCGAGGCTGGCGGCGAGACTCACAGGGGGATAGCTGCGCGAGTTCCTCCTTCGTACGCTTTGTAGATTGCTTCGCCAACTTTGCGGTCTTAGAAGTTTTGCTGCTTTAGCGGGAAATCTTAAAAAGCAAAGACCGCCAAGAAACCCGCAAAGATCGCAGAAGAAAGTTGTCTCGGCACCTCACCGCTTACCGGCTGGCCAATCCCCCGGCAGTCTCGCCGCCATCGAGCGTGTAGACCTGTCCCGTCGCGAACGCGGCATCATCCGAAGCAAGAAACGCGAACAAAGCTGCGACCTCTTCCGGCTGTGCGTGCCGGCGCAGGGGGATCTTGCGGTTTACTTCGTCGAGCATGGCGTCGGTGTATTCGGCGCGCTGCATGGGCGTAAGAACATACCCCGGCGCGACGGCGCACACGCGAATTCTGGGCGCGAGTTCAAGCGCCATGGAGCGGGTTAGTTCGATCACCCCGGCTTTGGTGGCGTTGTAATCCGCATAAAACGGATATCCCATGATGCCGTTGGTTGAGGCGGTTTGCAGAATTACTCCGGTACCGGGCTCGGTGGAAAAACGGCGCCACATGTGGCGGGCGGCGGTTTGGGCGACGTAGAAAACGCCGGTGAGATTGACGGAAATGACTTTGTCCCATTCTTCGGGGGTGATGTCGAGAAAATTGTGGCGGATGCTGATGCCGGCGTTGTTGATCAGAACGTCGACTCCATCCATGACGCGGATAGCGTCGGCGAAGGCAGCTTCGACCTGCATCAAGTCGGTGACATCGGCGATGATGGCCTCGGAAATTCCCGACAACTGATGGCGAATAGCGCCGCAGGCATTGGCGTCGCGGTCGAGGATGCAGACACGCGAGCCTTCTTCCAAAAAACGCGCGGCGGTGGCGGCGCCGATGCCGCTGGCGCCTCCGGTGATGAGGACGCGTTTGTCTTTCAGGCCGCGCAAGTCAGGTGGAATTTTACTGGTTTACTGAAAGCTAATTTAGTATTAACCACTTTATAATGGCCGGTACCCCTCCCCCCACCCCCGGTCGTGTGGAATCAGAGGGTTACGCGGAAAATCCTTACAAATATTAGAGCCCAAAAGGGTTATGGGCAAATATTAGATAACAAAGAGCTTGCTGCCCAATCTAGGGCTTATCGGCGGTTGGGCAGAGTAAAGCCTTGCTTTTCCGAGACTATAATTGCATGGATTATTGGTTTGCGCAAGGATAATTAACGTGGATGGTTGTGGAAAAATATTAGCGTTTGCGCGTGGGTAGTGTCCTAACAGTTTAAGACACTACCTGCGCGTGAGAGCGTTTCTTTCGCCCCGCGCCACGACCTGAGACACGGGCGAACAGCAGGTTCCTCACCGGTCCTGCGGAACGGTTCGGAATGACATCGCATGCAATCGTCATGCAGCTTGTTTCCTAGATCGGTTTGCCTCGGAAGATCCAGATCAGCTCAATAATCAAAATCACAACGACCATCAACTCCAGCACAAAAGCGCGGCTTTGGTTGAATTGGTCGACCATGAAGCGGTAGAGCTCTTCGGCGGTCCTCAACTTTTGCTGGACGAGGTCTTTGTAGTCGGGAACCCCGACTTTCTGCGCGGCCAGTTTGTAGAGGCGCGCGGAGAACATGTCGCTGAGGAACTTGATGGCGTTGTCGGCGCGCTCGGTGAGTTCGCCGACGTCAATCAGAACAGTGAGCAGCTTGCTGGCAGCGCGGGCGGTGCGCCAGCGCGACCACATGCTGTGACCTCCGCGGTCGAGGAAGGCGTAGACGTTTTCGAGTTCCCGGCTGAGCAGGTCGTCGTAGTGGCGGAACTCGAGGAGCTGCGAGTTGGCGTACTGAAGAAGCTGAATGGCGGTTTCAGCGCCCGAGGGCGTGTCGTAAATGAAGGCAGCGTTCCATCCAATGACGGCGAGGTCGTTGGCATAATACGAGATGCGGGACTGGAGAATTTCCTGGCGCTCGCCGTCGGAGAGCGTTTGTGATTCTCCGCGGACGACCTGCGCGATGTAAGGGCCTTGCTTTGCGAGCAGGTCATTCGCCGAGGGCGAGCCGGCGATTTCGCGAAGATGGAAGATGAAGTAGTCTTCGCGCAGCCACTCGCTGATGTAAGGCTTGACCAGCGCGGGCGCGGCGCGCTCGAGCTTTTGCTTAATGATGCGAGTGGCGAGGCTTTCGAAGTTGGTGTCCCAAACCCAACGGCTGGAAAGCTGGACGAGCTTATCCCAGTCGCCAGAGAAGGGAAGTTCAAAGACCACGCTGACAATACCGTAGTCGAAGTATCTAATTTCGCCTTGCAGTCCCTCGCCGGATTCGAGAACGAGCGGTTCGAGTGGTTCTTCGATCGGAGGACGCTGATAGCGGACGTATCCGGGAGCGGAATGCTTGAACGTGGTCGCGGTAGTGCGTGCGCCGAGGATGTCGCGGAGCTGGTCGAGACGGATCTCCTCGCACACGTCGAACTGGATGAGAACGAGCACAGAACCGCACAGCGGAGCGTCGGGAGGCTTGGTGGAGACAAGGGTGGGCAAGGCCTCCGGGGGAACTTTCGCGGCGGCGGGCTGCGGAGGGGCCAAGACAGTTGTGTTTTCGGCTTCCATAACGGTCAGCTTTCTGAAGGGCGCAAAATGCGGTCGTGGGTAACGGCCAGTTTGCTGCGGCCGTTGCCATCCATCTATTTTCCCAGAAAACGAGCGGAATGGGCCAGAGCAGAGGTAAGTTGCTGATTACACAAGGCTTAATCACTTAAAACCACGTCTTCCGTCGATACTCGCGATACGCGTCTCCGAATGCTGCCTCGAGCACTTGAGCCTCGCGGCGGGCGCGGATAATCTGCAGAATAACCATTACCACGAAGAGAATCCAGAGGATGGGACGGTGCAGGAAGATGATCAAGCCCGCGAAAAGAATCGTACCGAAGAAGTAAATAGGATTGCGAATTCTCGAATATAGCCCATGCGTCACTAATTGGCGGGCCTGCGGCACAATTGAGAATGATCCTCCCAGTTGGAAGCGGGCTATTGCAATTCCTAGAAGCCCTATCAAAATAAGCGCCATGCCGAGATCGCGCTGGGCGTCCCAAGGCCCGCGTCGGCTGAAAAGATATAGAAAAAGGAGCGCGACGCTCGCGATCTGAAAAACATCGAAGATTAAACGTGATCGGCGCATGGCTTGTCATCGTGCTTTGATGTCGACGATTTTACGGGATGGAGAGGAGTAAATAGTCAAACCAAGAATTTTTCGCCGCCCATTTAAGTTTGTTTTCTACTGAACGCCCACAGAACAGCCACGCCCGCCGCGACTGCCGCAAGTCCCACTCCAGCACGCTGCATCGATCGCTTCACCTCCCGTTCATGGCGGCGGGTAAGCGCCGATTCGGGGTAACGGTCGCCATCCAGCAATTGTTCACCGTTCAAAGCCATTTGCAGAACTTCGGCCAGGTGCAGAGCTTGACGATCTGAGCCTTGGGCGATCTGTTCGCGGCAACTGAAGCCGTTGGCGATGATCAGCCAGTCATCCGGGGCATGGCGCACGGCGGGCATGAGTTCGAGCTCGCCGATGGCGACCGACACATCATACTTGTCGCGCTCGAAGCCGAACGAGCCGGCCATGCCGCAGCATCCGGGCGCGGGAATGGTGAAGTCGACACCGATGCGCCGCAGGATGGATTCTTCGGCGGTCATCTTCATGATCGATTTCTGATGGCAGTGGCCGTGGAGCAGGGCTTTGCGGTTCAGGCGCGGCAGCGGGGAATCTTTAGCGTAAGTTTCGAGGAATTCGCTGAGTAGGAAAGTCTGACGCGAGAGCGTCTGGGCACGCTCGTCGTGCGGGAAGAGATTGACAAGCTCGTCGCGGAAGACGGCGACGCAGCTTGGTTCGAGTCCGACGACAGGGATGCCGGCTTCGATTTCGGGTTGGAGGGTGTCGAGGATTTGCAGCAGCAGCGATTTCGCGCGATCGAGCATGCCGTGGTCGTAGAGGGGGCGTCCGCAGCAAAGGTGAGGCTTGGGGACGAGCACGCGGAAGCCGGCGGCTTCGAGGACTTCAGTGGCGGCTTGGGCGATGCTGGGGCGGAAGTAGTTGGCGAAGGTGTCGGGCCAGAGGAGGACCTCAGGGGCTAAAGCCCCTTCTGAAAGGGAAGCATTAATCGCAGCGCTGGAAGCGCTGCGCCGCCCAAAATCGCTGGGGCTAAAGCCCGCATTCAACCCAGAACGCTGACGCGGCGCTGAAGCGCCGCTCTTCCACTCCGGCGCTGCGGAGCTTCGCTCCGCCGGACAGCCGAGGGCGGCTGTCCCTACACGATCGGTTTTAGGCCGCGTGCGGAAAAACCAGTCTTTGAAAGTTTCTGGGGCGAAGGCGGGGATGGAGCGCTCGAGCGGGATGCCGGCTGCGAGTTTTGAAATTTCGCGCAGGATGGGAAGCTGCGTGGTCAGGTTGACAAGGCCTGGAAATTTCGATGCTGCACGCGCCCACAGATCGATATTGCCGAAGGCGTAGGCGCTAACGGGGCGCACGCGGCCTTCGTAGTAGTGAGAAAGAAATTCGGATTTGTACGTCGCGACGTCGACGCCGACGGGGCAGTCGCTTTTGCAGCCTTTGCAGGCGAGGCAGAGGTCGAGCGACTTTTTCACTTCCTCGCTGCGCCAACCATCGCGGATGACTTCGCGTTGTGTCATTTCCCAGAGAAGATGAGCTCGGCCGCGAGTGGAGTGTTCTTCTTCCATCGTGGCGCGATAGCTCGGGCACATCACGCCACCTTCGGAGTGGCGGCACTTGCCTACGCCCACGCAGCGCAGCGTGGCTTCGGCGAGGCTGCCGTGGTCGGCTTCGAACTTGAAATGAGTTTCCGGCTCCCATGGAGCATAGTTCGCACCGAGGCGTAAGTTTTCATCGAGCTTGTAGGGATCGATGAGCTTGCCTGGATTCATTTTCCATGCGGGATCCCAGGCCGATTTGAATTCACGAAACGCCTGCATTAATTCCGGCCCGAACATTTTCGGCAATAGTTCGCCGCGGGACTGACCGTCGCCGTGCTCGCCGGAGATCGATCCGCCATAGCTGACGACAAGATCGGCGGCTTCTTCCATGAAGCGGCGAAACTTGGCGATGCCCTCTTTCGATTGCAGATCGAAGTTGATGCGCGTGTGCACGCAGCCGTGGCCGAAGTGCCCGTAGAGGGAACCTTTATAGCCGTAGGCGGCGAACATCTTTCGCAGATCGCGAAGATAGCCGCCGAGTTTTTCGGGAGCGACGGCGGCGTCCTCCCAGCCTTCCCAGTTGAGGTCTTCGCCGGGGACGTGCGAAGTTGCGCCGAGGCTGGACTCACGAACTACCCAGACGAGCTTTGCCTGATTCTTGTCGCAGAGGCGCATCTGGGGAGGGTTGGCGGTGCGAGCGAGCGACTGCATCAATCCGCGGGCTTGCGATTCGGCTTCGGCGGCGGTTTGCGCGCCGAATTCGACCAGCAGCCATCCTCCGCCATCGGGAAGAAGCGCGAGGCCCTCGGAGTTGATTTTTTTCACGCGCGTGTAGTGGACGAGGAGATCGTCAAAACCTTCGAGTCCGATGGGCTTGTGCTGCATGATTTCGGGGACATGGTCGGCGCACTGGTACACATCGGGATACGCGAGAACCAGAAGCACGCGCTCGGGAGGGCTTTGGACGAGACGGCAGGTAGCTTCGAGAATCGTGACACAGGTTCCTTCCGAGCCGACGAGCGCGCGGGCAACGTGGAAGCCGTTTTCCGGAAGAAGATATTGCAAGTTGTAGCCGGAGACGCGGCGGGGAATGTTGGGAAATCCGCTGCGAACGCGATCGCCGTATTTGTCTGAAATGGTTTTTAGATTGGTATAAATCTGGCCACGGACGGTGCCTTCGCGGAGGATGCTTTCGAGTTCCGAACTCGGTGTTGGGCCGACTTTCATGCGCACGCCGTCGTAGGTGAGGACTTCGAGCGCCTCGATGTTGTCGTCAGTTTTGCCGGCCATGACGGAGTGGACGCCGCAGGAGTTGTTGCCGATCATGCCGCCGAGCGTGCAGCGGTCGTGGGTGGCTGGGTCGGGAGCGAAGGTGAGATGGTGCTTTTCGGCGGCGGCGCGGAGATGATCGAGGATGACTCCGGGCTGCACGCGGGCGATGCGGCGGGTCGGATCGATCTCGAGGATCGAGTTCATGTACTTCGAGAAATCGAGAACGACGGCGACGTTGCAGCATTGGCCGGCGAGCGAAGTGCCTCCGCCACGGCAGAGAAGCGGCGCGCCGAATTCGCGGCAGAGGGCGACAGTGGATTCAACATCGTCGTTGTCGCGCGGAATGACGACGCCGATCGGGACCTGGCGGTAGTTGGAGCCATCGGTGGCGTAGAGTGCGCGGGCGCTCGAATCGAAGCGGACTTCGCCCTGGATCGTGGCGCGCAGGGATTCGGCAAGGGCGAAGGCGTCCACAGGTAGGGTTGATTTTGTAGAAGGCGACTCGACAAAAGTGCTGGACATGCCGCAACTCCTTCATGATTCGGGAAACTGCTACCGCTGGCTTCTTTTGTGTCACCGAGTTCCCACTTCTCGCAAAAGAGGCGAGAAGTGGGGCACCCCCCGGTCACAAAGGGAGGTCATCGCAGCTTCCAATTGCGCGACCAAGCTTTTTCGGACCTGATCCAGATAGACGGCGCGAGTATATCGCAGAACGGCACGAGAGCCTGTGATGTGGGTCACGCGAGGGCTGAGCAGCCCACACATTAAAGGAATTCAACACAGAGCACGCAGGGTTTCATCGGGTAACGCCATCTCGTACGAAATATTGTGCTGCAGATAGATTCAGCTCCAGGGACGGGTCGCGTAGTCGGTCATCGTCAGGCCTAACAGCAGTAGCAGAAAGAAGACGGCAGCTACGATCACCAGCTTGGTGAGCTTTTCGCTGGCGTGCCAGACGTGCATGAAGAAAAGCGCGACCAGGGTGGCCTTGATCGACGCGATTACGAGCGCAACAACGGAGTTGAAGGGGCCGAGGTCAACGAGCGAGACTTCGTACGTGACGAAGGTGAGCACCAGCAGCGTTGCCCACACTCCGAAATACAACTTCAGCGGTGACGATTTCGAATGATTCGATGCAGTGTGTTCAGCCATAAACCCTCAGCGGCGACGGTCAATCAAATAGAGCAATGGGAATAGATAAATCCAAACAATGTCGACGAAGTGCCAGTAAAGGCCCCCGACTTCGACGGGAGTGTAATACGTCGGCGTGAAACGTCCTTTCCACGACATGCAGAGTAGCCAGGAAAAAATCCCCAGGCCGACGATCATGTGCAGGGCGTGGATGCCGGTCATCATGAAATAGAGAGAAAAGAAAATTTGCGCATGACGCGGGTTGGCGTACTGGCCGGGATGGTGGGGAAGCGGGGCATTGTTGAAGCTGAATGACGCGCCGGGAACGTGATGCTCTTCGAATTTGTCGGAGTATTCTTTGGCTTTGATTCCAAGAAACACCAGGCCGAGGAGCATGGTAATGGTGAGCATCGTGACGAGCAACGTCTTGCGAGCGGTTTGCGCGGCCCACACGGCGAGAACGACCGTCAAGCTGCTGCAGATAAGGACGGCGGTATTGGTCGCGCCCAAAGTAGCGTCGATCGATTTGCTGGCTGCGCCGAAGTCGCCGAAGTACCAGTGACGATAAATCAGGTAGGCGCAGAACATTCCGCCAAAGAACATAATTTCGGTGCCCAGAAAAACCCACATGCCCAGGCTGGCCGAGTTGCGCTGCTGTTCCGCGTCGGCGAAATGATGTAGCAGCTCGGGATGCTGCAATTCTTCCTGATGTAACCCCATTACAGTTTCAGCTTCAGCCAACGGTGACCTCCTGTGTCTGCGGTGGCGCGTCGAGTTCTTCGTAGTTGTAAGCTTCCCAGGTCACAACCGGTTCTACGTCGAAATTCAAAGTCGGCGGCGGGGAGGCAGTGCGCCACTCGAGACCCGCGGCGTTCCAGGGATTGTCCGAGGCCGGTTTGCCGTAGCGCATGGACCAGAGGAAATAAACCATGGGTAAGAGATAGCCGACGCCGAGAACAGTGGAACCGGCGGTTGAAAGCACATTCAGAACCTGAAATTCGGGCATGTGGCTGTAGTCGTAGTAGCGGCGGGGCATTCCCAGATATCCGAGAACGAATTGCGGGAAGAAGGTCAGATTGAAGCCGATAAAGACGATCAGCGCGGCCAGGCGCGCCCAGCCTTCGGGATAGAGCTTGCCGGAAATTTTGGGCCACCAGAAATGCATGCCGCCGAGATATCCCATGAGCGCGCCGCCCACCATGATGTAGTGGAAGTGAGCAACGACAAAATATGTGTCCGTGACGTGAACGTTGATGCCCAAAGCAGCGAGGAACAGTCCGGTCAGGCCGCCGATGGTGAATAGGCCGAGAAAGCCGAACGCGTAGAGCATCGGCGCGTCGTAGTGGATTGAGCCTTTGTAGAGAGTGGCGGTCCAGTTGAAGACTTTTATGGCCGAGGGCAGAGCGACGGCGTAGCTGAGGAATGAAAATACGAGCGCCGAGTAGACAGAAATTCCGGCCACGAACATGTGGTGCGCCCATACCAGGAATCCGAAGACTGCGATGGCGATCGATGAGAAGGCAACGAACTGGTAGCCGAAGATGCGCTTGCGAGCGAAGCAGGCGATGATTTCGGTGACCACGCCCATCGAGGGCAGAATCATGATGTAGACAGCGGGATGCGAGTAGAACCAGAAGAGATGCTGGAACAGCAGAGGGTCGCCGCCAAGTCTGGGATCGAAGATTCCCAGGTGCAGGGCGCGTTCGGCGGCGACGAGAACGATGGTGATGGCGACCACCGGCGTGCCGAGAAGCTGAATGATGCTGGTGGCGTAGTGGGCCCAGATGAAGAGCGGCAGGCGAGACCACGTCATGCCCGGCGCGCGCATGCGATGAATGGTGACGACGAAGTTCAGGCCGGTGAGGATAGAGGAGAACCCAGCGATGAAGATGGCGATTCCGGCTTCGACGAATTTTGTGTTAGTGAAGTTGCTGCTGAAGGGGACGTAGAAAGTCCAGCCGGTATCGACGCCGCCGGTTAACATGCAGTGCAGCATGAGCGCGCCGCCGATGATATATAGATACCAGCTCAGCAGGTTGATGCGAGGGAAGGCAAGATCTTTCGCGCCCACCATCATGGGCACAAGGAAGTTTCCGAGCGTGGCGGGGATGGAGGGGATCAGAAAGAAAAAGATCATCACCATGCCATGCTGGGTGAAGAGTTTGTTGTAGGTGTCGGCCTGCACGAGATCGCCTGCGGGAGTTAGCAGCTCGAGACGAATCAGCAGGGCGAAGAATCCGCCGATGAAAAAGAAGAATGTGATTGAGACGAGATAGAGCAGGGCGATGCGCTTGTGGTCGGTGGTGAGCAGCCACGACCAGACGCCGTACGCCTTATTCAAATAAGTTTCTCTTTCAAAGCGTTGCTGCGGTACTACTGTCGGCATTCCCATGCTCATTGCACCTGACTTCCATTCGATTGCGGTTGATTGGCCGCGCCGGCATTGGCGGTCTTCATGCCGCCGGCTGGTTTAGTTTCAGAAATCGATTTGATATAGGCGACCAGCGCGTTTACTTGTTCCTCCGAAACCAAGCCCTGAAATGTGGGCATGATCGGCTGGAATCCTTTCACGCGCTTCGCGCCGGGATCGAGAATGCACTCGCGCAAGTAGTTTTCGTCGGCGGTGACGGTGCGTCCGTCTGCGAGTTCAACAGGCTTACCGTAGACACCTTGCAGGTTCGGGCCGCGGCCCTGCATATCCGTACGATGGCAGGTGGAGCAGCCGAGTTCGGCAAAAATCTTTTCGCCGGTCGCCGAGAGCGGGCCGTTGGAGCCGCCGTTGATCCAGGCCTCGTATTGCGCGGGCTCGAGCACAACGATGTCGCCCACCATGCCGGAGTGCTGCGTGCCACAATATTCGGCGCAGAATAGGTGATACGTGCCCGGCTTGGTCGCGCGAAACCATTCGACCGTATAGCGGCCGGGCAGCACGTCCTGCTTCACGCGGAATGCGGGAATGTAGAAGCTGTGAATGACGTCCTGCGAGGTCATGATGAGTTTGACGTCGCGGCCAACGGGAACATGCAGCTCGTTGATTTCGCGCTGGCCCTCGGCGTGTTCGACCTTCCACATCCATTGCTTGGCGACGACATAAACTTCGGTTGCGTCGGCGGGAGGGGTTCGCTGGCTGAAATAGACAACCGCGCCCCAGGCAAAGATGACCATGAAGACGAAGAAGGGAATGACGCTCCAAGTAATTTCGAGGGCGTTCGAGCCTTCAATCTGCTCGGCGCGCACACCGGGGCGGTTGCGGAATCGCGCCGCAAAGACGATAACCAGCGTGCACACCAGCAGGGCCATCATGCCGGTGACGATGAGCAGGAAGATGTAGAGCGCATCCACGCGGTGCGCGAGAGTCGAGGCCTGCTGCGGCCATAATGGAAAATCGTTAAGCATATCGAGTTTTCGTTTCCGTCTTCCTGGCTGCCGAACGATCCAAGCGCCAGAGAATCAGCAGCAAGCCGCCGATCAGAAGAATTGTCGCTCCTGCAGCCAGGCGCAGAATGTTCGTGACGATGGCGCCGTATTTTCCAGTCTGCGGATCGTAGTGATAGCAATAGAGCAGTACAGCATCGACCGCGTTGCCGATTTTATTCTGCGAGGCTTCGACCAGGCCCATGCGCAGGTCTTTGGGCGGAAATTCGACGCCGTAGAAATATCGTGAGATATGGCCTTGCGGCGTTAGCACCATAATTGCGGTGGCGTGCGCGAACTGATTCGTCTTCTCGTCGTATTGATATTGAAAGCCCACTGCCTTGGTCAGTGCGTTGATCGATTCGGGCGGGCCGGTCAGGAAATGCCAGCCCTGGGTCGCGCCGGGACGTCCATAACGGTCGACATAATCTTTCTTTTTGGCTGCGGCCATTTCGGGCGTTTCGCGCGGGTCGAAGCTGACGGTGATGACGTCGAATTCCTTGCCCACGTCGAATTTGATCAGGCGCATGGCGCTGGCGAGTCCGGCAAGCGCCTCGCCGCAGAGCATGGTGCAGTTGTAGTAGACAAGGTTGAGGATCATCGGCTTGCGGCCGAAATAATCTCCGAGCTTCACCGGCTTGCCGGTATCGTCACGGAAAGTGAGACTGGGCGGGATTTGCGCGTCGAGGTGCTGTTCGATGCCGACGTTTTCGAGTTTCGGCGGGCGCGTGTTCGCAGGCGGCGACATAATGCCGTTGTTCATTTGTGCGGAGGCAGAGATGCAGAGGAGCGTGATGAGGAGCGCCGCGAAATAAAGTCGACTTGTATGATTACAGCTCAATTTCGAAACCCCAAGTTTTCTTTCGCCCCTTCCGGGGCCGGTTGATCTTCTGTCTGTTTCACCCACAGCTTGCGCTGTGGGCTGTAATCTATCGCCGCTTTGCGGCTGAGTTTTCTCCCCTGCTCCCCGTCGCATCATTTCTGGCATTCAACGCAGCTTCATTCTGCGGCCGCACTGGTAAGCCGCGCTGCACCAGCAAATCCATGGCGCGATCGATCGGGATGTGCAGCGTGCCGGCTTTCTGGTCGATCCAGCCGTAGGAGTAAAGACGGTCTTGTTCCTCGGTTAGAATACGGTCCAATTGATTGCGCTCGTCTTCTTCCAGACGCGGGTCGGGAAATGCGGTCTGTGGGTATCCCTTAGCTACATGGCGCGTGTCTTCGGGAACTTTGGCGACCAGCGGATTTACCGGCGGCTGCGAGGCCTTTTCGCGGCGGTCAAGAAGCGAGAAAACGCCGCGCATCAGGAACAGGCAGAACACGGTCGCAAGGCCGAGGATCAGCAGGAAGTAAAAGACATTCCGCGGCATCATGTCCTGGTGCTCGTAGTTACCGTGAGCGTGTTCGTGATTGATGTCGTTCGTCATGCGTTCAGGGGCTAAAGCCCGGTTTGTTTTTGTTTTGCGGTGGCATGGCTAAAGCCATGCCCTGATACGAATCTTTTCCGGCAGCGCTGGAAGCGCTGTGCCCAAAAGCGCTGCGTCGCCCAAAAGCTTCGTTCATCCATGCGTCGGCTCCAACACCTCGCTCGCGCTGGCGTCGTAGGCCGGCAGCAGCGGCAGTGAGGCCAGGTTGCGGAAATAAAAGCCTAGCCACAGACAGCCGACGGCGGCCGTTACAACGATGTCAGCCAGCGTAATGCGCAAAGTCGCAGAGAAGTTTGGCTCGATGATCCACAGCAGATCGAGCCAGCGAATACACAAAATCCAAATCGCCAGCCATACAAGTTTTCTGATATTGCGCTTGAATGGGCGCGAGAGCAGGATGGCGAACGGCACGGCAAAGCCAAGCAGCGCGAGAATCAGGCCGATCCATCCCCAGCCGCCATTCAGGCGCTTCAGATAAAAAGTAATTTCGCTAGGCAGGTTACCAGCCCAGATGATCAGCCATTGCGAAAACGAGAAGTATGCCCAGACCATGGTGAAGGTGAGCATCCACTTGCCGTGATCGTGGACGAAATCCGGCTTGAGCAGTTCCGACATCGGCTTGTATCTGTACAGGATGCTTTCGACAAATACGGCAAAGCAGATAGCCGAAAGAAGCTCGCCGATCAGGATGATCAGGCCGAAGATGGTTGAAATCCACGTGGGATCGAGCGACATGACCCAATCGATGGCGGCAAAAGAAATGGTCAGCGCGTACAAGGTCAGGCCAGGACCACTGACAGCTTTGAAGCGCTGTGTGTTGTCGGGGGCCGAGGGCGAGTCGCCTTCATGTGACCACTTCGTGAGCAGGAAAGAAAGAACATTCCAGATCGCGAAGTAAATGATGGCGCGGATGATGAAGCCATGCAGGTTGAGGTAATCGGCTTTCACGAAGCTGTGCTTGGTCAGGTGCTCGCGGATGTGATCGTCGGTGATCGATGAGAGCGGCATCGCCCAGGGATACACGCGGCCTTGTGCAACCGCGATGATGATGGGAATAAATAAAACTGTGAGCACGGGCAGCGTGCGCATAGCCGCGCCCTGAATGCGGCGGATGACCACGCCCCAGCCTCCGCCGGTGAGATGGCGAATCATGATGATGGCCATGGAGCCAAGGGCGACGCCGAGCCAATCCATGAAAGCGAGCAGGTAGCCGCGATAGAACTCGTCGGGACGCCAGAAAGCGAACGCGATCGCGACGATGGCGAGCGCGATGCCAGCGATCATCAATCGCTGCGCCAGCGTCTTCACTATCGGCGGAGGAGACAGATCGATTTGGATTGCGGGCGCGATCATTTGTGCTCCTCTGTGGGCCCGCTTTCAATGACAGGCAAAGTTGCTCCTGATCCTAACTGAAATTTTGGAGGCTGCGACGGAATCGCGTGTCCAGAGGGCACGTCGGACTGAGTTGCGTTTTGACTGAGTTGCAGCGCTCGGATGTAGGCCACAATTTTCCAGCGATCCTCCGGCTCAATCTGTGAACGGTAGTCGGGCATGATGCCGAAGCCGTTGGTCATGACGTCGAAGAAGTATCCCAAAGGAGCTTTTTGCAGGCGGGGAATGTGATACGACGGCGGGCGCTCCGAAAACCCGCGTGAAGGGACGAAGCCATTGCCATCGCCCAAAATCGAGTGGCAAGGTGAACAGTAAATGTTGTAGCGTTGGCGGCCGCGCTCGAGAACTTCTTTGGTGACGGGGAAGGGCATGTAGTCGCCGAGAGCGCTGCCGATTCGGCCGCTATAGAAATATGTGTCGACGCGCAATTGGCCGCGGGCGACTGTGCCCTCGACGAGTGGGCGTTCGGAGCGTTGGTCGGGGAAGAACGCGCTGCGGGAAAGTGGATTCTGGCGCGGCTGCACGTGCATGTCGATGCGGCAGGACGTGAGAAAAGCGATGAAGACGATAGCCAAAATCGTCCCAGTCCCTCTGTTCACAGATTCCCACTTCTCGCAAAAGCGGCGAGAAGTGGGGCACCCCACAACGGTACTGTCGAGCTTCGCTCGACCGGACAGCCGGGGGCGGCTGTCCCCACACGGATTCTGCCGGAGGTTGATCATTTAGCTGGGCACCTCCGAGATGGAGCGCGCTTGCAGGGTTTCGAGGAAGCTGCGGGTCTCCTGTGCGTTGTACTTTGGATCGGACGAGAAAACGATCAGGAAAAAACGATCTTTCGAGGCCATCGCAAAGCGGGAAACATTGAACACCGGGTGATAGGGCATGGGTAGGCCGTTCAGCGCCAACATGCCGAGCACGGCGGAGAGTCCGGCGAACAGAATCGTCATTTCGAATGTGATGACGATGAATGCGGGCCACGAGTGCGGCGGCTTGCCGCCGATGTTTAGCGGATAGTCGACGGCGGACATCCACCACTGCATCCAATAGCCGAGGCAGCCACCGACGATTCCGCCGATCAGAACGACCAGCGGCACTCGGTTGTGATGGAATCCAATTTCTTCCGCCAGGCCTTCGATGGGAAATGGGCTGTAGGCGTCGATCTTGCGATAACCGGACTGGTAGGTCTTGCGCGCGGCGTCGAGCAGTCCCTGGGCCGTATCGAACTCGGCCATCATGCCGTAAATGGGGTCGCGCTTCATATTATGAACACCGCTCGAGGCCAATCTCCTCCCACAATGCCGAAGACCTTCACGCAATTTGCGCCATTGGTCATCACTCTTTGACCTCCGCTTCCGGCAACAGCGTGCGCATTTCGAAAATCGAAATAGCGGGCAGGATGCGCAGGAACAGGAACATGAGCATCAGGAACATGCCGATGGTACCGAGGTAGGTCATCCAGTCCCAACGCGTGGGATAGTACATGCCCCAGGATGATGTCAGGAAATCGCGATGCAGGCTGACGACCACAATGATGAAGCGCTCCAGCCACATGCCGATCAGAACCACGAATGAGACGAAGAACAGTGCGACGGGACTGGTGCGGAATTTGCGAATCCACAGTAGTTGCGGAATGCCGATGTTGCAGAGCAGCAGCGCGTAATAGGGGATGGCATATGGCCCGTGCAGCCGATTCCAAATGGTGAAGGCGTCGTAGCGGTCGCCGCTGTACCAGCCCATGAAGGCTTCAATACCGTAGCCGTAGGCGACGATCAAGCCTGTAGCCAGCATCACTTTGGCCGAGTTCTGCAAGTGGCGCTCGGTGATGAAATCTTCCAGGCCGTAGATTTTGCGGATGGGAATGGCGAGCATGAGCACCATCGCAAATCCGGAGTAAATTGCGCCAGCGACGAAATACGGCGGGAAGATGGTGGTGTGCCAGCCCGGAACGATGCCGATGGCGAAGTCGAAGCTGACGACGGTGTGGACTGAAAGAACCAGCGGAGTGGCAAGTCCCGCGAGGAGAAGATAAGCGGTCTCGTAGCGGTGCCAGTGGCGAGCCGAGCCGCGCCAGCCCATGGCGAGAATTCCGTAAATAATTCTGGCGGCGGGATGAATAGCGCGATCACGTAACGTCGCAAGGTCGGGAATCAGGCCGATGAACCAGAAAATTGCCGAGATCGTGGCGTAGGTGGAAACGGCGAAGACGTCCCACATGAGCGGGCTGCGGAATTGTGGCCATACCCGCATGGTGTTGGGATAAGGAAACAGCCAATATGCGAGCCAGGGACGCCCGACGTGGATGGCAGGAAAGATTCCAGCGCAGGCGACGGCGAAGAGTGTCATGGCTTCCGCAAAACGGTTGATCGAGTTGCGCCACGATTGCCGCAACAAAAGAAGAATGGCGGAGATCAGTGTGCCGGCGTGGCCGATACCGATCCACCAGACAAAATTGACGATGGCAAATCCCCAGCCGATGGGGATGGTCACGCCCCAGATGCCGATGCCTCTCAGAAAGAGATAGCCGATGGCGTAGAGCATCATCATGGTCGCGAGAAAGGCGATGCCAAAACCGGCGAACCATCCATTGGAAGTGGGACGCGTAAGGACGATGGAGCTGATCTTGTCCGTGACCGTGGCGAAGGTGTGGCCGGGTTCGATCACCGGAGCGTGCTCAGCGTCGATCGTCATTTTGCGGGTTTCGTCCATGCGTGGTGTGGGGGCTAAAGCCCCGCATCAAAATTTGATCTCTCTCGGCACGGCTGAAGCCATGCCCCTTCAAATCAATACTCTCTCTAAGCTGCCGCCACCCCCTTCAAATCAAATCTCTAACTCCGGATTCGGATTTCTTACTTCAGCCAGATATGTCGTCCGTGGGCGGGTGTTCAGCTCGCACAGCAGGCTATAGTTCAACGATTTCCGCTTCAACTTCGCAACTGCGCTGTTCGGATCGTTGATGTCGCCGAACGTGATCGCATCCGCCGGGCACGCCTGCTGGCAAGCCGTCTGCAACTCGCCATCTTTGATCTTGATGGTCTTGCCTTCGCGCACGCTGGCAACTTCGGCGTCGATTTTGTGCTCATTGATGCGCTGAATGCAGTAGGTGCACTTCTCCATCACGCCGCGGCTGCGCACGCTCACGTCGGGATTGCGCATCATCTTGTATTGCTCGGTGGTCCAATCCTGGAAGAGGAAGAAATTGAAGCGCCGCACCTTGTACGGACAGTTGTTCGAGCAATAGCGCGTGCCCACGCAGCGGTTGTAAATCATGTCGTTCAGGCCTTCGCTCGAATGGTTGGTCGCAGCGACGGGGCAGACGACCTCGCAGGGCGCGTTCTCGCACTGCATGCAGGGCACGGGCTGGAAGAACGCTTTGGGATTTTCGCGGTCGCCCTGATAGTAGGCGTCGACACGAATCCAGTGCATGTGGCGGCCGAGCCTGGTCTGCTCCTGGCCGACGACGGCGATGTTGTTTTCCGACTGACACGCGATCATGCACGCGTTGCAGCCCACGCACTTGTTCAGGTCGATCGCCATGCCCCACGCGTAGGCTTCATCTTTATAGTCGTAAGGTTTGTAGAGCGTGAGGCCGGGCGCGGGATTTTCATCCATCTCGGGCGCGAAGTTGGGATTCTGGCGATATTCCTCGAGCGTGCCCGCGCGCACCAGCGGGCGCGTGTCGCCGTTCGGCGTTTCCATCGACTGCATGCCTTGCACGGATGCGAGCTCGTAATATTCGCCGGTCTTATTAATTTTGACCCCGGAAGCAATCCACGGTGCGGATGTGGTGCGCAGCGCGTAGGCGTTGAATCCCCAGCCGGTGCCGACGCGTCCGGCGCGCGTGCGTCCGTAGCCGAGCGTGACGGTGACGGAATTGTCCGGATGGCCGGCCTGAATCCAGACCGGGCCTTTGACTTTTTTGCCGTTCAACTCAAGCTCGACCACATGCTTCGGCTCGATTTCGAGGCGCTCAGCCATCTTCGGGCCGATGAGGATGGCGTTGTCCCAGGTGAGTTTGTTCATCGGCTTGGGCAGCTCTTGCAGCCAGCCGTTGTTGGAGAATTGCCCGTCGTAGATGGTGGGGTCGCGGCGGAAGTTGAGTTCGATGGAGTTCGAATCTCCAATCACACTCGACGGGGGAAAATTCGAGGACTTCACCGGAAAAGACCTCGGGGCGTAAGATGTGCCCTCGACCCAGCCATCGTGGAGCGACTTACGCCAGAAGGCTTCGAAATCCCCGCCTGTGTGCTGCGTCTGCCAGTAAACGCGGACTAGATCGTGACCGGATGCGTCAGCCTGTTCGGTGAGCAAAGCAAGCAGTTCTAGAGCGCTCTTACCGTTATAAAGCGGAGCTATCAGCGGCTGAATGATGCTGACGGCTCCATCGTAAGCTCGCGCGTCGCCCCAGGATTCAAGCTCATGCGTCTGATTCACGTGCCACTGGCACAGCTCGGCAGTTTCATTCTGATAAAGGCCGAGATGAACGCGCATCGGAACCTTACCGTTCTTCAGAACGTTGGCGAAATCGAGATCGGCGGGAGCGTCGTAGGCCGGATTGCCGCCCAGAATAATAAGCAAATCGACTTTGCCCGCGTGAATGTCGGAAACCAGTTCCTTGATCGACTCGGTCTGGCTGACCGGGTTCGCATCGACTGGGTCGGTGTAGAAAACCGTTTTCCCGACGTTGCCGATGGCTTCGTTAATCCTGTGCACCGTAGCGTGAACTGCCGGCCGGAGATTGTCACCCGCGATGACAAGTGATGACGGCAGCTCGTTGCTTAACGCGCTCAAGAACCGCTCTTCATCAGCATTTGGCACGGTCGGATTGCCGGAGAACCTGTGCACCGCACCAGCAAGCACGAGGGCAAGATTCTCAATCTGATCCGCACGCACTCCCAGTCGATAATCCGCCTTCGCCCCGGTGCTCGACATCCCGCTCTCGATCACATACAGCCGGTTCATCTTGCCATCGGGATCGCGGCGTTTGGCGAAGTCGCGGATGTAGCGCGTGTTGCCGGGGAATCCAGCGTAGAGAAAATCGGCGTCAAGCGAGACGATGACGTCGGCCTTCGAAAAATCGTAGCGCGTCTCGACCGGCTGCCCGAAAGCCAGCTTCGCGCCTTCGAGCACGTTGTCGCGATTCACCGGCTCATAAACGTGCCACTTGGCTTCGGGATAAATCTTCAGCAGATTGCGCAGTTGGTCGGCGAGCGTGGGCGAAGTAACCGTGGTGGTGAGAATGCGAATGCCCGCGCCCTTCAGCGCTTTCTGCGCGGCCAGCGGGCCGCGAATGGCGCTCACAAAGCTTTGCCAAGACCGCTGATCGCCGAGTTCGGTCACGCTCTGCGAGCGGTCGGGATCGTACATGGTGAGCAGCGACGCCTGCGTGAAAATGTCGGCCCCGCCCATCGACGCCGGATGCTGCAGATTGCCCTGAATGTTGGTCGGGCGGCCGAGATGGCTTTCGACCAGAATGGGGCTGGCGTATCCGCCGAGCGTGACCGCCGTGGCGTAGAACATGGGCCGGCCGGGAATAACTTCTTCCGGCTGGCGGACGTAAGGAACGATCGGCTCGTTCGGCAGCTTGACGCATCCGGTCATCCCGGCAAGGGCCATGGATGCGCCCATGACTTTAAGGAAACCGCGGCGCGAAACCGAATCGACCCACTCGGATGCGCCTTTGGGAAACTCGCGATGCAACGCTTCCTGGAATGCGGGATCTCCGGCAAGTTCCTCCAGGCTGCGCCAGTACTCGGGGCCGGATGCTTTATCGATCTCGGCGCGGAGCGAGGCGAGATCAAGCGTGCCCTTTTTGGAGGGGCAAAGGTCTGGGCCCTGTGCTCGCGAATTGTCTGACTTTGAATGCATATCTATTTAAATTGCTTTTGGGTGGCGTAGCGCTTCAGCGCTGCGATCCAGCATCCTTTTATTTCAGCGGCTTTAGCCGCCGAGGTACCTCAGGGGCTAAAGCCCAGTTCCAATATTTAAGACCTCACATCGCAGGCCTGAAGGCCTGCGCCACCCAAAAGCAAGTTGCAGCATTTCTCAGCGGCGAAAGCGGTCGCGAACTAATCACCTAACGCCGCGGCTGAAGCCGCGCCCCTGCAAAACATCTTTACCTGTGACACGTGTTGCAACTTGTGATATCTCCGACGCTGCGAACCTGATATTTCTTGATCAGGTACGATCCCAGCGGTGCCTGCTCGGTGAATTTCCGGCCATCGACGGTTACCGGATTTGCCTCCGTCGGCGGCTGATAACGCATGTTGAACACCTGTTCGCGGGGGCGCAGATTGTTCTGCGGCTCGCGATGGCAGCCCAGGCACCACTCCATCTGCAGCGATTCCTGTTGATACATCAAGGGCATCTGGTCGACCGGGCCGTGGCAGGTGTTGCAACCCACTCCTTTATTTACGTGAATGCTGTGGTTGAAATAGACAAAGTCGGGAAGCTGGTTCACCCGCGTCCACTGCAGGGACTCGCCACTGCGATAGCTGGCGCGCACGGGCTCAAGTAACGCGCCGTTCGTCCAGATCTGCGAATGGCAGTTCATGCATGTGCGCGTGGGCGGAATGCCGGCAAAGCTGGAATTCTCAACCGAGGTGTGACAATAGCGGCAGTCGATGCCGAGTCCGGCGACGTGGTGCTGATGGCTGAAGGGGACCGGCTGCGGCTTGCGCACTCCTGCATAAGTGATGTAGGGCGAGCCCTGAATCATGTAGCCCACCCAGATGAGAAATGCCAGCACGAACAGCGCGCCAAAAATCGTGGCGCGCGACAAAGTGTTGGCGCTGCGATGAAAAATCTGCGGCATGCTTACGTACGAGCTTCAGTGCAAATCAGATTCAGCAGATTCCATTTTTGTGGAAGCGTGATGGTTTACGACGCCAAGGAAACACCCACTGATTTTCTCGCGTCAGATGTGAAACGGACGATTATAAATATTTCAGGCGAACTTGTCGCGCTTTGACACAGGAAATTTAGAAAATACTCAAGGTGGTCAGATTCGATTTGGGCTTTCCAGTTGCCGGACTGTTTTTCAGCACGTAGGGTCAGGCCTGCTGAGCTGTTCCTGCGTTTTCGAGGTCGTTTGTAGCTCTCCTAGTACGAAAGTCGTAATCACGTACGGCAACGCCCCAGAGCGAATGCACCTATAAAATATGATGCTGGTGCAATGAAGAGCGAGGGGACGATTTTTGAGCTTGCGCCCCGCCTGCGGCGGAGGGAAATCTCTCCCGTCGAGCTGACGAGAAGTTGCTTGGAGCGGATTGAGAAGGTGAATCGGGAGTTGAATGCGTTCATTACTGTTACCGGCGAATCTGCGATTCAGGAAGCAAGCGCTGCCGAGGCGGAGATTGCGCGCGGCAACTGGCGCGGACCGCTGCATGGTATTCCAGTTGCGATTAAAGATCTGATCGATACCGCGGGCGTGCGCACGACGGCAGCCAGCCAGCTTTTCGAAAACCGAATTCCCACCGAAGATGCCGAAGTTGTTCGCCGCCTGCGGCGGGCAGGCGCCATGATTGTTGGCAAGACCAATCTGCACGAGTTTGCTTATGGCGGCAGTTCGCTGGTGAGTTTTTTCGGCGACGTGCGAAACCCCAGGAACACGACGCACATTGCGGGGGGATCGTCAGGAGGGTCGGCTGCCGCGGTGGCTGCCGGTCTTTGCAACGTCGCCATCGGAACCGATACGGCTGGCTCGATTCGCGAGCCGGCGGCTTTGTGCGGCTGTGTTGGGCTGAAGCCGACCTATGGGCGCGTTTCGACGCGAGGCGTGATTCCGCTTTCGTGGTCGCTTGATCATGTGGGGCCGCTGACCGATTGCGTCGCAGACGCGGCGATCGTGCTCCAGGCCATTGCTGGTTACGATCCGCTCGATGTGGAGAGCGCGAATGTGCCTGTCTCCGACTATGTTTCGGGACTGCGAAAAGGAGCAAGGGACCTGCGAGTGGGCGTGCCGCGGTCATATTTTTATGACGATTTGGATAAGGAAGTTGAGGCAGCGGTAGAGCGCGCTCTGGGCGTGATCAAGGGGCTCGCGGCCGACGTCCGCGAGGTGCGGCTGGAAGTCTCTGAGGATCGCACGGTGCAGGGCGCGGAGGCGTATGCGTATCACGCGGAAAATGTTGCGAAGACGCCTGAGTTATATCAGCCGGAAACGCTGCGGCGTATTCGTTCGGGAGAGAGGTTTTCAGCGGCGGAATACATTCAGCGGCGGCGCGAACTGGATGAGGCTCGCCGCCATGCGGCTGAGATTTTTGCGAAAGTTGATTTGCTGGTGACGCCGACGACTCCGATTCCGGCTCCGTCGATTGCCACATTGAAGAAAGATCCGGCGGCGCTGCGCCCTGCGGAGTTGAAGCTGCTGCGGAATACGCGGCCATTTAATGTTTGGGGATTGCCGGCGGTTTCAGTGCCATGTGGGCTTACCGAGCGCGGGCTGCCGATTGGATTGCAGATTGCCGGGCCGCCGTGGCGGGAGGGGTTGGTGTTAACACTGGCGTGGGCATACGAGCAGGCCAGTCACTGATCCGTTGGTGGGTGTCGGCAAGACTGACTGAAAATCTTAGACCGCAAAGTTCGCGAAGAAAGGCCGCGGAGCACGCAAAGAAAGGCTGGGGAGCGCTGCCTCGGTGCCTGAGGCAGTTAGATCTCATGCGTCCACGGATGCTAAGTAGTACACCTTGTCAGTGCCGTGTCACAGTCGAGATGAGGCCGGCGACTGTTAGTCTACCGTCCTTACATCATCCGGCAGCGTCAGCACAAACATGCAGTTGCCCGTCGCGGTTGAGCAGGAGAGAATGCCGCGCCGCAGAATCTTCACCGGAGTATCATCCGGGAACGAAAGATGATAGTCAGCCGTGCGCAGCGCATCGGTATAGGATTTCAGCTTTTCCTCTCCGCTAACAAAGCGCACGGATTCGGCCACGGCCGGCGATCCTGCTTTGCCGCCGAGCAACACAAAAAAGTCGGCGGTGCCTGTGAGTTTGGCTTTGCCCAGATCGACGGTGCGCATGGATTGCAGGTCGGCTGTTTCATTGTTTTTCGAGCTGCCAAGTTTCGCGTCGCCTTTGACCAGTGATTCGATTCGATCTTTTGTCTCCGGAACTGGCCGCAGACCCGCCAACGAAAGCTCATACATCTTCAGCGCACGATCTTTTTTTCCCTCCTTCTCGTAGATCTGTCCCAGATGATCGCCGACTTCGCCATGCTGGCCGAGTGCCCAAGCGGCGGCGACATATTTTTCCGCCTGATCCATATTGCCTTCGCCGAAATAAACCCAACCGAGCGTATCCCAGTAGGCAATCAGCGAAGGCACTAAACCCAGGTCCTGCTGCGTGAGGCGGTCAAGCGACAGATTGCGCAACGTCGCTGTGGTCGCCGAAACTGCTGACTCGGCATACTGCTGAGCGCGGTCGAGATGCGACTTCTTTAGCGAAAGCTGGTAGGCGATGTTGTTCCACACCAGCGGCGTGGCCGAAATTTCAATGGCGTGGTCGAACGTGGAAAGGGCTTTTTCGTCTTGCCCAAGATTCAGATACGCATCGCCGAGAGTTACCTGTAGCTCGGCATTATCCGGCATAAGCGATGCGGCTTTTTCAAGTTCGGGCGCGGCCAGGTCATACTTGTGCCATTCGGAATACATCGAGCCCAAACCCGCGTGGGCGAACTTGTCGAGCGGATTCAGTTCAATCTGCTTGTTGAACGCGGTAGCGGCTTCTTCATATTTGCGTTCTTGCCAATAGGCTCGGCCGAGCGCGTTATAAGCATAATCGTCGTAGGGATTGATTTCGATCTGCTTCTGAAAAGCTGCGATGGCCTCGTCGTTGTCACGCATTTGCAGGTACGCCCCACCCAGCAAGTTCCAGGCGTATTTATTCTTGGGGTCAACTTCTGTGGCGCGCTTGAGCAGCGTGATCGCCAGCGGAAGATTGTTTGCGCCGATCGCAGCCCGCCCGCTTTCGACAAGATCATCTGCCTTCATGTCGGCGGGTGGAGTGAGCATGCTCGCCGCGGTGTTTTCAACAGCCAGAAACTGCCCGAGATCGGAGCCGACCGCGCGGCGGAAGGCTTCATAGTCGCTGATGCGCAGCACGGGCAATTCGTCCTGGCGCATGATGAGCGTCCGTCCGGCAGTGAAGATTGGACCGTCCAGTTTGTAGGTAGCGACGTACTCCGCGTAATCGCGCTTTACCGTCAGCGGCAAGGGTGCGTGTGCAGTGTATTTGGCGGGCAGTTCCAGCTTGATCTTGTAAACGTATTCGGCCTTGGGACCGAGCTTGCGAGGCTCGAGATCGCTATCGTCATCATCGGCGGCGAACTCCGGCAAATTGAACTGGCAAAGCGGCAGCGTAAGATTCGACTTCTTTTTCGACCAGTCGAGGAAATTCGGTTTGGCCACATCGTAAGACATAGTGAACGGCTCGCGCGTGGCGGCGGGATCGCTGATTTTCAGTTTCGTGATCTCGCCTCCGACGGCGGCATTCACGCTTTCGACTACGCGCTGCCATTGCGATTCCGGAACGCGGCGGAAGATGGCGCGCAGCATCAATTCTTCATCGCCGGTAAATGTGTAACGCACGTGCGCTTCAAGCTTGCCGAGGTCGTTTATTTTTCCATCGACTTCGGAAATTTCCGTGTCAGGGACGGGCGTGTCGGCGGGAGTTTCCTCGAGATGCGGCGTGCCATTTGCAGGAATCACCAGCGCCTGCTTGTGGCGAAGCGTGTAAGCCAGCAGGCGAAAAGGAGCGACTTCGCTGGTCGTGTCCATCCAGACTTCTTCCGTCCCCATGGGCAGCATGGTGATGACGTGATCGAACTGCGAGGGCGAGGGAAGGTCGGGATCGAGCTTGTGGCTGGAGTTAATCAGTACGGAAGACGCGTGCATGCCTTCGGCTTCGAGCAGCGAGGCAAGCAGGGTGTGCTTGTCTTTGCAGTCGCCGTACTGGTTATGGAGAACATCTGAGGCGGCGTGCGGCTGATAGCGGCCGACTCCAAGCGACAGGCTCACGTAGCGGAAATTTTTGGCCACGTAATCGTAGAGGGCTTGGACTTTGTCGAGGTCACTGTTCAGTCCTTTTGTGAGCTCTTCCGCCTTGGCGCGAACTTCGGGCGAGGGTGCGCGGCGGTCTTTTTCGAGGCTCGCGTACCACAGGCCGATCTGCTCCCAGCTGACGAATGTGGTCAGTTGAATGTCGGGGTGTTCGTCGGGCCTCTTTTTTTTCTTCTTGTCATCTTTCTTGTCGTCTTCGCGCTCGAGATGTGAGTTGGTCCAGTGGTAGAGGCGTCGGCCGTTGGCTTCGGTAATTTTTGGATCGAAGCCAGCTTTGTTCTTGAGCTTGATCTCGCGGCCGGCGGGAATGTCGACGTCGACTTCTTGATCGAGGTCGATATTTGTTTTGTCGAAATCATAGTCGGCCCAGAACTGCCCCGGCGCGAGCGGCGTGTGGATGATGGTTGCAATGTCGTATTCGAGCGTTTCTCCGGGGCGCAGGCCGGGGACAGTAATGTGCTTGGTTCGATAGTCCGTGTAGACGGGGGCTTCGCGCTCGACAGGCGCGCTGAGGTCCTGCACGGCATCGTCGCCGGCCTTCACGATGCTGCCATCCTGCTTGATGACGCGAACGTAGGCGATTTCGACGCGCTCGTTGGCCGAGTTGTAGCCAAACTGAATCTGTCCCCACTGCTGCACGCCGGCTTCGCTCTGAACTTTAATGCGGGCGATGGTCTCGCGCTTGCCGGTGCCATCGTTTTCGAAGTGATAGATGGAGCGGTACTGCTCGATGACGAAGGCTTCCTGGGAGTAGTCGTGCTTTGTTTCTTCTGGTTTAGCGGAAGTGTCTGGCTTGCCAGAAGTATCAGCGGGCTTCGCCTGATCGGATTTCGCTGCGTTCTTCGCTTGCGCGGGAACGGAGGAATTGCCGGGAGTGTGATTGGCTGAGTCTTGCCCAATCGCGACGAGGACCAGACCGAGCAAAATAAGCAGGGAAACAGAAAAGCGACGCATAAGGATAATGATAATAGTAAAGCTTGAGCCATTCACACGGTGGGGCACCCGGCCAGGCCCCAACTTGGTTTCGCTGGAACAGCCCGGGGTCGTGCTTTGGATCATAGGGAGTCAAATTTCCCCCCTGTCTCCTGAAGGCTACCAGACCCGGCAAGCATTCTCATGAACCATCGCCTGTCCTTTCTTGCAGCCGAAGGCGTCCGCGAACTCCGACATGTTTCCGAGCACGTTGTTCACACGGTAGCGGTCAAGTGGGTGTGGGTCGCTGATGATCGCCGTCCGCATCAACTCGGGAGTCCAATTGCTACACCAGATGTTGGCGTAGGCGAGAAAGAAGCGCTGCCAGCCGGTTGTGCCGGTGTCATCTTTGCTGTCGAGGCTTAGACCTTTTGCTATAAGGTCGTTTTGCAAGGCAGCCAGCGCGAGGTGGATGCCTCCGTTATCGGCTGTGTTTTCGCCTTGGGTCAAGCGGCCGTTCTGCTTGACACCGAGTTCAGGAATGTCTTGCGTGTACTCGTCGGCGATGCAATTGCCACGGTCGTCGTAGGCCTTGGCATCACCGGCAGTCCACCAATCACGCAAGTTGCCCTTCTCATCGAACTTGCGACCCTGGTCGTCATAACCGTGAATGGTTTCATGGCCGATGACCGGCCCGCGGCCGCGTAGTTCGCAACGTCATCCTGGGTGGGGTCAAAGAGCAGCGACTGCAGAATGCCGGCGGGGAAATTTATCGTGTTGGTTTGCGGGTCTTCATAGGCGTTCACCGTGGGAGGCGTCATTCCCCATTCCGTGCGATCCAGAGGCTTGCCGATCTTTTTCATATTGCGATCCATCTCGAAAGCGGCGGCGCGTTCAACATTGGCGAGGTGGTTGTCGGGTCTGATTTCGAGAGCTGAATAATCGCGCCAATGATCGGGATAGCCGATCTTGTCGAGCTGAGCGGCCAGTTTGATGTACGCCTGCTTCTTCGTCTCCGCGCTCATCCAAGCCATGGAGTCGATGTCCTTGCCCAGCGCGACTTTAATGTTCCTGACCATCTCCAGCATGCGCTCCTTGCTTTCGGGAGAAAAATAGCGGGCAGCATAGGTCTGCCCCAGGGCCTCGCCGATGTCGCGGTCTTCGGACTGAATGCAACGGCGCCACAGAGGCTGGATTTGCTTGGCGCCGAGAAGAACCTGACCGTTGAAAGCAAAATCTTCATTTATCAAATCTTCACTGGCAGCCGCGGCTTGCCCTTTCAGGAGTTGCCACTTTAGGTAAAGCTTCCAGTGATCGAGAGGCTCCTGCTTGATGAGTTGCTCCATTCCGCGGAAAAAGTCTGGCGAGGTCACAATGTAGGTGGCCGATGCCGGGGCATGCATAGACTCGAGATAGTGGCCCCAGTCAAACGAGGGGGCAAGTTTTTTTACGGCTGCCAGGTCCATCTCGTGGTCCAGGTTTTTCGGATCGCGCCGTTCGACGATATCCATTGAGAACTTCGCGATGGCGGTCTCCATCTGAAGTACAACCGGTGCGTCTTTGCTGGCCCGCGACTGGGGCACACCCGCAAGCACGAACATGCGCGCAATGTGGCTGACGAATTTATCGCGGATCTCAACCGACTTGGCGTCGGTGTTCAAGTAGAATTCACGACCGGGAAGCGACATTCCACCCTGGTCAAACTGCGGAATCACACTCTGAGTATTGTGAAAGTCTGGCTCTGCGCCAAAACCAAACAGAGCGGAGAAAGTGGCAGGGGAGGCTGCGTTGGCCGCGCCGGGAATGGAGCGGTGAAGGTCAGACACGACTGCCGCAATCTGTTTTTTTGAATTCATGTCATCGATACGCTGCAACTGCGGGCGAAGAGTGTCGAGAGCTGTAGCGTTCCTCTCCCTCTGATCTGTGCATGCCGACCAGTAATCCCCGACCTTTTGCTCGACTGGTGTACGCTCTGACGCTGGCTTGGCCGCGAGGTCGATCACGGTTTGATGGACAGCTTCGTTATTCCACTTGGCCAGCTTGCCAAATGATCCCCAGTAGAATTCGTCCGGCGGAACGGGATTGGCGGCGATCCAACGGTTGCAAGCGTACTTATAAAAGTCAGTGCAGGGATCAACCGATGGGTCGACATTCTTGGGATCAAAGTGATCCAACTTGGTTGCCGCATCGGAAGATTCGGATGATGGCGCAGTTTGAGCGAAGCCGATGCAGGAGAGAAGGCAGACAAGCAGACGGAACGCCAGTCGCAGTGGTCGCATGTGCAGTCCCCCTTGGGTACAGGTGAGTGTCAGTCGAAGAGCTTAGCACGGCCGACGCCCTGCCCTCCCTCACATTTTCCTGTGACCCAGCGCACAAACTGGGGTAAAATGCGCCTCAGATAGCCTTGCCGGGCGCCTTGCCCGGCAAGCGTGACGCAAACCGTAACTTGCGCCACGATCCTTCCGTTCGGAGGTTTTCTACGTATGGAAGATCGGGCCCCTGAAGTTTCCTCTACCACAACCCAGACATCGCTGAGTCAATCGGCGCTTATCAGACGGCGCGAAGGCCGCGGCGCCTGGGTGCTGACCGCCTATGGCATTTCCGGTCTGGTTCTTTTCGGACTACTCGCCTACTTCTTCTCGAATTACGTCGCGCATTAGTTAAGACGGCGGTGACGAACGGGTGCGCGCACCCGTGGAACAGCTTGTAGTGTCGTATCAGACCGACTTAGCAGGCGTGCCGTCGAGCTTCGCTCGACCGGACAGCCGAGGGCGGCTGTCCCTACATGTTCCCTTCTGTTTGGCAGCGAGGGCGGCTGTCCCTACATCGTGTTACAATCAGCGCCTTAGTGGTGGCTGCTTTCGAACGAATCCAGCATTTCTCCGCATCGAAGATCGACCAAAGAGATAATCGAAATGCCCAAGAACTCCACATCCGACGCCGCACGTATCACGTACGCCGACGCCGGTGTGGATATCGAACGCGCCAACCGCACCAAGCAGCGCATTAAATATCTCGCGCACAAAACCTTCACGCGCGGCGTGCTCAGCGAGATTGGAGGCTTTGGCGGGCTGTTCGAGGTCGACAAGACGAAGTATCGGGACCCAGTGCTGGTTTCAAGCGTTGATGGAGTGGGCACGAAGCTAAAGGTTGCGTTCGCGATGAATCTGCACTCGACTGTCGGCGCTGACCTGGTGAATCATTGTGTCAACGACATAGCTGTGCAGGGCGCCGCGCCGCTGTTCTTCATGGATTATCTGGCGACGGGAAAGCTTGATCCGTCGGTTGCCGAGCAGGTGGTCGAGGGCATTGCCGCCGCATGCAAGCATAACGGCTGCGCACTGATTGGCGGAGAGACGGCCGAAATGCCCGGCTTCTATCCTGACGGCGAATATGATTTGGCGGGATTCATCGTCGGCGTGGTCGAGCGAGATGCGATCATCACTGGCAAAGACGTGCAAATCGGCGACATTGTTCTGGGTCTTCCATCGAATGGCCTGCACACGAACGGATATTCATTGGCTCGCAAGCTGCTGTTCGAAGTGGCCGGTTACTCGCCCGAAGATTATGTTAACGAGATAAAGGGCAAAGTGGGCAATGAATTGATGCGCACGCACAAGAGTTACTGGCCGGTGCTGAAAAAACTTATCGCGGGCAATTGCATTTCTGCGATGGCGCATATTACGGGCGGCGGCATCACGGAAAATCTGCCACGCGTGCTGCCCAGAGGCACGGCGGCAGCGATCGATCTTAGCTCCTGGCCTGTTCTTCCTATGTTTGAGCATCTGCGGAATTTAGGCAACGTTCCGCAAGACGAAATGCTGCGAACCTTCAACATGGGGATTGGGATGGTGCTCGTAGTTCCCGCGGCGAAATTCAAAAAGGCTCAGACCATCCTCGAACGTGCAGGGGAAAAGGCATATACAATCGGGCGAATCGTGAAGGGCGAGCGCAAAGTGATCTACAACTGAAAAGCTGTTTCGCCACAGAGTCACAGAGGCACACAGAAAAACATGTTTTGCAATGCCGACTGCACTAGCATTCTCTCGGTACCATCACATCGCTCGAAAGCGGTTACCGACGAAAGATTTCTCTGTGACTCTGTGTCTCTGTGGTGAATTATCATTTCAGTTCGCATGAAATCCCTCGGCATTCTCCTCTCCGGGCGCGGCTCAAACTTTATCGCTATTGCCGACAGCGTTGATGCCGGCCGCATCCCGGATGCGCGCATCGCTGCGGTGATTTCGAATGTGCCCGACGCTCGCGGAATCGCTATTGCCCGGGAGCGCGGGTTGAATGCGCTGGTGATTCCCTCGAAAGGTAGACCACGCGCGGAGCATGAGCGCGAAGTAGCCGCAGCTCTCAAGCAGTCCGATGTCGATCTCATCTGCCTCGCCGGCTATATGCGCCTGCTCTCGCCCTGGTTCGTGAAGCAATTTCCGCAGCGAATTTTGAACATTCATCCATCTTTGCTGCCGGCATTCCCCGGACTCGAAGCGCAGGAGCAGGCTTTTGCTTACGGAGTGAAAATCTCGGGATGCACCGTGCATTTCGTGGATGAAGAGCTCGACCATGGGCCGATCATCATGCAGAAGGCGGTGCCGGTACTCGACACCGATGATGAACACACGCTGGCTGCGCGCATTCTCGAGCAAGAACACCTCGCGTACACGGAAGCGATCAATATTGTGTTGGCCGGAAATTTCGAAATTGTCGGTCGACGGCTGAAGAAAAAATGATACCGGGAGGCGAGCTGCGCTCGCCCGGACCCATCGGCGCGCTCCGCTTGCTCAGGGCAGGCTTTCGAGGGCGGATGTCCCTACATAAGCTCTAACGCCGCAATCCCACTTGCTTCCCCATTCGCACGATCGGCAATACTTCACCATTCCCTAGCGGCGCTGCCTGATTTTCGATTTCCTCATACCCCTTGGCTCGATAAAAAGGCACGCCGCTCAAAGTTGCCCCCATCTCAAGGCGAGTGAATCCGGCGTCCAGGGCCGCTTTCTCGCAGGCTTCCAGAATGATTCCGCCGATGCCGCGGCGCGCCCAGTTGGGATGCACAAAGAACGCGCGAATCTTCGCGGCATCGCGGGACGGATCGAGCAGCGAATCTTCACGCGCTGCAAACTGATCACCTCCATACAGAGTTTTTCGTTTGCTCCATCCGCCGCAGGCAACGATCGTGGGTTTGCCTTCCTGCGACTCGATTTCAGCAACGAAGTACGTTTCATCGGCAATGAGCTGACTGTCGACGCCATAGACTGACTTCAGCGCTCCTTCAATTTGCGCGGGCGAATAGTCTGCGGCCTGCAAGCCGCGCACTGACACCTCGATCACCTCGCGCAAGCGCGGAATGTCCTTTGCGGTCGCCTTTCGAATATGAATCGGTGGCTTCATTCTTGAAGACCATCGCCTTCAGAGATTCTAACTTCTGCTTTCTGACTTCTTCCGTCTACATTCCTTATAATGTCTGTTCCCATGCTCACATTTGCCCCGGTTGAAGAGCAACTGACATATCTGAAAAAAGGTGCGGCGGAAATTATCCGCGAGCCCGAATTGCGCGCCAAGCTGGAAAAGTCGCGGGCTTTGGGCAAACCTTTACGCGTGAAGCTCGGGATGGATCCGACCGCTCCCGACTTGCACCTAGGCCACACGGTTGTTCTTCGCAAGCTGAAACATTTTCAGGACCTGGGTCATACAGCCATTTTTCTGATTGGCGACTTCACCGGCATGATCGGTGATCCCACCGGGCGGTCGGCCACGCGTCCTCCGTTGACCCGCGAGCAGATCGAGGAGAACGCTGAAACTTACAAGGCGCAGGTGTTCAAGATTCTCGATCCTAAAAAAACAGTTGTCGATTTCAATCGCCGCTGGTTCGGCCCCATGAGCTCCGATGAGTTCGTGCGGCTGCTGGCAAAGTATACGGTTTCGCAGCTTTTGGAGCGCGAAGATTTTCATAAGCGCTTTCAGGAGGAAAAACCGATCTCGCTCCATGAACTGCTGTATCCGTTGGTGCAGGGATACGACTCGGTCGCGCTGGAGGCTGATGTCGAGCTCGGCGGTACGGATCAGAAATTTAATTTGCTCGTGGGGCGCGAGCTGCAACGCGCGTACGGGCAGGAATCGCAGGTAGTGCTGACTACGCCGATTCTGGAGGGCCTCGACGGCGTGCAGAAAATGTCGAAGTCGTTGGGCAATGCGATCGGCATTGACGAACCGCCGCTCGAGATGTACGGCAAGATCATGAGCATCTCCGACGAGATGATGTGGCGCTACTACGAACTGGTCACGGATGTGTCGCTCGCTGAGATCGAGAAGATGAAGCGGGAGACACACCCCATGCAGGCAAAGAAAGGCCTGGCGCGCCGGATTGTGTCGGATTTTCATTCAGCAGAAGCTGCGGCGAAGGCGGGAGAGGATTGGGCGAAGCAGTTTCAGCAGAATGAGGTGCCGGAGGACGCCGAAGAGGTCTTCATTACTCTTAGCGAGATCGGTGGGTACGTTGCTAATACACCTGACCGCGGGGACTGTGCGACGATTAGGGCAGATCGTCTACTAACGCGCTGTGGGCTCGCAGCTTCGGTAACTGAGGCCGGCAGAAAACTTAAACAAGGCTCAGTCAGGCTCGGCGATGACGTGCTCAAACAGTTTCTCATCGAGTATTGTGCCCCACCTCCGGCGAGGTTGGTGTTACGAGTCGGCCGACAACTGAAGACCGCGATCGTCAGTTGGTGAGCCGCAAGCCACGTAGGGACAGCCGCCCTCGGCTGTCCGGGCGAGCGCAGCTCGCCGGTGCCAGCGCCCTGCTTAATTCCCAAGTTGGAACGAACAGCAACAAAACTTTCCCTGAACAGCTGGGCATTGAGGCTCTTCTCGCTACAATCAAAACCGCCGCGCGGCTTCGCCCCGCCGGACAGCCGAGGGCGGCTGTCCCTACATGGTTCGTGGTTCGAGCGGCTACCCCTACGCGAGAGCGCAATGTCCCTGCGTGGCATGTGCTACTCTCATCCGCGCACATGCGCGCGGCGGTCATATTCGGGCTGGGGTGTTCTACGAAGTCTCTCGAACCGTTTCAGAGCATCGCACGAAAATCCTCGTTCCAAATCGATTGGCGCATCGGATTGCCTGCGGCAAGCGATCGGGCCGACGTCGTTCTGCTCTTTGGCGGCGACGGCACGATTCATCGGCATCTCAGTCAGTTAGCTAAACTTGCGCTCCCCGTGCTCATCGTTCCTGCCGGCAGCGGAAATGATTTCGCCCGCGCGCTCGGGATGCGAGGTGTCCGCAATTCGCTGAATGCATGGCGGAGATTTTGCGAACATCAGAATAATGTCCGGGTCATCGATGTCGGAAGCATCTCTCCATTAATCGAAAAAGCAGTTGCACATTCGGCCGCGCACGGCACGACTGAACACGCCCAACTCAGCGCTCGCTACTTCTGCACCGTGGCCGGGATCGGCCTGAGCAGCGAAGTGGCGCGCCGCGCGAACGAACTGCCGCGTTGGCTGCGCGGACACGGCGGCTATGCACTCACCGTGCTTCCAACAGTTTTTCGTTTTGCGCCCATTCCGACGAAGATTTCAATTCCTGATGCCGCGTCCTCGTGGACGATCCGAAGCAACAAACCAACAATTCTTGCCGCTTTCGCCAACGCCTCCACTTACGGCGACGGCATGAAGATCGCGCCGCAAGCAAAGGTTGACGATGGTGAACTTGACGTTTGCGTGATCGCCGGCATTGATGCGCTCAAGCTGTTCTGCATGTTTCCTACGGTCTATTCCGGCCGCCATCTGAAGATCACAGGCGTCGAATACTTCCGCGCTGAGCGCCTGCGAGTGGAAACCGAGAGCCCACTCGACATTTATGCCGACGGCGAATTCGTCTGCCGCACCCCGGTGGAGATCAGCGTGCATCGAGCCGCTCTGAAGATCGTGACCCCATAATCTTTGCTCACAATTAAGCTGCTGGCGTAAGAAAGGCCCGCCGTCGAAGGCTCATGGAAAAACTCGCTTGGTGCTACACTTTCCCCATGTCTGACCGACGTTCCCGCACACTGTGGATTGTGATCGGCGCTGGCGCTTTCCTTCTTTACGCTTTCGTCGTGTTGTCGCTGATTTATATGACTTTGCGCGCCAGCGGCGTTGAAGCCGGATTTGGCGGCTTTGGCGACCGCATCGCTGTCGTTGATCTCGAGGGCATCATCCTCTCGCCGCAGCCAGTAGCCGGGCAATTGAAGCGCTTTGCCGACGATTCTTCCGTGAAGGCGATCATCCTGCATGTGAACTCGCCCGGAGGCGGCGTAGCCGCGTCGGAGGAGATTTTTCGCGAAGTCAAACGTATTCGCGAAGAGAAGAAGAAGCCGGTTGTCGTATCGATTGAGACCGTCGGCGCCAGCGGAGCGTATTACATTTCTTCCGCCGCGACAAAAATTTATGCCGACCAGGGCAGCATTGTGGGATCGATCGGCGTCATCGCGCAGTGGGTGAACTATGGCGATCTGCTCAAGTGGGCCAAGCTGAAAGATGTTGTCCTCAAGACCGGGGAGTTTAAAGATACAGGCAATCCCGCCCGCGACCTCACGCCTGCCGAGAAAGCCTACATGCAATCGCTGATCGACAACATGTACGGCCAGTTTGTGCAGGCCGTGGCAACTGGGCGGAACTTGAAAGTGGAGGATGTCAAAGCCATCGCCGATGGCAAAGTGTGGACCGGCGAGCAGGCGCTGCCGATGAAGCTGATTGACAATATCGGCGACTTCGAGGCTGCGGTCAAGGACACAGCAAAGTTAGTTGGCATATCAGGAGAGCCCACGCTGGTGCGGCCGGAGAAGGAACGCCGCATGACCTTGCTCGATTGGATTCTGGGCGATGCGGCGCGCTATCTCCCCGACCGCGAGAAGATGCTGGAAAAGCAGGTGGGATTCTACTATCTGTGGAAGTGATTTCTTCTACATTCCGAACAGACAGGGGCGTTCATGGGCGTCGGTCACGTGGCGGTGGCAATCGGAGCAGCCAAAGCTGCGCCGCGAGTGAATGCCGGGTGGCTGGTATTTGCTGCGTTGCTGGCTGATTTCCTGCTTGGCATCTTTGCTTACTTTGGACTCGAGCATGCGACTGTGCCTCCAGATTTTGCTTCCAAACACTATTTTCTATTTACGTTTCCCTACTCCCATGGTTTGTTGCCTTTGATTCTCTGGGGCGTGCTTCTCGGATTGCTGATTTCCTGGCCGTATGGTTCAGCCCGTCAGCGAGTTTTCCTGGTGATCGCGGCGCTCGTGCTGTCTCACTTTGTCCTTGATGCGCTAGTGCATGTGGCCGGGCTGCCGCTGGCGGGTGAAAGTTCTCCTAAAATTGGTTTGGGACTCTACCGAAACCTGCCTTTGGAGCTAACACTTGAAACTGTTATGACTCTGGTAGGAGCAGCGTTGTACTGGAAAGCGGCCGCTGGCTCGGCTATCAGCCGGTACGGAGTGATTCTGGTGACGTTGATCGTGCTGGCTCTTACCTGGACGCAGCTTGGCCTCGTCATTCCCCCGCCTCCGCGGGCGATGATCGCTGACTGGATTGCTTTTCCCGTGATTTTGAGCGCGATTATTTACGGCCTGGACTGGAAGCGGGTTCACGCAGAATCTGCCACTTAATCTACCCACATTCCCGTGGCGGGATTGCGGGTTCCAAATCCATAACTTGCATTAACCCCTGAAATTTGAGAAGGTTATGAGGTTGCTGAGGCGGCAATCCGCCTTCAGCGTTGAACTTTATCCCCCGGTTGAAAGCGGAAGGCAGCCTATGACAAAAGCCGATCTAATCGATGAAGTCTCGCGTTTAGCAGAACTTACGCGCAAAGACAGCGAAGTGATCGTGGAAACCATCTTTGACAGCGTGGTGCGCTCGCTGCGCGCAGGTGACAAAATCGAAATTCGCGGCTTCGGCAGCTTCCGCACGCGCCAGCGCAAACCGCGCACCGGGCGCAATCCCAAGACCGGCGAGAAAGTCGAAGTGCCCGCCAAGAAGATTCCATTCTTCAAGCCCAGCAAGGAGTTGAAGGATCTGGTGAATGAAGGGATTCCGGATAGCGCGCCGCCGGCAGCGCCCGCGGCGCCAGCGGCACCTACCACAACCTAGGAACAAGGCAATCCCCTAAGCGCGCGCATGATTGCCCGAGTCTTAAGAGGAGAAAACCTGGGCCGCCAAACGGAATGGCGAGCGAAGAAAATCTGGAGGCGCGGGTCGGAATCGAACCGACGCATAAAGGTTTTGCAGACCTCTCCCTTACCACTTGGGTACCGCGCCCTATGCATTAACTTAGCGTTTCACGGTGGAAATGTCCAACTGCTCAGCCTGTCCGGGATGACTGATGAGGCAGAGGAAAAAAGATCTGGAGCGGGAGACGGGATTTGAACCCGCGACTTCGACCTTGGCAAGGTCGCACTCTACCGCTGAGTTACTCCCGCTCAGCACACCCATTTTACACGATGGAGCTTTCCAACCACCACCATCATGCGACAACGCCCCCTGGCCATCCAGGGACGCCTCCTGATCTGGCGAAGCCGAAGGGGCTGTCCAGTCAAGCGAAGCTCCCGAGCTACCCGATCGTGCGCGCCGCCCATTGCGGATCTTCTTCCGCACTCACGAGGTGGCCATCGCGCATGTGAATGATTCGATCTCCATATCTCGCCGCTTCAGGATTATGAGTGATCATCAGCACGGTTTGCTTCAACTCCTGATTCGACTGGCGCAACATCTTCAAAACAATATTGGAATTTTCCGTGTCCAGATTTCCCGTCGGCTCGTCCGCCAGCACGACCGCCGGCTTGTTGATCAAAGCCCGCGCCAGCGCGACCCGCTGCTGCTCGCCCCCTGACAATTCCGAGGGAAGATGATTCAGTCTCTGGCTGATCCCTAATAACTCTGTAATGCGCTGAAAGAATGCAGGATCGCCGCTGCCGTTGCCTGAGATTTCCTGTGCAATGGCAATGTTGGAACGTGCATCGAGCGTAGGGAGCAGATTAAATCTCTGGAATACAAATCCAATCTTGCGCTTGCGCATGCGCGTGCGCTCCGCGTCGGAAAGGGCCGCGATATCCTCGCCATCCAGTATCACTTTTCCCGAATCCGCCCGCGTCAGCCCTCCCAAGAGATAAAACAAGGTCGATTTGCCGCTGCCGGACGGTCCTACTACGCTGACGAATTCGCCCTTTTCCACCGAAAAAGAGACTCCTCGCAGAGCCGGCACATCCATTTTCCCAACACGATAGGTTTTGTGCAGATCAATGGCTTCAATAAATGCAGTCATCTGAATTCGATCTTACACGATAGAAAGGACTCACCGCCGAGATCGCAGAGAGATCTAGAGGGATTCTCGCTGGGTTCAAGAAGCGGGACTTAAGGAAAAGAGAAGCCGGCAGGATGACCTTGAAAATGTTTTCTCTGCGTTCTCTGCGTTCTCTGCGTGCTCGGCGGTGAAAGGGTTTGCTTCTAGGCGACTCCGATTTGCCGCGGCGGCTGAGGATTCCGCTCATGCATGCGCTTTGGTCCGCGCTTCCGCACGAGCAACAGCCGGATTCTCTCCAGTAGATCTGCAGGAGCGTACATTCCGCGTGCCAGAAACACATCCGCCTGTGAGTCGTGATCGTAGGTGCGGGCCTTGCTCGAGATAAGAATCGCAGGAGTTTGCGGCGACATATGTTTTACCGCTGCGATCAATTGTGGCCCATCTATCCCTGGCATGGATATATCGGTGACCACCAGGTCGATGCCGCCCTGTTTAAAGCGTTCCAGTGCTTCCTCCCCATGCGAGTAGCTCGCCACCCGGTAGCCGCGGGTTTCCAGCATGATTTTCCGGTAAGAAAGCGACTGTTCGTTGTCGTCTACGCAAAGGATTGTACGCTTGGGTTTCATTCACCGCCTGGGATCCGCTGCCTGCTGTGGCTGGTGAGTCAGGTAAACGGAGTTTTCTCTGTTCGCGAAGAATTTAAAAAGCGAGACTGATGCTACTGGCCGCGGCGGCGGCTGTAAAGTAGCGTCGAAGCAAATGGCAGGATTTGGCTATTGACTTTATTCGTGTTCAAGAAACACACGATTTTTCAGCGCTGGCGCATGGCACCTTAGAGGAAAACTTCGCCGCGCATCACTTCCACCGAATTGCCTCCAACGCGGACGTTAACTACGCGGTTATCGCTGCGCGAGGCGCGCACAAAGATTTTGCTGGGCCGCCCCATCTCCACTCCTTGCTCGATCAAGACGCGCTCGTCGGGTTTTGCCACGCCGTGCTGCACCATCCATGCAGCAGTGCAGCCCGCCGCCGATCCGGTAGCGGGGTCTTCGCCGTTGTAGAAGAGCATGCGTGATTGCAAGCGGGCCTCCGGGTTCACTGTTTCGCGGCTCACAAAATAAAAAAACTTGCCTTCGGATTTCTCCAGATATTCTCCCGTCCGGTTCAAATTGATTTGCAGCCTTTGCAACGCCTGCAAAGATTTCAACGGAGCAATGGCGAAGGGAACACCGGTCGACACCGTCTGAATTGGGAGTGACTCATCCAAATCTTCCAGCGGCACGCCAGTGGCGCGCGCAACGGCCTCGCGATCGTGCCGCGTGCCAAACTCCGGATCGACCTGCGTCATCTCGCCGAACGCGGGCTTGCCATTAGCACTTTCGAAACTTACCGGAACTTTGCCGACATTGAGATCGAGCACGATTTTGTCCGCCTGATTCTGCGCCCGCAGCGCGAAAGCAGTACCAAGCGACGGATGTCCCGCGAAGGGCAACTCCTCGGCGACGGTGAAGATCCTTACGCGTACGCCCTTTTCTCGCTCCGTTGCCGCGTCACGTGGAAAGATGAACGTTGTTTCTGACAAGTTCATTTCTTTGGCAATGGCCTGCATCTCGGCGTCACTCAGCCCGCGCCCATCAAAAAATACGGCCAGCGAGTTTCCCTCCAGCGGCGTCGAAGTGAAAACATCCCATTGCGTCATTTGCAGCCGTCGCTTTGCCAGCGTCATTGAGCGCCCCTTGTAAAGATGGCATGCCGAACCCTCTACCGATGCTGCGGTCCGTGGTTTCGATTCTGGAAACTTGTAAATTTCTGGGGACATATTGTCTCTATCCACAATCGATCATGAAACGGAAACAAGGCAGTTGTTCAGCTGACACGCCACTCAGAGCTGTTCGGCTCATGAGGGCCCGGCTGTTGACAGTCCAAGCGCGGGCTTCTATTCTTGCTTTATGTTTTGCTCCGTTCGCATGAGCGCGCCATGTTGTTGTATTTGTTTGCCGCCGTGTGGGTAGGAGCGACCCGATTTCTTCCACCCACCCGGACCGGGTGGGTTTTCGTATTTTGGGCCTCAGAGGGCAGTGGGGATCACAGAGATGCGTTTGCAAATCCGACCTGGGCACACTGCTTTTGCAGCAGGCCATTGCAAGGGAATCGAAACCCTAGTAAGCTAATAGACTTTAAGGATTAAAGGAGAACTTGTTATGAGCACTGCCAGCGTATCCGAAATCAACCGTGTTCCCCGCATCAACGACACCGCCCCGGATTTCACCGCCGAAACCACGCAGGGGCCTATCCACTTTCACGAATGGATCGGCGACGGCTGGGCCGTACTGTTTTCGCACCCCAAGGATTTCACTCCGGTGTGCACGACAGAGCTTGGCTACATGGCGAAACTGGCGCCCGAGTTTGCCCGGCGCAACACGAAGATCATCGGCTTGAGCGTCGACCCGGTGTCAAGCCACAGCAAGTGGACGCAGGATATAGAAGAGACGCAGGGTGCCAAGGTGAACTATCCCATGATTGGCGACCCGCAGCTCAAAGTCGCCAAGCTGTACGGCATGCTTCCTGCAGAAGCCGGAGAAACGTGCGAGGGTCGCACCGCCGCCGACAACGCCACCGTGCGCACCGTGTTCGTCATCGGCCCCGATAAGAAGATCAAGCTGCAGCTTAGCTACCCCATGACCACAGGGCGTAACTTTGATGAAATTTTGCGCGTGATCGACTCCATGCAGCTCACCGCGAAACATAAAGTCGCTACGCCAGTGAACTGGAAGCAGGGAGAGGATGTCATCATCACCCCGGCCGTCTCGAACGAAGAAGCGGCGCAGAAGTTCCCCGGCTTCAAGACCATAAAGCCGTATCTGCGCACTACGCCGCAGCCGAAGTAGGCCCCGCTCCGTGGCGGGAGTAGAACTCCATGGCCACGGATTGACACGGATGAACGCGGACCTGGTTACCAGCCTTTGGTCGATCTTGATCCATGAAAATCGTGTTGATCCGTGGCCATTTTCAGTAAATGGAACCCACTCTGCCCGCCGACCCGTTATAATTCCTCCGCGCCATGTCCCTTGCTTCCGGCACCAAACTTGGCCCTTATGAAATCCAGTCTCCACTCGGCTCTGGCGGCATGGGTGAGGTGTACCGCGCCCGTGACACTCGGCTAGACCGCACTGTCGCCGTAAAAATTCTTCCCACGCATCTGTCAAACAATCCCGAGGCCAAACAGCGCTTTGACCGCGAGGCCCGCGCCATTTCTTCGCTGAACCATCCCAACATTTGCACGCTCTACGATGTCGGCCATCAGGATGGCGTCGATTTCCTGATCATGGAGTTTCTGGAAGGCGAAACCCTCGCCCAGCGCCTGATCAAAGGCCCACTGCCCACCGAGCAAATTCTGCGCTATGGCATCGAGATTTGCGAAGGCCTCGAGCGCGCCCACAAAAGCGGAGTCATCCATCGCGACCTGAAGCCCGGCAACATTATGCTGACCAAAAACGGCGCAAAGCTCATGGACTTCGGCCTCGCCAAGGCCATCTCCGCAAACACTCCGACGCCCGCCTCTAGCCTGACCATGACCGTCTCTACCTCAGCCGACCAGCCCCTGACTACCCAAGGCACGATCGTGGGCACGTTTCAGTACATGTCTCCCGAGCAAACTGAAGGCAAGGAAGCCGATGCGCGCTCCGACATCTTCGCTTTAGGCGCAGTGTTGTACGAGATGGCCACCGGCAAGCGCGCCTTCACTGGCAAGACCCAAGCCAGCATCGTCGCCGCGATTCTCGCTTCAGATCCTCCGCCGATTTCGCAGGTGCAGCCGATGTCTCCGCCGGCGCTCGAACAAGTCGTGAAAACCAGCCTTGCCAAAGATCCGGAAGATCGATTTCAATCAGTCCACGATCTGAAGTTGCAGCTCAAATGGATCACGCAGGCTTCCTCCAGCCAGCTTGCTGCGCCCGCGCAAGTACGTGCCCGCCGCGCCGTGCAGAAGCGCACATTGATCATCGCCGCCGCAATCGGCTGGGTTTTCGCCCTCGCCGCCCTCGCGTTCTTCCTGACAACCCGCGCGAAACTTGAAGATGCTCATCGTCCCATGACCGCCTCGTGGCTCGCGCCCAACGGCACCGAATACGGCACGGCCGCGGTCGGAGCTCCGGCACTTTCGCCGGACGGTTCGAAACTCGCATTCCTCACTCGAGATTCTTCCAAATCAAAATTGTGGATGCGCGACGTAGCCAGCGGCGCCGTCCAGCCGATGGGAGAAATCGAAAACCCTACGTTCCCCTTCTGGTCGCCTGACGGCAAATACCTCGGCTTCTTTTCCGCCGGCAAACTGAAGAAAGTGGCGCTTGCCGGAGGTCCGGTACAAGTCCTTTGCGATGCTCCCGAAGGCCGCGGCGGGTCTTGGAGTACGCGTGGTGTCATCATCTTCACGCCCAACATCTACGAATCGCTTTACAAAGTGCCCGAAGGCGGCGGCGGTCCCGAAAAGATCACGCAGGCTCAGAGCGGTTGGACCCATCGCAATCCCTACTTTCTCCCCGATGGCGATCACTTTCTCTTCACGAACCGCCAGGCGTCAGGAGTTACGCGCAGCTCGGCGGGAGCGTTGTACGGAGCCTCGCTCTCCGGCGAAGCACCCCGCCAGATTCTCGAGCACGCCTCCAACGTCCAATATTCCGAAGGATATCTGCTCTACCTGCGCGACACCGTACTTGTTGCCCAGCGCTTCGATCCCAAAGCGCTCAAGTTCACCGCCGATCCTATTCCTGTCGCCGAAAAGCTCGATTATTGGAACGCCCGCGATCTTGTCGCCTTCACTGCCGCTCATGGCACACTTGTCTACCGCCACGCCGCGTTGCAGAAAACCCAGCCGATGTGGGTCGACCGCACGGGCAAAGAGCTGGGGCGCTTCGGCGAGCCCGGTCTTTATTCGTCGCCCACCCCTTCACCCGATGGAAGCCTTGTAGGCGTAATACGGCAGGACCCGGACACCGGCAAAGAAGACATCTGGATGGTCGACGCCAGCCGCAATACGGTTTCGCGCAGCACATTTGCCGACAGCGCCAACATCTACTTCGCCTTTTCTCCGGACGCGAAACGCATCGCGGTCAGCACCATGGCCGGCTCGGTCGTGGGCAGAATGTGGATTCAGCCGGCGAGCGGCTCAGGTACGCAGGAAAACCTGGAGACGCCCGGCCAGTGGGCTACGATGGAGAGCTGGTCACCCAATGGCCGCTATTTATTTGTTGCAGTGCAGAGCAATGCCACTCGCGAAGATGTCTACTATCTTGACCTCAATGGCGATAAGAAGCTGGTTCCTTTCCTGCAATCGCCTGCCAACGAATTGTTGGCATCGCTCTCGCCTAACGGAAAATGGCTGACATATATGTCCGACGAATCCGGAAGATATGAAATTTACGTCACCGCCTTTCCTGGACCCGGTGGCAAATGGCAGGTTTCGAACGGGGGCGGAACCGCGTCGTCATGGAGCGCCGACGGCAAAAAGCTCTACTATACCAACGGCGATAAGCTCATGGAGGTGCCCATCCAGAATGTGGATACATTTCAATTCGGTGCGCCCAGTGAGCTACCCATCCATCTGAACGAATTCTCCTCCGTGGGCGCAGTCGCCCCTGGCGAGCGCTTCCCGGCGCTGAAACCGCTCACCGGCGGCCAGTCGTTGCCCGAGGAAGTCATCCTCAACTGGACTGGAACTCTGAAACAGTAGGATGCTAACGGATGATTTCTGGCAAGGCCTCCAATAGGCGGTCGACTTCTTCCATCGTGTTGTAATGGACGAGTCCGATGCGCAGGAATCCTCCGGTTTTTTCTACATTAAGCCGCTCCGCTAGGTTCAGCGCGTAATAGTTCCCATCCCAGGTGAAGATGCCGCGTTCGCCGAGTTTTGTGGCGAGGGCGAGCGGTGTCTGCTCGGCGGTTGGATTTGCTATGCGGAGGGCGAGCGTGGGGCAGCGCCAGTTGAAGCAATCGGGATCGGTGATGCCGTATATCTTTAACTTCGGAATTTCTTTCAGTCCGGCCATGAGGCGGCCCATCAATCCGTGCTCGTAGCGGTGGATTTGCTCGAAGGCGGAAACGATGGCGGCGCGGCGGGTTCCCACGTCTCCAGTTCCACCCAACGAAAGGCGCGTTGGGTGGGGCATCCCGGACTCGCCGCTTTTGCGAGAAGTGGGATTCTCCTGGCGTCCCAGATCGGCGAAGTAATTTACACATTCCGTAATTCCCGCAATGCACTCATGATTCAGCGTGCCCCACTCCCAGCGGAAGGGGACGGCTTCAGTAAGCGGGCGAACTTTGTATGGACGCAGCCGCTGCAAATGCTCGCGCTTTCCATAGAGCACGCCCATGTGCGGTCCGAAAAATTTGTAGGTCGAGCAGACGAGGAAATCGCAATCGAGACCGGCCACATCGATCAGCCCGTGCGGAGCGTAGTGAACTGCGTCAACGTAGACGAGCGCTCCGGCGGCGTGGGCGATGCGAACAATTTCTTTGACAGGATTGATCGTTCCCACCGCATTCGAAGCATAGCCCACAGCAACGAGCTTCGTTCTTGAACTGAGCTTCGCCTCGAGGTCTTCGACATCGAGCGTGCAATCTTCGGGATGAATCTCGGCCCAGCGGATGGTGACGCCTTTCTCTTCAAGTGCCAGCCAGGGAGAAACATTGGCGTCGTGATCGAGGCGCGTAACCAGGATTTCGTCGCCGGGTTCAAGCTCGCGGCCGACGGTGCGCGACATCATATAAGTGAGCGAAGTCATGTTCGGGCCGAAAATGATTTCGTCGGCGGCGCAGTTGAGGAAGTCGGCCATGGCGGCACGGGCGTCAGCGATCATGGCGTCGGTGTGGCGGCTGGTCTGGTAGGCTCCGCCCGTGTTGGCGTTGTCGCAACGCAGATAGTTCGAGATGGCATCGATCACGCTCTGCGGAACCTGCGTGCCTCCCGGCCCATCGAAAAAGACGGCGCGATAACCGTGGACGGTTTGGGCGAGCGAGGGAAATTGGGAGCGGATGGAGGCCAAGTCGAGGGAGGGGGCGGTGATTTCAGTGACCGGCATATGAATATTCATCATATTATGGAAGCGATCAGCATTCCGAGAGCCTAGTGAAGAAGGTCATCGCTATCGTTTTCGCTGTTGCGATCCTTTCATCGTTTTGGTATCTCCACTCACGTATTGCGGCCCGCAAGGCCCAAGCGCAACGCGATCAGCTGTATCAGGCTAAGTTGCATTTTTTCCAGCGCAGCGTCCGGCTTGGAATGCACAGATCCGAAGCTCAGGCCTACCTCGACAGTGAGAAAGTTTCGTATGGCCAGATGAATTCGGACTTAGCCGTGAAGATTGGGGAAGACCCCAGCAGCGTGTGGTACTGCGATCGCTGGTTCGTTTATATCGAGTTTCGGTTCAATCAGCTTAGAGGACAAACGAACCCATCGCCATTGGACAATTTGGAGAGCATCTCCATACAGCGAATTGGTCATTGTCTTTAGTCCGGTGTACGCGCAGGTTCCTCAGGCAACCGCCCTTACCAAATCCGCGAGCATCCCATACGCCGTCGCGTACAAACCCGGATTTTCTTCCGTGATCGCTAGGCCAGGGAAAATGTCGGTTTCGAAATAAATGTATGACGATGTTCCCGAAATTTTGCCCATCGGGCTGGTGCTTAATACTTTCTCGGGCGCGACGCTGGCTTCGACGCGATCGCCGACGCGTTTGGCACGGCAAACCAGCTTGAAGGGCCAGCCATCGCGCCGGCCGTTGCGGACGGCTCCGGTAGTCAGTTCGCGAATGCCTTCGCGGGCGATTTCGTCGAGGCGAATCGGATAATCCATCAACACGTTGATGAGCGCAGCTGTTTTCACGGCGGTGTCCCAGCCGTCGATGTCGTGGGCAGCGTCGGTTTCGGCAACGCCTAGGGCTTGCGCTTTTTTCAGAGCTTCGTCGAGGCTGAGACCCTGCTCCATTTCGCCGAGAATTACGTTCGTCGTGGAATTGAGAATGCCGTGAAATCCCTGCAAATGAATAGCCGGGAGCTGCTCGAACAAAGAAAAGATCGGCACGCCATCCATCACGGTTGATTCGAACAGAAAGCGCCTGCCGCGGGCGGCCGCAAGATCGCGGAGCTCTCTGCAAGCGTGAACGACGGGCCCTTTATTAGCGGTAATGGCGTGAGCGCCGTGTTCGAGCGCCGCGCGGATGTGATCGATCGCGGGCTGGCCGGTTTCGGCATTGAGTGACGTAGCTTCGAAGAGAACGTCGGCGTGGGCGGCGGAGAGCCAGGAGCGGACATTATGGGCCTCAGCGGCTGAAGCCGCGTTAAAGTCGGCATTTCTTTCGGCGCGGCTGAAGCCGCGCCCCTTCAAATCCAATCCCTTTGGGTCGGCGATCCAGCCCAGGCGCCGCGATGCAACCCCGCTAATGCGGAACGAAATTCCGTAGCGCTCGCGCAGTTCCTGCTCGCGGTCGCCAAGCAGTTGCACAAGCGTGCGGTTGACGTTCCCGAAGCCGAGGAAACCGAGATTGTAGGTGCGGATGCGGGTTCCTAAGGGGCTGAAGCCCCGTGAATAAGAAATTATCGCTGATCGTAGCGCTGAAGCGGTGCGCCACCCCAAATTCCGGCGCCACAATCAGGCGAGGACATGCGGCGCTAAAGTGCCGCCCTACCGCAAAGGGGTGGCTGTAGCCGGACAGCCGAGGGCGGCTGTCGCTACATGGTTCTTTTCCTATCCCATCGCCGTTGTGTGTTCCGGCTTCACGTAGTACATCACGCGCACTTCACCGGGCTGGGCGTAGGGGTACTTATCGACTCCCAGATATTTCTTGGCCATTTTGTTGATGTGCTCGTTGGCTCCCTCTTCGGTGATCTCGGCCACGCGCCCGCGGATTTCCAGATAGCGGTAGGGGTTGTCCGGATCCATGAGCGCCATGGCGACACGCGGGTCGCGACGCACGTTCTTGTCTTTTTGCCGACCTTTGGCTGAGTTGAAGATGACGTACTCGCCGTTGAAGTCGCACCACACGGGCGTGACTTGCGGGCTGCCATCGGGCATTAACGTTCCGAGAGCGGCGAAGGCCCGCTTCTGGAAAAGATCGCGATATTTATCGGGGATGACGCCGGGCATAAAAGCTCTCCTTGCAATCGATTGAGTGAATGGACAAAAGCATTATAGATCGCGGAAATTTGATAATTTGGTAATTTTGAAATCGGCTAATTAGAAACTGAGGGAACTTACATGACTGTAGGCTTCGAAGAACGCATGAAGCGTGCGGCTGTTGTATTCGCATTGCTATTTTCTGTGCTGCTATGCAGCGCCGTGCTCGCTCCATCCTCGGATGCGCAGACCGCTAAATATCCGCAAACCATTGTTTTCATGACCGACTTCGGCGTGGTCGATGATTCCGTCGCGATTTGCCGCGGCGTGATGTACTCGATCATGCCGGATGTTCGCATCGTCGATCTCACGCACCAGGTCACACCTTTTTCCATTCTTGACGGAGCACGCTTTCTTTACGGCGCAACGCCTTACTATCCCGCGGGAACGGTTTTTGTGGTGGTCATCGACCCGACCGTGGGCAGCACGAGAAAAGCCGTTGTCGCCAAGTCGAAGCGCGGCCAATATTTCGTGCTGCCAGATAACGGCCTGCTCACGCTGGTCGAGCAGAGAGATGGCATCGAGGGTGTGCATGAGATCACGAACGCCGACTGGATGATCGGAACAAAGCTGTCGTCGACTTTTCATGGGCGCGATATTTTCTCGCCGGTTGGCGCGCACGTGGCGCGCGGCGAGGACTGGACGAAGGTCGGCCCGGAAATGCGTGTGGCATCGCTGGTACGGCTTGATCTGAAAGCGCCCACTTGGGACCAGCACGGAGTTACAGCCGAGGTGATCGCTACCGATGGCCCCTTCGGCAATCTGGTCACCAATCTAGATGGCGAAGCGTTTCTCAAGCTTGGATACAAGCGCGGCGAGGAA
>JASHOH010000035.1 GCA_030041215.1 Candidatus Sulfotelmatobacter sp. | reverse complement strand
AAATCATCGGTTTCGCTAATGGAATCGGCCAAAATCCGTCACACGAAGAATCAACAACTTGCCGGGACGTTGAGTGGGGGCGGCGGTACGGGTTTTGCTAACGCGTGAACTTCACTGCAGACGGCTTTGAGGACTTCGTATGTTGGCTTGCTCAACGGAAAACTGGGTGTTTTCTGTTACAATAATTTCAACGCTATTGCCACGGTTTGCTCGTCACGCGGTGGTCACTTCTTAGACCAGATTCATCTCCGCCTTTCTTGCCCGCCGTTTATTTGCGTGAAATCCAAAAACAAATGTGAGGGGTCTTCGCGGCTCTAGACGTGTGTCTGAGTGTGCGCGACAACTAACCCCTCAAGAAAGAAACAAAGTCGAATGACAACATTTTCGGAACTGTCCCTGTATTCTGCGCTACAGCGGAAACTAGCGGCAGCTCAATTCATTAACCTCACACCCATTCAAGAACGTGCGATTCCGCCAGCTCTCGGAGGCCGCGACGTTATCGGAACTGCCCAGACGGGCACTGGCAAGACACTGGCATTTCTCATTCCCGTCATTGAGACCCTGAACCAGGAGCCAGCGCGTCACACGGTCGCTCTCGTGTTGCTGCCAACGCGGGAACTCGCGATGCAGGTTCACGACCAATACGAGCAACTGCGCACGAAAACCATGCCTAAGGCTGCGCTCATCATCGGTGGCGTCTCCGAGAAGGAGCAAATCCAAAGTCTGCGGGGTGGGTCGGGATTGGTAATCGCCACTCCCGGACGATTGCAAGATCTCATGACCCGCAAGTTCGCTGATTTGCGCCAAGTCAAAATACTCGTACTGGACGAAGCCGACCGCATGCTTGACATGGGATTCCTACCGGCAATCCGGCGAATTTTGTCGACGCTTCCTAAGCAGCGCCAGACGCTGTGTTTTTCGGCCACGATGGAGCAATCCGTTGCGAGCCTGGTAAACGAGTACATGCGAGATCCGGTTCGGGTCGCTTTGGGCTCGGTGCTCAAGCCCGCCGAAAGCGTGCAACTTAAGGCATACGAAGTGCGACCGGGAGAGAAACTCGACGTTCTCCGTCAACTGCTCTATGCCGAAAAGGGCCAGACTTTGATCTTCACACGCACCAAGCGAGGCACGGAGCGACTGGCGAAGGAACTTCTACGTGACGGCTTTGCCGCCGCCATGATTCATGGTGATCGCTCGCAATCGCAGCGTAACGGGGCTCTGAGCGGCTTTCAGGAAGGCCGTTTCCAAGTGCTAGTGGCAACCGATATCGCATCGCGCGGCCTACACGTAGATGACGTAGCCCATGTCATCAACTACGATGTGCCAAAAATGGCGGAGGACTTTATCCATCGAGTCGGCAGGACTGGTAGAGCAGGGCTCCAAGGGCGCGCCTCGACCTTGGCGGCAGGAGCCGAGGTGCTGGAACTGCGCCAGATCGAACGGGCTCTCAAGTTAAAGATGGAACGCCTGCAGACTGACACGGCGGCGGAGCCACCGACGCGAATGATTCAAAACACGCTAGCCTCGCGAACTCTGACCGCTTTGCCGGGAGAGGTATTCGTGTAGAGTCGCCACGTCTTGTTGCCGGGGCGTCAAGCTCCGGCAACTTGCAAGCGTCAGGTTATTCCCTGGAATTATTTGTCACTCCGACGCGTGTCCGTCCCAGAGGAGCCTTCCCTTCGAATCTTTTTGCGTGCGCGTTTTCGCGCCAAGGCGCTTTTCACCCGCCGTTTCTCGCCAGGCTTCAGGTAGTACGAGTGGCGCTTCACCTCTTTAATGATGTCTTCCGACTGAACCTTACGTTTGAATCTACGGAGAGCATTCTCTAAGGATTCGCCCTCTTGCAATCGAATTTCTGCCACGCTTACCCTCCCTCCAAACAATTACCGCGATGCGGATCTCTTATAGCCGAACGTTCCGTACAGTCAATGGGTTGCCAAGGCTCTAAGCCCTCGCAAACCTGCAGATACGCGCTACTTGAGGGGGTGGTCACCGGTGGACTCCTCCGCAGCGCCAGCGTCCTCTGCGCCGAGATTGAATAGCGCAGCCTGCTCTGCAGCATGTTTGCGCAATTCGGCCATCTCGTCGACACTGCCTGAAACAGCCTCCTCTTGTTTACGCTGATTCCTGCGCTCTGCTTTATCCCGTTGTCTCTGTTGCCGCGTGTGTTCCTTTTGGCGTTTTGTGAATGTCGAACGGCCTCTTGGCATACGTATCCCCTAACGTCTCTTTGTTCATCGCCGACAGGCATTTGGCAGCCTGACCGGACCTACTTTGTGCATTCGAAAAAGCTACCAGCGCGGTTCGCGCGGCTGCCGTGGATGGCCGCGATAGTCGTCTCGGCCACGACCGCCTCCACCACCAAAACGATGGCCTCCGCCCCGAGGACGCTCTGCTTTAGGTTTGGCCTCGTTGATGGTCAACGTGCGTCCACCTAGATCGGTCCCATTGAGCGTCGCGATAGCCTTGTCGGCTTCACTGGCATTGGTCATTTCTACGAACCCGAACCCACGAGAACGGCCAGTATCTCGGTCGGTCACCAGTGTGATTTTTTCCACGGCCCCGTGTGCCTCGAAAAGATTTCGCAACTCGGCTTCTGTTGTGCTGTGAGGCAGATTCCCAACGTAAAGGTTCTTCATCGCAATTCCTCTTTCAATAGATCATCTAGGCTGGTCGGTGTAGCAGTTGGTTTCGCTGGTCGTCCTTCGAAATCTCGCGGCGGAGGAGGCAGGGCGCGCATCGCTTGGGTACGCGCGATGGACGCGGAGCGGACTGCCGAGATTTGTCGTGAGGCCTCCAGAATGCCCCAGCGCTGAGTCGTATCTCCCGGATCGACAGGAAAACTGCCCTTCGCATCGCCGATAGCGGCCTGCTCGTCACCGCTCTCCATTGCCAATTCTTGATCTTCGCTAGGAGAATCCGTGAGATATTCTGGCTGTCCAACCAGGAAGGCCAACTGCTGCGGTGGAGTCGCGCTTCTAACGTCATCACAGAACTTGTCGCGTTGGCCCCGTCCCTTTTCCATACTGATCAACACGAGGTCGTACAGCGCGGGTCTCCACCATACGCGGGCTTCTACGATGTCAGCGGCGCTATCGACGTCGATCCCGAGCTTCCGCATGACTTCAGCGCGCAAATCGCGCTTCGCGTCCGAAGTATCGATCAGCAGCACTCGTTTCTTTTTGACTGCATCGGGAACTGGCGCAGAGACCGGTAAAGCTGGCAGCGGACTATTCATGCTGACACCGACCGTGGCTGCGCGCGGACTGTGGTATCCGCTGGCTTGCGTTCCTTTGCTGCGCGCTGCAGTAGTTCCTGCGTACGCTTCCGTTAGCGATCTTCTGCTTGCGTTCCCGGTTAAATCTGGACTTGTCGCCGTCCCGAGCGGACATGGTGAACTCCTAATGTGAAGAGGGTTAGCCAGCTGTGAACCAGCACGATCTATGGTCGATCGCGCGGACCCAATTAAACGCAGGGTGGAATGCCGCGGACAGAAACAGCTGATGTAAGGAGCACGCCTCTCGATCTCTCAATCGCGAAGGGCGCAAGGTGCTTTGGCGTGTCTTCGAGGTTAAGTACTGATATTATATCGCGTCTCGGATTCGGCCGTGTTAACGTCACAGGAGCGCGGCTGATTTCAGATGACGATGTTCGCTTTTGACGGTTATGGACCTTCATCTTTGTGGGCCCCTGTGGCATGATGAGCACAATGGCGCAGACCAAACCAGCGTCGGAAGAGTTGCGTGCCGAAGTCGACAAGTTACGTTCGACTGCCACCCACCTGATCGAGCAAGCTTCTCGCCTGATGGAGAGGCGCGCTGAACTGGAAGATCTAATATCTCGCGGAACATCAAAGCCCACGAAATCATGACGATTGCACACTGCGGATTGACTCGTGCTTGCGAGTTGTGCATCTGGCGCGTAGGATAATGAGTGCGTTAGACCGAATCGGTCGTGAGCAGCTCTCGCCCAACAAGCCAGTAACCTGCCTTAAGTACCTCCGAATCTCTCCAGCGTAAATCAATTAAAAGGAACCCGAGTATCAATATGGCAGAACAAGGAACAGTAAAGTGGTTCAACGACGCCAAAGGCTACGGCTTCATCAGCCGCCAGAGTGGCGAAGACGTTTTTGTGCACTTCTCGGCAATCCAGGCGGGCGGGTTCAAAAGCCTTCAGGAAGGGCAAACCGTGCAGTTCGACGTGACCAAGGGCCCCAAGGGCTGGCAAGCTGAAAACGTGAAGCCGCTCTAGGCGGATTCGTGCGAAAAGGTGATTCCGCGGAGATCGCCTTTTCGCAGTTTCTCGATGGCGTCTGGTCTCCGAAGGGACTCTTTCTGACACGCGACGACCTCACATCTTCCTACGCCATAATCCGGCATAACATTCGGACGTACCGGTCCGCCGGAGTGCTTGCTGTGGTCAAGGGCAGGCATTACGCAGAATCAGAATTGAAGAAGTTTGAAGATTCGCAAGATTCCTCAGATCAGCATGAGGGATGGCGCTACTTCCTTGAAAAAACCGATCTGATGCCAGGAACGGATCCCGTGGAGGCTACTCAACACCGCCAAAAGGAACTGGAAGTACGGGAATCCAAAGCGATGCAGGAAACGAAGTCCTCGGGCATCCCTCCGGACATCAAGCGATAGTCGCGTCGGAGGTGGTTGCCATTACGAACGCTCAACGCCTGCCGTTCGCTTCATCGCTTGAAGCTTGCTCGAGCCAGACGCTCGGCAATGATTCCATAGACGGAGGCATTAAAAACAAGTCCGACATGTGTTCCTGAGACTGAAAAGTCCGCTTCAGGGCGATCTGTTTTGCAGTACCGCCAATCAACAACTCCGTCGCCCTCGCTGTAGATCGCGGTTTCTGCTACCTCATCGGGCAGTGAGTGCCGCAAAGAATCCAGAAAGTCACATGTGCAATGCCCGGTATAGCATTCTGGAAGCACCTCGCTGCCATGCTTTACCAGGATGCGGCGTCGAACCATCTTGGCTGCGCGCAAGATGCTGGAATGGGCGACCGTTCCCCGGAACGGTGCCCCCAATGTGATGACGGAAGCAATGTCCGCCGACCGCTGGGATGCAATCGCACGGGCGATGATGCCTCCAAGGCTGTGGCCGATCAGATGGACCCTGCGTCCGGATTTGGCAAGCGCTTTCTCAATGGTCTCATTCAGTTGTCGCCTGATCAGGAGGTTCGGACACTCCGTATTAAAGCCGATACCTGAAAAGAAGGGTCTGTACCCAATTCGCGCCAACCATTGATGTAACGGGGCCAAATAAGCGTCGGGGCACAGAAAAGCAGGGATGAGAACGACGGCCGAATTGTCGCCATGCGGTATTCCTAAACCGTAATACAAAGGTGCGGCATGCAACAAAACCAGTTCGGCCGGAAAGAGCACCTCGCTCAAGATGGGGAGGTCGGCTTCCCTGTACTCCTGCGTACGAATCGGGGAACTGCCAAGTCTGGGTGTGTTCTTCGTTCTTCTCATTGAAGGCTGCCTTACTGTACGTGAGCCCGCGGAATTGCACAATGAAGATTAGTCTTTAGTTGTTCACGTTTTGGGAGGGTGCCGGGATTCTCGACCTGAGATATGGCGCAAAGCGCAAAGCCGGTGCAGTTGAATCCGCAAACCCTTGAAGCGTTCGATGCCTATATTCATCACGCCGAAACGGAAGCGAACCAGATGCTGCACGAGAGCGGGTCATTTCTTTGGTCTGACTTCAACTCAGAACGAGCCCAGCAGGTCCGTACAGGGCAAGTCGTAGCACAATTCTGGTCTGGCCGAGGGCCGGTCAAAGTGCCGAGCGGTTTGATCCACGACTGGATCGCTGCCGCATTCATTCCTGAATCGACGATTCAAGAAACATTTGCGGTGATCCAGGATTACGATAACCACAAAAACATCTATAAACCTGAGGTCTTAGACTCGAAGCTTATCAGTCGCCACGATGACGATTTCCAAATCTATCTGCGGCTTCTGAAGAAGAAAATCATTACTGTGGTCCTCGATACGGATCATGAAGTGCATTACCGCCCCGTGGGCCCAATGCGCTGGGCGTGCCACTCGTACACGACGCGCATAGCAGAAGTGGAAAATGCCGGAGGCCGGGACGAGCGAGTCTTACAGCCTGATACCGGTTACGGTTTCCTATGGCGCCTGTATTCCTATTGGCGATTCGAGCAGCGTGATGCCGGTGTAGTCATCGAGTGTCGAGCCATATCGCTGACGCGTAACGTGCCGGTCGGACTGGGATGGGCTATTGAACCGATCATCCAAAAACTCCCCAAGGAGTCGCTCATCAACACACTGCAAGCTACGCGGCAAGCGCTGCATCCTAGGCCAAGATAGTCCCTGTCTGCCTGCCGCATGAGGGTTTGGTTGTGGCTTCCCGGTTCGCTTATTCGCGGACGTCATCGAACAATGACTTGAGTTTTTGGGAGCGCGAGGGATGGCGCAGCTTGCGCAGCGCCTTGGCTTCAATCTGACGAATGCGTTCGCGGGTGACGGAGAACGCTCGACCGACCTCCTCCAGTGTGTGCTCGGAGCCATCGTCCATGCCAAACCGCATACGTATGATTTTCTCTTCCCTCGGACTGAGAGTACGCAGCACGTGAGCGGTCCGCTCTTGCACATTCGTGCTCATAACCGCGTCGGCGGGCGAAATTCCAGCCTGATCTTCGATGAGATCGCTGAGGTGTGAGTCCCCCTCCTCGCCAATAGGCGTCTCCAGCGAGACCGGCACCCGCATGATCTTGCGCACCTTGCGCACCTTGGCCTCGGGAATGTCCATCTGCCGGGCAATCTCCGCCGCTGTAGGTTCGCGGCCTAGCGTCTGGACCAGTTGCCGCGAGATACGAACCAGCTTGTTGACAATCTCAATCATGTGCACCGGAAGGCGGATCGTGCGCGCCTGATCAGCGAGGGCTCGGCTAACAGCCTGTCGAATCCACCACGTGGCATAGGTAGAAAATTTGTAGCCGCGACGATAGTCGAACTTGTCCACTGCCTTCATGAGGCCGACGTTTCCCTCCTGGATCAAGTCGAGGAACTGAAGCCCGCGGTTGCCATACTTCTTAGCGATCGATACCACGAGGCGCAGGTTGGCTTCGATAAGCTCGTGCTTTGCGTGCTCCGCCTCCATCTCTCCCTTGATGATTTCACGCTGCGTACGCTGCAGCTCCGGAAACGTCATGCCGGCATCGTTTTCCAATCGTCTTATGTCGGCACGATGCCTCCGCTGTGTGGTACGGTAAGTCTTCTTAAGTTCCTCATTGCGTGTACTGCTAATCTTCTTTTCCAAGTTACTGATCTCTCGGTCTAGCGAGCGCATGATTTCGACGGTTTTATTTACCCGGTTTCCCAGGCGCTTGCGCTCGGAATTGGTAAGACCTAGGTTGCGAATGATGAGCGAAATCCGAACAATCTCGCGACTCAGTCGGCCCCGGCAGCGACGGTATTCGCGTGCCTTCTTATCTGCCTGGACGGCCGCCATCTGTGCTGCCAGCCGAAGGGCTGTTCTGTAATGCTTGTGCACCTGATCGATGCGGCGCGTAACCTCTTTGACACGGTCCCGGAGAATCTCCTCGCTGAGTTCTTCCTCATTGAAGACGACTATTTCTTTAATGGACCGCCGCTCGCGTTTCAAATCTGCGCCCATCGCCAAAACCTCGCGCATCACAATGGGTGAGCGTGAGAGGGCCTTCAACGTGCGGAGTTGTCCGCACTCGATGCGCTTGGCAAGGTCCACCTCCCCTTCGCGAGTGAGCAGAGGCGAGGCACCCATCTCGCGCAGGTAAACACGCACTGGGTCGTTGTCCGCCTCCGGGGCGCCAGGCAATGGGTTGAGGTCGATGTCCTCTACCGCCTCCTCAAGCCTTTGCTCCATAGCCGCATGAGGCAGCAGCGCCTCCCCTTCAACCACGTCAAGGCCCTGGGTGCGAATGGTGGTGAGCAAATCGTCAATGTCCTGCTCGGAATTTACCTTGTGCGGAATGGCGTCATTCACCTCATTGTCCCTGCATAGCTTTTCGTGCCAGCGTCTCCGCGTGGAAAAGGCGTTGTTATCTTGAGCGGCACAGCAGAGG
>JASHOH010000034.1 GCA_030041215.1 Candidatus Sulfotelmatobacter sp. | reverse complement strand
ACAGTGCAGGAGTCCGTGCCCCAGCGCACAATTATGGCTGTGCTGGCCGCACGCGACGACTTGATGGCCGGTTTTACGGCCGAGCGCGACATGGGGACGGAAGGCGCGGGACCGGCCGACACGGCGGTGCGCAATGCTATTGACAGCGGGCAGGTTCCCGGCCCGAGGCTGCGTATTAGCGGAAATGCCATCAACATCCTCGGGGGCCATGAAGACGCCATCGGTTACAACCCGGCACAGCATGTACTGCCAAATGCCGACTACGCCAATACCGCAGATGAGCTGATTGCGGTCATGCGCGAGCAATACAAAGAAGGTGCCGACTTCACCAAGATTTATGAGACCGGTCCGGACCGCGTGCGCGATGGCAAGTTCACTACGATTTATCAATATACTGAGGTTCAGCTTAAGGCCGCGGTCGACGAGGCGGCGCGTGTGGGGAAACGCGTTGCAGTACACGCCACTGGAGAGCCGGGTACGCTTTTCGCTGCACGGGCGGGAGTGGCTTCCATCGACCATGCCAACCAGCTTGGCGATGAGACCATGCGGCTGATGCGCGAAAAGCAGATTTTCGCCGTTCCCACCTTTACTATCTTCGAATATTTCGCTGAGCATGCATCCACGGCTGCGCAAGCCGCGCGAGAGCACGAGATGCTCGATTTGAAAATTCAGGATTTCAAAAAGCAGGTTGCGGCGGGAGTTCCCATGGCAGTCGGCTCCGATGTGGGGCCGTTTCCGCACCGCACGCAGGCGCGGGAACTGGTGCTGATGGTGAATTACGGAATGTCGCCGCTGGCAGCATTGCAGGCTGATCTGATCAATGGCGCGAAGCTGCTGGGTTGGGAGGGGCAGATTGGAGCGCTCGAGCCGGGTTATTTTGCGGACGTTATCGCTGTGGCAGGTGATCCGCTGCAGGACATTAGTGCGGTGCAGAATGTTTCTTTTGTGATGAAGGGCGGGGTGGTTTACAAGAAGTGAGCCTCATTAGAAAATGGCGAATTTTACCACTCTCTGCGGAACTTGTATTCGGCCGATTTTTCTTCGTTCCATTCGCCTAATGACGGCTGGCTGTTTTCGATGCGCGTCTGATTGCGTTTGCGATAGCAGACGAAGATCAGACCCACGCTCATGAGGGTGGGGGGAGCGATCAGGATGAGGATGCCGCTCTTTAAGGCCTGGATCATGCGCGAGCCGGATGAGGCTGCCTGTGTGTAACAGAGGGCGCAGCTTTGGGCAAATGCCGGCGACGGGGCTAGAACGGCAATCGCCAGGAGCAGGGCCAGCAAAATCCAGATTGACTTCGAAAACTTCATTTCGATAAACCACTTTTTCAGTGAGACCAAGGCACTCCACCGGACAGGCGGAAGGCGTCCGTCCAGCCATATTGCAATCCCAGAATCACCGCCACGGTAAAGACCAAAACGAACCAGCGCAGTCCGCGATTGTCGGCCAGATGCATGAAGAACAGAAGCGCAAGAGCGGCTTCGATGATGGCCACAATCAACATGCGTACGAACATCTGTGAAGGAGTGATGTTCTGATAGGCAATCACGAACTGGATGGCCGCCAACGCCAGCAGCACGATGTAAACGATCACGTCCTTGCCGATTCCGCCAGTCTTTGTGTCAGTCGCCATAGTAGTTGCCCTGCCTCTTTCCAGCCTCAGTGAGATAAGTTCAACAAATACATCAGGGGCACAACGAACATCCAGACCAGATCGACGAAGTGCCAATACAGGCCGGTCACCTCCAGATCATCGGCGTTGTAGCGGCCACCCATGTAGCGCAGCCCAACGGCAATCAAGGCGACAACGCCGCAGGTTACGTGCAGCAGGTGCAGGCCGGTAACGCTGAAAAAACACGCGCCGAACAGCGGCGTGCCCCAGGGATTATGAAACAACGTGGTGCCGCCGTCGATAAGCTCGATCCACTCGCGAATGTGCAGGATCGCGAAGATAAGGCCCAGAACAGCGGTAATCATCATCCAACGGAAGGCTTTCGGTTTTTCGCCCTCATCGGCCGAGCGTACGGCAAAAAGCATGGTCAAGCTGCTGGTCAACAGGATGAACGTCATGATGGCAACGTTGGTGATGCTGTGAAAGGGCCGCGGCCAGTTCGGTGTGCCATTCCGGGTGAATCCGTAGGCCACCAGACAACCGGCGAAAGTGGCGCTGTCTGCAATAATGAACAGCCACATCGCCATCTTCTTGGCCGGAACTGAGAATGCAGGCTCCGTCATTACTGCGGTCGCGTGTTCTCGCGACACCTGCGCGTGAATGGAAAGATCCGCTTGGCTCACGTTGCCTCCCGAGTCAGAGTGTTTAGACCTTCATCCAAAGCAAAAGCAGCAGATACAGCCACAGCACGCCCATGAAATGCCAGTAGCGCGAAGTCGCATCCAGAGTACTGCGCCTCAAAACCTGCCGATTGAACTTGCTTATCACTCGAACCATTCCGCCCAGCCCCCCGGTCAGGTGCAGAGCATGCGCCACGGTCAGGACATAGAAAAACGAATAGCTGATGTTGGTTGCCAGCTTGAAACCTTGCGACCGGAGCTGCATCCAGGCGAACGTTTGACCGGCAACGAACAGCAGGCCGAGGAAAAGCGTCAGGTAAAGCCACCGGGCCGGAGTTTCGGCGTCTCGGCGTGTCCCACCCATAAACGCAGCCACGCGGTGCCGCGAAACTTCGAGTGTGACGCTGCTCGCGATGATGATCAGAGTGTTCAGGTAAAGAACCGGAGGCAGGATGATGTGCTGCCAGTCGTGCGCGGCTCCCTGACGAACAATCAGGGCACTGGTGAAGGCGGCGAAGGTCATCGTGATTCCCGCCAAGCCCACCCAGATACCAGTGCTGGCCGGAGGAGGAGAGTAGTCCTTCACCTTGCGAAGATCGCCTTCGGCGGGAACGAGATTTCGCCAGCCGCCATTGCCGGAGCCATGACTGGGCAATTTTTCGAGATCGATTTGTGGCGGTTCGTGTACTGTGGTTGCCATACTGCAGATACTCCTCAACGAATCCGGGTGCTTGCGC